>CAJUTB010000014.1 GCA_910589315.1 uncultured Oscillibacter sp. | reverse complement strand
CGGGGTTCGTGATGGTCTGCATAGACGCACGATTCAAAGTGCCGTCCGGATTCACTGCCACCTTGCCGGAGGTATCCGGTACCTGCTTGATCGAAACAATAATTTTCATGTTAACCTTTACCTCCTACTCATTTCAGGCCCATCTGGCCGGAGATCACAATACGCTGAACTTCGGAAGTGCCCTCGTAAATCTCAGTAATCTTTGCATCGCGCATCATGCGCTCCACAGGATACTCGCGGGTATAGCCGTAGCCGCCGAACAGCTGCACCACCCGCCGCGTCACATCGCTGGCGTTCTCGGACGCAAACAGCTTTGCCATGGAGGAATAAAGCCCCAGCTTCGGGTCATGGCTGTCCTTCGCAGACGCCGCGCGGTACACCAGCATTTGGGCCGCGTCGGTTTTCGTCTGCATATCCGCCAATTGGAACTGTGTGTTCTGGAACTGGCTCAGCCGCTTGCCGAACTGCACGCGTTCCTGGGTGTACTTCACCGCCTCATTGATCGCGCCCTCGGCAATGCCAAGCGCAATGGACGCCACGCCCACGCGGCCGCCTTCCAGCGTCTGCATGGCAACCTTGAAGCCCTGTCCCTCCTTGCCCAGAAGGTTTTCCTTCGGGACCACGCAGTCCGCAAAAATCAAATCACAGGTCGCGCTGCCGCGGATGCCCATTTTCTTCTCATGCTTACCGATGGAAAAACCAGGGAAATCCTTCTCCACGATAAACGCCGAAATGCCGCGGTTTCCCGCCTTCGGGTTCGTCATCGCCAGCACAATGAACACGCCCGCTTCTGACGCGTTCGTGATAAAGCACTTGGAACCGTTCAGAATGTAATGGTCCCCTTCCAAAACCGCCGTGGTCTGCTGCCGCGAAGCGTCGGAACCCGCGCCGGGTTCCGTCAAACCGAACGCGCCCAGCTTCCGTCCAGAGAGCAGGTCCGGCAGATATTTCATTTTCTGGTCTTCCGTACCCCAGTCGTGAATGGGGTTGCAGCACAGCGACGTATGCGCCGCGACAATGGTTCCCGTCGTGCCGCACGCCTTCGACAGCTCCTCAATCGCCATCGCATAGGCCATATTGTTTCCGCCCTGGCCGCCGTATTTCTTCGCATACGGAATCCCTAAAAATCCATATTTTGCAAGTTTTTCCACCGTTTCCGCCGGAAAACGCTCCTCCTCGTCAATCTCCTCTGCAATCGGCTTCACTTCGTTCTCCGCAAACTCGCGGTACATTTTTTGAGCCATTTTCAGCTCGTTTGTCAATGCAAAATCCATAAAATTTTACCCCTTTTCGTCACACTCCGGCTCGCGCCGGAAATTTTTATGTCTCGTCTGTAACCTCAATGCCCGCCAAATGCTTGGCAATGTTGATCTTGGATTTCAGGTCGTAGGAACCAAGAATCGCAATATCCTCCATAATCGGAGATCCGCCGCCGTGGACGCCGGCCACCTGGAAAATCACCGAGCTGTATTCGCCGCAGAGCAGATCGTTTGCCAGCAGGAACGCGCGGTAGCAGTCTTCGGACGAGACGCCTTTCCGCCGCGTCACATATTTCTGCACAAACTTTCCAATTTCCGGGTTGTTGTATTCCTTTGTCTGGGGCACCGTCGCCGGGAGGCCGCCGGACACGTCGCACAGGGAGTTAAATTCGTGATAGATGTTGTGGCCCGCGTGCCGCCGTCCCACGTTGGCGAAAATCACGTTGGGCACCTGGGTCCCAGAGGTGGCCTTGCTGGACTTCACCGCCGCCGCAATGCCCGCCGCATACGTCAGCTCCGCCACGCTGATCATCTCCGCCAGCTTCTCTTTCACGTGGCTCTGCTTCTTGATGTTCTGATAATCCGCCAGCAGGGCCGTCGTGCCCATGATCACATCCCCAATACCGGGCTTGCAGCCGGTGTAGGAATGACGGTGGTACAGCGCGAAGCGCAGCGCCAGCTGTCCCGCGAAATCCACTTCTCCATTCAGGAAGATCCGCTCGTTGGGAACAAACACGTTATCAAAAACGGTCATGCTCTCCAGGTCGCCCGCGGAGGTGATCGGCGCGTCCAGGTTGGGTTCCCGCGTCTGGGAGAACGCCTCCCGGGCGATCAGATACACGCCCTCCGTGTCCGCCGGGATGGCAAACGCTATGGCATAATCTTTCTCGTCCGGTCCCATCACGCGTGTCGGCAGGGCGATGAGTTCGTCCGCATAGGGGGCCATGGTGTTATGTACCTTGCAGCCGCGCACCACCACGCCGTCCGGGCGGCGTTCCACCACATGCAGGTACTGATCCGGGTCCCACTGCTCCGAGGGCCGCGCCGCGCGGTCGCCCTTGGTATCCGTCTGGGAACCGGCGCAAACCAGGTCGTTCTCCTGGAAGTATTCCAGGAATTTCAGGAAGCGGTCATAGTACGGCGTTCCATATTTGGCGTCCACGTCCTTCACCACGGAGGACAGCGCGTTCATCATATCAATGCCCATGCACCGCTGTACGCAGCCGCCGCACTGCCCGCAGATTTTCCGCGTCAGCTCCTGTTTTTTCAGCAGGTCCTCCTGGGACTGGTGGATATGGGTAAAACGGTTAATGGTTTTTCCGGTGATATGCGAGGTTGCCGTAATCAGTCCGTCATATTCCGGGTTGTTCACCACGCTGAACGTCATCCGGATCGCGGAACTCGCCCGAATCACGCGGGGGTCGTCCCGGCCGATTTTCTCGCCGTCCAGGTAGATGTTAGGCCGCATCCCCTTCAGCTTTTCCAAATATTGTTCCTGGGTCCTCATAATTGCTTCCTCCTGATCAAGATTCTGAATTCTATCTTCCCGTAGTTTCCCAACCGGGATTATTGCTAAATTGAATATACCTCTTTTTTTCAACATTTTCAATAAGCGATTTCACTATTTGGAATTTTGTCTTGTAAAAAAATTTTAATTCAATTTATAGATTTTTCACAAATCAGCACAATATCTGTGCTATTTTTACAGTTTTATACCACAAAAATCAGAAAATATGTTTATAACGATATTGATTTTCCCGGCAGAAAATTCCGTTTCTGGAAGATTTCTATTGATTTTTACGGAATTATATTGTACTATTATTTTGAAAATGCTATTAGGAAGGACGTAAAACCAGATGTCCGTAACCATTGTACTGGAAAAATGCATTTCATGCGGAGCCTGCGCCGTCCTCTGCCCGCAAAAAGCCATTACCCTCCAAAGGGGCGGCGCACAGATCGACTCCAGTCGCTGTACCGGCTGCCGTTTGTGCGTCAACAAATGCTATACCCGCGCAATCCGTGTCACATAAGCGATTTTCTCCCTTGCAAATCGGCCGATTTGTGCTATACTGGGTTTTAGTAAAAAAACGGCAAGTACGGAAAGGGGACCCGGCCTATGAACAACAATTTGTTCACGTCAACCCTGTTAAAGTCTTTTGACATTCTGGATTGTTTCGCAAGCGACCGGCAGGAAATCGGAATCAAGGAAATTGCAAATCAAATTGATATGCCCCAAAGCTCCGTCTATCGGATCGTTCAGACTTTGGAGTTTACAGGCGCGCTTTTTCAGAATAAAGAGACCAAGAAATACCGTCTTGGCCCCAAATTCATTTCCCTTGGCAGCAAACGCGGCTATCTGGATGACTGCCGCCGCATTGTCATCAAAAACATGGAGGCCCTTGGGCGGGAAACCGGCGAGACGGTGAACCTGGGTATTTTGAACTGTGACCGCGTCACCTATATTCACCGGGTGGACTGTCCCCATGTGCTGCGTCCCAATTTCGAGCTGAACGCCTCCTATCCGGCTCATACGACCGGTCTGGGCCAGGTGCTTCTGGCCGACTTGAGCGACACCGGCCTGCAATGGGTCTACCAGAACAATGCCAAGGACTTCGGTATGTCCTATGAAGCCTTTCTTTCGCAAATGCACCAGATTCGCAGGGACGGTTTTGCTTTTGACGACCAAGTATTCTGCTCCGGCCTGCGCTGCGTTGCCGCGCCGGTTACGGGCCTTGGCGGCAGGGCCATTTTCTCCGTCAGCGTCTCCGCGCCGGTCATGCGGATGGGGGACGACGTTTATCAGACCACCCAGAAACTGGTTGTAAAGTATGCTCTCGCGGCCTCGGATGAAATTCTCAGCATGGATTAAATCGGTTTTCCATGAAATTTTGCATAGAAAAGCGTCGGGCTTCCGTTTGGAAGCCCGACGCTGCTTTTTATTCAACGGTAACGGATTTAGCAAGGTTGCGGGGTTTATCGATGTCGCATCCCCGCTGCAACGCGACATAGTAGGCAAATAATTGCAGGGGCACAATCCCCAGGGAGGGCTGCAACAGCCGGTGAGTTTCCGGAATGGTAATCACCGCGTCGGCGGTCTTCTCCATTTTTTCCCGGAATTCTTCCGTCGTCACGGCCAGTACCGTCGCCCCCCGCGCCTTGACTTCCACCACATTGCTCATCGCCTTGTCAAACAGCGGCTTGTGCGTTCCCAGGGCCACCACCAGCGTCCCCGGTTCAATCAGAGAAATCGTGCCGTGCTTCAGCTCTCCGGAAGCATACGCCTCCGAGTGAATGTAGCTGATTTCCTTCAGCTTCAGCGACCCTTCCAATCCCATGGCAAAATCCAGGTTTCGTCCAATGAAGAAAATGGAATCGTGGTTGAAGTACAGCGAGGCGTAGTATTGCGTTTCCTCGTAGTGTTCCAAATACCGCTGCATTTTCTCCGGCAGAGCCTGCAATTCCGTCAGAATTTCGGCATACTCCCCCCGGCTGACGGTTCCCAGCAGGTCCGCCAGGTACAGCCCGATTAAATCCAGCGCGGCCAGCTGCGTAGAGTACCCCTTGCTGGTTGCCACTGCGATTTCCGGCCCCGCCCAGGTATACAGCACATCGTCAGCCTCCCGCGCAATGGAGCTGCCTACTACATTGCAGACCGCCAGCGTACGACCGCCGAGCCGTTTGGCTTCCCGCAGGGCCGCCATGGTGTCAAGGGTTTCGCCGGATTGACTGATGGCGATGACCAGGGTATGTTCGTCCACCAGCGGATTGCTGTAACGGAATTCCGAGGCCAGGACCACCTCCACCGGACGCCGCAGCAGCTGCTCCCAGACGTATTTTGCAACGGACCCCGCGTAGTAAGCGGACCCGCAGGCAATCATATAGATGTGAGAGATGCTTTTTGCGTAGTCCGCAGTCAGCGTGATGTCGTCCAGTATAATCCGCCCGTCCCGAATGCGGGGTGAGACGGTTTTCCGCACCGCCTCCGGCTGTTCCAGGATTTCTTTGAACATGAAGTGGGGGTAGCCGCATTTTTCCGCCGCCGTCACGTCCCATTCAATAAAACTGTGTTCTTTTTCCAGCGGCGTCATCTCCGCGTCAAATACGTCGATGCTGTTTTCCGTCAGAACGGCTATTTCGCCGTCGTTCATATAGGCCACGTCCCGGGTGTGTTTGATAATCGCCGTCACATCGGAGGCAATGAAGTTCCCGTTTTTGCCGTAGCCGAGAATCAGGGGACTGTCTTTTCGGGCTGCAATCAGGGCGTTTGGGTAATCGGAGCAGATGATGCCGAAGGCATAAGAGCCCTCAATCCGCCGCAAAACGCGCCCTACTGCCTCCAGGACGCTGCCGCATTCCTGGTAATGGAATTCCAGAAGCTGCGCCACTACTTCCGTGTCCGTGTCGGAAGCGAAGGTAACGCCCTGCCGGGTCAGTTGTTCTTTGATTTCCAGGTAGTTTTCAATGATGCCGTTATGAACGAGGGCAATGGCTCCGTTTTCGCTGACGTGAGGGTGTGCGTTCACGTCGTTGGGTTCGCCGTGGGTTGCCCAGCGGGTATGGCCGATGCCCAAGGGGCCGGATAAGTCCGCGCCGTTGTGGGTCAGGTCTGCCAGAGCTTGCAGGCGGCCTTTGGATTTTTTCACTTGCAAACCTTTTTCCGGTGAGCGGACAGCAATTCCAGCGGAGTCATAGCCCCGGTATTCCATCTGCCGGAGGCCCTCCAAGAGAATGGGGGCCGCTTCTTCCCGTCCCACGAATCCTACAATTCCACACATAAGAGATTGATCCTCCTGAATGATGATTTCAAAAGGACAAACGCGCAGTCATCTGTCATTTGATAGGCGGTCATGGTCTTTCTGTTTTGCGGTTGCCCGCATATTTGTAGGCCATGTCACGCGTCCGCCGCCACGGGAGGGCACCCGCCGAAACACTCGATCCCAGACCTGTCCGTCTGAACCCCCCACCTCGTCCCCGCGGCAGAAGAAATTCCGCTCTGCTGCGTCCCCGCCTCCGGCGAGGACTCCGCCCGCTCCATTCCTTCTGCCGCCACGTCAAGGGGGAGCGGGCTCCCCCTTGAGAATCCCCCACTCCCTGCGGGGGGACGGGGTCGGGACGCGAAGGTTATGCGGAATCTTTCTGCTGTCCCCTTTTTGGGGCGCGGTCTGGCGCTTCCTGGGCAGCTCTTTGCAGCTCCGCCGCTTTATGCTGCCGCATCCCCTCTACGGGGACCTGATAGGAAGTTTCCCTCCTATGACCTCCTTTCTTCTCTGCGCCTTCCTCCTGCAATTTATGCCGGAGTGTTTTGCATTATACTGTAACGAACTGGGAATGTCAATGTTTGTCTCTTCCTCTTGCCATGCTGCAAAATTTTCTCGTCTCTCTGCGCGGGCCGTACGGGGTCCTCGTTGATAAACGAAAAATATTTATTGTTTTTCAATAAAAAAGAATTGACAAACGATAACAGTCATGGTAGGATACCCCATAAAGGAGGAGATGCTTCATGGTCCAGAAAATTGCGCGGGTCCTGAACGTTCTGTTAATGATTGCTCTGGTATGCAACATCATCATTTTATACCTGATTCCCGCAATTGTCCTGGTTTACCAGGACTCCAGTCTGCTGCAAGGCGTACAAAATTATTTCGCCGCTCTGCTCTTTCCCGGCGAAGATGACATAGTCATGGCCGCTTATGTGGCTCCTGCCATTATTTGGTTGAACGGCTGGTTTGAAATGGACACCCCTCACGTTGTTCTTGCCCTGTTTCTGGTATTCTCCGGTATTCAGACCGCCATCATTCTTAAACAAGCCCGGCGCGTCCTGGCAACCATCCTGCGCGGCAACCCCTTTTCCATCGAAAACGCCGTCAGCCTGAACCGTGCCGCCGTCTGCTGTTTCACCATCGCCACAGCGGCTTTGATTCGCGTCGTTTTCAGCGTCTGCCACTACCATTCCGTTCAGCCTTTAGCCAGCTACAACGCCCTGTTCGTCCCTCTGTTTGCCATGGCCGGACTCCTTTGTCTGGTAATGTCCGCCCTATTCCGTCAGGCCGCGGAACTGAAAGCCGAAAATGATCTGACGATTTGAGGTGACGTATGATCGTTGTAAATTTGGATGTCATGCTGGCCAAACGCAAGATGACGCTCTCCCAGCTCTCCGAAAAAGTTGACGTTACCCTGGCAAACCTCTCCATATTAAAAAACAACAAAGCAAAAGCCGTCCGTTTCTCGACCTTGGAGGCCATCTGCGCCGCCTTGAGCTGTCAGCCCGGCGATATTTTGGAGTACGTGGAGGATAACCCATGAAATATTTCAAATTACTCCTGGAAGTGTTGAGCCTTCTGTTTATCTTTTTTCTGTTGGCTCTGATCCTAATTGTCCTCACCGCCCCCTCTGACTGGGCAAGCCTGTAAATCCGATGCCTTATAAATTACTGTCCGCTATGTGTGGACAGCCAAGATAGGAGAACTGCATATGAATGAATTTGAAAACGCCCTGCCGTCGGGAGGGCCGGCGAAGCCTGTCCAAAAATCAACCATTCCCCAGGAAAAAATTCCCCGCTGCCGTCTGTTTCTGCTGCTGACCTTTGGCTGGTGTCTTTTATTTGTGGACAATGCTCTTTGGCGCAGCCCTGCCGCCGGTTTAACGTTCTGTATAATTACCTGGTATATATTACTTTATTTTTGGAAGGGCAAGACACTCCTGAAACACAGCCGCCCGCTTTTATTCGTCAATCTGTTCCTCGCCTTAACCTTCGCCCTTGGCTCCAACTGGTACTTCCGTTTTTGGAACCTGCTCGCGCTGGTAATTCTGGTGCCCATCCACCTCTTTTCAGACGCATCCCTATTACCTTGGTGGAATCCCGCAATGCCCCTGGAGAGAATGCAGCGGTTTCTGCGCGGTCTGTTCGGAAACCTATGGTCCACCTTTGCGGCAATGTCGCCCCTTTCAAAAAAAGGCCCTTCCAAACACGCCGCCGCCCTCATCGCCGGAACCGTCGGTTCGCTGATTCTGATAACCTTTTTACTGCCGCTCCTCTCCTCGGCAGACGCCCTCTTTGCCGCCGCGACGGCAGACCTTCAGAATTTCATTCGGTCCCATTTCACGGACGCTCTGGGCAACCTGTTCTGGGCCCTGCTCTTAACCCCCTTTGCCTTCAGCCTTCTATACAGTCTCGGCGTCCAGCGCGCAGAGCCGCCCAAAGCCCGAACCCTCCCCGCCGCAGACGGCCTTTTATTCGCAGCGCTTCTGACTGCCCTGGACATTTTATATCTCTTTTTCCTGGCAGTGCAATCCGCCGGACTATTTGGGGGTCCCGCCTATCTGGCAGAGCGTAACATCCGTTACGCGGACTGGGCGCGGAGCGGTTTTTTTCAAATGGTGGGTGTCACCGCCATCAATCTAAGCGTACTTCTAACGTCGCTGACGTTCTCGCGCAAAGGCGAAAAATCCTGGAAAATCGTCCGCATTCTGGCCGCCCTCCTGACGGCGGAGAGCTTCACCCTCCTGGCTTCCGCCGCTTGGCGCATGACCCTTTATGTAACTGCCTACGGCCTGAGCTTCAAGCGTTTTATGACCTACTGGGGCATGGTTATGATGGCGTTGTTTTTCCTGGCGGCGGCAGTAAAAATCGCAAAACCAGACGTTCATTTCTGCCGCTTTGCCTTTCCCGCGGCCCTTGCGGGCTGGCTGATCATCAACTGCATCCCGGTTGACTATCTGGTTTCCAAAAACCAGGTGGACCGCTATTTGAACCACGAGAGCTTTGCAATTGACATCCATTATTTGACATATAGTCTCTCCTATGACACGCTCTCCCAGCTGGAACGCCTGGACCCCTATACCTACCTCAGCAAATACCAGGGCGACTGGTTGAGTCACGCGGACGAACCCCTGTCCTCCCTTCTGGAACAGCGAAAAGACACCGCCCGCCGGCAGTGCAGAGACTGGCGCAGCTGGTCCCTTTCCGCATATCTCGCGGCCCGCTGACAGAACCCTTCCCTATATCGTACGCCTTCCGCTCTCATACCTCCCACGCCGGACCTGCGGGAAAATTCTCCTTGACAAAGGGGGGAAAAGGTGGTACACTAAGCCAGCAAAACAAAGAAGGCCGTGTGCATCCGCCTCACCTCCCGCCGCTGGCAAAGAGGTCAACAACGACGAAGAAGCTGCCGAATTCAGGCGGTTTGTTGTTGCGCGGGCGCCGGTGTGGTACCCGCGTTTTGTGATTTTTAGGATGGAGGTGCTTTGACCATTAGTAAGCAAGTGCATGAGCTGAATGAGGATATTCGTGATCCGGAGATTCGGCTGATCGGCCCCACGGGCGAACAGCTCGGCCTGATGCCCCCCGCCCAGGCGATGCGCATCGCGGAGGAACAGAATCTGGATCTTGTCAAGATCTCGCCCCAGGCCAAACCTCCCGTATGCAAGCTGATGAACTACGGAAAGTTCCGGTTCGAGCAGAGCAAACGGGAAAAGGAAGCCCGGAAAAATCAGCATGTGGTGGAGATCAAGGAAATCCGAATGTCCCCCGGCATCGATATCGGAGATTTTAACACAAAGCTCCGCAACGCCTTGAAGTTCATCGCTGACGGCAATCGGGTCAAGGTATCCGTCCGCTTCCGCGGCCGCGAAATGGCCCATACCGACATTGGGCGGGATCTTTTGACCCGCTTCGCGGAACAGTGCGCAGAGAGCGCGAACCTCGACCGCCCCCCCAAACTGGAAGGGCGTATGATGTCCATTTTCCTCTCCCCCAAGCCTGCGGGCAAGTAAGGGACGGAAACATCCAGACGTTTTATTTATCTACACTCGAAAGGAGCCAATTGCTATGCCTAAACTGAAAACTCATAGCGGCGCGAAAAAGAGATTCAACCTCACCAAGACCGGCAAGGTAAAGCGCGCCAAAGCCTTCAAGCGTCATATCCTCACCAAGAAAGATACGAAACGGACCCGCCGTCTCCGCGCCGGAGGCTATGCCGACGTGACCAACGCCGATGCGGTCCGGAAGATGATCCCTTATAAGTAAGACGGAATAGGAGGCTTTTACAAATGGCTAGAGTCAAGGGCGCGATGATGAC
This sequence comes from uncultured Oscillibacter sp., assembly GCA_910589315.1. GTDB lineage: Bacteria > Bacillota > Clostridia > Oscillospirales > Oscillospiraceae > Oscillibacter. The sequence continues at coordinate 51,844 of CAJUTB010000014.1, read as the reverse complement.
GCGCAAGAGAAGAAATAAAATCATGAAGCTCGCGAAGGGCTATTGGGGTTCCAAGTCCAAGCACTTCCGCGTAGCAAACCAGGCGGTGATGAAGTCCCTCAGCTACGCCTATACTGGCCGCCGGCTGAAAAAGAGAGACTTCCGCTCTCTGTGGATCACCCGCATTTCCGCCGCCTGCAAGCTCAACGGCATGAACTATTCCACCTTCATGCACGGACTGAAGACCGCGGGCATTGAAATTAACCGCAAGATGCTGGCCGAGCTGGCTGTAAACGATGCCGCCGCCTTCACCCGTTTGACGGAACTGGCGAAGCAGGCGTAAGCATTGCAGACGAGAAAAAGGCTTCCGGGAAACCGGAAGCCTTTTGGCGTTTTTCAAGGTTACAAAATCAACAGCAGGCCCAGGGCCACCAGCAGTTCCTCGTCAGCGTCCTCCCGGAACAGGAAAAAAAGCAGAATCAGCAGGAGCATATCGCCCGTGTCCACATGGTCCATGTGGAGCTGGTCCAGGATATGACGGAGGAAACCGCTCAATCCGTCCGTGGGACGGTTTCCGGGCCGGGGTCCTTTTGGCGGCGGTCCGCCGGGAGGCGGACCCGGAGCTTCCCAGCCGGAACCGGCGGGGCTTGGCCCGGCATCTCCCGGATGTTGTCCGCCGGGAGGCGGCCCGCCCGGCGGAGGCCCTGGAGGCGGTCCCTCCCGGGACGGTTTTTCCGGCGGCGCGCCGCTGGGCGGCGGACGGTTCTGCGGGGAACCTTCGGGGGCCGTCCGGCCCGCCGCCGGACGGGGTTCCTCCTCGGGGATACGGCTGTAAGACCCGTTGTCGTTGCGGATATAGCGGTTATACATCCCTCAGCCCTCCCAACTTGCCAGAAATTTCCGGCCAAGGTGGAACAGCCGGGCCAGCTGAAGGGCCCGCTCAATTTTGGCTTGCCGCTCCTCTTTCAAATAGGGCCGCAGGGCGTAGAGCAATTGCCGGGCGTTGGAATCCTTTTGCCCGCCCAGCTCCTGAATCAGCGGCAGGAGTCGGGTGAGAAGTTTCGGGTCCAGCCCGCCGCTCAAAGCAGAGAGAATTCCGCCGTCCCCTCCGCCCGCCCCTGGAGGCGGCCCCCAGGACGGCGGCTGCACCGGCGGTGCAGTCTGGGGCGGTTCCGGGGCAGAGGGCGCACCGGAACCGCCGCCCAAAGACTGGGCCAGCTGCATAATCTGGGCCATGGCGTCCGGGTTGGACAGCAGGCTGTTCAGTTTGTCGTCAAATTCCGCCATGCCGTCCTCCTTTCCGCCCCTTACCGCTGGACTGCTTTGTTAATGCGCTCCACCAGTTCCGCGCCGCTGGGCGTCTGCATGATCTGGTTTACCATCTGCACCATGGCCGAGGTGTCGCCCCGTGCGGCGGACTGGACCGCCCGCTGCAATCCGGCTCCCTGGTCGCCCTGGGTGAGCATCTGCATGAGCGTTTGACCGTCCCGGGACTGCATCAGGGATTTGAGCATGGCCGGATTACGCCGGAGCTGTTCGGCCAGACGGGCCGTGTTTTCATCCATATGGCTGCCTCCTCTGCATATTGCGAGAATCTGGACGGTTTCAAAGCCGGGGCCTTCAAACCGCCTTTAGGGCAGTATATGACGCAGGAACGGAAAAAGTGCCTGTGCTTTCGCACAGACACCATGCAAAAACGGTTTTAATCCCAAAACCCGCAGGAAATCAGAAGCATCCCATCGCCCTTTACGGCCAAATAGATATAGTCGCCGGGGCCGCTTCCGCCAATCTCAAGCGCATCCGCCCCCTGCAATTGCTGCATAAACCCTTTCTGCCGGGAACTTTCAAGCCGGTTTCCCTGGGCAAAATACGCAATTTCCTCAGCAAGATCTTCCCAGCTTCGCCGGATCAGCCGCACATCCCGCACAATTGCGTAATTCTCGTAGAGAGAACGTCCTTCAGCCAGCCAGCGCGCTCTTTCCGCCTGCGGGGCATCCCAAAAGTCCTGTTCCCACTCCTCCCAAAAGCCAATGCCAGAGAGAATCGCCCGGACATACGCCTGGATGGGGTTTTTCCGGACACATCCGGGCGGAAACCGATAGGCGTCAATCATCAGTCCCAGCGGGCAAGGCGTTTGCCACCGCCGGTGCCACTCCTGGACATCCATCCAGGGGAGGCTCTCCGCAGCGCGGCAGAATTCGCCGTAGTCCGACACAACGCCTTTCAGCGATTCCAGCCAATGGACCCCATCCATGGAGCGGCTCATTTTGCGGCCTTCGCCTCGTCGCAGTCCCGAGCCAGGGGACAGCCCTCACATTTCGGACTGCGGGCCGTGCAGGTATCCCGGCCAAAAAGGACCATCCGGTGACAGAAGTCCGAGGACTCCTTCGGCGGCAAAACCAAGCGCAGCTGCCGCTCGACCTGCACCGGGTCCTTTGAACCGTCCGTAAGGCCCAGGCGGCCCGTGATGCGGATGCAGTGGGTGTCGCAGACATAGGCGGGCTGTTTGTATACGTCGCCTAGAATCAGATTTGCCGTTTTGCGGCCCACGCCGGGAAGGCTGGTCAGTTCCTCCATAGTGCCGGGGACCTTGCCGCCGAACTCCGCCAGGAGCTTTTGGGCGCAGGAGACAATATCCCGCGCCTTTCCGTTGTAAAAGCCGCAGGAGTGGATATATTCCCCCACCTCTTTCGGGTCCGCCTCCGCGAAGCTCTCCAGGGTGGAAAACCGCTCATAGAGCGCGGGAGTGACCTTGTTGACCCGTGCGTCCGTGCATTGCGCGGACAGCCGGACGGCAAATAACAGCTCGTAATCCTTTTCGTACTGCAGCGAGCAAAGGGCGTCGGGGTAAATGCCCTTCAAGGTTTCAATAATTCGTTTGACTGCGGCTTTTGCTTTCATGGAAAAGCCTCCTTTTCCGACAGGGTTCGCACCTAGTATAACATGATCTTCCCAAAGGGGCAACCGGCAATTTGGGGGCGTTTGCAAAAATGCAAACAAAAAACTTGCAAATCCTTTGACAGTGTGATAAAATAAAATAAATTTCATCCGATTGTGAGCTGGGGAGCTTGCGTAAGCAGGCTGAGAGGAAGCGGATGCTTCGACCCGTGAACCTGATTTGGGTAATGCCAACGTAGGGAGCCGTCATAACCTCCGTGCATGACTGCGGAGTATCTCGCCCTTCCGGCATCGGAGGGGCTTTTTTGATTGGCGCGGTCCAACTCGCGGTCAAAACGAAGGAGGATTTTTCCATGCTGCAAGTATTCGTAAACAGTGAGGGGGGACTGACCCCCGCGGGCTACGCCCTTAGCGTCGCTGTGCTGGCCGTCTGCGTGGCGGCGGGTCTAGCCCTGGCCGACCGCGGCGGTCAAAAGGGCGGCAGTACCCGCCGTCTGGCTTACTGCGCCATGGCCATGGCCCTGGCCTATGTCACCTCGTATATCCGGGTTTTCAAGCTGCCTTACGGCGGCTCCGTCACGCTGCTCAGTATGCTGTTTATTGTCCTCGTCGCCAACTGGTACGGCGTCCGCACCGGCGCGCTGGTGGGCTTTGCTTACGGCATTCTGCAATTTTTGCAGGAGCCCTATTTTCTCTCCCTCTTCCAAGTCTGCTGCGATTATGTCTTAGCCTTTGCCGCGCTTGGTCTTGCGGGTCTGCTGCGGAAGCGGAAAAACGGCCTTTTGTACGGTTATCTACTGGCGGTGCTGGCCCGCGGCGCGTTCCACTCCCTGGGCGGCTATCTCTACTGGATGGACTACATGCCCGACAATTTCCCAAAATCCCTCACGAAGGTTTACCCCATCGTCTACAATTACAGCTATCTTTTGGCAGAGGCGGCAATCACCGTCATTCTGCTGAAAATTCCCGCCGTGAAACAGGCTCTTGGACAAATTCAGAAAAACGCCGTAAAACAAGAGGAAATTCGACAAAATTCCCAGTTTCTTCCTTGACTTTTCAGGGCTTGATGTGATATTCTGAAATACGCTTTCCAAGCGTTGCGGGAGCGCCCTCCCAAAATGGATTTTGTGACATAAGGAGAAACCATCATGAATGCCTGTGACAACACCCGGCCCTGCCCCTGTACCTACGACTGTCCCCGTCACGGCAAATGCTGTGCCTGCGTCGCCCACCACCGGAACCACAACGAAGGCGTACCAGGCTGCTTCTTTTCGCCGGAGGCCGAAGCCACTTATGACCGCAGTGTAGAAGCCCTTGCCAGGGACCGCGGCCTTCTGCCCCCCAAAAAAGATGCATAACCCAAACAGCCGCGCGGCGTATGGATACGACTCCATGCGCCGCGTTTTTTCAAAAGCAAACGAGGTCCGGGCAAATTCCGCCCAGACCTCGTTATAATGGAATGTTCTTACAGATCCTTATTCTCCGGCAGACCCGCCTTGCTCCAGCCGCCGTCGGTGAACAGCGTCTGGCCGGTGATGCCGCTGGCCTCGTCCGACGCCAAAAACGCTACGCTGCTGCCGATTTCCTCCGGCAGAAGCAGACGCTTCATCGGAATAACCTTCATAATGTTCTCAATGTCAATGATGCCCTCGTCAATGCCCTTTTGAATCATCTCGGTCATTACATAGCCGGGAGCCACAGCGTTAATCCGGATGTTGAACCGCGCCCATTCCACGCCCAGCGTGGCTACCAAGCCGTTGACCGCCGCCTTGGAGATGTTGTAGGCGGAACGCTGGCTGGTGAAGCACTGGGAGTTTCCGGAGGAGATGCAGACGATGCTGCCGCCGCCCTGCTTCTGCATATACCGGGCCGCGCAGCGGGACGCCAGATAATACGCCCGCATATTGACGTCAATCACCTTGTCGAAGTCCTCGACCTTGAATTCCGTCGCCCACTGGCGGATCTGAATTCCGGCGTTGTTTACCAGCACGTCAATCCGGCCATATTTCGCCGCCACACTGTCCACCATTTTTTCAATGGCGTCCGCATCGCTCAAATCCACCATCATGGCCTCCACCGGGCCAAGAGGACTCAATTCCGCTACGGCGCGTTCGGCGTCGTCCTTATTTTTTCCGCCGATGATAATAACGGTGGCCCCTTCTTCCAGGAAACGCTTCGCAATTCCCTTGCCGATGCCGCGGGTGCCGCCGGTGACAATCGTAATTTTGCCCTGCAGACCTTTCATCTTCGCTGCTCCTTACTTGTTCGCCGCAAGCCACTCTTTTGCGGCCTTGTCGGTGTCCAGAATCGCCTGGGTGAACTGCTCCCGGGTGATGGGCGTGGGAACATAGTTCCAGTTCTTCATGGTGACGCATTTGTCCATCAGCGTCGGCAGGTCGGATTCTTGCAGCTCGACGGCATCCATGGTCATGGGCAGGCCCAGAGCGTGATAGAAGGGGAACAGGCTGTTCCGGCGTTCAAGCTGGCCGTCCAGGGTCAGCAGCACCAGAATGCCCAGGGACACCACCTCGCCATGGAGGTGCTTATGTGCGCCGGGGCAGACGGTGCAGCCGTAATAGAAGCAATGGGCCAGGGAGTCGTTATAGAAGTATTCTTCCTTCGTGGTTTCCACGGTCATGTTGGAAACCAGGCCCGCGGTAATCACAATGCCCAGCGTCACCTGCTGAAGCTCATAGCCGTCCTCATGGTTGCGAATCTGCTCCATGGCCTTCACGCCGAAGTTGAGGAAAGCGGGGGTGCAGCAGCGGGCAATGGCCGTGCCCATCAAAGGCGCGTGCTGAATGCTGAAGCTGGCAAGATCGTTCCGGGCCGCCATTTCCGACTCGAATTCCTTCGCCAGAGAGTCGCCGATGCCGGCCCAGAGATATTCGGCGGGAGAGTCGGCAATGATGGAGCTGTCCATGAAGGTATGGACGGGGCAGCGTTTGGGATAATACAGGTCCTTCATCGCGCCGTCGGGGTAGTACATGACACACAGGGTCGTGCAGCTGGCGCAGTTGGAGGCCAGGGTGGGGAAGGTAAAGACGGGCTTATTCAGATGACCCGCGGCGCATTTGGCGGTATCCACGGCCCGGCCGCCGCCGACGGCAAAGATCATATCCGCGTCTTTGACCTCGGGCATGGCTTCCAGCATGGCGGCATTCTCATAGGAGGCTTCGCCGCCGTACCAGATCGGCTCCGTCAGTTCCAGGTCCGTGCCGTTCAGCACGGCTTTCAGCTTGGGCAGGGCTTTGGACATGGAGATCTTGCCGCCGATCAGGGCAGCCTTCGTGCCGTAGGGCCGTACGATGTCGTAAATTTCCTTGTAGCAGTCGGGACCGATACTCCATGCGGGCAGATAGAGAGTGCTCATAATTTGTTCCTCCTTGTTTTTGAAAACTCGATTCCTGGACGCCCCAGGCATGAGACCTTGTATAAGATTATCATAACAGTCCGGAAAAAGCATTGTCAATGCACAAACCGCAGCGCAAACGCTCTTCTTTTTTGTGCAAAAGGTCAAATATCGGCTCCTAATATCCAATATTACAATTTTCAGCCCGTATTCTTTAGCGTCATCATAACAGAGCCGGTGAAAAAAATCCAGGCACATCCGGGGAAAGGAGCGTTTATGAAATGTAGTGGACCGTTGTTGACAACTTCGCTGCGCCGCGTTTGAAAGCCGTCTTGTTGGCCGTTCCTTCCATTTGACCTTTTTCTCCCGATATGATATGATACGCATAAAAAGAAGGGGGAATCATGGTGCGGGAAGAAAAACTCCATCCGTTCAAAACCATCCAATATCTGCTGCTGGGAATTCTCCTGTGTATTCTTGTGGGGACGTTCGGCTTTTTCGGCGGACGCTACCTGGCAAACCACCCCGCAGAGCCGGAGATTTCCGCTGTGGTTCTGCAAAACCAGCTGTCGGAGCTCAGTGAGCTTGCAACCGTCTCCTACCATTACACCAACATGGCCCAGTATGAAAACAGCGGCCAGATCTCCGGAATTGTCATCCCGTTTACGACCAAGCGATTCATCCTGACGTATGACGGCGTGATCAAGGCCGGCATTGACTTGACAAAAGCAGACTTGCAGGTTTCCGGTTCCACGGTGCGCGTCGCGCTGCCGGAGGCGGAAATCCTCTCGCATGAGCTCTCCGAGGACAGCGTGGAGGTTTTCGACGAGCGGACCAGCATTTTCAATCCCTTCCGCGTGGAGGACTTCACCGCTTTCCAGGCCGGACAAAAGGCCGTCATGGAGGAAAAGGCCGTCGCCCAGGGCCTTCTGACGGAGGCGCGGGAGAAAGCGGCGGAACAGGTCCGGCTGCTGCTGGGGGCTGTTCTTCCAGAGGATGCAAGCCTGACCGTAACCTGAAAATTCGCCAGTAATTTTCAGAAATCCTTTCCATGATTTGAACGATTTTTGAATTTTTGTAATTTTTGTTACTTTTTTGCCCGTCTGACTTTACAAGGCGGGCAAAATTCTTTATAATGTGACAATCCCAATTTTTTCTGGAGGCTTTCATGAATCGTTCTTTGAAGCGTCCTCTGACGCTCTTTCTGCTTTTGACGCTCCTGCTCCTCACCGGCTGCACCAAAATCAGCGACGGCCTTTCGCTCTCCGTGTGCACCGGCGGGAAACCCGAGTCCCTGGACCCCATTCATGCCACAGACCCCGGCGAACAAACCATCCTCAACCACCTTTACGAAAATCTCATGCGCGTGACGGCGGACGCCAGCGGGCGGACTTCCGTGACAAATGGGATGGCAAAAAGCGTGGACATGGAGGAGGAGACCGTGGAAGGCGGCGTAGCCGTCACCTACACCTTCCGCCTCCGGACCGCCCGCTGGTCCGACGGACAGGCGGTCAAGGCGTCGGATTTTGTGTACGCCTGGCAGCGGCTTGCCGACCCCGCCAACAACTCCCCCTACGCGGGCCTTCTGTCCTGCGTCAGCGGGTTTTCGGAGGCCAGGGAAACCGGCGACATGAGCCTTCTGCAAGTCAGCGCGAAAAACGACAGCACCCTGATTGTCGTTTTGAACGGACGGCACGACTGGTTTTTGAAAGAGGTCTGCACGGCCCCTGCCGCTATGCCGCTGCGGCGGGACGCCGTGGAAACGCAAAGCGGCTCCTGGTCAGACGACCCCACCGCGTTCGTAACCAACGGCCCCTATGCGGCGGTGGAATCCGGCGACACCCTGCGCCTGGAACAGAACGACCGCTATTACGCCGATCTCAGCGGCCCCCGGACGATTACCTTCCACTTTGCCGCTGCGGCGGAGGACGCCCAGGCGTTGTACGAGTCCAAAACGGTGGACGTTGTGTGGCCCGCGGCGGAGGACGCCGGAATCTGGCTTCCGGCCCTGGAAACCAGCGCGGTGGTGTTCAACTGCGCGGCAGAACCCTTTTCCGATGTTCTGCTGCGGCGGGCCCTGTCCCTGAGCATCGACCGGAACGCTCTGGCGGAAGCGGCGGGAACCCTCGTCAAACCGGCGGAAGGCGTCATTCCCTCCGGCGTGCCGGAGAGCGAGGAGGGCGATTTCCGCACAACCGGCGGGCCGCTGCTGGACAATGACCCGGATGCCTATGCGGAAGCCTGCGCCCAGGCAAAGACGCTCATACAGGAGGCCGGTTATAACAGCGGCGAGGACTTGGGCGAATTGGAATACCTGTATGTAAAAAGCGAGGAAAACGACGCCGTGGCGGAACTCCTCTGCCGGCAATGGCAGGAGGTTCTGGATGTACAGGCGACGCCGAAGCCTTTGTCGGAAGCGGCGTTGTCCGCCGCCCTGCAAAGCGGCGAATACGCTCTGACAGGGCTGAACCTGACCGCCTCCGCCAACGACGCGGAGTGCTACCTCTCCAACTGGATTTCCAGCGACGCCGGGAACGTTGCCCGGTACAAAAGCACCGCCTATGACACCTTAATGAGCGTCATCGCCAGCGCGGGGGACGGCGCGGCCCGCATGGGCTGTCTCCACGACGCGGAGGAACTGCTTTTGATGGATTACGCCCTTGCGCCGCTCTGCAACAGCGGCTCTGTTTGGGCTATGCGGGACACCCTCACCGGAGCCATCCGCGATCCGCGGGGCTGGTTCACCTTCTCCGGCGTCTTTACCCGAAGCACCTGACCAAACACATAAAACCGGAGGATATCCCGAAATGGGGTATCCTCCGGTTTGCGCGTTTCACCGCTTCAGTCCCTGGCCCAGCCGCAGGCGCACTGCAACGCCTTATTCCAGCCCTTCACGCGGCGGGCCCGTTCCTCCTGGGAAATGGCCGGACGGAAGCTGCGGTCAATGGCCCAATTCTGCACAACTTCTTCCTTGCTCCGCCAGTATCCCGCCGCAAGGCCCGCCAGATACGCCGCGCCCATGGCGGTGGTTTCCACACACCGGGGCCGGTCCACCGGCGCGCCGCTAATATCGGCTTGAATCTGCATGAGCAGATTATTCGCGCTGGCCCCGCCGTCCACCTTCAAAGACGCCAGCTGAATACCGGAATCCGCCCGCATGGCCTCAAGCACATCGTTCACCTGATAACACATAGCCTCCAGCGTCGCCCGAATGATATGGTATTTGTTCACGCCCCGGGTCAGGCCCACGATGGTTCCCCGTGCGTATTGGTCCCAGTGAGGCGCACCCAGGCCGGTGAAGGCCGGAACCACATAACAGCCGTTGGCATCCGGCACCTTTCGGGCCATATACTCCGAGTCGGAGGAAGAATCGATCAGGCGCAGGCCGTCCCGCAGCCACTGGATGGCGGCTCCCGCCACAAAGATCGAACCTTCCAGAGCATAGGTGATTTTGCCGTCCAGCCCCCAGGCGATGGTGGTTACGAGGCCGTTTTGTGAAAAGACGGGCTTGTCCCCCGTATTCATGAGGAGGAAACAGCCGGTGCCGTAGGTGTTTTTCGCCTCTCCGGGCGCGAAGCAGGTCTGGCCGAACAACGCCGCCTGCTGGTCTCCCGCCGCGCCGCCCAGGGGAACCGGTCCGCCGAAAAACTGCGGGTCCGCGCTTCCATAGATACAGCTTGACGGCTTCACCTCCGGCAGCATGGACCGGGGGATCTCCAGCTCGTCCAGAATCTCCTGGTCCCATTCCAGCGTATTGATGTTAAACAGCATCGTTCGGGAGGCGTTGGAATAATCGGTGATATGAACGCGGCCCTTGGTCAGCTTCCAGATCAGCCAGGTCTCCACCGTGCCGAACAGGAGCTTTCCCGCCGCGGCCCGTTCCCGCGCGCCGTCCACGTGGTCTAGGATCCACTTGATCTTTGTACCGGAAAAATAGGCGTCGATAACCAGACCGGTCTTTTTCCGGTAGATTTCCGTCAGCCCCCTGGCTTTGAGGCTGTCACAATATTCGCTGGTCCGGCGGCACTGCCAGACAATGGCCGGATACACCGGCTCCCCGGCCTCCCGGTCCCAAACGATGGTGGTTTCCCGCTGGTTCGTAATGCCGATGGCGGCAATTTCCGGCGCGGCAATTCCCAGGTTCGCCATGGCCGCCCTCGCAACCTCCAGCTGTGTCGCCCAGATTTCCTCCGGGTCGTGTTCCACCCAGCCGGGCCTCGGAAAATACTGCGTAAATTCCTTCTGCGCCGCACTGCACATCTCGCCTTTTTCGTTGAACACAATACAGCGGTTGCTGGTCGTGCCTGCGTCCAGCGACATTACATATTTTGCCATAGGGAGAATCCTCCTCTTTTCCGCAAGCCGGCCGTCTGCTCATGGAAGCAGTCCGAGCTTGTCCGTTTCGTCTTCCAGCTCCCCGTCAACAGAGAGTCCCCGTTTCAGAGCTTCCAGGCGGGCCTCTGCGGCGGCTTCGCTGATGTGTTCCTTTTCCTCTTTGATTTCCCAGTGAATGATGAGCGTCATGGCGGCCCGCAGCAGCATAATCGCGCCCAGGATCACCAGTTCCTCCCACTCCCGGACGATCACCGTCCGCAGCACCTCCCCGCCCATCTTGAACGCCAGAGCCAGGGAGATTCCCTCCGCCAGATTCAGCCGGACGTGAGGGGCCTTCTTCACCCAGCCGATCATGCATTTGACGGCGGCGGTCAGCAGCACCGCCGCTCCGGCGCATTCCAGCAGAAGAATACCGTACTGGACAGCGATGTAAAAAATTTCCTCCAAATGATGCAGCAATGACATATCGAGTATCCCCTTTCGGTTCGTTTTCTCTACTGTACCATAAAAAACTCGTTAAGAAAAGGGGGGTTTTATGTAAATAAATCATTCAGGGAACTGGCGGCGTCCAATAGGACTGATTGTAAATGTCTGTAAACCGGTACGCGGTACGCGTCTCCCCTTCCAGGGGCACGTCACTGACTTCCAGCGGCGCGTCAACGGTCAGCGGCTCGCCCAGGCGGTAGCTGTCCAGGTAATCGCCGCCGTAGCTGTAATAATCGCAGAGGAATTCCAGTGTGTCCCCCACTTCCAGCTCGCTGCCGCTCTTGGCAACCGTTTCCGTCTCGCCCTCCGTATACACCGCCCGGACGCCGGACACATAGCCGTAGGGATTTTCATTATCAAAGGTCAGCAGGAGTTCCGCGCGGCGGCCATTGTGGAGGACCGGCACACGGCCGGTAATCGTATAGTTCTCCCCGTCGTCCACGGTGGCGGTATGGTAGTAGGCCACCGGCTGGCCGTTGATGGCAAGCCAGGCATGGTCATTGACCCCCAGAAGCCCCCCGGATTCGTCGAAGTCGAAAACGTTGTCCAGGCCCAGGTCAATAAAGCCCTCGCCATCGTCATAAAACAGGTTCAAATCCAAGGTCTGCACCAGTTTCCACTGATCCTCGCTCAAGCGCAGGACTGACGTACCGTCCGCACTGCCGGTCCAAACCAACGCTTCCGATGCAAAGCGGTTCGCCGTAAGATATTCCACGGTTTCCGCGGTATCCAGGGCCTTGCCGCTCAAAAAGCCGGTATTAGAACCGGTGAGGCCGGAAATACTGCCGTAGCCGCCGCTCAAAAAACTTTCCAAGAGCTGGGCAATCATTTCCGCGCTTCCGCTGCCGCCGCTCAGATTTCCCAGAAGCAACGGGAGCGGCGATGCCGTACCGCCGGACACCGCCTGTCCGCTGGCCTCCAGGCTGGCAAACTGCTGGATGCAGCGCATATACGCCTCGTCCATGCCGATTTGCTGGTAAGAGTTCACCGCCTGATCGACCTTGGCGACGTTCTGATAGGGGAAATAAATGGACAGGCCGTAGGCGTTGGTCATGTTGGAGGACGTGCGGTTGTACTTCACCGCGCTCAGGAGGGCGTCTGCCAGGGCGCGGCTTTCCGCGCTGTCCAGGTTTTGGGAGAGATGGACCAAATCCACATGATCAATCCGGCTGGACCGGGCGAATTCCCGGGAACCGCTCCGGGCGCTGGAAACCGTCTGATACTGCTTGGAGGAAATCAGGCTGCTGACGTTTTTGGAAAAATCGGTCAGACGGGCCGGAAGGGTCGCTTCCAGTTCCGCCAGGTCCACCACGGACAGGGTGGTCAGCTGCCCGGCGCACTTCTGGGCGCAGACATCCACGAAATCATCCGCGATTTTCTGCCCCAGCTGAATCGTCGGCATGGAGGGATTTTTCCCAAATTCCGTCAGCCAGTTCGTATAGTACCAGCCCACGCCGGGTTCCGTCTCCTCAGAGGCTATCAAATAATCGGCGTAAGGCGTGAGCATGAGGGCGTTTTCCGCCGTGGCCATGAGGCAGGCGTCAAAGCCGATGAAGTCAAAGGTCACGCCCGCTTTTTGCAGGGCACGGTCAATCCCGGCCAAGCCCATGGAGCCGCTGGAGGGGAATTTTTCGTCGTAGCCATAGCCGCTGATAGCCCCGCCGCCGTGGTCCCAGAAAATAAGCTCATAGCGGTTTGCAGGGAAACGCTTGGCGCAGTATTGGATGTAACCTGCCAGGGTGTCGGGGTCCGTCATGGACACGCTGCCTAAGTCCCGTTCCAGGCAGGAGAGTCTTCCGCTTTTGATCTGCCAGATCTGGTTCGTGCTGCTGCTGACTTGATTATTCCTCCAGCCGGAACAGCCGCCGGTGTATACGATCAGGTTGACATTCCGGCCCAGGTCCGCCCCCAGCATCTCCTGTAAATCGGAAGTGCCCATACCGCTGCGGGATTCCAGGTCCGTACCGCACATATACACCATAATAGTCGCAACATCCCGGCCATCTCCGATGATTTTCGTCCGCTTGCTGCGGGCTGAGGGATTGACGCTGGTATCCAGTTTTCCGGTGTTGGCGGGTTCCGCCCAGCCGCTGGAAACGCTTCCGCCGCCGAGGCCGCCCAGAAGGCTCGTCCAGTCCACGCCGCCTCCGGGCGCGCTTTGCTGAATGTTCTGGCTGGGCGCGCCGGAGCCGCCGGAAGAACCGCCCATCAGTGCGCCGAGGCCGCCCCCGCCGCCCAGAAGCAGGACGGCCAGGAGGATAATCAATTTCAGTCCGCCGCCTCCGCCGGAACGTTTACCGCCCCCGCCGCTGGAGTCTCTGCGGCCTTCCTGTCCGCCGCCGACGGGGCCGCCGCCCAAACCGCCGCCGTGTTTTTGCACCGTTTTGCCCGGTCCGGTGACGCGCCGTTCCCGGCCTCTCGGTCTTTGATTGTCCATCTTGAAAAACCTCCGTTTGTTCTGTCGGTTTTTTTATTATAAAGGATTTTGCCGCCCGGCACAACGGGGTTATGAACAAAATTTGAACGGAAACGCAGCCCCCTTTATGCGTCCTCGTCCCCGGCCTTGAAATTGTAAATCGGGCGTATAATTTTCTCCACCTCCGCCGTGGGGCCGATATTATTCAGGATATCTTCCATTCCCTTGTAGGCCATGGGACATTCGTCCAGGGTGGATTTGCTGACGGAAGTGGTGTAAACGTCCGCCATCTGCTTTTTGAACTCCGAAACCGTAAAGGACTGCTTCGCTTTGGCCCGGCTCATAAGCCGCCCGGCCCCGTGGGGCGCGGAAAAGTTCCAGTCCTCGTTGCCCTTGCCCACACAGAGCAGACTGCCGTCCCGCATATTGATCGGAATCAGCAGCTTTTCCCCCGCCTGGGCGGAAACGGAACCCTTGCGGAGAATCATGGCGTCGGTATCAATGTAATTGTGAATGGTGGTGAACTGCTCCTCTGCATGGAGCTTCATCCCTTTCAGAATTTCATCCATCATAGCCTTGCGGTTGAGCATCGCATAGCGCTGGACTATCTTCATGTCGTGAATATACTGTGCGAACAGGTCCCCCGAAACATAGGCCAGGGGATACGGAATGCTGGTCTGCTTCTGGTTTTTCAAACGCTTGAGTTCCTTTTGAATTTCCTTCTGCCGTCCCTCCGCCTTCATGTCTGCAATCAATTGGGCTATGGAGGCGTCGTCCGTACGGTTGAGCACCTTATATCCCTGCTCCTGGTAATAATGGGCGACCTCCAAGCCCAAGCGGCGGCTTCCGGAATGGACAATTACATATAATTGTCCGCCGTCATCCCGGTCGACCTCAATAAAATGGTTTCCGCCGCCCAGCGTCCCGAGACTCTTTTCCGCCCGCAGGAGATCCATATGTTTCGCGCAGCAAAGCTCGTCCAGATCCACCCGCTCCAAAAAGCGGTGAGGCTTTTCCCGGATCGCAAAGCCGGACGGAATTCTCTCATAGATCAGCTTATCCAGCTTTTGCAGCTCCATATGATCCTCCCGAACCCGGACGGTCTCCATCCCGCAGCCGATGTCCACGCCCACCAGGTTCGGGACCACTTTGTCCGTGATGGTCATGGTGGCGCCGATGGTACAGCCTGCTCCGGCGTGAATGTCGGGCATGAGGCGGATGCGGCTTCCGGCGGTGAATTCCTGGTTGCAAAGCGCAATGACCTGAGCAATGGACGCTTGGTCCACCACATCGGTAAAAATTTTTGCCTGATTGTATTTTCCGGATACTTCTAACATAAATCGTCCTTTCTGAAATCATTCCTCTGATATTTTACTTTGTACAAGGTTCCATTGACCATAACCGCCGGATAGGTTTCCATCGCGCCGGGAGAAGAAACCCGCCGCAAAAAGAAGCATGGCAAACACAACGCGGAACCTCAAACGGTTTATCATAACGCTCCCCCTTTTTTTCAAAACGTACCCCGCCGTTTCCAGTTTACCCCAACCATTCCCGAAACGCAACCACCCATTTTGTCGTTTTCTCCAAGGCCGTCCGGAAATTCACTGGGAATTTTGCCATTTTGTCCCGGATTTTTCCTTGACAAACGGGGTAGGGCTGTGTAGAATAAGCTCAATTATTTTAATTAAAATTTTTTAGCTAAAATAATTGCAATTTCGACAAAACAAAAAGGAGACCTTTGTTATGGAATTTGAAGCGGTACGCGATATCATTGTAGAAACCCTGGCCTGCGACGCGGAACAGGTGACGCTGGAAGCCTCCCTGGCCGACGACCTGGGCGCGGACTCCCTGGCCGCTATGGAACTGATCATGGCCCTGGAAGATGCCTCCGGCGTGAAGGTGGACGACGCCGACGTGGCCAACCTCAAAACCGTCGCCGACATTGTGAATTACCTCAACAACCACAAAGCGTAACAAAACATACCCGCCGGGCGCACGTTTGAAAACCTGCGTCCGGCGGCTGTCAAAACCGACTGGGAAGGAATTGGCTATGACCAACCAAGAACTTTTTGATTTGATGGCCCGCTTCGACCGCTCCACGCTGCAAAGCCTGAGGCTGTCCAGAGGGGATTTTACAATAGAATTGGCCAGAGGCGGCGTTTCCGTCCCGCCGGCCCCTGCCGCCGCTCCCGCCGCCGCGCCTGTCCAGGAGGCGGAAGGCCCCGTCGTCAGCGCGCCGCTGGTGGGCACCTTCTACGCCGCTCCCGCCCCCGACCAGCCGCCGTTCGTCTCCGCGGGCGACCGGGTGCAGAAGGGACAGACCCTCTGCCTGCTGGAAGCCATGAAAACCATGGTGGAGGTCCCGGCCCCCTGCGACTGCGTGATTGAAGCCGTGCTGAAGGCAAACGGCGAGCTGGCCGCTTTCGGAGACGCGCTGATGCGCTATACGCCATGCTGAAGCGGGTTTTGATCGCCAACCGGGGCGAAATTGCCCTCCGGATTCTCCGGGCCTGCCGGGAACTGGGCATCGACACGGTTGCCGTCTACTCCGAGGCCGACGCGGAGGCCCTCCATGTACATCTTGCCGGACAGGCGGTGTGCATCGGCCCGGCGAAGGCCGCCGGGAGTTATTTGAGTCAGGACGCTCTGCTGACGGTCGCCAAATCCTCCGGCTGCGACGGGATTCATCCCGGCTACGGCTTTTTGTCCGAAAACGCCGGTTTTGCCGACGCCTGCGCGGAGGCGGGCCTGACCTTCGTCGGTCCCTCCGGCGACGCCATCCGGAAAGCGGGCTCCAAGTCCGCGGCGCGGGATTTGATGCGCAAGGCCGGCGTACCGGTCACGCCCGGTTCCACCGGCCCGGCGGCCTCCGTCGAGGACGCCTTGCAGACGGCGGAGCGCGTGGGCTATCCGGTTTTGCTGAAAGCCTCCGCAGGCGGCGGCGGACGCGGCATCCGCCGCTGTGACAGCGCGGAGGTCCTGCCCGCCGCTTGGGACGAGGCCAAGGCGGAAGCCGTGGCCTGCTTTGCCAGCGGAGAACTGTACGTGGAAAAGCTGGTGGAGCGTCCCCGCCATATCGAAGTGCAAATTCTGGCGGACCGCTTTGGAAACACCATTCATTTAGGAGACCGGGACTGTTCCATCCAGCGGCGGAATCAGAAGCTGATTGAGGAGGCCCCCGCTCCCGGTCTTAGGCCGGAATTGCGGGCGGCTATGGGCGAAGCGGCGGTCAAGGCGGCCCAGGCCGTTGGCTACGAGGGCGCGGGCACCGTGGAGTTTCTGCTGGACGGGGACCGTTTTTATTTCATGGAAATGAACACCCGGATTCAGGTGGAACACGGCGTCACGGAAATGGTGACGGGCGTGGACCTGGTGCGCCAGCAGCTTCGCATCGCATCCGGCCTGCCGCTGGACGTTGCCCAGTCGGACATACAAATCCAGGGCCACGCCATCGAGTGCCGCATCAACGCGGAAAACCCGGCGGCGGACTTCCTGCCCTGTCCCGGCAAGGTGGAATTCCTCCACTTCCCCGGCGGCACGGGGGTCCGGGTGGACTCCTGCCTGTATAACGGCTGCGTCATGCCGCCCTATTACGATTCCCTGGCGGCGAAAATCCTGGCCCACGGCGCAAACCGTCTGGAAGCCCTGCGGAAAATGCGCCGCTGCCTGGAAGAATTTACCTTGGAGGGTTTTCCAACCAACGCGGAGCTTTCCTATGAAATCCTCTACCACCCGGCCTTTGCCCGGGGCCGCTGTTCCACGGCCTTCCTGGAGGACCACCTCCCGGAACTGCTGGACTTCAGCCGCCGGGTACACGAAAAGGAGGCTGACGGCGAATGAACCATATTTTTGCCAAACGCCGCGCCCGTCTGCTGGCGATGAAGGCGATCCGGGACAATTACGTCCCCGGCGACAAGCTCATTACCTGCCCCAAGTGCGGACAGGAGAGCCTGCGGAAAGAGGTGGAACAGGGCCTGTCGGTTTGCCCGGCCTGCGGGTATCACTGGCCCATCGGCGCGTATTACCGTTTAAGCACCATTCTCGATCCGGGCAGCTTCCGGGAACTGAACGCCAAGTTTCCCGCCGGAGACCCCCTCTCCTTTCCCGGCTACCGGGAAAAGCAGCGGGCCGCCCAGCGCAAAACCGGCCTGACGGAAGCCGCCGTCACCGCGACAGGAAGCATCAAGGGCCGGAAATGCGTGACGGGCGTACTGGACAGCCGCTTTTTTATGGGCAGTATGAGCGCGGCGGTGGGTGAAAAAATCACCCTGGCGATTGAATACGCCATGAAAAACAAGCTGCCGCTGATCATTTTCTCCGCCAGCGGCGGGGCGCGGATGCAGGAGGGGATTTTATCCCTGATGCAGATGGCCAAAACCAGCGCGGCCCTGGCCCGCTTTTCCGACAAGGGCCTGCTCTACATCTCCGTTTTGACCGATCCCACCACCGGCGGCGTGACGGCGAGCTTCGCTTCCCTGGGAGACATCATCCTGGCGGAACCGGGCGCACTGATCGGCTTCGCCGGTCCCCGCGTCATTCAGCAGACCATCGGAGAAACGCTGCCGGAGGGCTTTCAGCGGGCGGAATACCAGGAGGAGCACGGGTTTGTAGACGCCGTGGTCCCCCGCGCAAACATGCGGGAGACTCTGGCGCAGCTCCTGCGCCTGCATGAGAAAGGAGGCCGCCCATGAGCAAGTACACCCCCGCCCAGCGGGTAGCCATTGCCCGGAACCCCCAGCGGCCGAACATTACGGATTACATCGACGCCTTGTTTACGGACTTTTTCGAGCTTAAGGGCGACCGTCTCTGCCGGGAAGATCCGGCGATTTTAGGCGGCGTGGCGTTCTATCACGGGCGGCCCGTCACGGTTATCGGCACCCGGAAGGGCAAAACGGCAGAGGAGAGCATCCGCTGTAATTTCGGAATGCCCAGCCCGGAGGGCTACCGCAAAGCCCTGCGGCTGATGAAGCAGGCGGAGAAATTCCGGCGTCCGGTGATTACGTTCATCGACACCTCCGGCGCGTACCCCGGCCTGGAGGCCGAGGCCCGGGGCCAGGGGGAGGCCATCGCCCGAAATCTCTTTGAGATGAGCCGCCTGACCGTGCCGGTTCTGGCTGTCATCACTGGCGAGGGCAACAGCGGCGGGGCCTTGGCCCTGGCGGTGGCCGACCGGGTTTTGATGCTGGAAAACGCCGTGTATGCGATTCTCTCGCCGGAGGGCTTTGCGTCCATTTTGTGGCGGGACGCCGCACGGCACGAGGAAGCCTGCGGCCTGATGAAGCTGACGGCGGCGGACCTTCTTCCGCTGGGCGTCATTGACGATATCATCCCCGAGCCGGAGGGCGGCGCGCACACGGCCCCCTCTCTG
Organism: uncultured Oscillibacter sp.; assembly: GCA_910589315.1. Classification (GTDB taxonomy): domain Bacteria; phylum Bacillota; class Clostridia; order Oscillospirales; family Oscillospiraceae; genus Oscillibacter. Next base: position 33,010 of record CAJUTB010000014.1, on the reverse strand, counting down.
ACCATGCGGGAAGTGGACCGGGCCATCAGCCGTCATTTGGCGGCGATGCTGAAAGAGAGCTGGCCCCACGCCGTCCGGTATAAAAAATTCAGAAAAATGGGAGTACCCGCCAAGGAGGACACATGAACGGAATCAAAATTCGCGGCACAGGGCGGGGCGTACCGGAACAAACCGTCTGTAATGCCGAGATCGCGGGCCGCGTGGACACCAGCGACGAATGGATTACCAGCCGCACCGGCATCCGTCTCCGCCACCACAGCCGGGAGGGCGAGTCTTTTCTGAGCATGACCGCCTCCGCCGCCCGGCGGGCGTTGGAAAACGCCGGGGTTGGGCCGGAGGAAATCGGCGCGTGCATTGTGGCGACGCTTTCGGCGGATACGCTGGTCCCTTCAGCGGCGTGCCTGCTGCAACGTGAGCTTGGCCTCCCGGAGGACATCCTCTGCTTTGACCTCAACGCGGCCTGTTCGGGTTTTTTGTTCGCCCTGCACACGATGGAATGCCTGCTGAACGCCGCGCCCCGCAAGTACGGACTGATTGTCGGTGCGGAACAGTTGAGCCGCCTGATCAACTGGGAGGACCGGGGCACCTGCATTCTCTTCGGCGACGGCGCGGGGGCGGCGGTGGTGGAGAGCCGGGAGGGCTTTCCCACGATTTCCGCCGTGATGGGCTGTCACGGAAACGACGCGCTGCTTCACGTCCCCGGCGCGGAAACCGGCGGGCGGAGCCTGATTTCCATGGAGGGCACGAAGGTTTTCAAATTCGCTGTGGAAGCGGTGCCTTGGTGTATCCGGCAGGTGCTGGACAAGGCGGGAAAAACCATGGACGACGTAGACTTTTTCGTCCTCCACCAGGCCAACGCCCGGATCATGGATCTGGCGGTCCGGAGGTGCCGGATCCCGCCGGAAAAGTGCTATCAGAACATCGGCGAGTACGGCAACACTTCCGCCGCCAGTATTCCCCTGGTTTTAAGCGAGCTGCACGAACAGGGCAAAATCGGTCCTGGAAGCCGTGTTCTGGCAGTGGGCTTCGGCGGCGGACTGACCTGGGGCGGCTGTCTGATCGAATTTGCGTAACGGGAGAAACATACAGTGAAAAAATTAAACGAAATCCTCGGGACCGAGTTCCCGATTATCCAGGGCGGCATGGCCAACATCGCCACCGGCGAATTCGCCGCCGCCTGTTCCAACGCGGGCGCGCTGGGCATGATCGCCACCGGCGGCTGGGACGGAAGCCGTCTCCGGGAGGAAATCCGCCGGGCTAAAGAATTGACCCAAAAGCCCTTCGGCGTCAACCTCATGCTCATGAGTCCCTTTGCGGACGACATCGCCCAGGTGATTCTGGACGAGGGCGTCCGGGTTGTCACCACCGGCGCGGGAAACCCCGGCAAATACATTCCCGCCTGGAAAGAGGCGGGCATCAAGGTCATTCCCGTCGTAGCGGCGGCGGTACTGGCGCGGCGGCTCATGCGCTACGGCGTGGACGCCGTGATCGCGGAGGGCACCGAGTCCGGCGGCCACGTGGGCGAGATGACCACCATGGCCCTGGTTCCCCAGGTGATTGACGCGGTGGACGTGCCGGTGATTGCCGCCGGCGGCATCGCCAGCGGCCGTCAGATGGCGGCGGCCTTTGCCCTGGGGGCCTGCGGCGTACAGGTGGGCACCTGCCTGCTGGCCAGCCGGGAGTGCCCCATTCACGAGAACTACAAACAGGCCGTTTTGAAGGCCAAGGACAGCGACACCACTGTGACGGGCCGTTCCATCGGCGGGCCGGTGCGGGTTTTGAAAAACAAAATGTCCCGGCAGTATCTCGCGCTGGAAAAGCGGGGCGCATCCCTGGAAGAACTGGAAACCGTCACCCTGGGCGGCCTGCGCCGGGCCGTTCTGGAAGGCGACGTGGAAAACGGCAGCGTCATGATGGGCCAGACGGCGGGCCTGCTCCACGAGATCAAACCCGTCCGGCAGATTTTCGAGGAACTGTATGCCGGAGGAAAGGCCGTTCTGGAGACGGTGCGTCAGGAATGGGTATAACCATCGGCGGCAAGACTCTGGAGCTTCCGATTTTGCAAGGCGGCATGGGCATCGGCGTAAGCCTGGAACGCCTGGCGGGCGCGGTGGCGGCCCAGGGCGGAATGGGCACGCTTTCCGCCGCGTTCTGCGGTTTCCGGGAACCGGATTTCACGGAGAATTTCAACGAGGCCAATCTGCGCGCGCTGACGCGCCAGATTCACCGGGCCAAGGAGCTCGCCAAAGGCGCGGGAGTGATTGCGGTGAATGTCATGGTTGCCGCCTCGCAGTACGCCGCCAGCGTGCGGACGGCCCTCCAGGCCGGGGCCGACGCCATCGTATGCGGCGCGGGACTGCCGAAGGACCTTCCCGGCATTGCGGCGGAAGTCCCGGAGAGCCGGGCGGCCCTGGCCCCGGTGGTCAGCGGCGGACGCTCCGCCGCGCTGATCTGCAAGCTGTGGGACCGGCGGTACAGCCGGATTCCGGATTTCGTGGTTTTGGAAGGTCCCCTCGCCGGAGGGCACCTCGGATTTTCGCCGGAGGAAGCCCAGGAGGCGCAGGCCGGACGGCCCAGGTCCCTCTCGGCCCTTCTGCGGGAGGTTTTGGAGGTTCTGGCCCCCTTCCGGGAGAAGTACGGGCGGGACATTCCGGTATTTGTGGCGGGCGGCGTGAAAGGCGGTGCGGAAATGCGCCGCTATATGAACGAGGGCGCGGCGGGCGCGCAGTTTGCAACCCGCTTCATCGCCACGGAGGAATGCGACGCAAGTCCCGCCTACAAGCAGCGGCTTCTGGATGCCCAGTCGGCGGACATCACCATAGTGCAAAGTCCGGTCGGTATGCCGGGCCGCGCCCTGCAAAGCCCCCTCATCCGGCGGGTGGAGGCGGGGACGCAGCCGAAAATCACCCGCTGCAACCGCTGTCTTTCCGCCTGCGACTGCAAAACGGCGCCCTACTGCATCTCCAAGGCGTTGATCGCCGCCGTTGACGGCGACTGGGAAAACGGCCTCTTTTTCTGCGGGGCCAACGCCGGAGACGTTCGCGCGCTTTCCACTGTCCAGGCGCAGATGGAACAGATTCAAGAGGAATGGAGGACAAACCCATGAAGCTCGGTTTTTTATACGCCGGTCAGGGAAGCCAGCACGCCGGTATGGGCGCGGATTTGTACGAAGCGTACCCCGCTTTCCGGGCGGTGTTCGACCGTGCGGCGGCGGAAGTGGATTTCGATTTGAAAACCACTTGCTTTCAGGACCCCGACGGAATTTTGAACCAGACCCGCTATACCCAGCCCTGCATGGTGGCCTTTGCCGCCGGGCTGACGGCGGTGCTGCGGGAAAAGGGAATCCTACCTGCGGCGGTGTCCGGTCTGTCGCTGGGGGAGTATTCGGCTCTCCACACGGCGGGCGTGCTGGACGTGGAAACCGCCGTGCGGTTAGTCGCCTTCCGGGGCAAGGCCATGGAGGAAGCCGCCGCGGGCCATGAGAGCGCGATGGTGGCCGTTCTGAATCTGGCGGAAGAAGACCTGCAAGCCGCCTGCGACGCCGCGTCGGGCCTGGGTGTAGTAACCATTGCAAATTATAACTGTCCCGGACAGCTGGTGATCGCCGGGAGCAAGGCGGCTGTGGAACGGGCCGCCGCGCTGGCCAAGGAAAAGGGTGCGCGGCGTTGTATGCCGCTGAATGTCAGCGGCCCGTTTCACACGCCCCTGATGGCCCCCGCCGGGCAGGCTCTGCACGAGTATTTCAAGGGGATTTCTTTCCAGACGCCGCAGGTTCCAGTTTATTTCAACTGCCTGGGCGACGCGCCGGCCGGTCCGAAAACCGACATACCGAAACTTCTGGTCCAGCAGGTGCAGAGCAGCGTCTATATGGAACAGTGTATTTGGAATATGTGTATGTATTCGGCAGACGCACTGGTTGAAATCGGACCGGGCAAAGCTCTGAGCGGCTTTGCCAAAAAGACCGTCCCGGAAACCGCCGTCTGCGCGGTGGAGACCGTGGCGGACGTGGAAAAGCTGAAAGAGACTCTGGCGAATGAAATTGCCAAAAAGGAACGGGAGCGGGAAGCCAAGATACAAACCGCCATAGAGCGGGCCAAAAAGGAGGGCAATCCATGAATTTTGCAGGAAGAACTGCGGTTGTCACCGGCGGAAGCCGCGGAATCGGACGGGCCGTCTGCCTGGAGCTGGCCCGGGGCGGCGCAAACGTCGCGCTGTGCTACGCAGGCAACGAGACTGCCGCCCAGGAGACGGCAGCGGCCATTGAGGCCTTGGGAGCCAAGGCGTTGGCCGTCCGGTGCGACGTGTCCGACGCGGCCCAGGCGGAGTCGCTGGTGAGCCAGGCCGTGGAGGCGTTTGGCACGGTGGACATTCTGGTCAACAACGCCGGAATTACCAGAGACGGCCTCCTTATGCGGATGCCGGAGGCGGATTTTGACGCCGTGATTTCAGCGAACCTGAAGGGCGCGTTTTTGTGCATGAAGGCCGTCGCCCGCCTGATGATCCGCCGGAAATACGGACGCATTGTAAATTTGAGTTCCGTGGTGGGCCTGCGGGGCAACGCGGGCCAGGTGAACTACGCCGCCAGCAAGGCAGGCGTGATCGGGATGACGAAATCCCTCGCCAAAGAGCTGGCGTCCAAGGGCGTGACGGTGAACGCCGTCGCTCCCGGCTTTATTGAAACGGATATGACCGCCGCCATGCAGGAGGCTGCCCGAATGGCCGTGCAGGCGTCCATTCCCATGGGCCGCCCCGGCGCGGCGGAGGACGTTGCTCACGCCGTGGCCTTCCTCGCCAGTGAGGAAGCCGCCTATATCACCGGCCAGGTCCTGGCGGTGGACGGCGGGATGGCAATGTAAGAGGAGACAGGGAGGTATTTTATGGAACGACGCAGAGTGGTTGTCACCGGCATGGGGGCTGTCACGCCGGTGGGTCTAAACGTCCCGGAGAGCTGGAACGCCGTCCGGTCCGGGACCTGCGGCATCGCCCCCATCACCCAGTACGACCCCGCCGGGATGAAAGTCCAGCTGGCGGCGGAGGTCAAGGGCTTTCAGCCCGACGAATTGTTTGGAAAGGCCGAAGCCAGGCGTATGGGCCGTTTTACCCAGTTTGCTCTGGCTGCCGCACGGGAAACCCTGGCGGACAGCGGCTTCCAGGTGGAAAACGCCAATCCCAGACGCTGCGGCGTCATTGTGTCCAGCGGCATCGGCGGCATCGGCATTACGGAAAACGAGCATGACCGGGGTCTGGAAAAGGGCTGGGACCGGGTCTCCCCCTTCTTCATCCCCAGCGGTATCTGCAACATGGCCGCTGGCCGGGTGTCCATCGAATCCGGCTTCCAGGGGATGAGTACCTGTCCCGTCACCGCCTGCGCGGGCGGCACCAACGCCGTCGGCGACGCCTTCCACTATATCCGCGACGGCTACGCGGAGGTAATGCTCTGCGGCGGTACGGAAGCTGCGCTCACGCCGCTGGCGGTGGGTGGGTTCACCTCAATGAAGGCCCTCTCTCAAAGCACGGACCCCAACCGGGCCTCCATTCCCTTTGACGCGGAGCGAAACGGCTTTGTGATGGGCGAGGGCGCGGGGATTCTGCTCCTGGAGGAGCTGGAACACGCCCTGGCCCGGAACGCCAAGATTTACGCCGAAATCACCGGCTACGGCGCGACCTGCGACGCCTACCACATGACGGCTCCCCGCCCCGACGGCAGCGGCGGCGCGGAAGCGATGGCGATCGCCCTGGCGGACGGCGGCGCGAAACCGGAGGACGTGGACTATATCAACGCCCACGGCACCTCTACCCAGCTCAACGACGCCGGGGAAACCGCCGCTGTCAAAACGGTTTTCGGCTCCCACGCCGCCAAGCTGGCGGTCAGCTCCACCAAGTCCATGACCGGCCATATGCTGGGCGCGGCGGGCGCGGTGGAAGCGATTTTCACTGTTCTGGCCCTGCGGGACGGTTTTCTCCCCGCAACCATTCACTACCAGGTCCCCGACCCGGCCTGCGACCTGGACGTGGTGCCGAATCAGGGCCGGGCGGCGGACCTCCGCTGCGCGCTGTCGAACTCACTGGGCTTCGGCGGGCATAACGGAAGCCTGCTGTTTCAGAAATGGGAGGCGTGAGTATGGGTATGGAACTGAATTCCGATCAAATTGCGGAGATTCTGCCTCATCGGTATCCCTTCGCCCTGGTGGACCGCATTGTTGACGGCGAGCCGGGAGAGTGGGCCAAGGGCATCAAGTGCGTGACGGTGAACGAGCCCTTTTTCCAGGGACACTTTCCCCAGAAACACGTCATGCCCGGCGTACTGCTCCTCGAGGCCATGGCTCAGGTGGGCGGCGTCGCGGTGCTGGCCCTGCCGGAAAACCGGGGCAAGCTGGCCTTTCTGGGCCGGGTGAAGGACGCGCGCTTCAAGCGGCAGGTGGTTCCCGGCGACGTGGTGGAGATCGAGTGCCGCCTGATCCGCTGCCGGGCAAACATCGGCGTGGGGGAGTGTACGGCCACGGTGAACGGCGAAACCGCCGTCTCTGCGGAAATCACCTTTGCCATCGGCGGCAAATCCTGAGTTGCTATTTTTCCGCCGGCGTGGTATTCTTAAATAAAGAAAAACGGTGGGATGGTGAAACGGTACGATGTTGGAACAGGCATTTTTTCGTGTGTATACGAAATTTAAGCTGCACTTTTATCAGGAGATTTTCAAACGCTTTCAGGACCGGGAAGCCAGTCTCACTACGGTGGAAACCTTTTGTATGGAGTCCATCCAGGCTCTGGGCAGCCCAACTATCAACGAGTTTGCCACCTTCATGTGCATTTCCTCTCCCAACGCGGCCTATAAGGTCAACAGTCTGGTGAAGAAGGGCTATGTACGGAAGGTGCAGTCGGCGGACGACCGGCGGGAGTATCATCTGGAAGTGACAAAGAAATACCTTGATTACTACAATATATCCAGCGATTACCTGAAATCGGTTATGTCCCGCGTCTCGGCCCGGTTCTCCCCGGAGGACTGTGCCAGGCTTCAGAAAATGCTGACGGTCGTTGGACAGGAGCTGATGCCGGAGGTCGTTCTTCCGGCGGATCTGGAAAATCCGAAATAGAAAAACCAGGCGGAAGGCTGTCACACGCTTTCCGCCTGGCTTTTTCAGAAACCGCTCTTACTTGCGGTTTTCCTTCTGATTGCGCTGCTCGTTCTGCTGCTTGTTCTGCTGGTTCTGGCTGCGCTCGTTCTGATTGTTCTCGCGGTTGTTATTATTCTGCATGAAGCACACCTCCTCCCGAATCTCAAGAGTACAGGCCTTATTTTGGCCGTTCAGGCCGGGATTATACACATTTTTTTCATTTTTTTGCACGCCCTTTGCCCCTTCTGCAAAATTTTGGCGGAATAGGGCTTCCATTTCGCCGGAAGTTCCGCTATAATCGGTAGCAATCTCACTTGAAACACGCGCCGTATTCCGGCGCAGGGAGGTCCCGTTTATGAATATCGTCATCGTGGGCGCGGGCAAAGTGGGCCTCGCCCTGACGCAGCAGCTTTCCGCCGACGGACACAACGTCACCGTAATTGACCAGGACGCCAAGCTGATTGACAACATCATCAATATTTACGACGTTATGGGCGTCTGCGGCAACGGCGCCGTTTACAGCGTGCAGCAGGAGGCCGAGGTGGACAAGGCCGAGCTGCTGATGGCAACCACTTCCAGCGACGAGCTGAACATCGTCGCCTGCCTGGTGGGGAAAAAGCTGGGCGTCCGCCACACCATCGCCCGCATCCGCAACCCGGAATATGAAAAACAGCTCCGCTTCATGCGGGGGGAGCTGGGTCTTTCCATGGCCATCAACCCCGAACGGGCCGCCGCCCGGGAAATCGCCAGGGTTCTGCGCTTCCCGGCGGCTATGAAGGTGGAATCCTTCTCAAAGGGCCGGCTGGAGCTGGTGGAATACCGCATCCCGGAACATTCCACCCTGCACAACGTTCAGCTGTCCGACCTCTACCGCAGCGTCCGGGTCCGGGTGCTGATCTGCGCCGTGTCCCGGCAGGGGGAGACCATCATTCCCTCCGGCGACTTCGTGCTGCAAAGCGGCGACAAGATTTATCTTACCTCCTCTCCGGAACAGCTGGCGCAGTTCTTCCGCCAGCTGGGTGTTTTCCGAAACAAGGCGTCCTCCGTCATGATCGTCGGCGCCAGCAAAATCTGTTACTATCTGGCCTCCGAACTGCTCAAAATGGGGATGTCCGTCAAAATCATCGACCGGGATGAACAGCGGTGCATTCAAATGGCGGAGCAGCTTCCCAAGGCTCTGGTCATCGTGGGCGACGGCACGGATACAGACCTTCTGCAAGAGGAAGGCATTCAGCAGACCGAGGCTTTCGTCGCCATCACCGGCATTGACGAGGCAAACATCTTAATGTCCATCTGCGCCGCAAAGCAGTCCGGCGGCTGCAAGGTCGTGGCGAAGATCAACCGCAAATCCCTGGTGGACCTGGTATCCAACGGCATGATTGACAGCGTGGTTTCCGCCCGCACCACCACTACGGAACTGATCGTCCAGTATGTCCGGGCCATGGAGAGCGCGTCCGGCGCAAAGATCAAGACCCTTCACCGTCTGGTTGACGGCGAGGTTGAGGCCCTGGAATTCAGCGTCCCCGCCAGCGCGTCCTTCACCGGCGTGCCGCTGAAGGACCTGAAACTTCGTAACGGCATTTTGCTGGCGGGCATCGTCCGTCAAAACGGCCGGATCGTCATTCCCTCCGGCGGCGACGCCCTGAATCCCTTTGACGACGTGATCGTAGTCACCACGGACAAGACCCTTCAGGACCTTACCGACATTTTTCAGTAAAGGCGGCGAATCCTCTTGAATTATCAAATGATCCGCTATGTCATCAGCCGGATTCTCTGGACGGAAGCCGTTTTGCTTCTCCTCCCGCTGGGAACCGCGCTGGTCTACGGCGAGTCCACCCTCCCTTTTTTGGGGACCATGCTGGCCCTTGCCGCCGCCGGACTGCTGCTCGGCCGCAAGCCCAAGCAGACCGCCCTCTTTGCTCGGGACGGCTTCGCGGTGGTTGCCCTGGCCTGGGTGGGAATGTCTTTGTTCGGCGCGCTGCCCTTCGTGTTCTCCGGCGACATTCCGAACTTTATCAACGCATTTTTTGAAACCGTCTCCGGTTTCACCACCACCGGCGCAACCATCCTGACGGAAGTGGAATCCCTCACCCGAAGCGGCCTGTTCTGGCGGAGCTTCACCCACTGGGTCGGCGGCATGGGCGTGCTGGTGTTCGTCATGGCCGTTCTGCCGATGACCGACGGCCACGGAATGCACATCCTGCGGGCGGAAATGCCTGGTCCGTCGGTTGGCAAGCTGGTCAGCCGCATGAGCGACACCGCAAAAATTCTCTATGGCATTTACCTCGCCATGACGGTTGTTGAAATCATTCTTCTGTGTTTGGGCGGGATGCCGCTGTTTGATTCCTGTATCCACGCCTTCGGTTCCGCAGGTACCGGCGGCTTCAGCTGCCGGAATCTCAGCGTCGGGGCCTACAACAGCCCTTATTTCGACGTGGTGATTGGCATTTTCATGCTCCTGTTTGGCGTCAACTTCAACCTGTATTATTTTCTGTTGATCAAACGCTTCCGGGATGTCTTTCACTCCGAAGAACTGCGGGCTTACCTTCTCATTGTCACCGCGGCGGTACTGGCCATCGCCGTGGATGTCCTCCACCTTTACGGCTCGTTCCTGGAAAGCCTCCGCCACGCCTTTTTCCAGGTTTCCACCATTATCACCACCACCGGCTACGCCACCGTTGACTTCAATCTCTGGCCCACCTTTTCCAAGGGGATTCTTGTGGTTTTGATGTTCGTAGGAGCCTGCGCCGGGTCCACCGGCGGCGGCATCAAGGTTGCTCGGATTGTCATTCTTCTGAAAGCCTCCTGGGGCGATATGCGGAAAATGCTCCATCCCAACGCCGTTTCCCCCATTCGCTTTGAGGGAAAGCCCCTCACGGACAAAAACGTCCGTGGCGTTCACCATTTTCTCACCGTCTACCTCCTGATTTTAACGGTCTCCTTCCTTCTGCTCTCGTTGGAGCAGTTCGATCTGATCACTACCTTCACCGCGGTGATCTCCTGCATGAACAATATTGGCCCTGGCCTGGAGCTGGTGGGACCAATGGGCAACTTCTCCCAATTCACCTACGCCTCCAAGCTCCTTCTATCCTTTGATATGCTGGTGGGACGCCTGGAAATCTTTCCGATGATTCTCCTCTTTGCCCCCTCGATCTGGAAACGCCGGGTCGTTTGGCGGCACAATTTCTGAACCCCTTAACAGCCGCTCCGGACATTGGGTCCGGGGCGGTTTTTTTGACGCTTCCTTTTCAAAACAGTCCTAAAATTCCATCAATTTCCAGTCGGTTTCCAAATGAAACTCCATGGTCTCCCTATGTAAATTAACAGTTGTCAAATCCTGCGGAAATTGGTATAATTTCTATGCTGAAATTCACAACGCCGCCACTTGCGGCAGTTCAGAGAGGAGACGAAAATTTTATGCACCTGCGACAACGTCTCGCCGCCCTGCTTCTTTCGGCGGCGCTGCTCGTCCCGGCCCTTCCGGCGGCCAGGGCGGCGGAAACCGGCATTACCGGCAGCATCTCCGGCACTGTCCGCCTGGACCTTCCCCAAAACCTGACCAGCTTGAAACAGCGCGGCTTTCAGGTGGAACTGTTCCGGGACGGACGCTCCCTAGGCGTTCTTCCTCTGACGGAGACGGACAGCGGCATCCTTCCAGGCGATTACCGGACGGCCACTACCCTCCGGAACGCCGACGGCGGAGACCTAGGCGGCGGAAACTGGCCGGGTTATCTGGACTTCACCGTCAAAGACCTTCCCCAGGGCGCATACTCGCTGGAATTCACCGGCGAGGGCTGCACGCCCTACACCCAGCGGGTTGATCTTGGTAAATTTTCCCAGCACGTCACCCTGGGCACCGGCGACGCCACCCTTACCTTGGGCGACGTGGACGGCGACGGGCGCGTTACCAGCCGCGACCGGGACCGGCTCTCCGGCGCGCTGGGTTCCGAAAACCGGCGGGATCTGGAACAATATGACCTCACCGGCGACGGACACATTGACATTTATGACCTCGCCGCTGTCAGCCGCAACCTGAACGCCGCCGGACAGGCGGAACTCCGGAACACCGTTCTGCTGGAATTTCCCCAGGACGCGGTCCGTTTGGACAGCGGCGTAACCCTGCTCTCCGGCGATTTATCCGACCTTCTGCGGGACAATGGCAATTCCGCAACCCTCTCCGCCAAGGCCGGACCGGTTGGGTTCTCCGTCGTTTTGAACGAGGCCGTGGAAATGGAACAGATCCAGATCCTCTCTCCCGAAGGCCCCGGCGAGATCCTGGAAGGCGCCGTGAAAGTCACCTACGACGACGGCAGCGAGGAGGAAGTCTCCTTTGACAACACCCGCCCCGACGGCGTTCACGCCATCAGCGCGGTGCCCGGCAGCGGCATCGTGACCATCAACCTTGGACGGCGGGTTCCTGTGAAAGAAATTACCATCACCGTCACCCGCACCGAGGGCGGCGAATACGTGGTGATTGAATCCATTCAGTTCCTCCAGGATATCGTACCGGAAAACCCGGTGCAGGCAAACAGCGAAATTCGCAATCTCACGGCGGAAGCCGGCGACGGATGCGTCAACCTTCGCTGGACCCAGCTTCCCAACGTCTCGGGCTACCGCGTCGACTACTGGCTGAAAGACAAAAGCGAAACCCGGAAGTCTCTCCGCACCGACGTTCCCCGTGCGGAGATCACGGGGCTGGAAAACCTGAAAGTTTACTGCTTCACCGTCACGCCCATTGACGGAACGTGGGAGGGCAAAACCTCCGCCCCGGTGGAGGCGGAACCCCAGCCCGCCAAAGCTCCCGACGCGCCGGACATGATCTCCGTCGGCGAGATGGACAGCTCCCTTCGCGTCTCCTGGAAAGCCTCCAAGGGGGCCACTTACTACGAACTTTACTACAAAGCGGAATCCGAGAGCAATTTCCGCCAGTGGGGCGGAAAAATGACCGCAACCAGCGCCACCTTGACCAGTCTCACCAACGGCGTGAAATACTCCCTTTATCTCATTGCCGGAAATGACGCAGGCGTCAGCGGCAAGTCCCGGATTGCAGAGGGAACCCCCCAGGCGGTGGATTACAACCGTCCCGAAGGAATTCCCACGGAGGGCGTTCTGGACTGGGAAGATATTAAGCGAGTCTGGTTAGCGGACCCCAAAAACGTCTCGCCCAGCTCCTATACCGCCGCGAATCCCTTCCGCCCGGAGAACATGGCGGACGGCGATTTCAGCACCCATTGGACCTCTCATTCCTATGACGACGGCAACTGGTGGGACAACAAGCAGGTTCTGGCGGAATTCAACGAGCCGGTGGACCTGAGCAGCGTAATCTGGGTCCCCCGTCTGGACGGCAGTTATCCCTCAAATCTGCGGCGTTATACCATCACGGTCTGGCGGGAGGGCGACGAGCTGACCGGTCCCGGTACGCTGGCGGCCCCCGACCCGAATCAGGGCGGCCAGGCCGGCGATGCCAACACCTGGCTTCCCGTCCGGAACAATCCCGCTGTGACGAGATTCGCCGTTCTGCCCATTGAGCCGGTGACGGACGTGGTGAAAATCGCCATAACCATTGAGCAAAACACCTACACGGCGGTAAGTCTTTCGGAATTGATGTTCCTGGAATACGACCCGGCTCACTGCCTGCCGGACAACATTGCCAGCCTGTTCGCCGATGATCTGCGGCTGTCTTTGCGCAGCGGCGTAACGCAGTCTGAAATTGACGGCCTGCGGGCGCGGCTCAACAGCGACGAAAAGAATTACTACCTGAACCTGGAAACCCTGGAAGACGAGCTGAATCTGGCCGGGGAACTTCTCAGCGGCTCCAGCCGCGGGGTGATTGTGGAGGGCATTGACGCCCGCAGCGCAGGCGCGGACGCCAGCAAATACGGGCAGAGCGGCAGCGACCTCCAGCCCCTTGGCGCAGCGGCGGCGGCCAACGATGAAATCACCATCTATGCCAGCGGCATCCCCGCCGGGCAGAAAATCACCGTCTTTGCCACCCAGTTCAACGCCGAAGCCTCCGCCTGGCGCGCCCAGGCCGGTACGCTGGAAAATGGACGGAATATTCTGACCATTCCCAAAATCGGCAGTCAAAACACCCCAAGAGGCGGCAGCTTGTACCTTACATACAGCGGTCCCAACCCAGAGGCCATCCGGCTTCACGTCCGGCGGACGACGGATATTCCCCTGTTGGATGTCTCCGACTGGTATGGGCAGGCGGACAGCGTCCTCCGGGACGCCATCGGCGCATACGTGGACGAATTGGAAGCCTATGTCTCTGCCCAGGGCATCAACAGCGCCAATAAGCTCTCCAACTGCATGAATGTCACGGAGATTGCCACGCCTACGGTACTGCTCTCCCTGCCTGCGGCGGCGGTGCTGGACGCCAGCGGCCGAAGCCGCTCCGAGCGCGTGGAAACCCTCTATCAGACCATTCTGGCCTGGGAAGACCTCCTGCACATCTGCAACACCACCCAGGGCATTGACAACACCTATGCGAAAAACGATATGCAGTCCCGGCAGAATATCCGCTGTATGCAGATGTTCAGCGGCGCATTCATGTACGCCGCCGGAAATCATGTCGGCATCGGTTACGGCTCCTGCGGCGGCATGGCCTGCGGCAAGCCCATCTCCAGTCTGAGTCCCAATGCCTCTTCAAACCAGCTCTTTGGCTGGGGCATCGCCCACGAAATCGGCCACAACATGGACAAACTGGGCAAAGCCGAAATCACCAACAATCTTTATTCCCTCATGGTTCAGACCTTCGACGGAGCGCAAAACACTCTTACTTCCCGCCTGGAGGCCAGCGGCAAGTATCAGGATATCTTTACCAAGGTTGCCCAGGGCTACCCCGGCGACTCCAATAATGTCTTTGTGCAGCTTGGCCTGTATTGGCAGCTCCATCTTGCCTACGATGATGGGGGCGCCCCCCTGGACTTCTATAACCGCTTCTTCAAAGCCTGGAAGTCCGGCGAGCATTTCCAGGGCGCGGAATCCTATGCGGACCGGTTTGCCCGGACTGCCTCCGCCGTTGCCAACCGGGACCTGACGGAGTTCTGCACCCGCTGGGGCATGGTTTTGAGCGACAGCACAAAAGAGGCTTTGGCCAACAGCTATACAACAAAGGAAGACCGTGCGATCTGGTATCTCAACGACCAGAGCCGCCGGGCGCGTCTTAACGGCACCCAGCCCGCCGCCGGAACGGTGTCGGTCTCTGCATCCCTGTCGGATGACAAAAAGGTCACGTTGACCATCACTCCCCAACTCACACAGGGAACTTTGCAGGGCTATGAAATTCTCCGAAATAACGTGCCCATTGGCTTTACCACGGAAACCACCTATGTGGACGTGATCGGTTCCGCCAATCACCGGACCTATACGTATTCCGTCAAGGCTTACGACGTACTGGGCAACCTCGTCGATGAAGCGAAGTCCCAGGAAGTGCGAATCGCCTATGACGCGATAATTTCTGCTGACCAATACGAGATTAAGCGGGATGGCGAAACCGTAACGATTACGTTCCAAGGAGAAAACGAAACGCCCATCTCCGGCCTGAAATTCGTCGGTGCGAACCGGCCCACATCCGGCGAGTACACGGTTAAGATTGCACAGAAAACAGGCGATCCCGTCATAGCCCGCACCGGAACCTTTGGCGAGGGCAATCAGGCGGCGGACGACACAAACAACTATCTTGTCTACTTCTGGAAACCCGGCACCAACGGCAGTGATACCCGCGTCTGGACCTACGACGCCAAAACCGTCACCATCACCGGCGTGCCCGAAACTGTCCAGGATGCGGATATCCAGCTGATCGGCTACGCCGGGGACGACGTGGCCTTCCTGGAAACCGGCTCTGTGGGGATTCTGGATAAGGATTACTCCTACGAAACCACCGGGGGAACCGCTAAAATTCCCGCCGGAACCCTGATCATCACCGGCGCCTATCGGGGCGACCCGGTATTCCTTAAGCTGCTTGTGGAGGGCCGTTTCACCCATACCGTCCTTGCGGATGGGGAAGACGGCGCGGGGACCGTCACAGAAACCACTGAAACCCGCCCGCTGGATGGCCGTGCCCTTCTGTTTGCAGAAGTCCCCAAGGACGGCGAAGTCAGCGACATCAGCGACGGCATCTTCATCTTTATCCCCAACGTCCAGCGGGAAGCGGAACTGCAAGAGGGAAAGAGCCCCTGTGACGCCGTCAATCTGCTGCCCTCGGAAATGCGGGCGGTCCTCTCCAGGACGGACTCTCCCGACTCTGCGGACAGCCAACGGGTCACGGCGGAAACCCTTTGGATTCACACGCCCGGCGGCTCTGACCTGCCCGCCATTCAATTGATTCAATCGGAGGAAGGCGAATGAAGCGTATACTATCGGGCCTTCTGGCCCTGTGCCTGCTCTGGTCGCTGCCGGTGACGGCGGCGGCCCGGAGCAGGACCCCCACCCTGGCCTGCCGGGACGACGGCGACAGCATCCTATTGACTCTGGAGGATTTGGAGGACAAGGTTTACGCCATTCAGGCGGAGCTGACCTTCCGCGGCGAATACCCGGACGCCTCCTTCCAATGCGACATCCGCGGGGCATACAGCCCGGACTGCCATGTAAAAATCTCCGGGAAAAACACCATTGTGACCGTCTATATCTGCGCCGGGGAGGGCGTTCTCAACGACGGCCGCACCCTGCGGCTGGGTTCTCTGGACGCCGGGAAAAGCTGCGGCCTGCCGGAACGGGCGGACCTGATTCTTCTGGACCAGAACCTGAACGCCCTGGAAAGCGGCGGCCGCGCGGACATCACCTCCATCGGCGACCGTAAGGACGCATACCGCGTCCGCGTTTTGACGGCGAAAAACGGCGAGGCTGAGGCCCGGCCCACCTCCGCTGAGGAGGGCGAAACCGTGACGGTAACGGTGACGCCGGACGAAGGCTACACCCTGGACCGCCTCACGGCGAAGGACAGTCGGAACCGGGAATTAACGCTCACCGCCGCCGGAACCCGCCGGTATACCTTTGTCATGCCGGGTTCCGACGTGGAGCTGGAAGCCGTTTTCATCCCCGGTGAGGACGAAACCCCTCTGCCCTTTACGGACATTTCCCCCAGCGATTGGTGTTACGACGCCGTTCGGTACGTCTACCAAAAGGGCTTGATGAACGGCACTTCCACCACGACCTTCACGCCCAACAACACCACAACCCGCGGCATGATCGTCGCAATTCTCTACCGTTTGGAGGGCTCTCCCGACGCGGGGCTGTCCAACTTTACGGACGTTCTCCCCACCGCCTACTATGCCTCCGCCGTGGCCTGGGCCTCGGCCAACGGCATCGTAAACGGCTATTCCGACGGAACCTTCCGCCCCAACAATCCGATTACACGGGAGCAAATGGCGGCGTTTCTGTACCGCTACGCCGGGTACAAGGGCCGGGACATCAGCGCACGCGCCGACCTCAACGGTTATCTCGACGCCGCGCAGATTGCAGGCTATGCCGTAGAGCCGATTCAGTGGGCCAACGCCCAGGGCCTGATCAACGGCACCAGCTCCACCACGCTCTCGCCCACCGGAAACGCAACCCGCGCGCAGGTTGCCGTCATTCTCACCCGGTTTGCACAAAACGTCGTCCAATAAAAACAGCCGCCGTATCCCCTTTGGATACGGCGGTTTTCTTTCTCACACGCTTTTCCGGTTCTCAAACCAGGCCCGGTTATGCAGGACCTCCGGTGCGTCCGGTTTGAAGGACGCCGCCAGCTCGTTCAGATGCTCCGCCCGGTCCTGGTCCCCCAGGCGGCTGTAACAGACGCAAAGCTGCAAGCAGGGAAGAAACCCGTAACAGTCCGGGAGGGTAAACGCGCCCGTTTTGTCATTCCGCGGGCAGAGCAGCGCGGAGGTGTACCAATAAGCGGCGGTCTGGTAGTCTTCCCGTGTGAAAAACCAGCGGCCCAGCTCACAGCAGATTTCCGCGCGGGGACGGTCGTAGACAAAACTTTGCAGCAGAGCGGAAACCGCCTTTTCGGATTGGTTCAGGCGTTCCAGGCAAAGGGACTGAAGGCGGCAGGCGTCGATGTTGTTTTCCCGCCAGCCCCGGCCCTCCGCCAAAAACGCCGCAAACACCTCCTGGGCTTCCGCATAGCGGCCATGGTCAAACAGTTCCCGTCCGTAGTAGAACTGCTGGCGCGGTTCCAGTGTCGCGCCCTGCGCGAGCAGCTTTTCGTAAATGCGGAGGTTCCGGTCCGGATCGGAGGCGCGGATCTTGCGGTGTGTGACGGCAAAATCTGCATAGACTATTTCCCCCGCCGGTTCTATGACCTCATGCACCGCCCCTTTCCACCGGAACCCGGCGCGGTTTTTTATCAGCCGCTCCCGGTAATAGGAAAAGACTACGTTTCCAGCGTCGTCGAAACCGGTGTTGTACTTCGCCATAACCACCGAGGTCGTGGGCGAGAGCGTTTCTTTCAGCGTCCGGAACAGCTTCTGGTCCGGCGGAAGCAGTACGTCGTCGGCGTCCAGCCACAGGCAGTAGTCCATTTCCGCCAGGGAAAAGGCATAGTTTCGGGCGGCGGCAAAATCGTCCTCCCAGGCAAATTCATAAATCCGGTCCGTGAACCGGGCGGCGATTTCCTTCGTGCCGTCGGTGGAGCCGGTGTCTACCAGAATGATCTCGTCCACCAGTCCGGCGGCACTTTCCAGACAGCGGGCCAATACCTCCGCTTCGTTTTTCACGATCATGCATAAACTGACCGTTATCATGGCGCGGCCTCCTTTTGAACAGATACCTCAGCCTATGCGCCCCCCTGGCGGCGCGTGAAAGCCGGGCCTGAACGAAGGCCCGGCTTTCTCTGTTTCATTGTCCGGTCAAACTCCGATTGGGAAAGGAAGCCCTTTTCCACGTTATCTTGAAGGGGTTCCTTTATGAATCTGTTCTGGGCGAGACGATAACCGTCTCGTTTCCATCCTCATCCACTTCCCTCTTGACGTCGTATTCTCCGTCATTCGGAGAGTCAATCAGCACTTGACTGCCGTCCTCGTTCTCCCACGTTTCGGTGTCATGCTCCCCGCCGCTGTGCTCGTTGCTCCAGCCGGTCATACCGGTGGATTCCACAAAAGCGTCCGCCGCCGCGGGGTCGGCCTTCGACGCGTCCAGAGGCAGCGTAAACAGCGCGTGTACGCCCTCGAAATCGCTGGCAAAGGAGATGCTTCCGTCCTCCGCCATGGTGAAAATGGAGTTGCTCGGCGCGCCGCCCTCATAGAAGGCCATATAGACCGTGCGGTCCGCGAACATTTCCAGGCTTTGGGTGTCCAGGAGGTAGTAATACACGCCGTCCTCCGCAAAGCCGCTGGCCCCGGCGTGCAGGGTCCAGTTGTTGACTGCCGTGGGCGCGTAGCCCGCCACCAGCGGAGTCAGGGGATGCCCGATGAGATCAAAGGTATTGTCCAGGGGCGTTCCGTCCAGACGCCGGAGGGCCATGACGGCATAGGTGTGAGCGGTCTCCAGGTCCTGATTGCGAACGTCCAGGTTTTCGCCGGAAACCAAGCCCAGCAGGGTAATGGAATAGCCGCCGCTTTCTACGGTTTCGTTGAGCAGAATGGCGTCCTCTCCCTGGAAGGCTTCCGCCAGCAGGGGCTGGTCATGGTGGTCCGTCACCTCCGCGGGCGACAGAAACAGCGCGGCGGCTGAGACGGATACCGCCAGCAGGGCAATGCAGGCGGCGATCAAAACTGCCATCTTTTTCGATTTGCTAAAATTCATGTTGTTACGCTCCTTCTCCAGTTCCTGGGCGCGGAGGCACAGCAGGTCTGCTGTCCGCTCCTGGAAATTGGCGGAAAAGGAGAGGGAATCAAATGCGTCGCGGTAAGAATCTCGGTTCATGATACATCCTCCTTCAGCAGCTGCCGCAGCCGCTCCCGGCCGCGGGCCAGGCGGGTGCCCACCGTAGCGGCGGGCAGGCCCAGCAGTTTGGCGATTTCCTTGATGGTATAGCCCTCGTAGTAATGGAGGTGGATGACGGCGCTGTATTTCTCCGGCAAAGCGTGTACGGCGTCCAGGAGAACGCTGTGCGGATTGTCGGAAGCCGCTTCCAGGGCCGCTTCCTCCAGAGGGACATTCCGGCGTTCCGCCTCCCGGCGGATATCGCTGGCACGGTGAAGGGTGGTTCGGATGAGCCAGGCTTTTTCATGGGCGGCGTCCCGAAAGACCGGCTGTGTGGTCAGAAGCCGCAGGTAGGTTTCCTGTACGGCGTCCTCCGCGTCGGCCGTAGAGCGGAGGCGGGTGCAGGCAAGCCGCAGCAGCATGGGGCTGTATTCCTCCACAACCCGGCGGATGGTTTCATTGGTACCAAATGGAACCATACATCTCAACTCCCTTCACTTTTAACACGCGTCAGACATGGCATTTTTTTCACATGACGCAAAATTTTTATTTTTCAGAAAGAAATGTGAATAAAACCCGCACTTTTAGTCGGAAGAAAGATATTACTGGATGTCTAAAGCAAATCAAGAAAAGAAATATAGCTTTCAGATAAACAACGATTTATCATTATCTCCTGTTACATATCGTTACGGATTGTTTGTCGTAAAATCTGTCGTAAAACTCAGACGATTTTGATTTTGTCATCTAGGCCCTGTTTGAAAAATAAAAATTGCACAAATAAAGAGTTAGTGCAAAAATAGGGACATGAAGCGATATAAATTAACAAAAGAACAATGGGCGCACATAAAAGAGCTGCTACCGCCGAAAACGGCGGGGATGCGGGGCCGGCCTCGGAAAGATGATCGAAACATGCTCAATGGGATGCTCTGGATCGCCCGCAGCGGAGCACAGTGGCGGGAAATGCCGGAGACATATGACCCCTGGCAGTCTGTATATGCCTGATTTGCCAAATGGCGGGACGATGGTACATTGGAAGCCATATTTCGCGCATTGTCCGCAGATACGGATAAGGAAAATCTGAGCTTGGACTCTACCTGCATCAAGGTTCACGAAAATGCCAACGGAGGGGGATAAACGGCGGATAAGGCAGTTGGACGAGCCAGAGGCGGGCTGAACACAAAGCTGCACGCTATCGTGGATGGACTGGGGAATCCGGTTGAATTCATGCTGTCTGCGGGAAATGACCATGATTCAGTCCACGCTGTTGAACTGCTGAAAAAGGTAGAAATCAGCGGCAGCAATGTATTAGCAGACCGGGCTTATGGCGCAAAGACGATTCGGGCTTACATCTCAGAGCAGGGAGCCCGCTATGTAATCCCGCCACAGAGCAATATTTCGGCCCTTGACCAGTGGATTGGTGGTTATACAAAGAACGGCATTTGGTTGAATGTTTCTTCCAAAAGCTCAAATGGTTTCGCAGAATCGCCACCAGATATGACA
Source organism: uncultured Oscillibacter sp. (assembly GCA_910589315.1). Lineage (GTDB taxonomy): Bacteria > Bacillota > Clostridia > Oscillospirales > Oscillospiraceae > Oscillibacter. The sequence continues at coordinate 12,548 of CAJUTB010000014.1, read as the reverse complement.
AATTGGATGCTTCTTTTCTCGCCTTCGTTTACATTGCCGCTATCGCTATTTTGTTGATTTAGCTCAATTTTCCCTGTTTTTCATACAGGGCCTAATCTGCTCCGCAATTTCCTGATGATAAATGATGTCGCCATAGTTTTTTGCCATTATGTATTCAGACAATTTTTGAACTTTGTCGTTCATGCAAATCGCTCTTTCCTTAAAATCCTTACCACATCCTACTACAGCACACCGTACCTAAGCCAAACTTACCCCACCATGCCGTATAATTCTTACCTCACCAAACCACGCCTAACCCCACCTGACACACCAAGCCCTAGAATCCCTACCATACCATGCCCCAACGAACCATACATTACCGCGCCGAACCTCACCATGCCAAAGAGTCCTTACCAAACCACATCGAACTCGGTGGACCAAGTATTGAAACGCGGACGGGTGCGATTCATGCGGTTGCGCTGAACACAGACGCTACACACATCACGATACCGCATATCTGTTTTTAGATGTTCATAATTCTGCTCCTCGCCAATGTTCAGTGGAGCCATCAGCATTGCAACCTGAAGATACTTGGCAATATCCTTGTCCTTTTTATTCTGTTTCGCACCGTTCTGAATGGTTGCCTTGATGCACTCGTTGGGAATGTGAAGGCCGACGTTGTCATCCCAATACACTCCGGCTTCCCACTCCAAGTCGGAAATCGCCAGAAGGTCTTCCTCCGTCTTTTTCCGTTTGGATGTGAACTTCTTCTTCCGAACAGCGATGGGACGGAGGGGGTTGACGCACTTCGGGGAGTGCATAATCAGCGGAGAATCACCAATAAACGTGATATGTATCTGCTTCATTTTTATATTTCTCCTTTTTTTAGTTTACTACAATAATACCTCCCGCTTCTTTTTCAGAAGAGGGAGGTAAGTATTTAATCATTTTTAGTTCAAATGCCGTCGAATCCATTCTAAAAGGTCTGCTTCATTTGCGGCGTGATCTGCGATAGAAATAAACATATCTGCCAATTCGCCTGGATTCAGCTCCAATCGATATCCATTCCACTTTAGCAGGAGTTGGGTCATCAATGCGCCAATGCGCTTATTTCCGTCAATAAAAGCATGGTTACTGGCAAGTCCATAACCAAACCTTGCTATTTTTTCGATTTCACTTTGGAAAAGTTCTTGACCCCCAAAAGTTTGCAGAGGAGCGTACACTGCGGACTCCAATGCGCTGCGGTCACGTATTCCGTCCAAGCCGCCAGTAGACTTGATTATTTGGCTGTGAAGCCTGATGATGTCTTCAGCAGTAACCCAAATCATTCAGCCATCCTCGCATAGTCCGATGCGAACTCTTCTAAGATCTTGCCGGCGTCTTCAGTCATCTGTTCAGACGAAATTGTATATGTGACAGGTGCGATTTGTGTCGATACCGGGAATGGCATCCCTTTTGCTCGTACGAAAGCGTTAGCAAATAGATTGAATGCCGTAGATGTGGTCATACCAAGTTCCTTGCAAATTGCGGACATTTGCCGTTTAATGTCTGCATCCATTCGGAACGTCATATTGCTGTCCATGTCAGCGCCTCCTTGCACTACAATCATACTACAGTTTATGTGCAGTTGTCAATAAAAGTTTTGTTTTATTCGCCTTTGGGTTTAGGCCCTGTTTGAAAAACAGGGCCTAACCTTTCATGTCCATCTTTGCCCCGCAATTTGGGCAGTAGTTCGACGGCTCGCTGTATATCTCCTCAGGTCCACACCTTGAACAGACCAGTTTTGAGGTTATTCTGATATACTGTTTGCTCCAAAAACCATGCACAACATTATCCACTCTATCACGTAAGTTCCACGCTTTTTCTGCCTGACATTGAGCAACAAATTTATTGTCATGCCACGGCTGAACAAACGCATAGTGAGACGACGCACCGCACTTCTCGCATACGATTCTCTATCCATTTTGAGCTTCCTCACCCTGCCCCTTCCGTTGTAGAATGGACGGGGTTTCAATTTTAATTCCATAATAAAATCAGCCTTTTATCCAAAGTTTTCTAATCTGTGTGTGGCCGTACGGACACTCACCAACTTCGTGTATAAAAGCCAGGTCATCAACCTCCAAAACTGCACCACATTCCACACAGGCAAATTTGCGACCTGCTTTTATTTCTGGTGTTACTATCCAAACGAAATCTTCTGCTGTGGGAGTGAGGCGCAAATCTGACGGGTCGATATGGTCTACATATGGAACACAATCCATACATCCTTCGCAAAACTCATTGTCGGCACTCATTACAATGTGAGCGCGGTCGTATGCGTTTGGATGCCAAGTTTTAAGGAAACATTTCAAACACAGTTCCGCCATATTATACCTCCATAAAATCAGTTCTTCATTCCGACATTTAGTCTATTGAGGTATGTGTTTTATCTTTTCCAAGGCTAATCTGTATTGCCAAATTCCCGTGTATATCATCGGAGTATACCAGATTTCTTGCCCGTCTTGTTTGACAGGAAGTAGGACGCTCGGCCCAACAGTTGGGGTTAGCAGTGAATCTCCAACCACAACGTATCCCACACACCCCAATAAACTAAGTTGAATAAAGCACATCAATGCCGCAGTCCTGTCGATATCTTGGGCCACAAACAAAACGGATTGTTGGTAGTCTACTTTCTGCCGCCTACACTCTTGTGCAAAGGCAATTAGTAATGCTCCTGCCCCACAGGCAGGATCGTTTACGGAAATCCAAGGCTTATCTTCCAACTGAGCTGTCAAACCCCCTGCTGTTATTGCAGATATAGCTTGGCAGATACTATGTGGAGTAAAAAATTGATCCTTCCATGTATTGGAAAGTTCAAATCTCTTAAATAAATCCCCCCAAAAATCTTGATAGGGGTTCTGTTCCAACGCATCTACAGTAAGAGCAAACATTTTAGGAAAGCGTTCGATATCTTCAATGCCTGTAGCGTTTGATGGTGTCTGCATATTCTCGCTCTCTTTCAACTCTGTCGGAAACACATAAGCTGCAGGCCGGGAGTCAATCCAATAGCGGCATGGTCTGCCGCAAAAACAGGGTCAACAAACTAATCGTGGGTGCTGTGCGCCCGAAATATCAGGAGGATGATATGGACTTTTCTAAATGGAAGGATAAGAATTTTATTCGGTTCGCCGACAGGATGCAGGCAGCACTTGCAAAGAAGCCAGTCAGTGATAAGATAACACCAGAATTTCAAGAAGCAAAGCCCAATGGCATCACTGACGGGTCTAACCCTGGAGCATTTGTTGCCAGAGCTCAAGCAGCAGTGATGGCTTTGAGAGCCAGGGAATAGTAAAAGTCGTTTGGGGGACAACGTAAATTATTATGAGCATTAGAGAGATTATAATGGATGGTAGCATTCTGCTTGTCTTGATGACTCTAGTTCAAATCGCGCCAATCAAAGTAAACCCATGGTCTGCCATATGGCGGTGTATCAGTAAGTCTCTGTCTATGGTAGGTACTGCCACGGGGATATCATCGGAAAGCCGGATAAGCTCCAGGATATGCAAGCAGAGACACAGAAATGGCTAGATGAACATATTCGCATTGATGATGAGCGGAACGCAGATGCACACCGGATTCAAATCTTGCGTTTCAACCGTGAGCTTTTGCAGGACAATATCCCCCACACACAGGAAGATTTCATTGAGGCGCTTTCCGAAATTGATTTCTACGAGCGTTATTGTAGAGAACACCCGGAATACGAGAACAACCGGGCGGTACTGGCAATCCAGAATATTGAGCGGGTGTACAGCGGAAGGCGGGAGAAGCACGATTTTGGGGCAATACCTGAAAATAAAAACAGGAGAGTTACTTGCGATTGCAGGTAGCTCTCCTTCTTTTTTTGCGCTGCGCGTTTATAACAATGCTGTGTGGCAGCACTCTGATAAGCGTACAGGGTAAAAAAAGAAACACCAACCATGCGGTCGGCACTCCTCTTGCTATACCAAAATCCTTTTCATTTGTCGTAAAATTGTCGTAAATTCACTGCCATTATAGGATTATAGCCTCAAAACAACTGTGGCTCAATATATTATGAGTGAGTTTGTTTCATTGGTATCAAATGGAACCATACATCTCAACTCCCTTCACTTTTAACACGCGTCAGACATGGCATTTTTTTCATTCCAGGAAAAATTTTGGTTTTATCCGGTTATGCCGGCGGAGGAAAGCAGCCCGCCCGGGGAGTCCGCCGGACGGGCTGTTTTTTTCTGGAAAATCTTATTATACCCGCCGCCAAAGCAGTTGGTCGTTTTCAAACGCTGCGTTCAGCCTGCCGGTATCCTTTAGCCAGGACAGATAGGAGCGGACTGTACCCCACTAAAACATATTGCTTGAAATTCATCGTCAGGCCATAGCTGGCGAACAGCTTTTGGAGAATGACTTCAAAATGAAGCGGTTCCTGACAAATGCCGGTGATCTTGTCCGCAATTTCCAGCGCTTTGTCTATGTTGTACTGGGCAAAACCGGACACATCCTCCGCCGCTTCCGCATGGGCTGGGATGAATATTTTCGCTTGCAGGATTTTCACCAGTTCCAGCGTTTTCAAGTATGCGGCCACATCGTAGACAAAGCCGATCTGATATTTGTTCAGCGTCTCCCGGCTGGACAGGCAGTCCGCCAGCCGTTGGCGTCCAAAATCTGCCGGACCTTTCTCCCTTTTACTTTTCGTGCTGATAATGGCCTATAAACTTTTCTTCTCGCCAAAATGACTGAATGAGCGGTTATCCGCGATGGATAACCGCTCAATAAACCGGAATTTGCGGCTCTGCTTCAAATGTATATTATCTGTATCTGAATGCAATTTCGTGATTTTCATATACTGCTGGACATGAGATTCCCTTAGAACTCCCATTTTCAGATACAAACCAATGATCTTCCTTTAATAAATCCTCATCAAACATTGCTTCATCAAATCCATCTTCACATACTAATGCATCAAAAAAATCTTTAAATTCTGATGCGCTGGGGTATGGATAAAATTCACCTGAAACCCAAAAAGTTTCACGATTTGTAACTACTAGCTTTCCAAGCGCAACATTTTTATATATAAGCTCCATCACTTGGCTTCCCTCCATAATTTCCGATTCATTATTTAATTATAGCACAGCCTAGTTTTTGCGTCAAACTTCGATTTATGAAATCGCCAGCGCCCAGTTCCATCAACATAAGATGGACGTCCAATAGCTGTTGTAAAGATTCTTTTGCGCCGCTCCATTGTTTTCTTTGGTATCAAACTCCCAATCGAGCATATACTTGACGTTTTTTACAATGCGCTTGATTTCAAGCGGAGGAAGCCCTTCCCTGATCTGCTCTAAATCTATACGGTATCCTCTTTTGATCAGCCGAAGCAGCCAAAATCCTTTCTGCGGTTCTAAAAGTTTTTTTGCTTTCAGCATCTGCGCCTCAAATTCTTCTGTCTTTTGCAGCTTGACTTGATAAATACATATCTCCGTAAATGTCATATCCTGATTTTTCCTCGATTATATCAAAGGCTCTGCGTTCCTTCCACTCATTTTCTACAACCTTCTCCCTTCCAGACATACAAAAAAAACATATCATTCCATATCTGTTAAGCATTTGCTCTTTGATACAATCTGTGCTATAATTTGATTCAAATATATGAAACTGGAAGGAGTTATCATATGGTTTACAAGGAATTTCAGGATTTGCGGCTGTCCGCCCTTGGTTTTGGGGGTATGCGCCTGCCCGTTGTGGACGGCAGGGATGACGCCGTCCACGAAGCTGCGGCTTTTGAACTGGTAAACCGCGCTATGGAGCAGGGCGTCAACTACTACGATACCGCCTGGGGCTATCACGGCGGAAACTCCGAGCTGGTTCTGGGCCGCGCACTCTCCTCCTATCCCCGGGAGCGTTTCTATCTCGCGGACAAATTTCCCGGCTATGACCTGTCCAACATGGACAAGGTGGAGGAGATTTTCAACCGGCAGCTGGAAAAATGTCAGGTTGATTTCTTTGACTTCTACCTGTTCCACAACGTCTGCGAGATGAACATTGACGCTTATCTGGACCCGAAATATGGCATTTTTGACTATCTGAAAAAGCAGAAAGCCAATGGACGCATCAAGCGCCTGGGCTTCTCCGCTCATGGCGGCATGGACGTTCTGAAACGCTTCCTGGACGCCTATGGAAAGGAAATGGAATTCTGTCAAATCCAGCTGAACTATTTGGACTGGACTTTCCAGAATGCTAAAGCCAAAGCGGAACTTCTGCGGTCGTGGAATATTCCCATATGGGTAATGGAACCCCTCCGGGGCGGACGCCTTGCCAGACTCCCGGACGAATATGCGGCGCGGTTAGCCGCCGTGAGGCCCGAAGAAACCACCCCAGGCTGGGCATTCCGCTTTTTGCAGACGGTTCCCGGCGTGACAATGGTTCTTTCGGGAATGTCAAACCTGGAACAGCTGGAGTCCAATCTTGAAACCTTCTCCACAGACGCGCCGCTGAGCGAAACGGAAATGACAACGCTCTTAACCGCAGCGTCGGAGATGCTGGGACGCAAGACCGTGCCCTGTACCGCCTGCCGCTATTGCGTGAACTACTGCCCCCAGGCGTTGGACATCCCGATGCTTCTTGGGCTATACAATGAACACAGCTTCACGGACGGCGGCTTTTTGGCTTCTATGGCGTTGTCAACGCTGTCGAAAGAAAAATGGCCCAGCGCGTGCATTGCCTGCCGGAGCTGCGAACGGGTCTGCCCCCAGCAGATCAAGATCTCGGAAACCCTGGACGCCTTTGCGCGTATGCTGAACTAATCAGCCGCCCCCTGTGGACTTACGACCGCAGGGGGCTTTCTGTCCGGAAAACCTGCTCAGGCCCTTGACAGCGTAAGAAAAATCTATTACAGTGAACGTATTCTGTAAAAGAAAGGGAAATCTCCTATGAATACACATGGTTTTTGCACCGCCGTTCCGGACAATCCCCGGAATCAGGACGGCATTGGGGAAACGGAACTGCTGGTGGTGAGTTTTGGCACCAGCTTTCCCGCAACCCGCCGCCTTGCCATCGGCGCGATTGAGGACGCAATGGAAGCGGCGTTTCCGGAACTGTCCGTCCGCCGGGCCTTTACCAGCCAGCGGATTCTTGACCATGTGCAGAAACGGGACGGCATTTTCATTGACAACATCACGCAAGCCCTGGACCGCGCCGCGGCAAACGGCGTAAAAAAGCTGGCGATTCAGCCCACCCTGCTCATAGACGGCCTGGAATACCGCCGCGTTTTGAAGGAGACGGCCCGGTATACCCAGGTTTTTGAGGCGGTTTCCATTGGAAAACCCCTCCTGACTTCTGACGCGGATTTCAAAGCCACTGCAAAGGCTATGGCGGAAAACACAGCCCGCTATGACGACGGCAAAACCGCCGTCTGCCTGATGGGACACGGCACAGAAGCGGCGTCTAACGACGTTTATGCCAAAATGCAGCGGGTATTTGCGGAAAATGGCTATGCAAATTATTTTGTGGGCACCGTGGAGGCTGAACCGACCTTGGACGACCTGCTTGCCATGGTCCGAGCCGGTACATACGAGCGGGTGGCGCTTCAGCCGCTGATGATCGTTGCGGGCGACCATGCAGCCAACGACATGGCAGGCGGCGAAGCCGGCTCCTGGAAACCGGCTTTTGAAAACGCAGGCTATTCCGTCGAATGCGTCCTGCGGGGAATGGGGGAGCTGGAAGCCATCCGGGACATCCTCCTGGAACACGCCCGGGAGGCGGTACAGGCCCTAGGCTGAATCACAGATATCTATAAGGCGGTCCTCATCAAGAGGGCCGCCTTGTTACGTTTATATAGCAAATATTTTGACCACAGTTGTCATTCCGCGTGCAACAACCAGCCGGTTTCCGCTACTCTATGACACACTTTTGTTACAACCATACATCACATTTTGCGCAGGAGGTTTTTACCATGCAGCAAACAGAACAATTCAAACTCAATCAGTGGCAAAAAGACGACCGAATCCTAATGGAAGATTTTAACGCGGACAACCTTAAAATTGAAAACGCTCTCGCCGACGTTGACAAACGAGCGGGACACGGAGAAGGTATCCCCGTTGACCTCTCTTCCAGAGGTGCCCACATCTTCACTCACTGTAATTTTTTACAATGGAATACACTCAGTATTGTTCATCTAATTATCAATGCTGTCACTACAAATGGACAACCCTTAGACCTTTGTTATAGAACACGCGCCAGCAATGGTAACAAATCCGTGAAATTCGGCACGATGTACTGCAACGCTTCCGCCGATGAGGAAAGCCGTGTCAACACCTTACATATCACCATGTTTCCCATGTTTGACGAACGGAGCAAAGTCAGCATGCTTATTAGCGGGGCGGACCCCAGCGGTTTTGTCATTTTGGATATCTCTTATAAGGATTTTTATAATATTGCGGGAGAACGTTCAGTCAGCACTATCCAAGTCCTTCCTGGGTCTTACAGCCGTATATACACCTGGAAATAAAGAAAATCCCCTAGGCAAAGCCTAGGGGATTCTCTTTTGATTAACTTGAAGATCAAGTAAATCCAATCTCAGAGGAATTAAGCTGCGACCTTCACAGTCAGAGCCTGACCAGCAGTCAGAGGCAGAGTCGTGTTAGGAACTTCAATGGTAATCGTCTTCTGATTGAAATAACCATCAGCAGACTGCAAGGTGCCCGCAGCAAAGGTGATCACACCGTCAGCAGCAGTGGGAATAGCGGTAATCACTACCGTAGCAGATTCATCACCATTATTCGCCACCTTACCGGGAGTCGTAGCCGCAAGACCAGTACCACCAGCAGTACCACCAGTCATCGAGGAAGACATTCCAACGTTGTAAGTGATGACAATCTCATCGTTGGCAGTCCAAGTAGCATCGGTGGTTTTAGCATACAGAATCGCACTCTCAATAGTAGGCAGTTCCACAACAACCTTCTCGAAAGCAATGGTAGCACCCGTCAGATCAACATCATCGCCGACGACGAAGTCATCGCAGGTCGCAACAGCCGTATTGTTGTTCTTGAAGATGAACTCATAGCTGTTGCCAGCCTTGTCGGTCACGGTCATCTTCACAGGATCATCAGCATAAGCAACCGCAGTATCGAGCGTCGCGGTAATGTTAGCCTTCGTTCCACCCTTAACACCAGCGCCCATGGTGGAAGTGAAGGTCACTTCAGTCGCCTGGAGGTTGGTATCAGCGATGGTATGCGTGCCGCCGTTGGTGAAGATGTAGTTGATATCATCAGCAGCCTTCAAGCCATTGACCGTGATAACAACCTTCTCGCCGCCAGTGGCGTAGACTGCGGGTGTACCAGCGCTGGTGCCCAAGTGGGTTACACTGCCAGCCGCAGCAGTAGTAGTGGTCAGCGTGGTGCCCGTAACAGCAGACACACCCTTGACACTGATCGTACCAGTACCCTGATAACGAGCATCGTCCACGGTGAACCGGAAGTCAGAACCAGTGCTGTTAGTGGGCATGAAAGCATTGGACGTCTTCACAGCCAGAGGCTTGCCGGTCTCGCCGTCCACATACTCGACCTTGGCGGAATGCCAACCAATGCTGGTAATCACGACTTCAATCACGTCATCCGCCTTGAACATCGTACCAGCGGGGGCAGTAGCACTATCAGTAGTCGTAAGATCATAGACACCACTTGTGAGAGTTGTCGAGCTTGCAGCAGCGGCAACGCGCTTCAGCACAACACCGTTCAGCATGATATCATAGCCAAGAGTCAGTTCAGCAGCAGTGGGTGCAGCACCAGTAGCGCCGCATGCCCAATCAGGGGCCTTCAGAGAGAAGTCAACATAAACAGTACCAGCAGCAACATAAGCATTGTTGGTCAGCTTCAGCTCCTTGCCGTACTTCTGGAAGCCATCAGCAAAGCGGATGGACAGACCAGCGCCAGCAGCTTCAGCCAGAGTAATGTCGATCACAACACTCTTGCCGTTGATGGTCACAGGGATGGAAATCTTCTCACCGGCGGAGTAGGTCTTAGAAGCAGTACCCTTGTCAACCGTATAGGTCGCGGTCTTGCCCTCGGGAACCGTGTACTCGATGGTTTCGGTGGCCTTGTCTTCCAGGCCGGTCTTGCTCAGGGCCTCGTTCTTCACACCGTCAACGTTAACCGTGATGTCGAACTTGTCGGTGGGAGGCGTGGGGGGTTCGCTCTTGTCGGTCACGCCGGTCACGACAACCAGGTAGACATGACGGAAGTTGTCATTGTCCGGGTTATCGTTGAACAGCAGGCTAACCTGAACGTCCTTCGCATCGGTCTTGTGGTGCAGGATGGCCTTCAGGTCATCGATGTCCTCGATACGAGTCGCGTTCTTCCGCAGGTCAACCCAATCCGCGCCGCGGAAGTTGAGCAGGTTGGCAGCCTCGCTGTCGCCATCGCCCAGGATGTACTGGTCAACCGCGTGGTGCGTGGCAATCTCGGGATTCGTGCCGGTCACGCCGTACGCGCCGGTGGTCTTAACCAGGTACTTGTCATTGGTCAGGCATCTGGTCAGAGTCGCGGTAGTCACTGCCGCAGAGCGCTTCCAGGTATCCGCAACGCTGTCCACGCCATAGCCGCGCAGCTCATAGAAGTTGTCATTGATACCAGAGATGCCCTCGGGAACAGCGACCTTGCTGTAGCGGGCAAACTGGCCGATCTTCAGGTTACGATAGGAGTAAACAATGGCCTTCTCGTCGGCAACCTTGCCGTTCGCGCCCATCATAACGGCCTCATAGCCGTAAACGGGACGGTTGTCATTGTCATACAGGGTGGCGCTGCCGTGATAGTTGCTGATGTACAGCAGGTTGCTGACGGAAGCGTCAGTGGACTCGCGCTTAATGACAACGGCCTTGACGGCGCTGTCAGCATTAACGATGTCCGCATCGGTCTTCAGGGAAACGCAAGCCTGTGCAATCGCATGCTCGGTGCCCTCGCCGTAGTAGCTGTTCTTGCCTCTGAGTTCCTCGTTGGTAGCGGCCTTCACGCCGTTGACAAACTCAATGCTGTCCACTTCACCGTCGGTATCAATGTCCACATAGATGAACTTAATGCCGGTGTCGATAGTGGCAAGGTTGCTGCTAGTGGCGCTGCCAGTAGAAACCAGACCGAAGTCCTTCAGGTTAATCGTGGTGTTGCTGGCCTTGATGCTGTAGGGTTTGGTATCTGCCATGGTGGCTTCGTAGTTGACAGCGAACACACCGTCACTCTTCTGAGCCGTGGTGGTCTCGCCCTTGCTCAGCTTCCACTCGGCAGTGTTGCTGTTGACAGCGTTGGAATAGTACACCAGGTCGCCGGGGAGATAATTCTCCTCGTACTTCTTCGCCACGCTGCCGCCGCCGACGTTGAGGGTCAATTCCTCGCCGCCAATGTCCCAGCCGTTGACGTAGGTCACGATGGAACCATTCACCAGACCCTGGCGATAGTTCTTGATGACCATCCAGTTGGAGGTGTCGCCCACGTCCTTGGACTTGAGCGCGTTGCCGTACTCGTCCAGATACAGGGTGACGTCCTTGTTGGTGACACGGATGGTGTCGCCGTCAATGCCGGTCAGATCCCGGTTCCACTGAGCAATGTTGTACTTGCTGCCGCCAACGGTGACGTTGATGGCTTTGCGCTCCACACCCGTGGTTCCGAAGGTCTCAACGCGGGTCAGCTTGCCGGTGACGGTCTCGGGCACATAGGCCTTCGCCACATCGTAGCTGGCGCCGCCGTCCGTGGTAACGGGGATAACGGCAACCAGATCGCCGGCCTTCAGTTCCTTGAGGGTGTTGTAGTAGCTGTCATCGACTTCCACGTCGTTCACGTTCACGTCAATGGCTTTCTTGTTGTAGCCATAGGCCAGATCGTCCACATCGGAACGGTCCAGGGAGACGTAGTCAGAGCCAACGCGCTTGACTTCCATCAGCTGGGTCTGGATAACAACAACGTCTTCAATGAAGTCTGCATCCAGATCGGAAACGTACACTTCAACCAAAACGCCGTTGTCGGTGTAGTTGGCAATGTCCGCAACCTTGGCAACGCTGCCCTTGTCCAGACCGTTGACCGTCAGGTTGGTGGTCTGGCCGCGGAGCTGGCTGTTGGTGTCTGCAACAGTCTCAAAACCGTTCAAGCCCAAAGCGCGAACCTTGGAGGCATCGGTGGTTTCGGGAATGTCGTGCGCCACCTGAGTGGTGTAGGTGAAGTCAGGCTCAACCGGATAAGTACCGATGGTAACCTTCTTGTAGCTCCACACGTTGGAGGGACGGCCGAAATCGTCCTTGTTGGAACGCTCCGTCTCCATGCGGAGATCCTTGAAGTGCTCCTCACCAAACTCAACGGTGAAGTGCTGGTCAGAAGTGGAGTTACCACTATTGGAAACCTTGCGGTTATTGATGTGAGACGCATACTCCTGGTTGCTGGTCACATACTCACGGGTCGCATTCACAACCATAGTGGTGCCATCGCTGCTGGTGATGTTCATGCCGCCGGTGTACTGCACCATGGTAGCCTTGAGGGTATTCAGGGCCAGCAGGCAGGCAGTTTCACGGTTGACGGTCTCGC
>CAJUTB010000013.1 GCA_910589315.1 uncultured Oscillibacter sp. | reverse complement strand
TCCTCGGACAGCCCATCGTACTCCTCCTTTGTAAGAGGCGTCACCGGCGTTTTGATGGAAATGCCGCCATCTTTTATCAGAATCGTTTCATCCGGTATCAATCGGTCCTGCTTGCCGCTCAGAGCGGTTTTGATCTTCGTCCAAAGCTCCTGCGTCCGTTGACCGTTCAGGTATTTTTCAATACTCATACCAGAATCGCCTGCAATTCGTCCGCCGTCATAGCCCGAAGCGCGTCCTTGCTCCAATAACCGCTCAGATCGACGGCGGTGCTGCCAAACAGCTCCCACTTGCCGTCCAGCCACATATATTCGTCCTTTGCGTTGTTCACGGCGGACGCCGCGCTGGGAACCAGGTAGATCACGTTGGCTTCCCCGCTCTCCGGCAGGGCCTCCACCGCCTCAAACCGGATTCCACTGGCGTCAACAACGGCGTCGGCAATGGCCTGCTCCACTTCCGCAGACGTCATATATTTCGCCAGAGCCGTGGCAATGGCCGTCTGTACGCTGGCATTTGTGGCATAGTTCGCCAGGGCGGATGTAATGGCCGTTGCGACCGCATCCGGCGTGGTGTAGTTGTTCAGATCGCCGGCATCGGCTTTCCCCGCCAGGGCGGTTTTGATCGCCGTCCAGAATTCCTGCAAGCGGGTGGAATTTACATAGGTATCGGTTGTGGTGGTTCTAGGTGTCATAGCAGAATCCCCTTTCAAGTCATCAGAATTTTTCGCAGTTCCTCTGCGGTCATTGCAGTAGGAATGGTGTCAAGCGTTTCTTCCAGGCGGATGATGGACGATATCGGGTGCTGGTTTTCATCCTCCCGGTGGGAAAGAAGCCGGTGATCGGATACGCCCCCTCCTCCGCCTCCCTGGATAGGGACGGAAGACAACAGCTTCTTTCCTGCATATAAGCCAAGTTCGCCATCCGTCGTATAATCCAGCCCGTCGGCTTTCCCGGCAAGCTCCTGCTGCCATAAATCCGGCGTAGGCGGCTGGGTGTTTTGACCGAGCTTTGCGCCCTCAAAGATTGTGCCCAGGCTTGCCCAGACGGTGGGAAGGACGATCTCTCCGCCTTCTCCCGTTCCGTAGACACCGGCGTACAGCAGGACGCCGTTTTTCGTCAGAGCCTCCCAAGGAATCACACATCCGCCGTTTTCATCCACTTTCACGGCGGTCGGTTCGCCGCTGGTTCCCGCCCGGAATACAGCGATTCGGCTTAATCCATCCCAATCCGCGGAAAACGTGAACCGCACATCGTAGACGTTGACGCTCCCGCTGGTGAGCGTTTCCCGCCCCCGCAAGGTCAGTTTGTTTTTTTCTGCGTATAGAGTAAACATGTTTCACCTCCCTATCAGAGGGGATTGAGAGCAAAAGTTGCTGATGAATATGCATTTTATCCGGGAAAAATCATTATGCGGATATGCGTCTCATCCAGGCGTGACATGACCCGGAATTTCGTCCGTTCCGCGCTGGCGGTGGCTGCGCCGTCTGCGCCGACAGCCGCCCATCCGTTGACTCGGCAGGTGCCGTCGTCGACGGTGATCAGCTTGCCCAGCATTCCGACTGCATCCCACTCCGGACGTTCCGAACGGGGAATATATTTTTGCTCCGGGTCATAGTTCAGATTGATTTTCTGTACCCACTCCCTTCTGGCAGGGCGGATTTCGATCGTTTCCATTTCTCCATCCGGGCCAGGGCGCTCGAGGGTTTCCGCCGGGAAATCCCGCCATTCATACACAGGCCGCCCAAAAACGTCAACTTCATACATCCCCTGCCATTGATCGTCGTACACGTCGCCTACGACCGATGGATTACCGGACACGATACCAAGTATGTAATCGTCTCCGGGCAGCGCGAGGCGGATTTTTTCACCGTCCAGGGTGACAAACCGCCCACAGCGGTCTTCCGCGTCCGGATTTCCGTCGGCCCATTCAAATAGCTCCGCATAGTCCGCGCCGCTGGAATTGTATTCACCCGACGCAAAAACGCCTGTATCTGTTACGCGGAAGCAGTTGGCACGCGGTTTATTTCCGGTAGTGTCTACCGTCATCCCTTTACCAATAATTAATTTGGTATAAGTATTGGTATATTCTACATTGTTAACGCCAAAAACAGTTTGATATGGGGCAGACGCCAAAAGTTCACTCCCCTGAACAAAAGATGCGTATCCAGATGCAACTGAATTTGAACCGCCAGCATGAGAAAAATTCCCAGTTGCATCTGAATTATTTTCTGCATGAGCGCACGTTCCACTAGCTATTGAATGGGTTCCTTCTGCATGGGAAAACTCTCCAGATGCTTCTGTATATGAGCCTTCTGCGTGTGCGGCCCTATTAGTTGCTTTTGTGTTTTGGCCTTCTGCATGAGATGATTCCCCGCCGGAAATGCAAAAAACACCAAAAGTAGACGAATACTTTCCGTTTGATTCGCAAGCCCCACCAAATGCAGCGGCGGATTCTCCGGGGGCTTTGGACGATCCTACTATGATAGAATACTTACCGCAATCATTGTCAGAAACACCAATACCACATATAATTCCATTTTTGAAGTGTGGCTTGTTCAGCGGTGCATATCCACTCAAATCAATGTCGCCGCTCGTTTCGCCCTCCAAAGTCTTTCGGAGTGCTTCATCGATCTGTGGTCCTGTATAGGGGCTGTTGTATTGTTCTGCCATACTGTCACCTCTTGCAACAATAAATTTTCCCATCCGCCGTCATATAGGCGGAACTGCCGTCTGGAACGTAGGGGAAATAAGTCGGTTCTTCCGGCGTTTCCGTCTCTCCCGGCGGCCCGCCGTAGATGAAACTGTGAAACCGTTCGTCCTCGTGTCGGATATCCGGCAGAAATCCGCCAAGCATCTCCCGCAGTTCCGTATATTCCGCCGGAACCCGCCCGCCGCTGCACAAAAGCCATTCTTCTTCCGGTTTTGGGTTTGAGAGCGATTTCACTACATCGCCGATCTCCACTCCTTTTCTGTTCCGAATTGCCGCATCCAAGCGGTTTACTGCGGCTTGCCCTTTTTCAATTTCCGCTTCCGCCAGCCCAAGAATACGGGAAACTTCCGCGTCAATTCCGGAGGTCAGAAAATCATAAATTTTCAGGACGTCCAGCGCGATACTGCGAACAGGCGTAATTTTTCCGCATAGTCCAGCGTCCGCCCGCACATCTTCCACATCGTTCGCGATGACGGACGTTGCCCCGCGCCGCACATGCAGCAGATATAAGATAATGCTGTATTCCTGATCATTGCGAATGATCGCGGGGTTTTTCCGCAATGCCGCCGGGTCGATGCCCACAAGAACCGTCAGGGTCCCACGTTTTGCGGTGTAGTCAATCTTCGCGGCAACTGCGTCATAACGGTCCGCGTTGTTTCCGGAGGGCGGCAGGGTTAAGGAAAACGGCGCGTCGTTTTCCATCCACCGTCCATGTATCAACGCGAATCCCGTCCCGATGGTCAAACGGAAGCCGCCGTCCAGCGTCAGAGCAAATTCCGTTCCATTCGGGCATATGCCATCCCCCACCAACGCATGAAACGCCTCTGAAAACTGTTGCGAAGTATAAAGGGTATCCTCCGCACCCAGGCAAAAACCATAGGTCAAACTCATACTGCCGCCTCCCTGCTGTCAGGCCAACTTCCATTGCAGCGTGACGCCGGATTCCAGGTAATCGGCAATGTCCCGTGTCACCGTGCTTTCGGTTCCGACAGCCTCTTTTAATCCAATGGTTGCCATTGGAGACCCATTCACGTACAGCGATGCTCTCCACGTGCCGGTCAAGGAGGATAAAATACGGAGACCCGCCGTAAAAGTTCCCTTTTCCATGCTTACAGGCTGATTGGACGTCCCAACACCCAGAATCACGCCGTTGAAGATTATCGCTACACTGGGAAGGGCACTTGGCTGTACGTATACAGGTTCGAGAACGGTGACACGCAATGTACTGTCAATATCTTCTCCACCGGTTCCTTTGGCTTTGATGTATGCCGGGACGCCATCGCTGGCAATCATCGGGAGCCATGCGCCATCATTGGCATAATCATAAAGTTCCGGCAGTTGCATTACGCCAAGCCTTCCCTTATTGGTGGAATCCTGCCCGGAGATGTACAAAAGGTTTCGTTCCGGGTCATAGTCCAGGCTTCCAAACTGCGTGATCACGCCCAAAACGTCCTGTGTATCCAGATAGCCCCACGACGCACCGATTTCCGGTGTCGGGGAGAACGCTATGCCGGTTCCAACAAAAACGAACCACAAATCCTGATTCGCGGCGTAACAAACGGAATCGGGGAACACGTTTGCGCGGCTTGGGAGCGGCATCGGGGCGATGGCAGGCGCATTGGGAGCATAAGGCTCGTTTGGATTGTATTTCCCCGCCCGAAGGTTCAGTTTTTTCTCGGAAATAAAACAGCGATAGATATAGCGGCCATTTCCAGCGACAGGCGACGTTCGGATAGGGTCGGATATTACTGCGAACATTGTGCCTTGTGCAGAAATAGAATTGTATACGCCGTTGGGCACGGATACAAATTCCATTGAAATGGTACTGGTGCCAGGCGAAACGTCGAGTATTAGCAATTCATTTGCATTTTTGGAGCTATACCTAAAAAGCGTATTAACATACGGCGCAAGATTGTCGCTTGAAGAACCCCGATAATCAGAACTATACGCAACGATCATTTTAGCACTGGGAAAATCGCTCTGTTTCCATAGGAGGGCAAATATTCTCCAAATATATGAGCTTCCAGTCAATGTAAAATTCCGCCGCCCCATGCAGACTATGAAAGTGGGTTGTATATCCGGCGCGGAAGCCGTCCCCCAATTGTACTGAATAGTGACGACTTCCGGAATGAAATGTTCACCTGGAATGCTCCCTAGGCTATTTCCAAACGCTAGAATTGCCGGGTTTACATCCAGTTCCGTCATAGCTGCGCTTCCGCTGCCGGTAAAATTGGAGCATTCCAGCAACACAAAGGAATTAGAGCTGGTTTGATTCTGCGCCAGGAACAAATGCCCGGACGTAATGGAAAGGCAAATCGGATTTGCCGGGGAATCTGTCAGTTTTTCCGTACCGGTTACGGAGAGGCTTTTTATCTGTCTTGTAGCGGCTGTATATCCGTACAATCTCTTATCCGTGGCGGAAAACAGCCAAAGCGTTCCATCATACAGACACCCATTTGTCAATCCAGAACCTATTGTTCCGCCGGAAACTTCCTTAAAGTCCTCCACACCTGGCGTTACCTTCCCAAGTGCCTCCACTAGTTCCGGATAATCCTCCTGATTGATAAAACTTCCATCGCAAGGCAGCCATTCCGCCCCTATATTTTGACTGACGCTGAACTTGATCGTCCCCACCGGCGGCGGCGCGATGGCCTCCACCAGCGCAGCGACTTCTGTGATTTTTTCATCCAGCCGTTTGCTTTGGGCGGCAATATTGGATTCCGCTTCCGCGAGTTTGCCATCAATCTCGGTATCAATGTAGTGGATGGCATAGTCTACTTTTTGGACAAGCCCTCCTATGGCGTCAATCATGCCGCAGAGATTGGTATTGCTGCGGGTGTCTTCCACGGCGGAAAGGCCGCCGTAGCCCATAGTGATGTATGCCAGGACAAGGGAATCCGGGTAAACTTCCGGGTCCGCTTTTTCCTGCGAAAGAATTTCGATGGTCCTCTGTCCCAGGTTCAGGTGCGCCAGAATGGCATAGATCCCGCTCTCAGGGAGTTCCAACGTATAATCCGCGTCATTCCGCAGCCAATAACCCTGGATGAATAAATAACCCGGAGCGATTACCGCCGCTCCATTTTCTACCCGCACCTTGAAACTGCCCGGATTTTGATACACACAAACGCCGGAGCCAATGATTTCACCAAAGTATTCCGTAAAACCGGCGGAGTCGTATTCCCGATCATATTGCCCGGTTTCTTCGTCAAGAACCGCGTCAAAAAATCCATCATAAAGAGCCATTTATTTCACCGCCTTTCGTTTCAGTCTGTCGTATAGGGTGGGTTGTCCAAATCCAAGCGTAAGCGTCAGACTTTCGCCCTCCTTGCTTACGGCACGCTCTGCCGCCTGTACGACTGCGTTGAGCGTGACGCTCAAACGTTCATCCGTCACCGTAATCGTGTCGCCCAACAAAAAATCTTCATCGTAGACGTAGGTAGGATTGTAAGTTCTCACAATCGCGGAGAAGGAGCGTACTAATTGATTTTCCGCAAGTTTTTCTCTCCCTCTGGCAGTCAGAATGTCAATGTATTCTTCTGCCGTCAGGGGATTGTCCGGGTCGGAATCGCTTTGCAGGTCGCGGGCGTCGACCCACAGTTCCCGCCGCGCAAGCCCGGTATAAGATGCCATTCCAGTTCCTCCCTTTATACGGCGGGGCCTGCAATAAGCGGCGTAGAGGTTGCGCTTGAGAGAAACAGGCCTCCAATAATATCGTAGACGCCCGTAATGCCTTCCGGGTTGATACAGGGAACAAAATCCCGAATCAATTCATCGCCGTTATAGAATTTGAGAGAATACAATTTGGCTTTAACCGAGGAAGTTTCAGCTGCCGCGCTGCCTAACACACGAACCGCTGCGTTTGGTATATAGGATGCGGCGGTAGCAAGGCCCTTGAAAGTGGTGTCATCCACCATAATTTTTGTGTTTGGGTAATCAATCGTTATCAACATACGTCTTGGGGTTACATTTTCCGTAATTTTCGAGAAATTCCAACTGGGCGTTGTGGATGTGCCGGAACCAGAGCCCATGACTCCGCCAATAAAAGTTGGCGCGTAGTTTACTGCAAGCTGCCTGTGTTGATATCTGCCATTGTTGACCGAATGTCTGGAATATGCAAATACAAAATAATGATAAATTCCGCTTGATGGGACTTCCGTCGGCTCTACATCCATTACCATTTTCATCGCTGCGCCCATAACTACTGTATTTAGAAAAACGCTGCCGGGTGATTGAATGTATTGGACTTCCGTATACTCATCAGGAAGCCTAGAGGGTTGTACCGCCTCAAACAGTACCGAAAGTTCTCGATTTTCGTTGATTGTAATTGTATATTCCGCCGTTTCGCTGACCGTTTCTCCGTTCTCTTGCCACTGGGAGAATTGGTAGCCGTCGTTTGGCGTCGCAGTCAGCGTAACGCGGTCCCCTTCCTGATAGGTTCCGGTTCCAGATACCGTGCCGCTCCCGGCAGGGTCGATAGAGGCCGTTACGGTGTAACTGGGAAGGACCGCTGCAAAGACTGCCGTCAAGGCTCGGTCCCCTATCACCATAAAAGTGTAGAAAGCGTTGACGCTGACAATCTCCCCGTTTTCCCGCCAGCCGGAAAAGCTGTAACCATTTGCAGGGACCGCAGTCACCGTAACGCTTGCACCGCTTTCAAAGGTTCCGCCGCCGTTGGCTGTTCCTCCGCCTTCCGGGTCTATGGAAAGTATAATTCGACATGGAACGGGTTCAGGGGGGTTCGGGGGCTGCGGTTCGGGGGGCCCTTCCGCTTCTACCGTAATCATTACGCGGTCATTTCCTTCGCCCTCTCCGGACACTAAGGTTACGTTTCGGTATTCGCCGGAATTGTAAGCATATTCTGACGATAGCACGTCGTCCAGTTCCGTACTGTAAAATACGGGGGCTCCTGCCGTCTGGTTTGCAGACCGGTCTATTCCGGGCCGTGTCCAGAACACCATCCGGGGAATTTCCGGATCGAACCGCACACCAAACGCCGTTTGATAGGTTTCCCCCAGCTCCTCCAGCGCGTCCAAAAGCGTCCCGCCGGTCTTCTGCACACGTATTTTTTTTCCAGCCGCCTGAACCGTATCCTCCAAGACAAGCCCCGGAATTTTCCGCGCTTCCACATCCCCTCGTGTGGGTGTAATCGCACAGTCGTTCACAAGATTCCGTATAATTTCCGCCGGTGTTCCCCAGAGGTCATAACGACCCCATAGAATTCTCCGGTCAAGAATGCCGGACAGAAGCCGCCCTTTCGCAGTGATGTATGGGCCGCTCTCATCTGCACGCTGCTGAATGTACTCAATAATTCCCGCAGTTCCGCCCTCGATCCAAAGAATATTTTCCGGAGACAGCAGCGTGATAGATTCCTCTGTGATCAACGCGTCCACGGTAAAGGACCCGGCGGAAAACGCTTTGTCTTCAAAAAGGATTGACTGACAGGTTTCCAGAACCCCCAAAAGGGAAAGGTTCGGGCTGTACACCTCCATTTTCAAATCCATCACTGCACCTCCAAATAGAGCGGCGTAAAGTATACGATCACATCCATGTTTGGCCGTTGGTCCAGATCATCACAGTCCAACGCCAATCGGTTGGCACCGGGCTGAAGCTGAATCCAGCTGTTTCGGAAATCCCGGTGCTTTATAAGATTTTCACGCTCGCCATCCGTTGTATAGAGCGTCATATGCTTATTCCCCGGCGCGGTTGAAATTTCCAGCTGTTCGTAGCGGGAAAATGTTCGGTTGACGCCAACGAATTTTTCAGTAGTCAGATTCACAAGGCGCGGGTTCTGTACTTCGCCAGAAAAACGAATCTTGGCAATCAGGCCGGTAGAAAACCCGCCCTTGTTTTCAATCTCTACGCTGTATGTTTTCGACGTTACTGCAAAAACAATGGGCGATTTTCGTCCGAATCCCGTAGGGAATCGAAACATTTTTCTGGAAAAGTCAAAGGTTACCTGTGTATCTTCCATGTCGCTGAACAGCGGAAATGGGCAAGTAGCCTGAATGAGAAACCGGCGAACCTTTTTGTTATTTTTGATGTATTCCGGGCTGTATGCTATGGAGATGTCAGGCCGGAACTGAATTTTCTTCCCCTTATATTCCAGAATGTAGTCCTCGACTGGGGAAATAAAGGCATTGAGAAAATCGCAGCGTCTTTGGAGCGTTTCGCCGGAGCCATCCACCACCCAGCCGGTGATTGACAGCGGGCGGGGCCCCACCGTGGTAGACACAATACTTTCACCAACCTGGTTATAATAATGATAGCCTTGATGTTGCCCTTGCACTTGTCCCCAATCCACCGGGCCAAGCCAATATCCCTGGAAATCTTGCGTTTTCAGGATCAAGTCTCCGCGCCCGGTCAGGGATGTAATTTTAATTTCCTCGATCATAGTAGCTCCTACACATATCCAAGCGTGATCTGTTGCGCCGCTTTTTTTGCCTCCCTGGCGGCAGAAACAGGGTCCAGAGCTTTCGGTGACTGAAAGGTGAAATTGAATGTATTACCGCCAGCGGCGGACATCTGCGGCATTCTGTTTTCAGGACTAACCGAAATTCCAGAAGTTTTCACTCCAACGGATACCGGCGAAAAATTCATGCCGTTCTCAATCTGCCGTTTGATGCTGCTGTATTGATCATCCCATCCCTCTGCAAGGCCCAAGGCCATGTTTTCACCGATTCCAGCAAATACCCGTGAGGGAGAATGAATGCCAAGCATATTTTTTACAGCATCCACAATGCCGTTGACTTTTCGGCCTAACCAGCCGATAAAAGAAGTCCACGCATTTGCAATGCCGTCCCTGATTCCGTCAACGATGTTCCGCCCAATGGATGCGAATCGGCTGCCGATCCCGCTGAATACGCTTACAATGCTTTCCAGGATTTCGCGGAAAAAGGAGATGGCTCCATTCCAAGCGTTACGGACTGCCGCCCACGCCTCTTTCAGAGCATTTCCTACACTTTTACCAGCAGATGTAGCCGCGTCTTTAATTGCGTTGAAAATTCCGAAGAAAAATTCTTTCGTGCTGGCCCAGGCCGATCTAATTGCTTCCAAAGCCGTTTTGAATGCAGCTGTCAGGAATTCGGTAGCTGCCTCAAAAGCGGTTCGAATCGCTTCTGCAATCGCAGAAAAATACTCTTTCGCCGTCGACCACGTATTTTGTACCGCCTCCCACGCAGCTTGAAAGAATCCGCCTAGTATTTCTGCAACAGGAGCGAAAACGCCTTTGATTCCTTCGACTACGCCGGCGAAAAACTCAACTGAACTTTCCCACGCCATTTGTACCGCGGCCCAGGCCGCCGCAAACAGCCCGCCAAAAAATTTTGTAATAACCAAAAAGACGGTCTGAATGCCTTGTACAATGCCTGTAAAGAATTCAACAGCACTTGACCACGTCCCCTGCACCAGCTCCCACGCGGTCAAGAACACACCTCCAATAAATTCTGCAATCCCAGCCAAAGCGGAAGATATTCCTTCATATAGCCCAGAGAAAAATCCAATAATGGCTTCCACCATGCGGCCAACGAAATCACGAAATTCCTCGCACTGCGTCCACAGCAGAACGATAGCCGCGATAATGGCCGTTACGACGGCGACGACAGGGTGTGCCATGATCAGCCCAAAAAGAGCCTGGATGCCGCTCATAAGGGTTTTCCCAATCCCGATAATCTTAGTAATTCCGTTGCTGCCTGCTACAAAATCAACTACCATCTTTACGGCGTCTTTTATCTTGCCGACGGTGTCGATAATTTTCCCGATGTGCGTCAAAATTGGCAGAATCGCCACAGCGAAGGCCGGCAGGGAACCCGTAATCCCCTCGACCAGCTTTCCAACGATCTCCGCGCCAGTTGACAGGATCAGCGGCATATTCTCCATAAGTGCGCCGGCCAGGGCTTCGATCAAGGCAATGCCTCCCTCGATGATGGCGGGGGCGTTTTCGCTGAGAGCGGTAACCATGCTTTCAATCGTGCTAGAAGCGAGATGCTGAATTTCTTCTTTGTTTTCTATCAGACCTTTTCCGATTGATCCCAATATGTCCGTCCCAACGGTGAACAACGCCTCGTGATAAATAAGGAAAGCGTTTGCGATTAACGGAATGAACTGTCCTATGTTTTCTGAGATAATTTCGCCCGCAGAGAGGAACCCCTGGAAAATCAAACGGATAATTTCAACGCCGAATTCTTGCATTTCAGTTGTATGGCTTGACAGCCATTCAGAAATGCCGTTCGTCAATGTGATTAAAATGTTATTTCCGGCTTCAAAAATCTCAAACCGTGCGCCCAAAATCCCATCTGCCAACGCCGCCACAAACTGCAAGCTCACACTCGCAAACTCCGGCGCTTTCTGCGCCAGCAGGGTCACGCCGTCAGTCACAATGCCAGATAGGGCGGACATGAAACCGGACACGCCACCACTCTGGAAGCCCTCAAGAAGCCCAGTCATTGCCTTTTGCCCGAACTGCGCGAACTCCCGCAGGGTAGGCGTGAGCGCATCTGAAATGGCGATTTGCAGTGATTCAAAAGCACTTCCCAGCAGAGTCAGGTCACCTTGGAGATTGTCAATCATGGTTGCGGCCATTTTCGCGGCTGCATCATCGCATTCGTAAATAGCTCCGGTCAATTTTTCAAAATCTTCGGGGGCTGCGTTGATGATTGCCAGCATACCGGACATAGCTTCTTTGCCGAAAAGTGTAGAGGCAGCCGATGCCTGTGTAGCCTCATCCAGACCGCCCATTTTTTCGCGGAGTTGTATCATCACTTCACCGAGGGAATACATTTCTCCGTTAGAATTGGTCAAAGAAATGCCGTATTGGTCCATAACCTTCGCCATTTGCTTGGTAGGCGAAGCCATGTTTGTTAAAGCAGCACGCAGTGATGTGCCAGCAGAACTAGCCTTAATGCCGCTGTTGGCCATGAGCCCTAGGGCTAAAGACGTATCTTCCATTGAGTATCCCAAAGCTCCTGCAACAGGGGCTACGTATTTGAAAGATTCGCCCAGCATAGCAACATTCGTGTTTGCATTGCTGGATGCCGCCGCCATGATGTCCGCAAGATGCCCGGAATCTCCCGCGCTTTTCCCAAATGCGGTCAAGGCATCGGTAACGATATCGGAGGTAAGTGCCAAATCTTCCCCGGAGGCGGCGGCAAGATTCATGATTCCCTCAATGCCGCTGATCATATCGCCAGCCTTCCATCCGGCCATACCCATATAGGTCATGGCTTTCGCAGCATCTGACGCGCTAAACTGCGTTTTCGCTCCCATTTCCAGCGCCTTGTCCCGCAAATCTTGGAATTCTTGCCCGGCCGCCCCGGAAATAGCGGAAACTTCCGACATGGAGGCGTCGAACTGCATCCCAGACTTCACCGCCGCCGCACCGAATCCGGCTACCGCAGTGGAAGCGACTGTAAACCCGCCAAGGCCCTTTTTCACAATGTCAGCGGCTTTATTCCCGACGCCCTCCACCGCCTGGAAGCCCTTGACGGCAGGGGCGGCGATATCTTTCAGCCCGGAACCGATTCCGTTCAGGCTGGAACTGAAACTGTTAAATCGGCGTCTGGCATCCTCTAGCCCACGGTCGAAGTCATCGAGATTTACACGGATTGTCGCAACCAAGTCAAATAGGTTTATCGCCGCTCACCTCCTTTAACTTCTCTCTCATTTCTGCAATGATTTCTTCTGCTGTGCGGCATTCTTCTGGCGGAGCGGGCTTGCCCATGTCTACCCACCGGCGCGCTATGGATTTCCCCACTTTCCCTCCGCTGTGATATGCGGCGGAAACCGATGTGTTTTCCGCAATGACTTGCAGTGTATCGGTAACATAAATCTCAAATGTCCATCGGTCGATGCCCCTCTTTACGATTGCCGGAAGAACAGCGAGTATCGCCTTTACGCGGAGGTGTGGGATTCCACAGAGGGCGCATAAGGTTCTTTCTGTCCCTGCCGCACGGACGATCTGAAAAAAGTCAGAAAATCCTCATCCTGAAACAATTCCCGAACCTGCCGGATGGTATCTATGAGCTTTTGTGCGGCAATTTCTGCAACCGTTCGCTCGTTCATGACAGACAGGATGCCGTATACGTCTGCCCGATGCGTTTTCAACAGCAAAGGGGTGAATTCGCCAATACGTCCCGCAAGAAGCATGAACTGCCCGTACCTGTTCAATTCCTCCACATCTTCCATCACCTTGCCAATGGTCCCCACTACCGTTTCATCGTTCGCAATATTTCCGATGTAGGGTGCCAGCTCGCACATTGTATCCAGTGCTTGATCCGTGCTTAATTGAAAAAGTTTCATCAAATTTCCTCCCCGCTGCCGGACTGAACCGGCCCTGTGCTGTAAAATTCCATAGGTACGTGGTCTTGTGTATCTACCGTGACATGCCCTGTCAGGTTCACGGAGGTGTTGCCCTTTCCGTTTTTGGTGGTCTGAAGCGAAAATCCGCTGGTAGATAAGGCTTTTCGCACGCATATGGCGACCATGCCGCCATCCGCCCGGTCGCCAACCCACCAAACATCCTGCGCGTCGGTGACTTTCAGCATCCGCCGGGGGATGATGTGTGTTGGATCATTGCTGTCGATATCCGCCGCGCCCAACGCAAGCCGAATGGATTTTGGAGATGTGCCCAGGCTTGTGAATTCCAAGCCGCAATCCCAGCTGTCCACGTTTTTCAGCTCGAGGAGGTTTGCAGGACAGTTGTCTACATCCTCACCAAGGTCCGAATATGTGGGCACACATCGTGCGTTAACGCCCCCTGTGGTTGGGCAGATAATATCCTCATCTTTTACAGTGGGATTCGCAGGATCGAAATTGTAAAGCAATATTCCAGCGTTTGTCTGAATTTGCTCAAATGTATCCGCGGGGATTCTCGTGAAAGCACCCATTGTGCACTTCCTTTCTTTGTTTTTCAGGTGTTTGACACCCAATGAATTGTAAAATTACTGCGGCGGCGTTTAATCATATCGCTTACTTCATCCCGTAACCCTTGCCAGGGCCCGCAGTAGAGCATCGCGCCGCCGGTGTCAAACCGGATGGCCGCGCCGTTGTGGCAGCGGTCTGATATCTCCTGTGCCTTGGCGTTAATGTGGACGTTGCTTTCGCTGTGGTAGTACAGGTCCACCGTTGGGTATGTGGTGTCCTCATAGGCCCCGACGGCGAACTCATAGACCAGATAGGGCAGGACGGCGTCGTCCGGAACGTCCGTGGCTGCATAGGCCGATAGACCGAAAGAGGAAAAGAACTGATGGAGAGCGGCGGCTTTGGTCATAATGCTCCCGCCTCCTGCCACGCCTTGTAGGTTTTCGGGCCTTGCAGAGCAATCCAGTCCACCATTTCCTCGTTTTTTGCCCAGCACGCTACCATATTTGAATTATCAGATAGGCCGCTCTCGTTAAAAAACGCATGTACAATCTCATGCCGAATATTATCCCGTTTAACTGCGTCTTTTTCGGTCTCAGAATCGGTTATTGTATTGAGGTTTGCAATAACAATCTCTTTAGCCGCCGCACTACAGTATCCGCCACACTCTCCAACCTGAACATTCATCGCGGCACATACTTCTTCATCATTTTTGAACATGATGGTGTACTCAGTCTCCAAAATGTTGATTGTCATCGTGGCAGCTCCCATTCCTCCGCCGTCACCTGGGAAAACTGAAATGTGGCCATGGGCGGCGTCTGCACATCGTCCCCGTCGCTGGTGACGCGGAAAATCTTGACGTCGGACAGGCGGCGGAACACGTCATGATACTCCAACTTTGCGTTGGGCTCACAGGTGACAGTATAGAGGCTGGTGACACCCTGCTTCTCCGCCGTCCTTGCTTGCATGGAGGTGTCGCAGACCACAGCGGCCTTGAACTCCGCCCCGTCCGCCCAGCTGGTGATAAAGCCGCCCTCGCCGTCCGGGACGCGTTTCTTCTCAATCAGCTGGCAGGGTTCCATGTACTCTCGTAAAAGGCTCATTTTTCGGACTCCTTTTTCAGCGCATCGGTAAGCAATGCTTGAATTTCTTCACTTAGCTTGCAGTTATCACCTGTCCACAGATAATTTTTGTTATGATAGGCAAGTGTTTCGATTGCAAGTGCCACCCGGACATAGTCCATATGGTCTTTGCTGCACATTTCGCAAATGCTTTTCATGGTTAAATCTCCCTCAACTTTCTATACGGATTCAGCCGCGCACGGAATGCCGCCTGCCAGCCGCCGGAACCGGTAGAATCCCCCGCGCCGCTGGCCTTGCTGTAGGAATAGCCGCCGAATGATTCTGAGGTATAGGGGCTGTCAAGGACCGCGCCGTACTTCTCCTGCCACGCGGCAATTTCTTCGGACAGCTCAACAACCGCTTTTGGGACAGCCAGTGCCCAGACGGCTCCCGTGAAAGTTTCATCCTGTAAAAGCTCCATAGCTGGGCCATACTGGTGCAGGCCGTCGTTGAACACGCTGCCGCAGATGCGGAAATACTGGCCGTCCTGGAGGAAGGGAAGCGTGATGCCGCTGTCCTGGATGGTGTAAGTTCCGGGAGAAATGTCCACCTGAAACCAGTTGTGAATATGTATCAAGACCTGTTCCAGCATCACGCCTTCTCCTTTCTTACAGGCTTACGCTCTCCATGACCGCCCGCGCCTCAAGCGCAGCCAGATAGTCGGCCATTGCCCGAATCTGAATGTTGTAGATGCTTCTCGGGCAGGTTGACGTAAATGTGAGCGTGCCAGCGTCCCACTTGTCCAGCATCGCGTTCAGTTTCTCGAACCGGATAGCAAGCTGGTTGTACTCGGCCTTGAACCGCTCTTTATAGTCGGAGCTCTCCATCATGGAAATTGTGTCTTTGAGTTCCATATCCATTCCCCTTTCTTACTTGCTTGCAGCCTTTGCCGGCGCGGCGGCGGGTTCTGCACTGGCACCAGCGGAACCGCCGATGGTGCCCTTCACAACGCCCTCCGCGTACTCCACCAGGATCTGAATACCGCTCATAACGAGGCTTTCGATCTGGGCCCGCTCCTCGTTGCGGTAGCCGCTGTTGATGCCGATCAGTCCCAACTCATCGGCTGTCAGGCCAAAGGCGGATGCCACGTCCCCATTCATGGTCAGGTAGTACATGATGAAATTTTCCTTCGCCGTGGCTACAAAAGTCCCCTTTGTGATGCGGGCGGAAATGATCACGGTACCCAGGCCCAGAAAATCCTCGATATAGTTCATTCCGAAAGCGGTCTGCGTTGTGACATTGGCGGACGCCAAATATTCGGAAACATCCAGTGGATTGAGGAAGTACACCGCCTGGGTGGTGTCGTCCTCAAATTTGACCTGAAGCTGGCCCCATGCGGCGGCAAGCGCAGCCTGCAAACCATCCCCGGATACCGGAGTGGAGTTTGTGATTGCCCCATTCAGAAAATCAAATAGGTTTTTACGCACGCTCACCTGGACATCCCGTAGCAGCGCTGTATCCGTGTCCCGGACTGCGGCGGTATATCCAGACTTCTTAATGGCTTCCGCGCTGGCCGCTTTCCGCCATTTGTCCAGCGTGATTTCTCCAATCTTTGTCTTTTCAGTCTCATACTGACTCAAAGGGATGATTTCACCCTCGGCTACCTTTCCGCTCTGAAGCTCCCCAGTGGTTGTGTAATAGTACATGGTAGTACCTTCCATCATGGGGATTTTCCGGGTAACGCCCAGAACTTCCAGCAGCTTTGCAAGACTTTTGTGCTGGAACTGCCGGACAAAATCCACCTCGCGGACTTTTTTCATTTTTTCTTGTGTGATAAGGTTGATTTCAGCTGCCATAATGTACTCCTTTTCATTCGAGACCGAAAAGGTCAGCGTGTTCAAACATTGCTTTCTGACGTTCCTCGGTATCCCTGATGTTCATAATGTCTTCTGCGGTCAGTGTGCTGCCGCCAGTGTTGGCGGGCGGGGTTGGCGTCGCCGCGCCTTTAACCTCGGTGGTTTCGATGAAGTCCGCCCACTCCTCCTTGATGGAGGCGGTCAGTGTGTCTGCGCCCTTGATCTCTCCCTTGCCGGTGAGTTCCACACCGTCCACGTCGCTGACGCGCAGTACCGAGTCAATGCGCTTTTCGCTGATTCCCGCCGCTTTCAGGAGCGCGCGGTAAGCGGTTTCTTTCGCGGTATGGGCCTCCTTTTTGGCCTGTTCAGCCTTGTAGGACTCAAAATCCTCTTTGATTGCCTCATATTTCACCTTGAAACTGTCTTTCTTCACAGCTTCCAAGTCCGCCTGCGCCGCCTCCAACTGCTTCTGGATTTCCGGCAGCCTGCCTGCGTCGGCCTGTGCCGCGTCAAGGCTGGCTTTCAGGCCGTCAAGGGTTTCCGTGTGGGCCTCAATAATCTGATCCGCTTTGTCACCCTCGATTTCCAGTGCCTTCAAAAATTTCCTTGTTAATGCCATAATTCGTTCTCCTTTTCTTTGGCCCCGGTTCTTTGGGGGCGAACGTTGTATAAAACCGCGGTGCTTCGCGTGTTTTACCAAAAGAAAAAGCGTGGGCACTCACTCCATGTCTGGAATGAATGTCCACGCTCGGACGTTCCGCCGGAACGCTTACCGGCGGCAAACCGTATTCACTTTGTTTGGATATGCTTCTGCACATACCCAAAAGATATGCACCTTATTAACCTGCCTTCTTGCGCGGCAGATATGCATTGGTTCCATGTCTTACATGACAGGCAATCCGGCAGTTTCACTTCCTCCCGCCTCACCCGTACGACCTTTACGCCGCCCTTAATTGGTATCAGCTCCACACGGTCGCCTTTTGCGAGAATGGATTCTGCTGCCTTGACAGTTTTTTCATCCATGCAGTTCTCTCTCGATAATGTCTTTGTACTGCGGCACATGGTCCGCAACCGCAGGTTTCAGATATGGCTGCGCCCGCTGGCCGTAGGTCAGGTGCCATTTGCCCTTTGCATCCTGGTAGACCCAGGGCGTTTGACGGCCGCCAGGGTAATATTTTCCAGTGCCCAGCTCCACATAGGCGGCATATTCGCTGTTTGTCCCGATACGGCATAGCAATTCACTGATGTCGACCAGGTGTGTAATACTATTGCGGAGATTCCCCGTATCAACCGGGCAAAGGCGTTTGGCATATCCTTCTGCTACCAATCCGCATTTTTCTAATGCGCGAATGCAGGCGGCTTCCAGTTCTCTCCTCGCCAGATTGCTGTTGTCTGTCAAT
Organism: uncultured Oscillibacter sp.; assembly: GCA_910589315.1. Lineage (GTDB taxonomy): Bacteria > Bacillota > Clostridia > Oscillospirales > Oscillospiraceae > Oscillibacter. Next base: position 44,747 of record CAJUTB010000013.1, on the reverse strand, counting down.
TCAATGTCAACATTCATCTTTGCAAATATCCCTCCCCGCGTTTGTGATTCTCCCATTGAGCAAACGTCATATCCGGCAACACGCCCCATCTGTCACGCCGCAGAGCATCACTTGTATCAACTCCCTCTACATCAGCAATCAAAGTACAACGGCAATTATATACATTTGCAGGGTCTGCCGCCGGGTCGCCGGGGAACATAATCTCTCCAAGTTCTGATTCAAACGGCTTTTCTGCATCTTGCGTCTGCCCATCCAAAGCGGCGTGTGCGTGTCGTGTACGACTGTCAAGCGTGGCAAGCCATCGTTTTTTCAGCCGGATTCCCATTTCTTCTGCCCATATATAGCTATCAATTCTACCGGCGTTTTGCGCTCCTGTGACTGCGGTTCGGGCGGCCCGGATTGCGCTGGTGCGGTTCATGTTGGGAATATTCTTTTGCAGACGGTCCGCCAGATGCTTGATGCTTTCTCCTTGCAAAATTCCGCTGGTAATCTGAGCGGTGATCTGCTGTTTCCCCCATTTCAGGTCGATACCACGTTTCACAGCTCGTTTTGGCGGGTAGTAGGGCATCAGGTCCGGTTGTTCCACCAGAAGACGGCGGACAGTTTGTTCGTCCCATAGATCAAAACCCACTTCTGCCCCTACTTGCCGCTCAATGGTATAGGCTGCGTAGTTGCGGTTCAAGCTGTAAATGCCGGGTGTACGATCATTTATGTAGGCGGCGGCGGTCTCGTTGGCATTGGTCATCCGTTCCGCTACACGGTCCCGCAGGGCCTCAAACCGCTTCCCCCGGCCTATCTGTGCAAGCCGCCACTGCTTGTACTGCTGCTGCGTAATTTTGCCGTCCTGCAACAGCTGAAGCTGTTCCGCATCCCGCGCCTTGAACCGCGCAAAATAGGCGTCGATTTTCTCTTGCAGTTCATCCGCCGCTTTTTGGTATTCGGCGGCAATGCGCGTTTCCAAGGAGGCAAGCTCTTGGTCGGTGCGCTGGTGGGCAAGGTCAGGCTGGCGTTTCATGCTTTTTGTATTCTCCCATCATTCCTCCCCCCGTATAATTGCCAAGGCTTCTTCACGCGTTACGCCAATAGCGGTCATCAGGATTCTTGCCGCCTGTCCTTCCGTCAGATTACCGTCTGAAAGCTGCTGAATCACAGAAATCAGGCTTGCCGTCTGAGAGCCATTCAGCGTTTTGCCTACGGCTTCCTCGGCAGCGTTTATAGCTTCTTCTTCGGTTGGCGTGGCGATATCCTCTGCATCACCGTCCAGTTCCCCGTTAAACTTGTTCAAGTCCTCTGCCGCCATCTGCTTGAGAATATCCTCTGCCATGTCGGTGTCTCCCCAGATGGTCAGTAATTTTTTGGTAATGTACTCCTGCGTTACGTATTCCGCGCCCATCAAAACGACTTGGGTTTCTTCCGTTTTGTTGATAATTTTATCCCGCGTGTAGGACGGCTTGTCGTTTATCCCGGCTAATTTCAAAATCCCGTTGATGAACTTAGTAACCTGCCGCTCAAACTTGTTGGTTTTGAGGTCAAGCGGCTCATAGGTTGCCCAAATCGCCGTCGCAGTCTGATTCCCTGCGGACACTGCCGCTGCGTTGAACATCTGGAAATCCTCGTAAAGCTGATTTCTTAAGGTCTCGCTGCTTGCTATCGTTCCCTCAACCGGCGCCTCAATGGTTTGTGCCGTTACTGTGGTGTTTTCATCGTTGTCGGCGTGAACCACACGCGTCCTTCGCAGACGTTCAAGAAATTTCGCATCATCCAAATCGTCCATACCGCCGCAGTTGGAGAGAATCCAATAAATCAGATTTCCTTCATCGACATTGTTGACCATGTTGGAATTTACAAGGTCGTAAGCGTCCAGGGTATTTCGTTTCCCGCAAATAGCAGAACGGCATTTGGAATCGTTTTGGAGCGGAACAACCGGGAAACATGGATAATTCTCACCACCGTAAATCTTTGCCCCGTCAACTTTAGACCTTGAAACAAATTCGCGGTATTTTCGTTTCCCCTGTGCAAGCGGCATCAGATCCTCACCGCGACGCTGAATATAGTCCGTGTATCCGTCCGGCTCATACAACGTGGCGCGAAACGGCTTATCATCCGCCACTTGCCAAAATCTAATGCCGGACATTAACGCGCCGTTTTCTTCATCATACAGAGGTGCAAATTCTGTGATCTCGAAAACATCTATATGGTCAAGGTTCCAGAAACCAAAAGAGACTCCGCCAATCAAGGCGTACTCCGCCGCATAGCTCACCTGTTGATCAAACGGGATTTCCTGCGTCCCCAGCCTGTTTTTTGTTTCAGCATCGTTGAATGCAACGCCATTCCCAAGGAGATACCCATTTTGCTGATCCACATTCCGGGTGAAGAGACTACTTTTGATCTTATGGTTTGCCGCATACATATCCACATGTGCACGACCTTGCAGGTCATATATGATCTTCTCGTATTTTGCAATTGTTGGGTTTTCGCCTTCGTAGTACAACTGCGCGTCAACCGCAGTTTTGTACAAGTCGCTGGACTTGTGCTCATTCACCGCCGAACGGATAAAGTCCATGCGGCATCGTTCGTCCTGTCCGCAGTCAATCAAATCCTGGTATGTCTTCAATTCGGCAGCTCACCTCTCGCTTACATACTTTTTCTTCCAGAACTACAAAAATGGTTTTCTTTGCAAGCCGTATTTGTAAACTCGCACGTGCCATACTGCTGCTTGCTCCCGTCAATGTCAACGCTGTATGTTCCATCTGGATGCCAGCACCGACATTCTCCGCATCGGATAACATCAGCGGAAGTTAGCTTGCGCCACGTGTATTTGTAGCACACAGGCATATGTAAGCAGCTTATCTCACGTTTTGCCGGGCTAATTGAACAATACGAGCCAATTCCAATACCATCCGGATAATAGTATTCACAGGTCAAACAACATTCTTTCAGCTTTATTTCAATTTTCTCCATCTTTCTTCCCTCCTGCTGCTGCGGTAGTTATTGCGGCGGCACCTACGGAGTTTCAGCCGCCTTTATCAGCTTTTGATACCAGGGTTCTATGCAATATTCAAAAGCGTCTAAGCTGTCGATATCGCTTGTCCCATCATCCAACCGCTCATCATCATAGCTTTTCGGATCATAAACGGCGGTCTGAAACGCGTCTATCATGTGTTTGCATTTTCGGGAAACAAACAGACGCTTTTGCTTCATTAATCGAATGGTCAACTTAATGCGGTTGTTTATCTCCATTTTCTTCGCGTTCAAAACGGTTGTTCTCAGGCTCTTTTTCCTGACCGCATTCTGCAAACCTCGGATAAGTACCGATTCCTCATTGTCTGCACGGGTCTGAGATTCACCATAGGTTTCCTGGACACGCTCTACAAAATCGCAGAACTCCCAGTCGAGCTTATCGGGGTCAAGGTCATTACTGTCAATATGTTCTTCATCCAGCACAATCACGATGCAGTCATAGGTAATTCCAACAGCCTTAAATGCTGTGTAAGATTTCGTCCCGCCAAAGTCTACGCCGATCATGATTTTGCTAAAGCGTTTGCTTCGTTCGCGGCACCATTGTAATGGGTCGTTAATCAGAAATTCGCTGGTGTTGCTAGCAAAATACTTGTAGATTAGCCCCTCCGCCACACACCGCTCCCCCAGGATATCCCGGCGATACCACACACTGTTAGGGTCATACTGCGCCTTGATTTCCTCCCGGCGGTCATCTGAAATAGCCAGGTTATCGTCAATTGTGAAATGTTGGTAGAGATATCCGGGCAGGTTTGTTTTGGTGTAATGGTCTATGTACTCGCTGTAAATCTTATGATTTGGATTGCAGGGATTCAAGTCCCACAAAACCAGTGGGTCCAGAGCCGCAGCCTGACGGCCAAAGGCGACTTTGATGAAGCTCTCACGGCTGTTATCGCTGTCGTAGTGCTCGTTAATCTCCGTGGCAATCCACAACCCATAAGAGTTGCCTAAGATGCGCTTGTAGCTGTCGGCCTTACCGCCGCCGGCAAACACTACGATTTTTTCACCGGTCTGCGTGTAAAGGAAAAGCGCTTCATTGTCCCTGTATTTTCCCCACTTACAGCGGCCCCGGAACAGGGCTTCCAGACCAAAACCATTGCACACGCCGATATTCAGCTTGGCGTTTCCAATAGTAGAGCCGCTGGCAAGGTGGATTTTATCCCGGCAGAGTTCCAAGTGTGCTGCGGCAATAATGCAGTGATCAATCGTCTTGCCGGAGCGGATGGCTCCCTCCGCCACGCAGATACGGCTGTCTATTGCGGTGTTTATGTACCGTTTGTGTTTGTCCGAAAAGTCGGACCAAGGGATGGTTTGAGTGAGGATCATGATTTCGGCGGCTCCGGGAGCGGCATCCAATAATCTATCTCGTCTGCAAATCCACCGATATCTTCAAAGACAGATTTTACAAACTTTTCCCCATCAAACATTGCTGTTGTGGAGGATTCCGCCCCTTTTACATGGACAATGTATTCTTCTGGTTCTGCAAGCCCTTCTTCAATAAAGACATACCCTGTTGGCATTTTATCTTTCACACTAATCCATTCCATCTTCTCACACCCTCAATTTCTCCGCCAGCGCGGTCAAATCCTCCACGGCGGTCTGTTGTTTATTCTGCGGCTCCCAGGTGCCGAATCGCTTACCCAAAAGCTCCAAAGCTTTCAGTTTATCAGCCATCTTGTATTTTTTGATATAGCCGATAAACTGCTTTTCGTCGTTGTTGAACTCATACACGTCTTGAACATCCAGCCCCACCAAAGCAGCGGCTGTATCGTCATCTAGATTGGATATATCAAGAGGCTTTCCGTCTTTATCGAACATCTTCCGAATATCGAAAAAAGCCAGCTTTGCCGTTTCACGGATGACCATATCTTGGGTAATCTCAGTACGATTTCTAAGTAATTTCTGTGCCTCCTGAATTGCAAGCTGAATCTTAACATTCGTTAACAGCCGCGCAGCCTGTTCGCCGGCTGTTTTCTCGCTGTATCCCGCTCTTTTCGCGGCAGCGGTGGCATTGAGGTCCACCAAATATTCCTGTACAAATCGTTCCTGTTTCGGTGTTAATGCCATATCCCCACCTCTCAAAGAAAATTTTGTGTAATATTGGGCCTGTACGGGGGCGGCAGTGCCGCCCCCGCCAACCCAGGCAAGGCGTAAAAGGAAGAATGCGGAGGCAGGAGGAACCTCCGTAGTCTTATCATAACACAGGTTTGAGGCAATTTTCCCCCTCCTGGTGGGCAGCTTAAAAATTTTTTTCACGCCCAAGGAGATAGTCTGTCGACACGTTAAAAAAATCCGCAAGACGAATAAGATTTTTAACAGAAGGCTCTCGTTCCCCACGTTCATATTTCCCAATCATATCCTTGCTCATACCACAACACTCTCCCAGTGTTTTGCGCTTCATCCGGTGCCGGTCGCGCAAATAGCGCAATCGTTTCGGGAAACCGCTCTGTTTCATTAGAGTATAGTCCACACTCCTTACCAAATGCGCCGTAAAGCCCCTGCCTTTAGGTATGGGGATATAAGGCGCTCTTTTTTCTGCGAAAATAGTTGTTGCATTAGATAGGTATTGGTTGTATAATATTTCTATGGAATATAAAAGCAATCATAACGTGGTGTACTCCTGTAAATATCATGTGGTCTGGTGTCCAAAATACCGCCGAAAGGTCTTGGTCAATGGTGTCGATGTGCGATTGAAGGAACTCATAGAGGAAATTTGCAACGAGTTTCGTATCGACATCATAGAGATGGAAATCATGCCTGACCATGTACATTTGCTCATGGAGGTAGACCCACAATTCGGTATTCATAAAGCGGTGAAGTTGATTAAGGGCCGGACTTCCCGTGTTTTGAGGCAAGAATACGGATGGCTTTGCTCTCGACTACCATCGCTGTGGACAAACTCCTACTTTGTCTCTACTGTCGGGGGCGCTCCTTTGTCTGTCATCAAGCAGTACATAGAGAACCAGAAGAATGTGTGAGGTGTTGAGATGGAATACAGCTATAAATTCCGTATCTATCCCAGCACAACGCAGATACAGCAAATACAAAGGACGTTTGGCTGCTGCCGGTTCGTATTCAACCATTTCCTTGCCGAGAGAATGGAGCAGTATAAGCAGACTGGAAAATCCCCTACAAGATTCCAACAAGACAAATCCTTAACAGCCCTGAAAAAGGAATTGGAATGGTTGCGAGAAGTGGATGCAACTGCTCTCCAAGCGGCTCTGCAATCGCTAGACACTGCCTATCAGAACTTCTTCCGGCGTGTGAAGCAAGGCCAGAAACCCGGCTATCCACGGTTCAAGAGCAAGCGCGACCATCGGAGAAGCTACAAAAGCAAGCGCGTTGGGGAGAACATCAAAGCGCTGGGCAAAGCGGTACAGATTCCCAAACTCGGTCTTGTGAGATGCCGTATCAGCAAGGAGGTCAAGGGGCGTATCCTGTCCGCGACGGTCATCCAAAATCCCAGCGGGAAATACTTCGTTTCCTTGTGCTGTACCGATGTAGAGATTGAACCATTACCATCTACCGGGGCGGCGGTCGGTCTTGATATGGGGCTGAAAGCATTTGCAATCACCTCTGATGGAACTGAATACCCAAATCATAAGCACCTGACCAAGAGCCAGAAGAAACTTGCCAAGCTCCAGCGGCAGCTCTCCCGAAAAACAAAGGGGAGCGGTCGCCGGGAAAAAGCAAGAATCAAAGTTGCTCGGCTCCATGAACATATCTCTAACCAGCGGTCTGATATGCTCCACAAGCTGTCTACCGACTTAGTGCGCCGCTACGACCTGATAGCCATTGAAGATTTAGCCCCGTCAAATATGGTGAAGAACCATAAGCTGGCCCGGTCCATCTCTGACGCTTCTTGGGGTGAGTTCCGGCGGCAGTTGGAGTATAAGGCCGTATGGTATGGAAAACAGGTGGTCACGGTTGACCGTTTCTTTCCATCCAGCCAGCTTTGTTCCGCTTGCGGCGCTCAGTGGCCTGGTACAAAGGATTTGTCGGTGCGTGAGTGGACTTGCCCCGTTTGCGGCGCTGCCCATCACAGGGACGTGAACGCCGCAAAGAATATCTTGAATGAAGGCCTGCGCCTGTTGGCGTAGCCGGTACATATGGTACGGTGGGACACACCGGAACCTATACGCTCGGGGAGATTGTGTAAGTCCTTGCATGGTGCAGGCCGTAGTCAGTGAACCGAGAATCCCCCGGCTTTAGCTGTGGGGAGTGTCAAGCCTAATCCTCCTTCAGCTCCTCCGCACGGACGTAAATCCCTGGAACCTCGGCCCAAAACTTTTCACATGTCTCTGAGGCCACTTGTGCATCATCCTTCCAGAACCCCACAGCGGTCATACAGTCCTTGAGGAGCTTTTGCAGGTTGTCCGTGTCTGGCCTGGTGGTCCGATACGCGCCGTTCTTATGTTTCCCCCTGGGAAAACACCACTTCACAAGCAGACACACCCCGCCCTCCAATGGCCGGTCCGGTTTGTGCCGTGCCAGGTGGGCGATCAGCTTTGACCGGGCTGCCGCTACTTCGGGGGGATCGTAGCTTACCGGCTTGCCCTTTACAACACGCCATTTCTTTTCCTGGTGCGTGGCGGTGGGCGGGATCATCGGCATGAAAAATTCAATTGACATTTTCTTCACCTCGCTGAAGTGTCATTTTTTCTCGCGCTAAGGGTGGGGTGTCAAAAGGGGGGTGTGTGTCAAAAGCCCCCCCTTATAGGGGGGCTTTTGACACCCCCTTTTTTGACACCCACTGTCACAGTTTGATACCCTGTCAATTGACACTTTTGACACCCCCTGTCACACTGTCATTTGACACCTTTGACACCCTGGACACAACCCCATTTTTGCGGCAAAAATCCGGGTGGGCGTCCACTTGATCTTTGACCCAATTCCTGGATTTTTTGGTGTGCTCCATCAGCTTGGCGATGCTCACCTGTCCGGAGCCGTCGGCATCGCACCAGCTGAATGCACAGGCCAATGTGTCAACGGTCTCCTTTTGCCGGGCATCGTTCCCCCGGCTTTTCTTCGGGGGCTGCCATGCCGGGAGTTCTTTATCCGGGTCGATGTCGCCCAGGACGCCGGTCTCATCACAGCGGTGGATGGGGAAATCAAACCAGACATTCACCGGCGCAAATTTCGGGAACTCCCGGAGGGTCCCCTCAATACGCCATGCAGTGCGGCCTTCTGCGGCCCTTCTGGCGGTCTCTGCGGCCTTCTGAATACCCTGGAATCCCTCCGCATCCAAAACGGCCCTGCAAGCCTCTAGGGCGGCTTTTTCACTGCACAGAGCATCCTGGCTGACTTCCTCCAATTTCCCCGCCGCCAGGAGGGCCAGCCTACATGCCCGGCCCACGGCGTTGTTGATCTCCTGCTTGCGAAGATCTTCGCTTACCGGCAGTTCAATGAGGTCCAGGAGTGCGTCCGGGTCCCGGGCGAATACACCGGAACCGCTGGCGCGGTCCATGGAGCGTTTGCCGCCCTGATTTCCTTTGCTATGATGATGGCAGTAGATCACGGCGCAGCTCAGTTCGGTACAAACTTTGTCAAATTGGTTGCAAAAACGCGCCATTTGGTCGGCGCTGTTTTCGTCGCCGGTGATAACCTTGTAAATCGGGTCAATGATAACGGCAAGGTAATTTTTCTTCATGGCGCGGCGAATCAATTTGGGGGCCAGTTTGTCCATTGGAATGGAATGTCCGCGAAGGTTCCAGATATCCACGCTGTTTTTGGATGGCGCGCCCATGGCCTGCCGCACGTCCCGGAACCGGTGGAGGCAGCTTGCCCGATCCAGTTCCAGGTTGACATACAAGACTTTTCCCTGGGCGCACTGGAATCCCATCCAGCGAAGGCCCTCCGCGAGGCAGACGGCCAGTTCGATCAGCGCGTAGCTCTTGCCCGCCTTGCTTGGGCCGGCCAAGAGCATTTTGTGGCCTTGGCGGAGCACATTTTCAATCAATGCAGGCGCAAGCTCCGGCAAATCGGTCAAAAGTTCATCTTCCGGGTCCGGCAGGTCGTCGTTGATGCTCTCAATCCACTCCTGCCATTCCGCCCAGGAGGCTTTCCCAAGGTTGGTGTCAATCAGAAATTGCTTTTCCCCATCCCGTATTACGCCGGGCATCCGGCTCAGGCGGGATGGATTCCGATTCTGATGGTCGAGAATCAGGCCGTTTTTGTCACAAATGCGATACAGATAATCGACTTTCTTACGGTAATCCTCATAACTGACCGCGTCGACGCGAACAATCGCATGGAGGCTTTTCCCGCCGGAATGCACCAACGCCGCGATTGGGAGTTCCAACGCTCTGAGAATGGCGTTCTGCTTTCCGATGGGCAATGTGTCCGATTCCACCAGGGCGAACCGGAAATCCGTTACATGTTTATCGGAGGCGTCCTTGCCGTCCAGGGGGTTGAAGCGAATCCAGGCCCCCGCTTTGGGGTTGTAATCCCCGAGAACTTTGCCGATATCGCCGTTACATTTTTCCAAATCTTCAATGAGTTTCCCGGCGGTACGGTCGAACCGTCCCTTCTGGGGGAAATATTTCTGTTTTCCGTCAACGTTTTTCTGAAAACTGCGCGTTACGTAGCCAACATAATCCTCCGAGCTGAAAAGGGCTTCCAGGTATGTAATCAGCTGGCGGGCGGGATCCCAAACCTTCGGCTCCGCCGTTTCGCGGTCTTCCACCCAGTTCTGATCCACCACCACACCGGAACACGACTCGCCGACGCCTATCATGTCGTCCCAGCCCAATATCCGCCCGCCGGTCACAGCCGACTGCCAGCCTCTGGAACGAGCCATCGCTACGATCGTGCCCGCAGTGACAGGATGTTCGCTTCCCTGGAAAGATTCCCACTTTTTCAGGCATTCGCCTAAATGATACCGCGCCGGGTCCCGGCGGCTCCAAGCCTCCCAAACATCGACGGTGAAACGCTCCATCTTCAACGCCATGCCGACATTCAGCCAATCCTGGTAATCCAATTCCGCAGGATCAATGGCATCCAATGCGGAAAGGATTTCGGTTTTGTTTGTCATATATTTACGTTCCTGTATATTCAGAAGGCACTATATTCTTGGGTACACGCCAGCCGTTTGCGGCAATTCGATCAATCAGATGTTTCGCTGTATCAAACTGCCATTGTCCAACGTTCTGAAACCCTTTCCCTTCAAGAAGCCGAATTTGTTTTGGAGTTGTCAGGCCCTCTGCCCTCCGTTTGGAAAGACGGTCCAGCAGCAAAGATGCTTTCCCGGCAGATTCAATTTCATCTGGGAAAATCCCTAAGTTTTCCAGTTTTGCCCGTTGTTCAACGCTGGGCGGCTTCATCTCCCAGCCGAACGAAGGGACGTATCCGGACAGGTCCTCCGCCGCGATGCTCATTTCAAACTGCAACGGGTCCACCAGCTTCCGCTTGCGGCTCCGCATTTCGGCCAATTTCTTAGCAAGGGATTCCTCCCGTTGGGCGACCACATCTTCACTGGCCTTCTGTTCGGCCTGTTCCAGGTCCGCCGGACAGCCGGCCGCAGCCACCAGATTTTCGGTCATTTTCCTCGCAACTTCTTCCGAGTCGCAGATCAAACTGGCGGGATGGCACAGCTCATGGCGGCTGGTGTGCCAGAGGAAATCCAGAAGGAGCAAATCCGTTTTTCCGGGGGAAAGGCGGGTTCCGCGTCCCACCATCTGACAATACAGGGAGCGGACCTTGGTAGGCCGCAGCACCACCACGCAATCCACGCTGGGGCAATCCCAGCCCTCCGTCAGAAGCATGGAATTACAGAGGACGTTGTATGCCCCGGAATCGAAGTCCCGGAGGATTTCCGCCCGGTCTTCGCTGCCGCCGTTGACCTCCGCGGCGCGGAAGCCGCTGGCGTTCAGAATATCCCGGAACTTTTGCGAGGTTTTCACCAGCGGCAGGAATACCACCGTTTTGCGGTTTTCGCAATAGCGGTGCATTTCCCCGGCGATTTGATGGAGGTACGGATCCAGGGCCGTGTCCAGGTCTGCGCTTTTGAAATCCCCCGCCTGGACGCCCACGCCGGACAGGTCCAGCTTCAGAGGAATGGTGACGGCTTTGATGGGGGACAGGTATCCGTCTTTGATGGCTTTGGGCAGCGTGTATTCATAGGCCAGGTGCTGGAAATACTGCCCGAGGTTCCGCATATCGCCCCGGTCCGGCGTGGCGGTGACGCCCAGGACGCGGGCCCCCGCGAAATGGGAAAGGACCCGCTGGTAGCTGTCCGACAGGGCGTGATGGGCTTCGTCAATAACGATCACGTCAAAGTAGCCGGGCGGAAACTGATTCAGGCGCGTTTCCCGCATGAGGCTCTGGATGGAACCCACCGTTACCATGTACCAACTGTCCAGGCAGGACTCCTCCGCTTTTTCCACGGCGCAGCGCAGGCCGGACGTTTGATACAGCTTATCCGCCGCCTGTTCCAGGAGTTCGCCGCGGTGGGCCAGGATCAGGCAGCGCAGGCCGGCGCGTACCTGATCCTCAATGATCTTGCTGAACACGACGGTTTTCCCGGTGCCGGTGGGAAGAACCAGCAGCGTGCGGGAATACTCGCCGTTCCAATCCTGTTCCACCGCTTCCAGCGCCGCCTGTTGATAAGGGCGCAGCTCCATCAGAACGGAAGGTCATCCCAAGGGGTGGACTGCGTGGGCTCCTGGGTCCACCCGTTGACTTGGGGCTGGGCCGCCTGCCGGGCTGATTGCATGGCAGCGGGATCGTAATCGTAGAATCGTTCCACGCCGTTGGTTTGCCCTTCCGTACCATCCTTTTTGGTGTATGTCCGGGGCTTGAAGCGGGCGCGTCCGGTTGCGCCCACGGCCTCTTTCCAGCGGGGGCGCAACGGTTCACCACGTTTTTTCTGCCCGATTGCCCGGAAAAATTCAGAGAGTTTCCATTCCAGAGTAGAGAACAGAATCAGTTCGTATTTCACGATTGCAGCGCCTGTGTCCGTTTCCACCTCCAACGTATATATAGCCTTGTCGCATGGGGGCAGTTTGGCGGAACCTGGGAAATGGGTCCGTTCCAAGGAAGTTACCTTGAAGGAATAATCTCCCTCCTCCAAAAGGACAAAACTGCCGGAATCGTTGGAAATTTCGTCGTCCCAGGTCAAAGCATGGGGCTGATTTGCGTAGTCGCTCATGAATCGTTCCTCCTAACAGGTTGTTAATAATGTATGGGATTTGGATCAGTTTTGCACGAGACCGGGCAACCGGTCCGGATTTTCTTGAATCATTTGGACGATTTTGTCCCAGTGTCTGACTACCCAGCGGTTGACAAAATCAACACGTTCCATCGATTCCCAGGGAGTCCCGACCGGGAAACTTCCATGCCGTTTTGCGATTACATCCCGAACTTCCGCCTCAGTCACGCCCGCGCTTTCCAAAAGTGGCTTGAGGACCTCCGGCACATACGGGGCGGCTTCTTTGGGCTCCTGCGTTTCAGGAGTGGACTCCGGTCTCAGCGGGCGGCGGTCCGGGACCGGCGTTTCTGCGGGCGTTTGTTTCGCTGGTTCCGGCGGAGTCGTACCGCCTGCGCCGAAATAAGCCGCCAGCGGGGCAAAACGCAAGGGCAGCTCTTCCGGAAGCCCCAGGCGGTTCTTTGCGTCCCAGCAGGGATGATGCGACGTATAAAGGACCCGCTGACCGCCCTGCGCCTTATGTTTGGTTCCGGCTTTGTCCACGGCGACGGAAAATGTTTTATAATTGGCGAACAGGAGCAGATCAGCCCACTCCTTCACCAGCGGGGAAACCGTTTTTTGCAGTTTCAGTTCCCAGCGGTCATAGGCCCCCAATTCGTCCGGCTGTTCAAATTTCCTCATCTTCGCGTGAGCCGTCAGGAGGACGTTGCATCCCCGCTCCGTGATTTCAGTCAGGGTGTTCAGGAGCCGGCCAAATTCTTCTGCCAGATAGTTGTACCCTTTGCCATAGCCCAGGTCTTCGATGCTGGAAATCTTTTTGGCCGCACAAACATTTGCCATGCAGAGCTGTTCCGCCCAGTCGGCGGTGTCGAGGATCAGCGTACCGCACAGGCCGGGGTTGTCCCAGACGCAATGCACCTGCTCCATCAGCATCGTCCAGCTGGTGGGGCGTTCCGTCCGGGGAACGTCCATAAATTTTGTGCTGCCCTCCGTGTCAATGAACAGCGGCCGGGGGAACTGCGCCGCCAGCGTGGATTTCCCAATCCCCTCTGGACCATAGAGGACAACCTTCATTGCGCCTCCGGTTTTCCCTGTGATGATTTTTAATGGCTTCATACTTAAAATTCCACCTTTCCCCAATCAATTTCCGGCGAGGCCAACTCCCGCCCATCCTCGATGATGATGCTGCATTCGCCGCCGGTGGAGACGCGGGTGGCGATGCCTTGCAGCCCCTCCTCTTCCATCCATGCGCCAAACTCCCGCAGGGTATCCAGATCCATTTGCTCCAACTTGTCCAACAGGACAAACCCGCAAGCCGGGTTCAGGGCCCGGACGATGGCAGTCGCTACTTTTAACTGTCCGCTGCCACTCATACAGTCCCAGGATTTCCCCTGATATGTTAGTTTTCCGTTTTCCACCGACAGCCCTGGGAGAGGAAGCGGGGCCTTGTCCAACAGCGCAATTCGTTCTGCACGGATGGATTCCAGCTGCTGTGCCAATCTTTCATATTGTTCAAAATACGTCTTTGCTTCCATTTCGGCACGGGCCTTTTCCTGGTTTGCAGCTACCTTTTTATTGATCGTTTCAATGTCAAAAAGGCTCTGTTCCAATTCATCTGTGGATTCATCCAATAAATCCAAAGCGTTTTTTTGAGCGGTCTCACAGTCCTGACAAACCGCGGCATATTCCTCTTCCAGTTCACTTAATCGGCGGGCAAGGTCTTGCCTTCGCTGTTCCATCTGAGCCGCCCGCTCCCGTTTTCGCTGGTTCTCTCCGTTTCGATACAAAATTTCCTGTTGCTTTTGAATGAGTTCCAAGGCGGAAACTGGCTCTTTCGGCGCGTCTGCGAAAGAAGGAAGTTCTTTCGCATATTTTTTCTTTTGGTCGGCAATTTGCCCAATGGCATGGCGCTGGCTATATAACTCCTTTTCTTGACGATCCAACTCACGGATTTGATCTTCCAGACCAATTACCCGCAACAGTGTGGCGGCCTTCTCTCCATCGCCGGAAGACATAAATTTCGGGAGGTTCAATGCGAGCTGTTCCACAAACGTATTCAACAGCTGCTGCCCCGCCTGTTTCCCGCTGGGGTCCGTAACTTTTAAGCTCCCGTTTTTCCCGGACCGCTGGACAACAAGCCCATTGCTTAATACGATCCGGGTCATAGGCGGCGTAACAGAGCCATCGCGGACGGCGCTGCTGGGGCGGAAGCGTTCGCCGCCCAGGGTCCAGGCGATGGAATCCAGAATGGTGGTTTTCCCTTGATCATTCCGTCCCCCGATGATCGTCAGGCCGTCCGCCGCAGGGGAAAACTGGACGGCCTTGACACGCTTGACATTCTCTGCTTCAAACGAAGTGATTTTTACCGATTTCATTTGACAATCCCTACTTTCTTTTGTTGTGGCAGAATGCAGCAATATTAAAATTTTTCCTCCCAGTCCAACTGAAATTTTTCGCCTTCCTCAGCGTAATCCGGCAGGTTTTCCATCGTTTCCAAGGAAAGAGCACGTGCAAAAACGGAACAGCCAAAGCAATTCGGCTCAAAACAGCACACGCACGCCAATTCGCCTGATACGCCGCGTTTATCCATTTTTTGTTCTCCTTTTGTTTGGCGGGAGGCCGTGACCGCGCCGCCAATAGTATGTAGTGCGGTAGGATTCTCCCAAGGCGGCAGAAATTTCCGAATCCGTCATCCCCTGCCGGTACATGGTAAGGCGCAGCTCTTTCCGGCGATCGATCTCGGCCCTGGTGGGCATAGCTCTTTTCTGGATAATGGATTCCCCGTGCCGTTCCAGGATGCCGGCGATTTGGCTTCGGCGGCAAAGGTTCATGTCCGCCAATATCTCAATTTGCTCCGGTTTGTGTGTGTCTGCCGTGAGGCGGTAATCCCGGCAGATTTCTGCTTCCGTCATGTACATGAGGCTTCCTCCGGCTTGCGGCGGTAGGCAAGCCAAGTCTTGCCGTACAGCTCAAAAACCGCCAGTCCGCCAGTCACGGTCCGGCACATATCATACTTTAGGTCAACAAGGGACCAATCTCTGTCTGCGGGGTTGTCACTTTCCAGCCGCACGATAAATACCGGCTCCCCGTCCATTTCCCGCAGTTCTTCCAGGGACAGCGGGGCTCTTGACGGTATTGGCTCTGCATCAATCGCCGGGGCGTTGTCAAACGCGTCAATGATTTGATTTGCCCGGTCATTCGTTCCGTCGCTATGTAAAAGAGCATACACGATCGCCATAAACTCATTGCGGTATTCATCATTATCGTATAGTTTCATTCTGCGTCTTCCTCCTGTTCCACCCAGTAGACTGTCGCTGCCCGCACGCCCAAGGCTATGGCTTCTTCATGGCTGCTGACGCAGAGGTCAATATGATTGCCTGTCACCATAGACCCGATATTGTCGGCACGGTAATAATGAATTTCGCTATCCCCATAATCAACCAGCACATCGCTGCCCAACGGGATGACCGCCGGGTCCACCGCTACGGTGACATAGGGTGTTGCCTGAACGCCAGTAATTGTAAAGCCATCCGACTTTCCACAGCAAGCTACACAAGCGTCGTAGTGGGTAACAGTGCAGTTCTCGATCACCTGGGCCTGCGCCAGCAGGGCCGCTTCAATCAACTCGTTTTCGGTCATCCCTGGGACGCTGCGATGTAACTTTTTCAGGGTCCTTTCCGTTCTGCGGCGCGTCAGAATTTGAACCGTGACCGTCGAATTTTGCGGAACGTTCCTCGAATGCTGTGTTGCTTCGCTTGATCGCAGGATGCAAAACAGAGTCAAAGCAAGCAGTAGCAGAAAATTGACTGCAAATATGCGAAGCGGTCGGTGATCTGGTGGCTCAAAATCCGATTTGCAACGTTCTTGACGCTTCATAAATTATCTTCCTTTCCAACAATTGACGTTCCTCTATGCCACTTTACAAAACCTCCCAATGGATGATTGGAGAGAATCGGGTTTTCCAGAATCCAATCCAGTCCAACCCCCTTGTAAGTATTTTCGCCGATTTTGACGATGGTGGGAATCCCTGCGCGTTCCAACCTGTTTTTCCGCGCGAAGTCTCCTAGTGTTTCCATAGCCTCCTCCTTTCTCAAAAATTTTTAAGTATGAACACAAACAGGTTAATCCCGCTGGATGCAATGGCGGCGTATAAAATGCCGCAGATTGCTTGGAGCTTGTCCAAATCTATGGGATCCCGTTCGATGTGCAGTTCTCCGCCGCAAAATTTCAGGTCGATTTTCATAATTTCTCCTTCCTGCGGCTTGACAGAAACAGAGAGTTGTGCTATATTTGTTCTATCAAGCCCGTTTGATGCTTGTCAGCCGGTCTTGCCTGCCCCGCTGGATGGTCGCACATCCAGCGGGGTAATTCTTTTGTTTTGTACGGCTATGCAATTTGTGCAGCTGCTATAATACCGTTTGTTTTTATCCTTGCCCCGCCGGTGCCAGATCGCCCGGCGGGGCTTTTTTATACGTGCTGCACGGCTTCCTGGCGGGTAATGTAATGGTGAATTCCAGGTGCACGCTCATTCCAACGGTTCGTGTCAAAGTTTGAGACTTCTATGGTTTCGCCTATGGTATAGACAAAATTAGGGTCATAATTACTACATACGTGGTTTCCTGCTGATACCCCATCTGTGTTTGTAATACTTATAACTCTTGCTTTGCTTGCACGACACTTTCGGCTGGTGGCAGAAGATCGCTGTGCATCCGCAGGAATTTCCAGCTCTATAATCAGACCGCCCGCTTTTTTCCATGCGGTATATTGTCCGCTTTCTGGGCATTGCAATGCCCAGAATTTTGTTGATGTATTAACTATTACATTTTTGAGATTTGCCCCAGGAGAGCTTGGCCTCGGAGAGATTGGCCTCGGAGAGATTGGCCTCGGAGAGCTTGGCCTCGAAGAGATCAGCCCCAGAGAGATTGGCCCCAGAGAGATTGGCCTCGGAGAGATTGGCCTCGGAGAGCTTGGCCTCGAAGAGATCAGCCCCAGAGAGATTGGCCCCAGAGAGATTGGCCTCGGAGAGATCTTCTCCATGAAGATCAAGTCTTTCTCCGTCTGGTTCTCCGCGCTGCCATTTCCCATGCTTTATAATCCTTTTTTGTAATTCTTCCGTATTCATCGGACAGCCTCCCAATTAAATAGATTTAAGGGCTTCGTTCCAAGCGTCTTTCAAAGTGGGTGCCTGAACCACACAAATAAACAGGTCCGCATCCGATTTTGTAGTTACGCGCCAGAAATTTTCAGCAACCGGCTCAATTTGGAGTATTTTCTTCATAAATATCCTGCCTTTCTTTGCAAACCAAGAGAGGGTGAAACCGCTATCCGACGAACGAACTTGCATAGATTTCATTGAGCCTTGCCAGCTGTGCCGCGGTTTCCTCCGGGCTTTTCGGTGGAGCTGCAGGGGTAAAATTTTTTTGGATGTTGTTTTTTCCTGGATATTTTTTGTAGGTTACCGCTTCCACAAGGGTAGGCTTCCCTTCAAGCATCAGGGTTTGAAGCCCTATCTGCTTGGTGATTTCCACTTGGACTTCCTTCCCGCTGACAATTTCAGTTTTGTATGTAACGGTTGTCTGAATCGCCGATTCCATATTATCGCCTCCCTCTGATGGTATGCGGCTCAGGCTGTCCTTATTGACCGGCCCCTGAATGCCGGACTAAATTTGTTGGTTTTTTTGTTGCGTAGCCCCGGCAGAGCCGACACAACAGGCCACGCTGGCAGCCTTCCAGCGATTCGGTTACAATTACTTGGATAACCTTTACGCTACAATCTTGTGTTTCTCCCGTCCTCTTGCTATAATTTGGATACAGGCCCCACCAGGGCCGAGTATAGGGAAAGGAGGGAAATGCAAATGACTGATTCTGTAATCCACGAGTTGGCCATTGCTTATGCTCAGGTGAAATTGCTTCGGCATCAAAAGGAGCATCCCGAAGACAGCGGGTACTCCGATGAAATCCGCCAGTTTCTGAAATGGTATCACTTTGCCGAAATCCATATCCCACAAAAAGATGAGGACATTGACCTAAGCGCATTGGAATAGCTCAAATCTTGGACCTCAGCATAGCTTTTTCCAATATTGAAAATGCTGTGCTGAGGGCTGCTTTTGCATCATAATAAGTGCATCCTTTTTTACGGAGGACATCCACCAGCTCTTGAGCAGTGACGCTTGTAAATTTTTCCCACTCACTTGCAGACATTATTGGATCTTCCAGATAGTCCAGATAATTCATTTCCTCACCTCCCTTACGCGCTATCTTTGATATCCGCCCGGTTATGGTTCGACATGGCGATTACGCCCTCTGCATACCAAATTATGTTTTCCCACTTTTCTCTCGGAAGAAGGGTCAATGCCTTCGCGATTCGCTGGATGACATCCTGCTCAGTGAAACTGTTTTTTTCTGCGCTCATTTTAATGCCTCCTTTCTTCTTTTCTGACCTGGGAATATAATATCATTACTGAGGCAGAATGTCAAGACTTTTTTATGACCTGGGAATAGTTTTTCTTGACATACCTTTGTTATTGTGATTTAATTATAAAAGGAGGTGAACCAATTGGAGATGTACGAACGGATTGCTTTGGTAGTCGAAAAATCGGGGTTGACAAAAACCGCATTTGCAGAACGGTTGAAACTATCGCAACCTTTTGTTTCGAAGCTCTGCACAGGTGGGAAAATACCCAGCGACCGAACAATAACCGATATTTGCAGGGAATTTGATGTACGAGAATCATGGCTCCGCAATGGCGAAGGTGATCCTTTCGTCCAAAGGACCCGAACGGATGAAATTAGTGCTTTCATGGGGGGGCTTTTGCAGGGGGAACCTGATTTTCGCCAGCGTTTTATAGCGGTTCTGGCGCGGATGACCCCGGAGGAATGGGCGATCTTGGAAAAGAAGGTTATGGAGCTGGCGGAGGAAATAAAAAATACCGGCCCATAATAGGCCGGTACTTCAAAGGGGATTCAAAGGATGTGGAGAACAAAGTGATAAATATTGCTTAATTTCCGCTGATCCGCCAAATACAACATACGAATAACTGAGTTGATCATACTTTGCTGTTCCTGTGTGGTGGAATCTTCTTTTTGTTTGAGTCCTCCTGCCTGTTTCTGTTCCACAAGACACACCTCCTTTGTACATACGATAATCAAACAAATGTGTCTGTCCATTCAAATAATACTATTGTTCCGGTTGTTTGGCAATTGATAAATTGTACAAGATTCTTGTAAAAAATTCTACAATATAAAATGAAATGCAATTTGTAGAGATAAGATGCTGAATATAACGCTTCAAGGAGGTCTTTTTATGCCAATATTTTTGGGGATGATTGGTATGTTTGGTTTTGTTGGCTGCTTGATTTGGTTCATTATCTGTACAGTTCGATATGATTCCAAGAAGCCCCCTTTAATTGGGATGCTGGTGTGTTTGATATTGTTCTTTATTGGGGCGGCTATGTATAGGCCAAAAGATACAAATATACCATCAGAAAATGCGGAGAATATAGAAAAACCATCAGAAAATGTATCAACTCCAAGTGGCCCCCCTTTAAACTCCGGCGAAGATCAAAATAATCCGCCAGAAGTGTTAGACTTAGAAGATCCAATTAGTAGCGATGAAAATAAAGAGTCCATTCAAAGCGGAACATATACATTACCATGCGGAATGCAGTTGCTTTTCTACGATTCTGTTCGAAATGATGTTACAGGGAATTGGCGTCGTGCGGGAACTTCGTCCAGTCTTGTTCCGGCAGATTATGCAATTGAATATTATGAGATGATGTTTTCTTCAGAGGATGAAATTCACGCAGTCTGGAACGCAACGCTAAACACTACAACAAAAATTTCCGTTTCCGGGAATTTATTGTTTGTTGATACCTTTGAATATGTGGATGGCGAAGAACACGATGCAAAAATTATGTTCTCTGGGATACTTCTTGATAGTCAGATCTTGGACTTGGAAACCGGGGAACCTTTTGAAGAAACTAATTAAGATTTCAAAATAGCGACAAGAAATGTAGGAGTGAAAAATATGGGAGCAATTATTGTTCTGGTTGGATTGATCGGCTTTGCTGCCTGTATCATTTGGCTGATTATCAACGCCGTTCGCTGGGATTCCAAAGCACCACCAATTATTGGGATTATGATTTGTTTTGTCATTGTCTTTGTTGGATCCGCGATCTTTTCACGTTCGGATTATAGCCCCAATAATAAAGACAACAAGCAAGTTTCACAAAAAAGCAACGAAGACACAGAAACCTCTGATAAGGATGAGTCGCAAGAACCTGAACATTACAAGTTGGATACTAGTTCCGCTGCCCCTTCCGCTTCCTCGGGCGATTTAGGCGCATATCATGTGGAAATAAAAAATGCCGTCCTTGCAAGGGATTACGAAGATCATCCGGCGATTGTCATTACATATGCTTGGACAAACAACAGCGACGATACCACAAGTGCAATGGTTGCAGTAGCAGAAAAGGCTTTTCAGGATGGTATTCAGCTGGATTCTGCGGTCATCGCGAATTCCGATGTTTATGATTCCGGGGCCAATAGCAAGAATGTGCGCCCAGGTGCAACGATTGATGTTCAATGCGCTTACCTGCTTACAAGTGAAACGTCTATGGTCGAATTTGAAATACAGGAGTTTTTCAGTTTTTCCGATGAAAAAGTGACAAAGAATTTTGACTTGTCCAGCTTGTAAATTTGGAATTTCTAAAGAGGATATTTGCTATGAAGATTTGGAAAATTGTCTCCGGAATTCTGTCAATTGTTTTGTTTTTTGCTGTGACGCTTCAGTCTTGCGCCGCCGGAGCATACAACGCCTTGACACAGAATGGTGAAATTTCTGGGTCCGCAGGTTTTATTGTGGCAATATTGCTTTTAGTGGGTGGTATCGTGTCTATCGCCGCCAGAGGAAGTAATATTGGGGGTAATGTGGTAATTTCCATCTTATACGGATTGGCCGCCTTGATCGGCATTTCCTTTTCTGGAAGTTATAAAGATCTGATGATTTGGAGCTTTTGGTGTTTAATTTGTACGCTTGTCGCTTTGGGACATCTTGCGTTTACAGTAGATAATGACCAAACTGCTGAACCCGTAAAAGCGGACGCGCCGAAGCCTGTGCAGGTTACTATGAAAACCTTAATGCTCGAACCGGATGAAAGAAGACGAAATGCGTTGATTGACCGTATGCCGGAAGCGGAGGCTAAGAGTTTTCTAAAGCAATTATTATCCGCGCTGAAAAGGAAACCAAGATAAACCCCGTCCCGGCCTATGACGGAGGATGTCCGCTACCAAGGTCTGGTGCTGGGCATCTGCGACAAAAGTTATTTTGAGTAACCGCCCGTCAGGTGCAGGAATATAGAAGGAGAAAGAATATGGAATTCAACGAGAGCTTAATCCAGTTTATCAAGCGCGTAGAATCCTTGAAAGACTCCATTCAAACCGAAGAAGCTACGAAAACCGCAATCATTATGCCATTCTTTTCACTGCTGGGCTATGATGTGTTCGACCCAAAGGAGTTTGCCCCGGAGTATGTGGCCGACGTAGGCATTAAGCGGGGCGAAAAGGTGGACTACGCCATTTTGCAAGATGGTAACCCGGTTATCATCATTGAAGCGAAATCTATAAACCGGAACCTGGAAAAGCATGATTCCCAGCTTTTCCGCTACTTCTCCACCACGCCTGCGAAATTTGCGATCCTGACCAACGGCGTTCGCTACCGTTTTTATACGGACCTCGAAAATCAAAACAAAATGGATGTGCTGCCGTTCCTGGACTTCGATCTGCTTCACATGAAAGAAAGTCAGATTGAGGAATTGAAACGATTTCGGAAAGAGACTTTCAGCGTTTCTAAAGTTTTTGACGCGGCTTCCCTCTTGAAATATCAAAGCCGCTTCAAGGGAATACTGGCAGAAGAATTCCAAAGGCCGTCGGATGACTTTGTCCGATTCTTCTTGCAGGACGTCTATTCCGGGATGAAAACCCAGGCTGTTTTGGAGCGGTTCCGCCCCATATTACAGGGTTCTATGCAGGAATTCATCAGTGAAACCATGAATGACAAAATCAAAACTGCACTCTTTGCGCGTGAGGACTCGGATAATCCACCCACCCCAGGAGTATCTGCCGAGCCGGTAAAGGAATCTACGGCAAAGCCTACACGTGCGGAGATGAACGCATACTATCACTTAAAGAATCTATTTGCAAACTATGTTAATCTGGAAGATATTACATACAAAAAGACGGAATCTTATTTAGCCGTCTTGTATAAAGGCAATGTTCGGAAATGGATTTGCCGCCTCATCGTCAATGGGATTCAGCTAATTGTTGTCATACCGGACGAAGATAAAAAAGAGATTCGGTGTGGTCTTGCAAATATCTATGAAATTGGGAATTACAGCCGGTATATGCTCGGAGTTATCAGCCGGTATACAAAACTACTGAAGCCAATAGAACCAGCGGAGGATATGTATCAAGTTGTCATCAGCCGCCGTTTCTCAAAGCATACAGACCCTAATGCCCTGTTAGAAAAGGAAACCTGATACATAGAAAAGGAAACCAAGATAAACCCCGCCCCGGCGTTATCCCGCCGGGGCGGTTGAATAAGCGAGGTGATTGTTTCGTGGATTATAAAAAAGATATGCTGGGCAAAACCGCTGCGGCCTATCTGCGAAAATCCCGCATGGAGGAAGGCATGGAGACCGACGAGGTTCTTCACCGGCATCGGGAATGGTTAAAGGAGTGCGCCCAGCGGCATGGGCTGGATATCGTGGACTATTACCCGGAGGTCGTCAGCGGAGAAAGCCTGTACGCCCGCCCGCAGATGCTTAAAATGTTGGAAGCGGTGGAGACGGGCCAGTATGACGCGGTGCTCTGCATGGATCTGGACCGGCTTTCCCGCGGCCGCATGAAAGATCAGGGAATCATCCTGGACGCGTTCCGGGAAAGCGGGACGCTTATTGTGACGCCGGATAAGGTGTATGATCTGGCGGACGAAATGGACGACGAAATGGCGGAGTTCAAAACGTTTATGTCCCGCCGGGAATACAAGATCATTAACAAACGCCTACGCCGCGGCTTGCAGCGTTCTATCCGGGATGGCTGCTATGTAGCAAACGCGCCCTACGGGTACAAAAAGATTACGGTGGACCGGCGGCCCACCTTGGAAATCTTTGAGCCGGAGGCCCGGTTTGTCCGAATGATTTTCGATTTGTACCTGCAAGGATATGGATGTGTTTCCATTGCCGGGCAGATCAACGCGATGGGCGCGCGGCCCCACCGGTCGCCGCAGTTTGGACGGGGCAGCATTGCGAAGATTATCCAAAATCCGACTTACATCGGAAAAATTGTATGGGATCAAAAAACGCACATCAAGAAAAACACAAAGGGCAATTTGAAACACATTACTATCTACAACCCCAGAGAAAAATGGACGATCACAGATGGACTGCATCCTCCCATCATAGACAATCAAACTTTTGAAAGGGCACAGGAAATTATGAAAGGCAGATACCGGCCGTCGAAACGGGACGGAACCATTAAAAGCCCGCTGGCGGGCCTCGTACAGTGCGGAAACTGCGGCGGGAATATGCAGCGCATGACCATGAAAGGCGAGCCATACCTGCTCTGTCCGAAAAAAGGCTGCTGCGCGTCCGCGAAATTTTCTTTGGTAGAAAATGCTGTCCTTGATCACTTGGGCGATATTTTGAAAGAAATGAAAATAGAGCCGCCTGAGCAGGAAGCGGATACCACCTCTTTGGAAACCGCGCTTTGCGCCCTTGAAAAAGAGCTGTCTTTGGCAAACCGGCAAAAAACGCGTTTGTATGAGCTGCTGGAACTGGGCGAATATGATCTTCCTACTTTCCGGGAACGCATGGCGGCTGTCACCAGAAAACTCGCAGACCTGGAAGCCCGGCGCAGAGAGGCCAAACAGAAGATTGAAGATGTGAAGAACTTTGACAGCAAAGAACGGGCGAAGAAGATACAAAATGTTCTGGATGTGTACCGGTCAAGCGAGCCGCCGGCGCAAAACGCGCTGTTGCATTCTGTAATAGCTTCGATTCGCTATTATAAAGAAAAGAAGTCAAAACCGTCGGCTTTTAACCTTGTTTACCACTTGAAATAGTCAGAAAATTTTTTTTGCGAAAGAACTTATAAGACGCTATATCTTCCTCACGGCAGGAATCATAAATTTTCCTGGTATGGATGCAAACCGCCTCACGGATGCCATTCGGGTCCTCCACGGGACCGGGCATGACTTTTTCAGGCATTGCAATACCTCCTAATAAGTAACTGGGCGAAAGAACAAAGTTCTTTCAATCCAGTGTATGCGCCAGCCCGGCAGTGGTGAAAAGAAAGGCGCGCCATCCGGCGCGCCTGCTCCTTATTCATATTGCAGCTTGCTGGTTTTGGGGGAGATGATACAGATATAGCTGCGGCCCTGCCCCAGCTCCAGCGGCATTCCGTTTGCGGTGAAATAGGAAAAGGGATGGTTTCTCTTTTCCCGGTTCCATGTAATCGGAATCGCTTTGCCGCCGCAGAAATAGGTCCCGTTTCCACCGCCGGTGGTGCGGACGGCGAGCCGCCCTTCCTGATCAATGACGGAAATCGCCGTTTCCAATACCAGCACATTGGTCGCGGAAACCTGCCCGCCGGTGGAACCGTCAATGTGTTCGCCGCCGTACTGCCCAACCAGATAGCATCCGCTGGCGGCGTCATAGTCAAAGGTTCCGGTTTTGTAGTTGGAAAACCGAAGCGTTATGTGTCCGGCGTTCTCGCCGCCGGATGGCGTGCCGTCCTCGATGAAGGTCTGAAAATTGTTGTAATCCTCTGCGTGCTTGGTTTCAAACGGACCGCTTTCCAGATAGGCAAGGATGTTTTCGCCGGAGGTGACGAGACTGTGTTCATAACCGTTGTTTTTGCGGCGGTCGTTATCCCGCCAGAAAATTTTCGCGTCCTCCGCCCCCCTTACGCCGTCCATGTTGTCCACCTTCCAGGAGCGAAGGCTGGCGTATGCCTGCTGGCTGCCGCCTGCATGGACGAACAGAGCGTCGTGCCCCAGGGCGAGTTCCAGATAATAGGGCCGGGCGGACCGCACGCTTCCCAGCAGTTCAATACCCTCCACGGTCTGGTAAACGCCCAGCATTCGGGTGATGCCGCCTTCCACGGGAACCTCGTAAATGATGTCCGCCTGGGAGATGCCAAGCTGGGGCTGGGCCGCTTTCAAATTGTTCAGCATAACCGCAATGGGCCGGTTATGCTCAAATTCCGGCTCCATGGGACACCCGGTCAGCGGGTTTGTTCCCGCCGGAACGTAAGGCTCTGGTTCCGGTTCCGGCTCTGGCTGAGGTTCCGGTTCCTCCACAGGTTCCGGCTCTGGTTCGGGAGGCGTTTCTTCGTCTTCTTTCCCGCAGCCCGCCGCAGATACCAAAAGCAAAACAGCTAAAAGCACAGACAACCATTTCTTTTTCATGTCACCGCCGCCTTTCTTCTCCTTATGATACCAACCCCGGCGGGAACCGTCAAGGCAAAATCCTTCAAATTTCGATTTTGCTCTATACAATCCGCCTTTGAATGGGGTATAATGCATTTATTATATGCAATGATGGAGGTGCAGTCATGGCGGGACCGGGATTTATTCATGACAAATTGGAAATCAAATTTTTGATTTTATACATCGCGGCGCGGGTCATCGAACCGGTGCCCTTTGATACCATGCTGGATTTGACGCTCTGCGACGACGCGATTGACTATTTCGATTTCTCCGACTGTCTTGCGGACCTGGTTCGCACAGAACATCTGGAGCTTACAAAAGAGGGGCTTTATAAAATCACGGAAAAGGGACGGCGCAACAGCGAGATTTGCGCGTCCAGCATTCCGTATTCGGTGCGCCTGCGCTGTGACCGGAACCTTCTGGAGTGGAACCGGAAGCTCCGCCGCCGCCGCCAGGTGAAGACCTCCACCGAAAAACGCCCGAATGGAACGTACACCGTCAAGCTCTCGCTGGACGACGACATGGGCAGCGTCATGGACCTCCGGCTGATGGTGATTCATCAGGATATGGCGGAAGCGCTTTCGGACCGCTTTCAGCGATCTCCGGAACGGCTTTACAGCGAGATTATCAAGACGCTGCTGGATGATTATAAGGATTGATACCAGGGGACGCTTCTCCTACAAAAATCAGGAGCGGTACGGCTTTCGGGCTGTACCGCTCCTGGGCGTTTATTGGTATTCGATTTGCAGGCGGATGCGTTTGATGCGCCTTCCCGGTGCGGCCGGTTTCTCGCGGGCGATGGAGCTTCCGCGGAACACCGACAGGGCGAGGCCGGTCAGCGCCATATCCATTACGGTATGGAGGTTGCCCACAACCAGCGGCAGGTGTGCGCTGAAAAGGACAATGCCGCTATTTAGAATTACGCTGAACAGGAGCTGGAAACCCAGCGTCAGCGACACCGCCACAACGATCAGACGGCCCAGCTGGTGCTTCTGCTTCATGCCCCGAACCAGAAGCCAAACCAAAAGCGCGGCCAACGCCGCCAGCAACAGCAAATAGGGCAGCCAGCCCAACGTATACACCATGGTAGCGGGTAGCATATCCTTACCGGCCTCCGGCAGAAACCGCACAAAACCCTGACCGCCTGTGTCCAGCGTTCCAATACCCAACCAGCGGGCGGATTCTAAGACCTTGCGGATTTGAATGCCGTGATATCCGCGGCAGAGCGGGTCCAATTCCGGGTGGATGGCTATTTGCAGGCGCGCCCAAACGGACGGAATGCTGAGGAGGATGTAAGCATATCCCGCCGCTACGGCGAGGGCGGCCCCAAACGCGGCAAGCCGGGCCTTCTTTCGGGAAATGCTGAACCAATCCATTTGGATGGCGCACAGCAGCAGGACAAAACCTGTGAGCATCGTCATCACCGCAGCTTGGAGGTACGGGGTCTGAATACAAATCATCGTGAGAACAAGCCCGCCAAGGATGGCAAGGAAAAACCCTGTCCACCCCTTCTGCCGCAAACTATAGAGGCAGAACACGTAAAGCACGGGACACACCAACAGAAGATACCGGGTATAATAAGGAACATATGCTGTCGTGGGGGACCAGTACCAGGACGACACAAGCAATACCAGCGCGGCGATGTACAGTTTTCCCGCGTGGCGGGCCAGACGGGAGATGTCCAGAACGTACATTCCCAGAAGGCAGGCCGAACCCAAAGCCAACGCCAGAATCGTTTGGGGCAGGCGGATCGAATCAAACTCCCAGCCAGCGGTGAGAAACACCCGCAGAACGGCCCCTGCGCAGGCCAGTGCCAACGTCAGGCCCAGCGGGCCCCACTGTGGTTTGGGACGATGTATCCGGTCCAGCTCCGCGCCCACTGTCACCGGGTCCCCCATGTCGGCAACCGCCAGGCGTTCCGCTTCCTCCGAAGAGTTTCCCGCTTGGACGAACGCGTCCCGCTGGTCCTCCAAGTGTTGTTCCAGCTCCTGGACCAGAACCGGCCGCGCTCGTTTCCAGCGGATTTGCTCCTGGACCGTTTCCAGATAGCTTTGGATCGTCTCACGCTCCTGCAAGGCAAGCCCCCCCTTTCAAAACCCGTCCCATGGCCTGCGCATAGGTGTTCCAAGCCGCTTCCTTCTCTGCTAGAACGCCGCGGCCCTGCTTGGTAAGATGGTAATAGCGGCGGTTTTTGCCATTTTCCGCCGTTCGCTCATAGGCGGTAACGCATCCCTTCTCCTCCAGGCTGTGCAGCAGCGGGTATAGCGTTCCGGCCCGGAGACGGAAGGCGTCGTCGCTCCGCCGCCGGAGTTCCTCGATCATTTGATAGCCGTACAGGTCTTGGTCCTCCAGCAGCTTCATAACCAGCAGCGCAACACTGCCGCTGATCAAGCCTTTATCCAGTTCCATACGTCAACCTCCATGAATGAATATATATAGATAATCAATTTATTCTATTTGGAATTATATATCGAATGCCGATATATGTCAAGCAAAAAATGGACGGGTACTCAAACCCGTCCATTTCCGCCTTTTATTTCCGTTTTACCGGATAGCAGACTTCTGTGACAAATTCATCAGAATTTTTGGTTTCGTGGGGACTGACGTGGTAGATGAGGAACGCCGTACCGTCGAAGGTCCAGCCGTTGTCCTCCACCCACGCGGCAACGGCCTCGTTTGCCTCGCTGATTTTATCGTAGCTCCCTTGAAAAGTTGCAGAAGCCACCTGCACCGCCGGGGCCGTTTTGAACTTCACGTGTTCCGTATCCGGATATGTCCCCAGGACGGTTTTCTGGATTTCAACATCCACGCCCGCCTCCTTATACTCACCGTCGTGGAACAAGGCCATGCAGAGAACTGGGTCGCCGTCCTGGATGTTCATGCGGGCGGTTTCCTCACAAAAGATACCCCACAGATAGCCTTCGTGATCGTAGCTGGGAATGATCTGCCGGACGCTGGCAACGTGCCGCGCGGGAATGGTTTTTACCGTTACATCGTATTTCATATTCACTTCGTCCTTTCTAAGCCGTTCAATTGCCGTGTCTAAAAGCCGCAGACGCCGTGCGGCCTCCTCGGCCGCCGCTTCCGCCTCCGTGCGCCGGAGCAAAAGCCACCGCTCCAGAGCCGCTGGATCGTCATAGCATCGCAAAATCTCTGATATAACAGCGTGTGTAAAGCCCATCTCCTTTAAGGAGGTAATTCGGTTTGCTATTGGCAACTGGGCTTCGCTGTAATAGCGGTAGCCGGTAAACGGGTCGGTGGAAGCAGGAGCTAAAAGCCCCGCTTCGTCGTAGTGCCGCAGCAGGCGGATGCTAACCCTAGACAGTTTGGAAAATTCTCCGATCTTCAGCATGTGTGTTCCTCCACAACGTTGTGATGTTTAGGCCCAGATACAGAATAAGCCCTTACGGGGGGTGAGAGTCAAGAGGGAATTTTCAAAAGTTTTATGCAGAACGGCGGCCTTGAAACAATCAACGTAAAATGCTATAATGTGCGGCAGAATAACCGTAGATTTAGGAGGAACCAGATGCGCAGGACTGTTTTGTTTATAGCAATGAGTCTCGACGGCTATATAGCCGACCAGGCTGGCGGCGTCGGCTGGCTGGAAGGACAAGACCATACCGCGGAGACCGCGGACTTTTACGGATCGTTCGTAAGGGATGTTGATACCGTCGTGATGGGCTGGAACACATATCATCAAATTGTCACCCAGCTTTCCCCGTCAAACTGGGTGTATAGCAATTTGAAAAGCTATGTGATTACACACCGCCCCCTCTCCTCGCTGGACGGTATTTTTTTCGTGAACACAGAACCGGACCAGCTGATCAAACAGCTCCGGCAGGAGCCGGGTAAAGATATTTGGATCTGCGGCGGGGCAAAAACCGTACAGCCCCTTCTGGCAAGGGATTGGATTGACCGGTTTCACATCTCGATCATTCCGACCCTTTTGGGAACTGGCATCCGGCTCTTTGAAATGCTGGAACGCGAGCGGAAGCTGAAACTTGCTTCAGTCCAGGAATCCAACGGAATTGTTGAATTGATTTACGAGCGGAGAGCATGACCGTTCAAATTAAAAAAGGAGAGAACAACATGCGCTTTTTCGACCGGTTCAAGAAGAAAAAAGAAGAACCTGCCCCATCTTACCCCTCTCCGCCGGAGGCGGACACCATGGCGATTCTGCTTTTTGCCGCTCCGCCGCCTGCGGACGCGCTGGCGGAGTCCATACGGAAGCGGTTCGGCGCGGACGCCGTGCGTTCGCTGGACAACAGCCATCCCAAGGTCCCGGCTCTGCTGCTGGATGTGGAGGGACTGGAATTCTGGTGCAGCGTCCTGCCCATGCCTTACCCGGCGAAGTCCGGCGATTTGTTCGTGTCCTCTGGATGTTGTTCCGAGACGGAACTGGCTGAAATGCAGAGAAATCAAGCCTTCCTCGTTCTGGCCCAAAAGGGCGGCGGACAGACCTTGGACGCAAAACGGCAGGTTTGCCGCGTGTTTTCCCGTCTCGCCGGTTTTTTGATGGAACAGGAAGGGGCTTTGGGCGTTTACGCCAACTCGGCCGAACTGCTGATCAGCCGGAGCTTTTACTTGAAACACGCCGCAATTTTAGAGGAAAACCGGAACGACCCCGCCTACTTCCCCGCGCCGCTCTGGGTTTCCATCCGCCAGGGGCGGAAAGGCAATGCCGCTGTGATACCGGGCGCAGACGGCCCGACCGCAATTTCAGCGGGGGATATTTTTATGACGGGCACCTGGGGACTGCGGCAATTCGGGCTTTTGGAGCTGTGGTTTTTGAGTCCTTCTGCGGAGTTTGCGGAGATCTGTCAAAGGCTGTACCTGTTGTCCGTTTTTCAGATTACCGGGCGGGATCTCTACAAAAATACGGATACAATCCAATTTACGCCGGGCAAAACCTCCACATTCAAGGAACTGCAAGGCGCGCTGTTTATCGTTGAAAGCGACTGACTGGCTCGGAAAAGGGCTCTCTCTAAGGATAAGCCTCCATACAGAAATTGAGGACAAGACAGACCGCAGCGGCCTGCCTTGTCCTCTTTTATACTGCAACTCCACTATGACACTGAAAAAGCTGGCAGTTTCACACCTTCTTCCGTGTTAGACAAACCCCAACAATCGATCCGATCAAAACAAGCGGCGCGACCCGAACGAACAACCACTCAAATGCGTGAAACGCGACTCCGATCACTGTGGTTTCAGGGTGGCTGTAATCCCAGAGCAAGTAAGGACTGTTTAACACAGTCAGGACTGCAAAAATAACCGCTGTAACCGTATACAATAAGATGAAAAGCCAATGGATCGTTTTTTCTCTCCCTGCTTTTCTGCGTGCAAGCTGCAGGTTTATGACCTCAAGTTTTTCGGAAATTCCTCTTAAATCATCCGTTTTTGTCTCGACAAGGGTTTCCCCAAGCAATGTGCTTACAGGCGTTTCAAATACCTCTGATATGGAAATCAGCATACCGGCATCTGGAACCGACAAACCTTGTTCCCATTTGGAGACCGTCTGCCTCACCACATTCAGCTTGATTGCAAGTTCCTCTTGCGAAAGTCCTTTGGATTTTCTGAGCATTTTAATGTTTTCATTCAGCATCAGGAATGCCCTCCTTTCACGGCTATTATACAGAGGAAACCCCGTTGCGGCAAGCAACGCAAATTAACATAGCAGCGTCCTTTCGGAAAATGGGGAATTCACCGGCAGAATCTTTATAAAGAAACACCCGCTGAAAAGCCGCTTCTTCTCAACGGGTGTCAGGCTTCCTGATAGCGGGCCGCCCAATGGCGGGGCCCTGCTGTTTTATGCTTCCGGCTTCAGCGGAATTTCCTCGCCGCCAATGGACACGCTTTCAATCTGCGGCACATCCACCGGCATCTGAAATTCCAGGGTCAGGCAAATTTCCGAGTCACTGCCGGACGCGCCCATGGTACAATCTTTGATCGTGCGCCCGTCTTGCAGGCGGACAAGAATGGTGTCCAGAAAGTCCCAGTCATGGTTCCAGGTTCCGTTCAGACGGAGGAGGTCCATCGTCATCGCCAGAGGCGATACCGTCAGGCGTTCCAGACTCCAGTCCGCGCCGTTCAGCGGCAGAACCAGTTCCGGGTGCAGTTCCAGCACCTTCGCAGGACGCAGCGTAACCGCCAAAGTCCATTCTCCCGGCAAAAGCGGCTTGTGGTTTTCCCCCAAAAGGTCCTTCAAGCGAATTTCATACCGGCCCCCTTCTTCCAGGGCAGGGTCATTGATCGTGAAGAGGATGGAGAACTGTCCCTCTTTCAAATCCGCCTGTGGCTCCGATTTCCAGGAGGAAACGCTCCAACCGTAAGTGTAAACCTCATCTCCCGCTTCCGAAACCGTGCGGATATCCGCAAAATCAACGCCTTGACGGTAAACCTTCCACTGGTTCGGCTTATCCAGCACCGTCAGACGCACGGAAACCATCGCTATTTGTCCGTCAGACACTGCGTCCAGCATCTCAAAGCGCAGGCCGTTGGCGTTTACCACGGTAGTCTCCAGCTCTCCGCCCATGTCCAAAAGCTGTTCGGTGTCCGCCGCGCCGCCGTAGACCTCCGCCCAGGGGCTGGCGTTGAACATCTCCTGAAACCGCCCGCCCCGCCCCAGGGCAATTCCGGCCGCCGTGCCCGTCAGCAGCACAACCGCCGCGATAACCGCCAGATACCGGACCGGGCGCTTCCGCCGTTTTCCGGCGCCGCCCGGCTGAACATAGCCCCAGGGGTCCGCCAGCATCCGGTGCATTTGGCGGCGGTGCCGGACCGAGGGCTTCGCATTTTTCGGAGCTTCCTCCCCATCCAGCCGAAGGGCTTCTTCCAACGCTGTCTTCAGCATCGCGTCAAATACAGGCCCGTCCATCCAAGTACCCCTCCTTTCGCAGCTGTTTCAATAAGAGCTTCCGTCCCCGGAAAATGCGGGTTTTGACCGCGCCTTCCGTCAGATTCAATTCCTGGGCGATTTCCGCAAGGCTCCACTCCGCCACGAAGCGCAGCTCCAACACCCGCCGGTAATCCTCCGGCATTCCCCGAATCAGCGACACCAGCGCATGGAATTCGCCCTCATCCGCCGGAACGGCGGGCTCCCATTCCCCGGCGTCCAGCCCGGTTTCCCGCTGTTCTTTCCGCAAAATATCCAGCGCGGCGTTTTTCACCACCACGGCTAACCAGCCGGAGAGACGGTCCTCCGGTTTATCCCAGAGCTGGTCAAAATGGCGGATAAGTTTTACAAACGCGTCGTGTACGGCGTCTTCCGCCTTGGGACCGGGTCCGAGAATCTGCACCGCCAGACGGAACATCTGCCGGTGATTCGCTTGGTACAGCCGGGTAAACCGTTCCCGTTCTGGGTCTCTGTCCATCCTGCGGCCAAACATAGGCCCCGCCTCCCTTCTATTATGTAAACGTTTCAAATCCGAAAAAGGTTTCACAATCCGCCCAAAAATTTTACCGCCGAAAACCGGCGGCGGAAAACCCAGGGAATAACGCGGTGAAAAACGGCAAATACTGACGCCGGGTACATCCCGCGCCGTAAACGGGCGCGAATCCGCCCACGATGGAGGACCCGGCTATGATGACCGCCTTTGCGCGCACCGTGATACTCTACTTCCTCATTATGATCGGCCTCCGGCTGATGGGCAAGCGGCAGATTGGCGAGCTGGAACCCAGCGAACTGGTGCTGACCATGATGATCTCCGACCTGGCTACCGTGCCCATGCAGGACTTCGGGATTCCGCTTTTGGCCGGAGTCATCCCGATTCTGACGCTTCTGGCATTGTCGATGCTGCTTAGTCAGCTCTCTTTGCACAGCCTGCGTTTCCGGGCGTTGGTGTGCGGAACGCCCTCGGTACTGATTCGGGAGGGTGTGGTTCAACAGACCGCCATGCGCGAAAACCGCTACACCTTGGATGAGCTTTTGGAGGAGCTGCGGGAACAGGGATATTCCAGCATTGCGGATATTAAATACGCCGTGCTGGAAAATTCAGGCCAGTTATCCGTCCTGCCCTGGGCGCGGCAGCAGCCGCCTACAGCGGAACAGCTGGGCGTTGACGTGCACGACGAAACCACCCTCCCGGTCGTTTTGATCAATGACGGGCGGGTTTTGCGCAAAAATCTGGCGGCCTGCCGCCGGGACGAGGCGTGGCTGACGGAAACCCTGCAAAGAAAAGGGTTTGCCTCTCCGAAAGAGGTTTTTTTGCTGACGCAGGATGATCAGGGGCAAATCGTCTGCATCAAAAAGGAGGAGACGGCATGAAAAAGGGGTTTTTGCCGCCGCTGGCGGTACTGGCGGCGGTTTTGGCGTTCTGCCTTTGGAACAGCGCGGCTATGTCCGCAGTCTCCCTCCGCTGGCGGGACCAGCTTCAGCGGGCCGGAATTCTGGCCCAGGATGAAAACTGGTCCGCGGTTCAGGCGGTTTTGCAGGAGAGTTATCAGGATTGGTCGGACTATCAGACCTATCTGCACATTGTCACCGGACACGGCACAGTAGACGAGGCCGAAATTCTGTACCGCCGCTGCGCGGCTTTTGCCGGAATTCAGGAGGGCGGCGAGTTCCAGGTGGAATTGGCCGGACTCCGGGAACAACTGCGGCTGCTGGCGGAAATGGAGCGGTTCAGCATCCGAAACGTCTTATAGAGCGCTTTCCGCAAGGAGCTTATTGAGTTCCGCCATAAAGGTGTCAATGTCCTTGAACTGCCGGTAGACCGACGCAAAACGCACATAGGCCACCTGGTCCACCGACCGCAGGCGGTCCATGACCCGTTCGCCCACGGCCTCGCTGCTGACCTCCCGTTCCATGGAGTTTTGCAGGTCCTGCTCAATTTCGGCAGCGATTTTTTCCAGCGTTGCCAGAGCCACCGGGCGTTTTTCGCAGGCGCGGATCATTCCCCGCAGAACCTTGGCCCGATCAAAGCTCTGGCGGCTTCCATCCTTTTTAATTACCATGATGGGCACGCTCTCTACCGTTTCATAGGTTGTGAACCGCCGGAAGCAGGACAGGCATTCCCTCCGGCGGCGAATACTGCTGTTTTCTTCGGCGGGGCGGGAATCCACCACCTTGCTCTCCCGGTAACCGCAATAAGGGCATTTCATAAGCGACCTCCCATTCTCTCGCCGGTATTCCGGCGGGCTGTTGTACAGCGGCGCAGGCACGGCAAAAATACCGGCCCGTTGCTTGTGATTATTATAACACAGAAGGTCCCAATTTGAAATACATATTTGAACGGTTTGTGAATTTTTCCAGGAAATATGCCGGACCATGCGCCTTGTCAGCGCGGCTTGCCGGACTGCAAGCGGAAGCCGGTTGGTTTTTACGGTGCGGAACGCGGTGAAAAGCCGGCTTCAAAAGACGGGATTTTCGTCGCCGTCAAAGCCGTACACCACGTACGTTTTTTCTCCGATGGGCCGGATGTGGGCGAAACAAAAGAGCGTTGTGAGCGGGAACGGCTTGCTTCGCTCGTACGGCAGGGCAAGGTAGCGAAAACCTCCCGCCGTGCGCGTCAAAACGCCCTGTGCGCCTTTCAGACGCTGGCGCAGCCAGGGGGCGTGGAACAGCCGGTCCGGGACCTGAGCCGGTTCCCAGACCTCCGTTTCCTTCGCGCCTGCCGGACGCACCTCCCCCCGCAGAAGCCGCCCCAAGGGCTGGGTCATGCGGTCGGAGAACCGGCGGCGGATACGGCCCCGCTTGCCCTCGGGTTCCAGGATGCCCAGGCGCAATTCGCCCCGGCTTCCGACTAACCAGGCGCACCACAGGCCGTCGTCCGGCAGGGTGCAGCGGGCTGTGAACCACGTATATAACGCCTCCCGCTCCGCCGTCAGCTCGCCGGAAGGAATACCGTCTAATAACAGCGGAAACTTGTCCATGGACGCTCTCCCCCTTTGCGTGTAAAAAACCGCCTGCGCTATCCTATGCGCAGGCGGGCGGCGTTATGCAGACGGTCATTTCCGGTGGTTTCTGCGGAAAATATCTTCCTCAATGAAATACAGAGGCATAAACTCATGAAACAGCCAATATTCCAGGGTGTCCACAATTTCCTGCTTGCTTCGGGACGAAAACGTCAGCAGCGGGTTTATCCAATCGTCGTTCAAAATGGCTTCCAGCCGGAAACTGCCGGACGGATCGCTGTCCGGATACCAGCCCAGGTTCAAAATCAGTTTCTGAGTTTCCACCTTCTTGTTTCGCTTGCGGGCCGCAGTCTTGCAGATATGAAGAATGTCCTCATTGAAAGAAAACAGCCAGCGGCGGTCGTCCGGCGGCAGTTCTTCCGGCTCCAAATCTTCCAGCTTGTTATACAAGACCGTCCAGCCTCCCGGAATCCGGAGGGGCTGCATACACTTCCATGACGGCGTATCCAAAGGCGCACCTCCGCTCGTTTCTCAGGAAATCGTGTAGCCGCCCCGAACCATCAGCTTGGTCGTGGGCGCAGCGGCCTGAACGCCCCGGCCTTCAATGGTCATCATGTACAGATGGTTTTCCACCAGCGCGCCGCCGTTGTTCAAGGTCCCGGCGGTGGTCTCGTCCACCAGGCCCGGCTGTCCGGACGCAATGCAGACGGCGTTTCCAATGCGGAGCATCACTTCACAGCCCACCTCTCCCGTGAGGACTTGTCCGTCAAAAAGCGTCACCACCGTGAACGACGCGGCGGAAGAACTGCTCCCGGCCGTTGTCCCCTGGGACGGGGCTTGTCCGGTATACCCGGCTATTTTCTGATCCACCCGCTGCATGATTTCATTCAAAAACGTATCGTTCAGGTAACTGAGGGACACCAGCGGGTCGCCGGTGGAACCGGCTTCCGTTGCCAGGGTGGCCGTCGTCATCAGCACGCCGCTCAGGGCCAGAAGCGACACCATTCGCAAAAACCATCGGTTCTTTCTCATATGTACCTCCATTTTTCGGTTTTCCGGCGGGGTTCTCCCAGGGAGAAAATCCCCGCCGGAAAACAATCAAACCAGTTGGTCGTGTGGCAGCCCGAAGCTGACCGCGATTGCCAGATCCACCTTTGTCATCACATTTTCCTCCACATGGCCCATACGCTCGCGAAGCCGCTTTTTGTCCAGGGTCCGCACCTGTTCCAGAAGGACTACGGAATCCCGGCTCAAGCCGCAGCTCTGGTCCACGGGAAGGTCAATATGTGTCGGCAGCCGGGCCTTGCCCGTCTGGGAGGTAATGGCTGCCGCAATCACGGTGGGACTGAAGCGGTTGCCGGTGTCGTTCTGAATGATCAGAACCGGCCGGACGCCGCCCTGTTCGCTGCCCACCACCGGGGAGAGATCGGCATAGTAAATATCGCCACGCTTGACACTCGTATCCACAAAGTTCACACTCCGCCGAAAGAAGTACCCGTCACCAAACGAATTTCCTCCGTTCGGTGAGGCCACTTTCATTCTCCCACGCAGTTCCGGAATTTATACCCTTCCGTTGAGAAACAATTGCGTTCGCCGCCACGTTTTTTTGGAACGATATCGGGAGGGCAAAGCTCCGGCGTCCTCGCCCCACGCTATCTTATGCGCCGGACAGGTTTCCGGTGTCTTGCAGCAAGAGCCGCAGGCTGGTTTCTGCCGTTTCCCCGCCCCGCTTGTACACGCGGGGCACGCGTTTGCTTACGGCGCAGGTCAGTTCATAGGGAATGGTTCCCGCAAGCGCAGCCAGCGTATCCACCCGCTGCCGGGTTCCGAAAATCTCCACCTCATCTCCAAGGCCCACGCTGTCCAGCCCGGTCAAATCCACCATGCACATATCCATGCAGATACGGCCCGCCAGGGGCGCGGGGCCTTGTGCCGTCTGAACCGCCATGCGGTTGGAGAGACTGCGGAGCAGGCCGTCGGCATAGCCAAGGGGCAGAACGCCGATCCGGGCGTCTTTTTGCGTTCGGAAGGTCCTTCCATAGCTGATATCCGTTTCCGGGCCAAAATTCTTGACGGAGTAAATGCAGGATTTCAGCGTCATGACCGGACGGAGGCCCAAACGTTCCGCGTCGCCGCCCACGCCATACAGCGCGATGCCGGGACGCACCATGTCCAGGTACAATTCCGGATAACGGGCAAACGCGCCGCTGTTGGCGCAGTGGCGCAGGGCGAACGTCCGGCCCTTGGCCTCCAGCGCGTCCAGCGCTTGACGGAACAGGGCGAACTGTTTTCGGGTGTAGGCTTCGCTCTCGGGGGAGTCTTCGTCCGAAACGGCGAAATGG
Organism: uncultured Oscillibacter sp.; assembly: GCA_910589315.1. Classification (GTDB taxonomy): domain Bacteria; phylum Bacillota; class Clostridia; order Oscillospirales; family Oscillospiraceae; genus Oscillibacter. The sequence goes on along the minus strand of CAJUTB010000013.1, from coordinate 6,904 downwards.
GTGAAGATGCCCTCTGCGTCCAAGCCCGGAAGGGCGCAGGCTTTGGAAATTGCCTCCACGCCCTCTAAAAGACGGTTCCACACCGGAAAACCCAGGCGGGACATACCGGTATCCACCTTGATATGAACCCGCAGCGTTCCGCCGCAGGCCGCCGCGGCGGAATTGTACCCTTCCGCCGCTTCCAGGCTGGAAACCGTTTGTGTCAGGCGATATTTGATTAGCTGTTCCGTCCATTCCGGCGGCGTATGGCCGAAAATCAGAAGCGGAGCCGCAACGCCGTTTTGACGCAGCTCCCGCGCCTCGTCCATATTGGCAACTGCCAGATAATCCGCGCCAAGAGTTTCCAAATGCCGCGCCACCTGTATCGCGCCGTGACCGTAGGCGTCCGCCTTGACCACGCCCAGATACCGGACGTCCGGTCCGGTTTTCCGCCGGGCCTGCTGGTAATTGTGGGTCAGTGCGTCCAGGTCAATTTCCGCCCAAGTCCGGCGCGGGATCTCTGCTTTCATAAAAGCCGCCTCTTTTGGTGTAATTTACGACGCTACGCCGCATCGTCCGCTATTGTATCATAAAAAGCAAAGCTCGTAAACTCCGCCGTCAAAATTATTTCGTTCTCCACGGCGATTTCTCCCCGCAGAGGCGTCCCGTCCTCCTGCCGCAGCCAGACGGTGGAGAGAATTTTCCTGTTCTGGTTCCCGCTCTGGTCGACGGTAATCCGCGTACAGGGGACGTCGTTCCAATTCTCCTCGTTTTCCTCCAGCAGCCATCCGTCCCGCAGAGCGTTCATCAGCCGGGGCAGGCACGCCGCCGGACTGATGGCTTCTTCACTGACGGTTCCGGCGTTAAGGCTGTCGCCCTCGTATTCCAAATGCCACTCCGTCTCGTCCAGCACGGCCTTGACGCCCGCGATGGTCTCCGGCGACAGCACCTCCACCGTACTCTCCCCGCCCGGGACATACTCGCAGTGCAGAACCGCTTCCCAGGCAAGGCCGTCCTGCTCGCAGGAAACCGCGGCTTCCATGGAACAGCCCTGCATATCGTGGTAGCGGTCCCGCAGGCTGACGGTTTCCTCTGTGCCGCCGCAGCCAGCCAGCAGCAGACACAGGGTTATCATTGGTACGCACTTCCAACCGCGCACCGAAAAACCTCCTCTTGCTTCAGGATATTTCCAGTTCCCGAAAAACGTTTGGCAGCTCCGCGGCCATATCCTCCGGCGTCATGCAGTAAGGCGTCAGGCGTTCCGACGCCAGGTCTCCGGCGCGGCCGTGCAGCCAGACGCCTCCCGCCGCCGCGCCTGCCGCCGGGGCCCCCTGGGCCAGCAGCGAGGCAATCAGGCCCGTCAGCACGTCGCCGCTTCCGCCCTTTGCCAGACCGGAGCCGCCTGTGGTATTCACCAGCAGGTTTCCGGCGGGCGTGGCAGTAATCGTCCGGTGGCCTTTCAGCACCAGAATGCAGGCATGGGCCTGGGCAAACCGGCGGGCCGTCTCCGCCCGTCCCAGCTTGGCCAGCCGTCCGCCCAGGCGGGCAAACTCGCCGTCATGAGGCGTGAGGATGGTGGTTCGTCCGCGACGCTGGTCCAAGATATCTATATGTCCTTCCAGCGCGTTTATGCCGTCGGCGTCCAGCACCACCGGTTTTTCTGTTTTCAGAAGCGCTTCCCGCACCAGTTTTGCGGTGTCCTCGTCCCGCCCCAGGCCGGGGCCGATGGCCAGAACATCGCAATGGCTCAGCTTTTCCAAAACCGCCGGAAGGGCTTTCCGGCTCAAGCCTCCGCTCTGCCCGGCGGGCAGGGGAAACGGCATGGCGGAAACACAGCGCATCGCTTCAATTGACCAAATGGGGTTGGGAACGCCCAGAAAAACCAGGCCGCAGCCAGAGTGCGCCGCCCCCAGGGTTGTGAGATACGGCGCGCCGGTGTAGGCCGCGGACCCGCCCACAATGAGGACTTTGCCGAAATCTCCCTTGTGGCCGTCGGGCTTCCGGCGGGGGACCGCCAGGCGCGCAAACTCCGCCTCTACCGTCTGAACGGGACAGACGGTCTCCCGCTGGAGCGTGACGGGAATGCCGATGTCAGCCACCTCTACTGTACCGGAGAAAACCGCGCCGTCCCCGACGGCCTGCCCGATTTTCGGCAGGGTGAACGTCACCGTTTTGTCTGCCCGGACGGCACAGCCTAAGATACGGCCCGTGTCGGCCTCCACGCCGCTGGCAATGTCCGCCGCAACCACTGCGCCGGGACACCGGTTCATCAGCTGAACGGCGGCGGCGTATCTGGAATCTGGGTCGATGGCCCGGGACAGGCCCACGCCGAAAATCGCGTCGATCACCACCTGGCTGCTCCTGGCCCATGCGGACTGGTTAACATCTTCGGGAAGAAATGATTCCAGTTCTATTCCGCACTCGCTCAAGCGGGCCGTTTCTTCCATGGCGTCGGGGGTCAGTTTTTCGTAATCGCCCACCAGGAATACCCGTACCCGCAGGCCCGCCAGAAACAGCAGCCGCGCCGCGGCAATGCCGTCCCCGCCGTTGTTGCCCGCGCCGCAGAAAACCGCGCCCCGGCACTTGCCCGGCCGTTCCGGCAGAAGGTCCAGCGCGGCACGGGCAACGCTTTCCGCCGCGCGTTCCATCAAGTCGATGGACGGGATGTTCCAAATTTCAATGGCCCGCCGGTCAAGTTCCCGCATTTGGGCCGCAGATGCCAGTTTCATAAGATGTCCTCCTGTTTTGTCATTCCTTTTTTCATATGCAAGGCCGCCCTCTAGGGGCGGCCTGTCACCGGCGGCAGAAGCCGCCTATACGATTTTCCGTAAGGCTCCGCTTGTCGTGTTCGTTCGCTCCGACAGGTTCCGAATGATGTCGCGGCGTGTGATAATACCGATGAAGCTGCCAAGATCGTCCACCACAGGAATGAAGTTTTGATTCATGGCGCTGGTGACCAATTCCTCCATGGTGGCCGTGATGCGGACGGGCGGATAATGGTCCTTCCGCAGAAGGTCGCGGATGCACCGTTTTTCCAGTTCCTTGCGGGAGCATGGACAGGACGAGGTCCCCTCGGGAAACAGCTGCCAGAGGAAATCTCCTTCGCTGATGGTGCCGACATACCGGCCCTTGCGGGTGATCACAGGAATCGCGGTATAGCCATGATACCGCATTTTCTCCAGGCCCTGGCGGAAGGATTGGTCGTCATACAGGTATGTAACACAGTGTTTCGGGAGCAGATAATAGGCGATGTTCACAGTGCCTCCTCTTTTCCAGGCAGTTTACGGGACGGCGTTCCGCCGCTTGGGTTGGGTTCGGTCTTTGGTAACTTTCTAATAATAAATATACAGGAACAGCGGCCGAATTTGGTGAACATTTTGTGAAGTTTGCCCAGGAATCGTAAAATTCCCCATGGACTGCCTGTTCGTTTCCAGGAATCCCTTGGGGCGGAAGGTTTTGTAAAAATCCGCAAAAAGGCTTTACATTTGGGACAGAACCTGTTATGATTATTGTTGTGATATATGCAACAGGAAAGGATGAGCTTTTTATGCAGAACAACCAGGAGCTGACCAGAAATCCCCTTTTTGACGGCATCAGCTGCGTAGAATGTCAGGAGATGCTGACGTGTTTTCAGGCGGTGCGTAAGAGCTTTCGCGCGGACGAATTGATCTACGATTTCAACAACGACGCCGTGGGCATTGTGGAACAGGGCGAGGCGGCGCTTCTCCGCATCGACGAGGAAGGAATTTCCACCGTGCTGGAAACCTTCGGTCCCGGCGGCGTGTTTGGGAAAACCCTGGCCTTTGCCGGGGCCGTGGGCGACAGCCTGGAAGTGGTGTGCCAGACGCCGTGTGAAGTGCTTTTCCTTGACTATGCCCACATATTAAGCCGTTGCGAGCACGCCTGCCAGCGGCACAGCATCCTTGTCCAGAATATGCTTCGGCTCATGGCCGATAAGGCCCAGGCTCTCTCCCAGCGGGTGGACGTTCTCTCCCGGCGGTCGATTCGGGAAAAGCTGCTGTGCTACTTCCGCCAGCTCTCCCACCAGGCGGACAACAATACGTTTACGCTCCCCTTCTCCCTCAGCACCCTTGCCGACTATATCGCCACGGACCGCAGCGCGATGATGCGCGAGCTGAAGCATCTGCGGGAACAGGGCGTCGTCCGTTCCAGCGGGCGGCAGTTTACCATTCAATAAAATACCGGCTGTCAGGCAATGGCTAAGGCGGACGCGCTGCGTCCGCCTTTTCTGATGTTATCCAAGGTCATTCGTTATTCGTTGTGCCGGAAATAGATCATGTCGCCGTCCTGCACCACGTATTCTTTCCCCTCAATCCGAAGAAGTCCCTTTTCCTTCGCGGCGGCGGCGCTGCCGCACTTCTCCATATCTGCGTAAGCAAGAACCTCCGCACGGATGAACCCACGCTCCAAATCCGTGTGGATTTTTCCGGCGGCCTGGGGGGCCTTCGTACCCTTCTTCACCGTCCAGGCGCGGCATTCGTCCTTTCCGTAGGTCAGGAACGAGATCAGGCCCAGAAGCGCGTAGGAACACTTGATCAGCCGGTCCAAACCGGATTCCTGAATCCCCAGCTCGTCCAGGAAAAGCTGCCGCTCCTCCCCTTCCAGCTCTGCGATGTCCTGTTCCAGCTTGGCGCAGATCGGCAGAACCTGACTGCCTTCGGCGGCGGCAATCTCACAGACCTGCTGGTAATACTGGTTGCCGTCCAGGTGCGAAAAACCGTCCTCGTCGGTGTTGGCGGCGTAAATCACCGGCTTGAGGGTCAGAAGATCGGATGTGGCGATCAGGGCGGCGTCCTCGCTGGAACAATCGTAAGTCCGGGCGGATTTTCCAGCGTCCAGATGCTTGGCCAGCGACTGGAAGACCTCCACTTCATGGAGAAATTTTTTGTCGCCCTTCGCGGCCTTTTGGGCCTTCTCAATCCGGCGGTTTACCATCTCCAGGTCCGCCATGATCAGTTCCAGGTCAATGGCCTCCATATCGCCCTTGGGGTCCACCGGCACGCTGGTTCCGGCGTCTGCAACCACGTGCATAATGTTCTCGTCGTCAAAGCAGCGGACTACATGGATGATGGCGTCCGTCTCCCGGATGTTCGCCAGGAATTTGTTGCCGAGGCCCGCGCCCTTGCTGGCCCCCTTGACCAAGCCCGCAATATCCACGAACTCAATCACCGCCGGGGTCTTTTTGTCCGGCTGGTACATCTCCGCCAGCTTGTCCAGACGCTCGTCCGGAACGGCCACCATACCAACATTCGGGTCGATGGTGCAAAACGGATAGTTCGCGCTCTCCGCACCGGCGTTTGTGATCGCATTGAACAGCGTCGACTTGCCGACGTTTGGAAGTCCTACGATTCCTAATTTCATAATTCTCTCTACCTCCTGATTTTTCAAGGGTTTCCGGTGCTTGAATGATGTCTACCACACCATTTATACACCATTTTCGCATTTAGGTATGTTTAGATATATAGAGTTATGGCCATCCAGCCACTCTTTGCTGCTAAGTTCACATCGCCTGCTTTCTATGATCTGATCCACATTACATCCCGCCACACCATCCGATTCAGGCGCTTTGGTGAGATTCAAATTGCTTTACTGCATGTGCCATAGAATCATCAGTCACATGAACATAGCGATCCATCGTCGTTTTTATGCTGGCATGACCGAGCAGTTTCTGCAAAACCTTTGGCTGCATACCACTCTCAATTGCCCGAGTTGCATAGGTATGGCGAAGCGCGTGCATACAAAATCGCTTGATTCCCGCCTCATCGCAAAGCTTATACAGGTGGGTATCATAGGAGCTGTTCTTGTTCGGCATCCCAGTTCGGAAATTGATGAAGACCAGATCTCGCATAATAAGCTGAGATTTGACACCCGTTCGCCGGTCGATATACTCCAGGGTTTGCGAGAGCATTGGAGATTCTTTCCGGGAAGCTCGACTTAACTCCACGCCCCGAAGTATCTCATATGCTCGGTTAGTCAAAGGGATCGTTCGATAACTTTGCTGGGTTTTGGGTGGACCAGCCCTCCAAAAGGCTTGTTTATGCCGATACTCTAGAGTCTTATTGACAGTCAAAGTCCGTTTTTCCCAATCAATAGCATCCCATGTCAACCCAATTAGTTCACCAGTACGCAATCCCGTTTCTAATATCAGTGCGTACTGCGCATAGTTATGTGACCTTTGTGCGGTTTCCAAGAATTTCCCCTGCTCTTCCACAGTAAGATACTTGATATCATCCACTGCTCGAACAGGCTTAGAGTAACGAACCCCATTCATAGGATGTTTAATAATCAGGTCATTCATCAATGCTGATTTGAACATGGTCCCCATCGTAATATATGCTTGACGAATTGTCGATCCAGCATAATCTGCTTCCATCCTGTTGAGGACGACCTTGCAGTGCATAGGTTTGACGTTCGACAGCAGCATACCACCAATCACAGGCTGAATATTGTGAACATACCGCTCCCGGTAGTTTCTACGAGTATTCGGTGCCAAGTCCGCAATCATATTCTCTTGCCAAAACTCAAACCATGTGTCCACAGTCATATCCGATGGAACAAGAATATTGTCATGCGTATCTGCAAATCGAGCTTCCTCCAACCAGTTCCGTGCCTCTGGAAGTGTAGGAACATACTTCTCGTGGCGCTTTCCATGCTTATCTACAAATCTTGCGTAATAAAAACCATCCTTCCTTTGGCAGATGCCCTTGCCGCATTCTTTCCCTTTTAAGTTCTTTCCCATGAGGTGCGCTCCTTTCCTACTATAAGAAAAAGAGCCAATGCAATGGCTCTATTTTATCATAATAGTCCATATATCTCAATAGGAACTGGCGTTAGATCACTGTTTTTTTGCTAACAAACTCTTCAAATTCTTTTCGCTTGACCAATTTCTTTGTACCTACATAGA
>CAJUTB010000012.1 GCA_910589315.1 uncultured Oscillibacter sp. | reverse complement strand
TCCGTTCCATTCTGTTCTTGTTCCCTTATGTGCTTTTTTCAGCAAGCTCTATTTAATGAAAGGAAAATCCAGCTGATTTCTTATAGAAATCAGCTGGATCTTTCTTTGCTTGGACAAACGGTGAATGAAATCAACCGGCAATAAAGGCATTGCACAAAGCGGCCTCCAAGTACTTTATATTCATGTGCTTTGCTCATAGGAGAAATCGCAGTAAGCCAGTGTTTCTTCAATCCCGTCCTTCGCTTCCTTAACGGCTTCTTACAATTTCAAACAGGTTTTAGCCCCAGGCGCGGGCAATTTCCTCCCGTTCGTGCCGGGCCTCCACCCAGTTTTCCACAAAACCGCAGTCACGGCAGACGTAGCGGGCTACGGGGATTCGTTTGACAAACGCCATTTTGGTAATGCAAATGCTGTTGGAGAGATAGCGGTGCGCGTCGTCCGGTACGCGGAGAATGCTTTGGGACCCGCATTTCGGACACCGGCTGGTATTTTTCATAAGGAAACGCTCCTTTTCCTCACCAGTGTTTTTGATACATCCGTATAGACAGCGGAATGGAAATCGCCGTAGCAAGTACCGCGCCTAAAGCGATGGACAGCATAGGAACAGCCATCAGAGAACGAAGAATGGTAAGGTTGGAAATAAGCATACTGCCCAGAATTGCCACGCAAATAATTACCAGAAGGAATCCCATCCGGCCGCGTTCCACGCCGAAACGAAGGACCAGCGGAAGCGTGAGATCAATGGAGAAAATGCCAATGAATGCGGCCATTGCCAGCGCGAGAAAATCGGGAGTTGTATGAAGGACCATTCCGCGTACCACGGAAACCGTCAGACAGAGCATCATCGCTCCAGCCATGCAGAGCCAGCCCAGCACATATTTGCTTAACACCATATTACGGGTAGAGTAAGGCATCATGGCAGCCAGTTGGTCCCAGTGGCTCCGCTCGTCGTATGCCAAGGCGGTATAGGGGAGCATGGAGGCCCAGACCACGGCGAAAATGGTATAGAATTCGCTGCCGATCACCGAAAAAACAATAACCAGCAGGAGGAAAAACCGCATCTGCTTCCAAAGGACATAAAAATCTTTCCGAATTAACGCGCTCATGCTTGTTTCGCTCCTTTAATTAGAAATTAGAATCACCAGTATTTTTGATATATCCGCATAGACAGCGGAACCGAGAGAATGGTTGCGGCGGCAGCCGCCAAAAAAAGGAATACGTTCCACCGGACAAGCAGGTTGGGACTGCCAGGGGCAGAGGCGGCATTTGCCGCGATGCTGCCCAGATTTCCCACGAACATCACCATAAGGTTAACCAGCAAAAACCAAGCCTTGCCCCGTTCCGCGCCGCAGCGGAAGGCCAGGGGAAGCGTGACATCCATCGTGATGACGCCGGTCAGCAGGGCCATTGCCAGCGTTGGAAAATCGGGCTCCGTATGGCCGAAAATTCCCTGTGCGAAAGAAACTGCCAAACAAACCGCCGCCGCGCCTGCCATACCGATCCAGCCCAGCGCGTATTTGCTCAGCACGATGTCCCGGATGGAATAGGGCATCATAACGGCCAGCTGGTCCCAGCGGCTTTGCTTGTCGTAGTCCAGCGCGGCAAAGGGGAGCATGGAGACCAGAACCACCGCGAAAACCGTATAAAAACCCTCGCTGACAGCGGTCATAAAGACGACGAGCAGAGCAAACACCCACAGATATTTTCCAAGTATATAAAAATCTTTGCGAAGCAAGGCGGTCATCCCTGTTTCGCCCCTTTTACCGTAAAGAGAATAATATCCTCAATACTGGCCCGTTCGAGTTCCAGTCCGTTGGGCACCTCATTCCGGCGCACCAGCGCGCGCACGCCGTAGCCGCTGTGCTCCCGGCCGACAACGGCTTCGCTCCGCAGACTTTCCAGCTGTTCGGCGTTCCCGGCGAAAATGCCGTAGGTTTCCAAAAGCTGGTCCTTTTCATCGCAGAACAGCAGCCGCCCCCGATGGATAAACGCGATGTAGTCGCAGAGCTTTTCCAGGTCCGAGACAATGTGGGAGGAAAGCAGAATGGAATGGTCCTCCTCACGGGTGAACTCGTTGAACAGCTCCAGTACCTCGTCCCGGACAATCGGGTCCAGGCCGGAGGTGGCCTCGTCCAGCACCAGGAGTTTCGGGTGATGGCTCATGGCGACGGCAATCGCCAGCTTCATTTTCATGCCGCGGGAGAAATCCTTGAAGGGCTTTTTCTCCGGCAGGTCGAACCGGCGGAGAAACTCCTCGTACTGCTTCTGGTCCCAGCGGCGGTAAGTGTCCGCCATGACCCGGCCCACCTGCACCGGAGTCAGAACTTCCGGGAAATAGGCTTCGTCCAGCACGACGCCGATATTCTCCTTGACTGCCCGGAATTCCGGGCTGGAAACATCCACGCCCAGCACGGCGGCGCGGCCGCTGTCCGGTGAGAGGGCGTTCATCAAAAGGCGGATGGTGGTGGATTTGCCCGCGCCGTTTTCGCCCACCAGGCCGCAGATCGTCCCGCAGGGGATGGTCAGATTCAGGTCCTGAATGGCGAAGGAGCCAAAGGATTTGCAGATGTGGGAAAGTTCAATCGCGTTCATGTAGATTCCTCCTCATAGAGAATGTTCAGCATTTCATGCAGTTCGTCCAGCGATACGCCGCAGCTTTTGGAAAGGGCGATGGCGGCGGCGAAGTGGTCTTCCAGCTCCTTGACCTGCCGTTCCCGGATCAAATCCAGGTTTTTTTCCGCCACAAAGCAGCCCTTGCCCGCGATGGTGTAGAGAAAGCCCTCGGCTTCCAGTTCGTCATAGGCGCGTTTGGTGGTGATGACGGAGATTTTCAAATCCTTCGCCAAGGCGCGGATCGAGGGAAGGGCCTCTCCCGGCTGGAGCTTTCCGGCGATGATCTGGGTTTTCAGCTGGGCGTAGATCTGGTCATAGATCGGCTGATTGGTGGTATTGCGGATGATGATTTCCACGGGCATCCCTCCGACTGTTCACTTTGTTCTTGCTGTATATAAACAGTATACACAGAATGAACAGTTTGTCAAGTCCCCTTCCGAAATTTTTCCCCACTTTTTTCTGGGGGAAAAACGGACTAGGAAATTGAAAAAGAATGTGGTATACTACCGAGAGAAAATGGAGGTGGAGGCGTTGGAAACCCTTAGCGGTGCGAGCAACTGGAAACTGACCGTCCGCCGGGAGGCCGGGAGCGTTGCCATTCTGCGGGCGGAAACCTGTGACCGCCGGGCGGTTCTGCCGGACACGCTGTTCGGACTGCCGGTGACGGCGTTGGAAGGCCATGCGCTGGCCCCGAACCGCGCTGCTCCGGAGGGAGAGGCGGTTTTGATTTCCTGCGGCGGCGGGGGCGAGTGGGATAACCGGCAGTTGCAGGATTTGACGTTTCCGCCGTTTTTGGAGCGGGTGGGTGATTACGCACTGTTGAATTGCAGTAATTTGAAAACCCTGCGGCTTCATGACGGCGTTGACCGATGGGGCGGTGGGGCCTTGATGAACTGCCGCTGTCTGGACACGCTGCACATCGTTCGGACCGCTTCCGGGGAGGGGGAGACGGTTGCCTATTTCGCAGGAGAGCTGTCCCGGGAGCTGGACATTACCCTCGCCGGGCCAGACGGCGAAATGGTCCGCCTGCTGTTTCCCGAGTATACGGAAATCTACGAGGAGAACTGCCCCGCCCACCACTTTGATTACCAGATTACCGGCGCGGGTTATCCCTATCATCACTGCTTCCGGCAAAAGCAGCTGCGAATGAAGGAATACGATGCCTTATGGCGCGGTTTTCTGGGCATGGAGCATGATGGTTTCACCGCCCTGCGTCTGGCGTGGTATCGCCTGCGGTATCCGTCGGAGCTGGCGGAGAATGCGGCGGCGCAGTATTTGGCGTATATCCGGGACCATGCGGGAGAAGCGATGCAGTGGCTTTTGACGGAAAACGACACGGAGGGGCTGCGTTTTCTTCTGGCGAATACGGAACCGGACCGGACGCAGTTTCTTCAGGCATGCGGCCTGGCGCGGGAGCGGCAGGCGACGGCTGCGCTGGCGGTTTTGCTGGAGGAACAGCGCCGGCGGTTTCCCTTCGAACTGGAAAAGAGCTTTGATTTATAATGAGGCAGGTGTTGCAATTGGAACAGCCTGGGAGAAATCTGACGGAGATCGGGGAAGAAATTCTGCTGGTCTCCCGGAATGAACTGTATATGAGCCTGCCGTATCTGGATGTGGCGTTGTGTGCGCTGCGGTTCCAGCCAGGCGGGGATGTGACCCTCTCGCTGGCAACGGACGGCGAAACCCTTTTCTACGACGGTGCCTGGTTAGCGGACCGTTACCTGCGTTCCCGCGTTTTCACGGACCGGGCGTATCTCCATGTGATTTTACACTGTATGCTCCGGCATCTGGCAAAGAAAAAGGGCAAGGTCCCGGAGTTGTGGGACCTCGCCTGTGACGCGGCGGTTGAAAGCATTCTGGACGGGCTGGACTATCCCTGCCTGAACGAAGGGACGGTTCCGGCGAAGCAGAAATTTTACGGCGAGTGCCGCGCCGGTATGCCCGTCCTGACGGCGGAGGGCATATATCGGCGCCTTCTGCGGCAGAATCTGCCGGAATACGAGCTGGCGCAGTTGCAGCGGCGGTTTCTGGTGGACGATCATATTCTTTGGGAGCCGCAGCAGCGGGACGATCAGGAGCAGAGCAAACGGCAGGATGAAAAATGGCAGGACCTTTCCGGCAAAACCCAGACCGGCATGGAAACGATGCTGTCAGACCGCGGAAGCGGCGGCGAAGCGGTTTTGGAACAGGTGCGGGTAGCTGTACGGGACGATGTGGATTACCGGGCCTTTCTGCGGCGTTTTGCCGCGCCGCGGGAGGTGGCGGCGGTGGACGGCGACGCCTTTGATTATATTTTCTACACCTATGGGCTTCAGCTCTATGGCAATATGCCCCTGGTGGAGCCTCCGGAGACCCGGGAGGAGCATCGGATAGAAGATTTCGTGATAGCCGTGGATACCTCTATGTCCACCTCCGGCGAGCTGGTGCGGCAGTTTCTGGCCTGCACCTATGCCGTTCTCCGCAGCGCGGGGACCTTCACCCGAAAAGTCAACATCCATATTATCCAGTGCGACGACCAGATCCGATCCGATACGGCCATTGAGGACCTGGAAGAACTGCGGGATTACATGGATCATTTTTCCCTGAACGGCGGCAGTGCCACAGATTTCCGGCCGGTGTTTGACCATGTGGCAAAGCTCTTGGAAGCCAAGACGTTCAATAATCTCCGGGGCCTCCTGTATTTCACCGACGGCATGGGCGTTTACCCGGAAAAGCGTCCGCCTTACGACACGGCGTTTATCCTGCTGGGAGAACCGCCGCTGTCGGTGCGGATGCCGCCCTGGGCCATCCGGTTAGTCTTGGAGCTGCCGGACCTGGAACGGGCCGCACGGGAGGCGGTCGTAGACCTGCCGGATGAAATCGACTGGGACGAGCTGCCCCGAACGTAAGAGAAGGAGAGGCGAAACCGCATCATGAATATCAAACAGGCAAAACAGGAAATCACCAATACCCTCCGGGCCTATCTGGCAAAGGATGCTCTGGGCAACTACCGGATTCCGCCCGTCCGCCAGCGGCCGGTGCTGCTGATGGGGCCTCCAGGCGTGGGAAAGACCCAAATTATGGAGCAGATTGCCGCCGAAACGGGCGTGGGGCTGGTGGCGTACACCATCACCCACCACACCCGGCAAAGCGCAGTGGGCCTGCCCTTCATTGAGAAACGGACTTACGGCGGGGAGACAGTTTCCATCACGGAATACACCATGAGCGAAATTCTGGCGTCTGTGTATGGGCTGATGGAAAAAACCGGCTTGAAAGAGGGAATTCTTTTCCTGGACGAGATCAACTGCGTGTCGGAGACGCTTGCGCCGATGATGCTGCAATTCTTGCAGTGCAAGACCTTTGGAAACCAGCGGCTGCCGGAGGGCTGGCTGATTGCCGCCGCAGGAAACCCGCCGGAATATAACCGTTCTGTGCGGGAGTTCGACGTGGTGACGCTGGACCGGGTGAAGCGGATCGACGTTTCGGAGGACTTCGGTGTCTGGAAGGAGTACGCCCGCCGGAAGGGCCTGCATGGGGCGGTGGTTTCCTACCTGGACATTAAAAAGGAAAATTTTTACCGCGTGGAAACTGCCCAGGACGGTTTGCAGTTTGCCACGGCCAGAGGCTGGGAGGATTTGTCGGAACTGCTCTGCGTTTACGAGGAATTGGAGATTCCGGCGAGCCGGGAAGTCATTGGGCAGTATATTCAGCTCCCGCGGATTGCAAGGGATTTCGCCAACTATCTGGAGCTTTACAACAAGTACCGGAAAATTTACCATGTAGACGAAATCCTACAGGGAACCTGGCGTCCGGTTACGGTTTCCGAGCTGCGGGCCGCGCCGTTTGACGAAAAGTTGTCGGTGATGGGACTGCTGCTGTCGCGTTTGTCGGAAGCGGCCCGGGAGGCCCGGCGGCAGGACGCCTTGACGGAGGCTCTGCATGGCGCGCTGACGGACTTCCGGACGTTGCTGGAAACCGGCGGCGTACCGGCGGAAATTCTGGAAAGCCTTGTGCGGCGCCGCCGGGAGACCCTCAAACGCGCTAAGGACGCGGGACAGCTGGACAAGGAGCAACAGAACCTTGTTCAGCTGGAGGTCAACGCGCTGGAAGATTACCGGAAGTCTCTGGCCCAGGCGTCCGTCATTGCGTCAGGAGAGGCGATGGACGCCGTGCGGGAACGGTTCGGCGGCGAGGTGGCCCGGCGGAAGGCTTTGGCGGAGGAGGCCGGACGGCTGATGGACAATGCTTTCCGGTTTTTGGAAACAACCTTCGGCCAGGGACAGGAGCTGGTGATTTTTGTGACGGAAATCACCGCCGGATACGATACCAGCTGGTATGTGGAAACCTTCGGCTGCGACGCCTATTTCCGCCATAACCGGGAGCTGTTGTTTGACGATACCCGTCATCGGATTCGAGAAGAAATTGCCGCAGCAAAAGCGGCGGAGGAGGATACGCATGAATGAAAATTTGAAACGGATTGAGGTTGTTTTAGACGAAAAGGTCCGGCCGTCCCTGCGGAATCACGGCGGAGAGATTGCCGTTGACCGTCTGGAAAACGGCGTGCTGTATGTGAAGATGCTGGGGCAGTGCGCCGGGTGCCCCTCGGCGGACCTGACAAACGAATCCCTGGTGGAAGCCGAGCTGACCGCCGCCGTACCGGAGCTGGTGGAAAAGGTGGTGGTGGTGCAGAACGTCAGCGACGAGCTGTGGGAGCAGGCAAAACGGCTTCTGCGGGACCATCATCTGTAAAGGGAAGGGCCTGTACGGCACCGGTATTCCGCAGGGCGTAGCCGCGACGGAATCGGCCAACAACGGCTGTTCCGGCGGCGCGATGATCCCTCTGCTCTCGCTGGGCGTGCCCGGCGACGCGGTAACGGCGATTCTGCTGGGTGCGTTTATCATGAAGGGAATCCAGCCCGGTCCGATGATGTACATTTCCGAACTGCCTACCGTTTACAGCGTGTTTGCCGCCCTGATGCTGGCGAATCTGTGTATGCTGATTGTGGGCTGCGGCGGCGTCCGGTTCTTTGCGAAGATTGTCTCCGTAGAGAAAAAGATGCTGTATCCGATCATCCTGATCATCTCCCTGCTGGGCGCGTATTCCATCAACAAAAACGTATTTGACGTGGGCGTTTGCGTAGCCTTCGGCGTGCTCGGCTGGCTGATGAATAAGTATGAATTCCCGCTCTCCCCGATTCTGCTGACCTTGATTCTTGGGCCTATGTGCGAGAAGAACTTCGTCCGCTTCATGAACATCCAGAAGGGCAATTTCTTTGCCATTGCCACGTCCCCAATTTCCGTGGGCTTTTTGCTGGTGGCGGTTGCGGTGATTTTGTTCTCGATCTATAACCAGAGCAAGATTAACAAACGTGAAGCCGCCGCGAAGGAAGCCCAAAAGGCGCAGGAATAACCTGTTTTTCGGTCCAAAGACAACCGCACCCGGATGCTTTTGCATCCGGGTGCGGTTTCGCTCAAGGGAGGGAGGAAGGCTGTCCGTCCGGGAGCGCGAGGAGGTCCCGCACGACTTCGCTGGCGATCAGCAGGCCCGCCGCAGGCGGTACAAAGGCGCAGCTTCCGGGAATGGAGCGGCGGCTGGAAGGCGTTCCGCCCCGGTCGGGTTCTTCCTCCGGCGCGGCGCGGCCCTGGAGGGGAAGGGGCGGCTCTTTGGAGTAGACGACTTTCAGAGCCGGAACGCCACGGCGTTTTAGCTCCTTGCGCATGACGCGGGCCAGCGGGCAGACGGAAGTTTCATAAATGTCCGCCACTTCCAGCGCGGCGGGATGGAGCTTGTTTCCCGTGCCCATGGAACTGATCACCGGCGTACCGGCCCGCCGGGCCTGCGCGACCAGCTCCAATTTTCCGGTCACGGTATCGATGGCGTCGATGATGTAGCTATACTGCGTGAAATCAAACTGTTCCGCCGTCTGGGGACCAAAGAAAATCTTGCGGACATATATGACGGCCTCCGGGTTGATGTCCAGGAGGCGGTCCCTGGCGGCTTCGGCCTTGTCGCGGCCTATGGTGGAGGTCAGGGCGAAAATCTGCCGGTTGAGGTTTGAACGGCCAATCCGGTCGTCGTCCACCAGGGTAAGGGTTCCGACGCCGCTGCGGGCCAGGGCCTCGGCGGCCCAGCCGCCCACGCCGCCCAGACCAAATACCGCAATATGCGCCCGCTGCAAACGCTCCATGCCGGCCTCGCCAAGCAGGAGGGCGGTTCTGGAAAACTGGTCCCACATACTACTCTTCAACTCCCTGAATTTCCATCAATTCCACCACGGCCTGTCCCCGGGCGGTCAGAGCCATGCTGCCATGAAGGGGATACGCTTCATAGGCCCGATAGTCAAAATTGGATATTGGAATATCGTAGTCCACGCGAATCAGGCCCTTTTTCGCAAGGCTACGGAGGGTGTTTCGGAGTTCCCTGGGGTCCTGCCCCGGCTCCTCCAGGAAAACCGGCCCGTCCGGCCCGTTTTTCGCCGCCGCCGGAAGAAAAGGCGTCTGAGCGAAGCGGCGCAGCATCTCCAGTTCTTCCGGCGAGAGGTAGAGGGCCGTATTGGAACAGCCGCCGCAGCCTTCACAGCTTCCGGAGGAAGTCCCTCCGCATTGATCGCAGTTCAAAATAAATTTCCTCCTTGCTCTGTGTGAAAAACGGCCTGGGCGTCGAAGACGGAGGGGGCCGTATTGAGGCCCTCCGCGCCGTCCACGCCGCCGAACGCACTTTGCATCCGGTTCAGAGGCACGAATTTCGGCGGTTCCATTTCTTCTTCCGTCTCCTCGTCGGGAGGCGGGAGATTCTGTTTCTGCCGTTTCATCCGCCGCTGCTGTTCCAGCCGGTCGATTGAACGCATGGAAGAACACCTTCCTTTACAAAACCATGCTGGCGTAAGGCTCGAAGTCGGCCCGCGTAAACACCTTGCCGGTTTTCACAAATTCGTATTTAATGGCTTGCAGGTAGTGTTTCATATGCACTTCGCCTTCGGCCTCGGGGTCTGCCGCCGCGAGGAAGGCCGCGTTTAAGATGCAGTTTTTGATATTGCCGCCCACAAACTCGAACCGTTCCGCCAGAAAGTCAATGTCCACATCTTCCGCCAAAGGAGTGGATGCGGGGATGGTGGTGGTCCAAAGAACCTTACGGGTCTCCACATCGGGGAACTGGAATTCCACGATGAATTTCATCCGGCGGAAGAAGGCGGGGTCGATGTTGTGCTTATAGTTGGTGGCCAGAACGGACACGCCGTCATACGCCTCCACCTCCTGCAAGAGCAGGGCGGTTTTGTTGTTGTTAGAGGACTGGTTGCTTCCGCCGTCGTCGGAACGCTTGGCAAACAAGGTGTCGCATTCGTCGAAAAACAAAACGACGTTGCACTTCTTGGCCTCCCGGAAAATCATGGAGATGGATTTTTCTGTTTCGCCTACATATTTGTCGACAACCTTACTCAAATCCACGCGGTAAAGCTCCAGATTCAGCTCGTGGGCGATGACCTGGGCACACATGGATTTACCGGTCCCCGGCGCGCCGAACAGCAGCACGGAGAGGCCGCGCCCGTAGGGATATTTCCGGTTGTAGTCCCATTCCTCGTAAACTTTTTTCCGGAACAAGAGCTGGTCGCAGGCATTTTTCAGGGCCAGCCGCTGGTCCGGGTTCATGACAATGTCGTCCCAGCCGAAATTGGCCTTGATTTTCGTAGCCTTCTGAGTCAGCTCGTGGCTCATCTGATTATAACACGCCTGGAACAAAACGGAACGGGGAATATCCAAAAATTTTTCCATAGCCGCCAGAGCCTTGCCTTGCCGCAGGGCCGCCTTGATCTTGCCTGGTGTGAACAGGAATTTTACCGCCATTTCAGAGAGTTCCACATCCGGGCCCAGGATATACGGCTTCGCATAAAATTGCCAGACGGTTTCCCGCTCGGCGTTGGTAGGGGTGGGGAGTTCCAACTGGGTGAAATCAAGGTCCGTCATCTCCCGCATAGGCAGTTTTTCCTTGCTGACGGCAAACACCGTCAGCCCCTGCCGGAGAAATTTGCCGAAGGCCAAGTCCATGTAGCCGAAAAATTTGTCCTTTTCCGGTTCTTTATAGCTCAGGCCGTCCAGACAGATGCAGGCTCCCGTGAGGATGCATTCCCGCGCCGCCGCCCAAAGGGCCTGCTCCACGAACCGGAAATCGTATACGAAGAGCTTGGCGCAGTTGATGGAGATGCAGGAAACGCCCTGCTCCCGGCAGAAATGCCGGATAGTGAACTTCCGTCCGGACCCCTCGTCGCCAAAGAGGGAGAACAGACGGACGCCGCTTTCATAGGAAATCCGCAGGGCGTCGAGAACCTGGGCGTTTGCCAGGAACGGGTCCTCCGGTTCCGGCAGGCGGGAGAAAAAGCGGACGTAGGTTTCGTCGATCTGCATAGGGTGCGTTCCAAAAAGGAAATCAATCATCCGCTTGTCGGGGGAAATCAGAGTGGAAAAGGGCATTGCCCCATTGATTTGCAGCGTCAGAATGGGTTGAAGCTCTTCCAACGCCAGAGACATTTGCCCGTAAGCCCCAGTGATGGTGAACTGTTCGCCAAAGAAAACCCGCGCGGCGGATTCGATGCTGGGGGCCGATTGGCCGCCGTTCTGGTTTACCACCTGAAAAATGGACGCATAACGCGTCTGGGTTGAGGAGAGGATGCCGCAGGCAAAGCAGAAACGGGTGAAGGGGGCAAAGTCCCGGCAGAGGGTATAGAGCGGCAGAGGGACTTCGGTTAAGGCGGCCCGCGCGTCGATGTAGTTCAGAATTTCTTCCGGCGATAGGGCTGGTTCCGCCTCCGGTTCGTCCTCCATGATGTCTGCAAACAGGTCCTCCAATCCGGCGGAAATTTCCTCCGGTTCCTGGCCGTCCGGCGGCGAAAGGGCGGACCGGGCGTCCAAAAGCTGCTGTTCGCACAAGTCTCTTGCTACCTCGATGTCGGGATAAAGAACGTTCTTAAAACCGCCGCTGTCCTTGGCAAACAACGCCATCAGGCGTTGAATGTAGGCGGAAAGCTGCAAATTCACGCAGGTAAAGAGATGGTTTGTATAGTCCTGATAACTGGCGAAGGGCTGCTGCCGCCGGTCCAAATCAAAAAAATCCATAATGCCTCCTTTGGCAAGCCGTCAAACGTCGGAAAAGATGTAACCCGCGCCCCGGACGGTTTCGATAATCCCCCGGCGGTTCGGGTCGATTTTCTTCCGAAGGTTGGAAATGTGTACCATAACGGTGCGGAAGTCCCCCAGGCTGTCGGTGGCCCAGACGTTTTGATACAGGTCCTGATAGAGCAGAAGGGTGTCGGGATGGCTGGTCATGTATTGCAGCAAAGCGAATTCGATGGAGGATAAATCCACCTCCTGGCCGTCCCGGAGAATGCGGCGGTGGGGGATATCCATCGTAAAGGACTGGAAAACCCGCTGGGAAGCGCGCTTTTTCTGGTGGGAACGCCGGATGACGGCATCCACGCGGGCCAGAAGCTCCGGATAGCGGACAGGCTTAACCATGTAATCGTCCCCGCCGCTGCGGAGGGCGTTGACGATGGTGTCACTGCTCTCGACGCAGCTGAGGAAAATAATCGGGCTGTCGCAGTCCTTGCGGATGGAGCGGCAAAGCTCGCTGCCGGAACGGTCGGGGAGCATGACATCCAGAAGAATCATGTCGTATTGCTTCTTGGCAAGAAGCGTCTCCGCCTGGGCGCAGGTAAAGGCGGCGTCCACCTGATGTCCTGCGTGAGCGAGGTTGGCATGAGTGATGGCGGAAAGGTCCCGGTCATCCTCCACCAGCAAAATCGAATACATAAATATCCATCTCCTAGCTCGAAAAATATCGTCACTATTATACCATATTTTTGGAAGCGGAAGCGGACATCTTATGCGTGATTCCAACATCTTGTGTGATGCGGCTTGACATTACACTGGAAAATGTTATGGTAATGCAAAGAGACAATGGAAACTGGCCTTTTGAAAAGGGGCCGTTTTTTTGCATAAATAGCATGGCAAAGAAATTATACAACAAAGACCGGCAAATGTCACCACCAAAAAAGGAAGTGTGTGAATTTGAAAGAAAAGGACGGTATATTGACTGTGCTGGTATGCGGGGCGTTTCTGGGGAGCTGCGGCCTGTGGCTGACGGCGGGAACGGCAGGGATTCCGGGACTGCTGCTGGAATTGCTGGGCATCGCGTCGGCCGCCGTCCTGCTGCGCCGCAGGAAGCGGATGCAGGCGGCGGAGCGGCAGGATTATGCGGCGGCTCTGGAAACGCGGGAGCTGGAGTATCAGGAGGCGATGAAGAACCAGGCGGTATCGAGCCGCCGGGAATTGGAAGCGTTTCGGAGTACGTTGTCCCACAGCCTGCGGATGCCGGTGGCGATTATCCAGGGTTATGCGGAGCTGCTGGAAGGGGATGTCATTACGGACCCGGAGGTCCGGCGGGAGTACCTGGGAAAAATCGTCCAGCGGAGTCAGTACATGACGGATGTCATGAGCCGGCAGTTTTCCACAGACGGGCTGTTCAACCAGCTTTCCTATTCGGAAATCGACCTGATGGATTTGGTGCGCCAGGCGGCGGCCGACATCCGCACAGCGGCGGCGGAACAGGGCGTCAGCGTGCAGGTGGTGTCCCAGGAAGACCATCTCACGGTGCAAATGGATTCATACCTGATGAATCGGGTGCTGTTTAATCTTTTGGAAAACGCCGTCAAATACATGGGCCGTCCCGGAAGCGTTACCATCCGCGTGGTGCGGAAGGGCGAGCAGGTGGATATTCAGGTCCGGGACGACGGAATGGGCCTGCCGGAGGAGGAGACGGCGCACATTTTCGAGGCCAATTTTCAGGGTTCCAATCACGTCCGCGGCCAGGGCTACGGCCTGTATCTGGTCAGGCGGACGGTAGAGGCCCATGGCGGGGCCATCTCGGCCCAGAGCAGCCTGGGCCGGGGAATGGGCATTACCTTGACGCTGCCGCTGCGTCCGGCGGCCTTTTCCGTGAGCGCGTCGCAGGAATGAGGCGAAGCGCTCTTTTTTGCGGCTGACAGTTTCCGCCGGGTGTGCTATAATAACAGCGTCTTACCGTTTGTACCCAAAGGAGAGGATTTCATGAAAATCATTGACGCGCACCTGCATTTGTTCCGGAACCCGGAGGCGGAGGAGATGGCGCAGAACGTGGGACATCACAACAGCATCGAGCATCTGCGGCAGGTTTACGGGGAATTGGAAATTGTCCATGGCGTGGTCATGGGCAACCGCAGTCTGGACCCGGCGTATCACGACTACCCGGCGGACCTGTTTCATTACTGCATCGGCCTGGACAGCTCCCTGCTGGACAGCGGGGGCGCGGTAATACCGGACCTGGCGGAGAAGGTAGAGGCAAATTTGCAGCGGGAGAGCTGCTGCGGCGTGAAGCTGTATCCCGGCTACAACAAGCTCCGGCTGTCGGACCCGCTGTACGGGCCGGTGTATGAACTGGCGGCGCGGTACAAAAAACCCGTGGCCGTCCATATGGGCCTTACGTCGTTTCCCCAGGCGCATTTGAAATACTGCCATCCCCTGTCGCTGGACGAAGTGGCGGCGGACCATCCGGAGACGCGGTTTGTGATGTGCCATTTTGGAAATCCCTTTTTGGAATCCGCCGCGGCGGTGCTTGCGAAAAACCCGAATGTTTCCGCCGATCTTTCCGGCCTTTTGGAAGGCCGCGTAAACCTGGCGGAGTACCACGCGGAACAGGCGGGATATGTCTTTTTATTGCGGACATGGCTGGCGGCGTCCGGCGATTGGAGCCGGTTTTTGTTCGGAACGGACTGGCCCATCATCAACCTGGGCGAATACGTTTCCTTTATCCAAAGCCTTGTGCCCGAGCGGCATTGGGCGGCGGTGTTCCATGAAAATGCGAACCGGGTCTACGGCCTGGGACAGTAAAACGGTGTGTCCTTCTAAGAAGGACACACCGTTTTTTTAGGAAACCTTTAGGAAAAAATGTGGAAAACGATGATATAATGTCGGCAAGAACGCAAGGAAGGTGCCCTTATGGAAAGTAATCAGCTGTTGCCATTTGAGCGAAACCGTTATTACGTTGGAAAATTGCTGACTTCCGCCGATTTCCAGGCGGAACAGACCTACAACAGCCATAAACGCCGCTTTTTGAACGAGATGATGTTCGGCAGCGGCATTGTCTGCGGGCTGGGGGTGTACAGTCTGGACGATTTGTCCATTATGGTGGACTCCGGCGTGGCCGTGGACGGCTGCGGGCGGGAAATTGCCTTGGAAAATCCGGCGGTTCGGAAACTCTCCGCTGTGGACGGCTTCGAGACACTGGAGAGCGAGCTGGCCGTTTTGTGCCTGCGCCGCCGGGAGGAGAGCGTTCACCCGGTCTATACCGTCCAGGGACAGAACAGCGGCGAGAATTATGAGTGCAACCGTGTCCGGGAGGGCTGGCAGCTCTTTTTGCAGGACCGGGAGAGTCTGCCGCCCCTCTGCCCGCCGGAACCGGAATTTCTGGCTTCCGCCGTGCTGTACGCCGGGGAGGAGTATACTGTGACCTGCGCCATGCCCGCCCAAAGCGCCTGCGGCGCGTCGGCACGGCTGGAAATCACCGTCCGGCGTCTGCGGGAGGACGCGGGACCGCTGACCTTGAAAACCGTTTTGCAGACGCCGGCCTTCACGGATGAAACCGGCGGACATGAGCTGGCCGTGGAGCTGCGGGAGCTGTGCCCGGAGACGGAGACCGTGTATACCCGCTGGCTCACGGCCCAGACGGCCCCCGCGCCGGAATCGGTGCTGCTGGCGGCGGCGGAGAGCATTGAGGTACAGGTGGGCGGCGAGACGCGGACAGCGAAGGACGGCTTTGCCCTCCGGGCCGTCGTGACGGAAGCGGACACCACGGAGATTCTGGACCAGGCGGTATCCTCCGCGAGTCTGGAACTGCGGAACGCCAGCGGCGGCCAGGATTTCGTGCCGTTGGCGGAAATCGCCTTGCAGCGGACCCGGAATGCCTATTTGATCGAGGAGATTCGGACTGCCGGCGTGCGGCAGTACATACGGACGCCCGCTTCAGCCCCGCTGCGGGAGGAATTGGAGCGGTGGTTCCGGCAGGAGCCGGGCGGCTCTGCGGATTGTATGCGGCAGGATGTCCACCGCCCGCTGGAGCGAATTGTGGAGCCGGTTTATGCAACCGGCATCTGTGACATCCCGCTGGGACCGGATATGCGCCGGGGGCGCATTGCCTATTCGGATGAGATTGTCCACGGCTTGGGGCCGGGCATCGTCTATGTTTCCGCCGGACCGGAATATCTGGCGGAGGACCCCAAGTTGGGAACCACGGCCCGGAATACCATTTATGGAAACGCCGGACTGTTTCCCCAGGAGCCGCCGCCTGCCGCCGCGGAAATCGCGGTGAAGGTCATGAACGACCGGGGCAGCTTCGTCATTGCGGCGCGGCTTCTGGAGGACAGCAATCAGGTGGTTCTGCCCCTGCGCTGGACGGCAATTTCCCTGCCCGGCGGCGAGGAAGAGAACAAGGTTCAGAAGCTCACCGGCAAGAGCATTGCGGTGATTCAGCCCACGGTTGTAATGGCTACCCGAAGCAGCCATTACTTTAATGTGCGCTTCAACAACATGGACCCTTGTACCTTGACCTATGAGCTGACGGAGAAGGATTCCGGCGAGATCACCTCCGACGGCATTTACACTGCGCCGGGACGGGAAGGCGTGTTTGAGGTCCGCATTTCCTGCGCGGAATATCCGCTGATTTCCACCTATGCCTATGCGGTGGTGAAGAAGCGGGACGCCCTTCAGGAAGGCGAGACCTGAGAAAAAGACCTGAAATTGCAGGAAGGGAGGCGGGGAAATGGTCTACTACGCTCAGGGGATGGAGCTCGAAGTGGTTTCCGAGGCGTTTCGGGGACCGGTTAATGACGTGCTGATTTGCCGGGACCGGCTGTCCGCCTCCGGCACGCGGTACACCCTGCTGGCGGTTCACGACCGGGTGTGCGCCCGCAATCTGCTGGCTGTGCTGGAAAACAGCGAGGCGGCGGGAGAATCTCCCTGCCTGTTGCGGTTCTCTCAAAATGAAACGCTGCTGTTTGCCTTTTTGTACCGGGAGGAGCGGAAATTCTCCGCGTTTGCCAGAGGGCAGGCGGCGACGCCGGGATTGGGCGAGTCCATCTGCGTGAATCTGGTGATGGAGTGCCTGTCCGCCGGACTGCCCTGGCCGCTTTTGTACCTGGTTCTCCGCCAGGACGGAGTGCAGATTGCAAAAGACAATACGGTTTATTTCACACTGCTACTGGACCTTGCGGAGCTGGATCCGGAGAGAAGTGAGAAAAACTGCGTATCCTGCTGCGCCCGGCTTTTGCTGGAACTGCTGGAGCCTGCGGCGAAACGGCGGCGGAAGCGGCTGAAAAGCTACGAGCTGATTCGCCGCAAAAGCGCGAAAAATGTTTACAACGGTTTTCCCGAGCTGTATCAGGACATCAAGGTAACGGCTCTGCCGGCGAAGAAAACGTCCCTGAAAACCAAGGCGGCGGTTTTTTGGCAGGACCGCCGGGACGGCCTGTTCCGCTTGCTGCTGGTGCTGTGCACGGTACTGGCGCTGGCGGCGGCGGCAGCGCTGGTTTCCAACCTGCTGTTTGGCGAAATTCCGCTGCTGCGGCTGTTCCAGCACCGCTTTGATGTGATCGGCACGGAAAATCTGCACCGAGGGGGGCCTTGATGAAAAGAGTGGCTGGGTGGCTGGCGGTCTTGCTGGCTGTGATGTTGCTTGTGACAGGCGCGATGTCCTGGGGACTGCCAGGAGAGGGTTTTGTGGCCGGTCCGGCGGACTGGGGAGAGGATGGCAAGCTGACGGTGGAAAACCGCTGGCTGACCTCCCGCATCTATACGCTGCTGGACGGCAATATCCAGGACATTTACCAGGAGAGCCGTCTTTCTCAGGGCCGGGAGCGGGAGATTTCACGAGTAGCTTCGTCCGGGGAGCATATCTATTTCCTCCGGACTCTGGACGGCGGCCTGGATTGGGAGCTTGTGGGCCTGGAAAACAACCGGGCGGAAGTGCTGAGCGAGGGCACGTTTGAACAGCCGATGAATGTGACCGGCCTGCGGGTGTGGGGGAATACCGTCTACATCACTGCCGTGGGCGAAAACGAGGCAATTTTTGTTTATGAATATACGGACAAAGGCACAACTTTGGATATGATAACTCCGGCGTGGTGGCTGTGGAACACGGTGACGGCGGAGTTTGACGGCGAACGGTTTCGAGCGGCGACCGCTCAGGGGGATACGTGCTTTATGTCCGTTGGCGGAGCGCGCACATATACCAGCGAGGCGGCGGAACAGCCGGCTCCGGAGGTGCGGGCCAGGACAGCTGCGTCCTGGATGCTCTGCAAACGGACGGTTTTGGCCGTAGCAGCGGGACTTTGGCTGTTCATAGCCGCAACGGCGCTGCTTGCGGTTTACACAGGGGAACGAGCGAACCGTCTGGCGGTCCGGCTGACCGCATTGGGCGGCGAGATCCTGCTGCTGTCGCTGCTGGCGGCGGTATGGTGTGTATTCTGGGCGGTATCCCGTTCCGCCGGAAGTCTGCTGGCGGCCTGGCAAGCGGTTTGGATTGCCGGGGCTGGCGCGGCGGCAGTTTGGGCGGCATCGTTGGCGTTGCTGTGGGGCGCGTCCGGGAGAATGACGCGATTGATTGCGGTGATGACAGAACAAATGGATAAGATTTCCAGTGGAATTATCCGCCCGCGGGAGGTGTCCCAGGGGCGGGATGAGCTGCACCGGATGGACCGGGCCATGCAGGAGATGTGTATGGGGCTTTCCATCCGGGAATACGAGCTGCAATGCACGGTCCGTTCTTACCGGCGTTTTGTGCCGCAGCAGCTGACAGAGCTGCTGGCGCGGGCGGCGGTGGCGGAAGTGGACCTGGGAGACAGCCGCCGGGTGTCGGGCAACGTGGGATTATTTTCCGTAGGCAACCGGGACGAGGCCCGGAGAATGCTGGAGGACGGCCAGTTCGTCGAGTTCATCAACCACAGCTTTGGTATTTTCTACGACTGTGTAGAAGCCAACCGGGGCTGGCTGCTGTCCAGCGGAATGCGGCTGTCCTCCATGGAGGCGATGTTCCCGAATTCCGCCGGGGACGGCGTGCGGGCCGGACTGGACTTTCTTGGGCAGGCGAAGCCTGCGAAGGGCACGCCTGCGCCCAAACCGCTGCTGATGCTGCATCAGGCGTCGTTTTTGTACGGCGTGGCGGGCCGGGAGGAGCGGCTGTTCCCCTATCTCTCGTCGGCGGAGCTGGAATTTTTGGGCAGCTTTGCGCCCCGGTTTCAGGAAACGGGCGTGCGGATTGTCGTAACGGAAAGCTACTGGCGGCAGTTGGGGGACCAGTTCTCCGGACGGTATATCGGCTTTGTCTCCGATGGAGAAAAGTCCTATAAGCTGTATGAGATTCTGGACGCCTATCCGGAATTGGAACGGGAACTTCGCAAGAGCTACGACAAGCGGTTCCAGGAGGCGTTGAATCTCTTTTACCATAATGACTTCTATCTGGCCCGGGGGATTTTCTCCAGTCTCCTGCGGGCTTCGCCGGAGGACGGCGTTGCACGGTGGTATTTATTCACCTGTGAGCGGTTCTTCAACCAGGAGAACGGAGCGGCGGATTACCGGCTGTTCAGCGAATGATCCGGCGAAACATTCCGGAAAGCGGGGAGGGTGAGATATGCGGAACATCCTGACAATGCTGCTGGCAACGGTGCGGGCGCGCATTATGCCGCTGTGGATTCGGGTGCGGATGTGGACTTCTCCCACATACCTGCGGTCCCGATTCCTGCTTCGGATACGCGAGTTTTTCGCACGGCTGCTGGATGTGCGGCCCAGGCACCGGAGGGACTATTACCCGGTTTTCCGCTGGCTGGTCAGCAAGCGTTTGGCCTTCGCGCTGGTGGTTGGACTGGGCTTGGCGTCGGCCATTTACATAGCGTCCATGATGCCGGAGGGGTTCCCCGGCCACATGGGGGCAGGCGGAATTCCCTCTTACCGCTACCGCTCCATTCCGCTGAAATTTTGCAGCGGCACCGTACAGATCGTGGCGCGGGACGGACATATAGCCTATATCGGCGAGGTGGAAAAGGGGGCGGCGTCCGGAATGGGCGCGCTGTACAGCGCAGACGGCGGGCTGCGTTATGAAGGACAGTTTGAAAACAGCATGTACAATGGGGAAGGCACCCTCTACTATGCCGGCGGAAGGCCGCAGTATACCGGCAGCTTCACCGACAACGAGTTCAACGGAACCGGAAAATATTTCCGTTCCAGCGGAGCTCTGGAATACGACGGCGGGTATGTGTTCGGGCGGCGAACCGGGCGGGGAACGCTGTACAACGGCGTAGGGGACGTGATTTTCCAGGGGAATTTTCTCAATGACGAAATCGTTTTTCACGACTTCCTGAACCGGCCCGCCAGTGAAGCGGCGGAGATGTACACGGGCGAAACCGCCGTGTATCAAAGCGAGGGCGAGGCGTGTGCCGTCATGGCGGAGATCGGGGCGGCGTATGCGGTGGAAAGCGGCGAAAACGCATTGGAAAACGAATGGACCGTGAATAAGATTTTCGTGCTGCGGAACTGGATCCCGCTGGAAAATGGAGCCTGTACCACCGTGCGGCAGCTGATCGCGTCGCTGGGACAGCCGCTGTACTTCGGCGAGTCCTGGGTGACGCTGGCGGAGGCGGCGGCGTGGAACCGTCTGGCGGCGGAAAACCCGGATGAGCTGGAAAGCGTGCGGATGCTGGCGGAAGAATCCCTGGAAAACGTCTTTACCGTGTCCCAATACGACCGCCGGGTAAAAATGTACCTGTATACCTTCGAAAA
Source organism: uncultured Oscillibacter sp. (assembly GCA_910589315.1). Lineage (GTDB taxonomy): Bacteria > Bacillota > Clostridia > Oscillospirales > Oscillospiraceae > Oscillibacter. Next base: position 45,579 of record CAJUTB010000012.1, on the reverse strand, counting down.
AGACGGGCTGTTGTATACCTTCTATTTCACAGGCGCGGGACGGGCGGAATTTGTCATGTACGCACTGGAAAAATCGTAAACGCCGGAAGCCGCGGCGTGTGAAAGCTCTTTTTGCCTGCTTTTTCTCTCGAGAAAAAGCAGGCCGCCGGAGGCAAACGTATCGGGAGGAGGAAGGCTGGATGAAACGGATTCTCGCGCTGGTCTTGTGCGCCGTGATACTGGCCACTCCTGTAAACGCGGCGTTGGAAACGCGGGTGCTGCGGCTGGAACAGGCGCAGCGGATGGCCTTGAGTATCAGCAAAGACATCAGCCGGCAGAACAACAAAATTATTTTGCAGCGGATGAAATACGTGGAGGCCGTGGAGGGCATCCGGGCAAAGGTCAAAAACCTGCGGAGTTTTCGCTGGTCGCCGCTGCTGAGCTTCAAATTTCCGCAGCAGCTGGATTTGACGCAGGAATATGACCTGAACATCAAACCCCTGACGCTGCAAACCGAAATCGACAACATGACGCATAAGCTGGCGGACCTGGAATACCAGATTATTTACGAGGTCAATTCCGCCTACCATGACGTCTATCTGCTTCAGGAAAGCTCCGCTTTTACCCAGGAACGGTTAAACGACGCGGAAACGCAGCTGACGCGCAATCGTGCGAAGCTGGCGTCCGGCAAGGCAACCCAGACCAGCGTGGACCGGGCGCAAAGCAGCGTGGATACGCTGACGCGGGAGCTTGCAAACCAGCTGAGAGATTTCCAGACGGCTAAGGAAAGGCTGTCGGAGCTGATTGGCATGGATGTGACCACCGGATACCGGTTTCTCAACGGCTTCAAAACCGCCGCGATCCCCAGGGAACGGTTAGAGGACCTGATTCAATACACCCTGGACCATGACCAAACATTTTACGAGACAAAGGCCGCCGCTTCCGTTGCGCTGCTGAATATAGAGTCCTACGAGAGCCTGATGCGGAACGAATATGGCTCCAAAATGAACAATATCCAGGTATACATCAATATGGCAAAACAGGGAATGGATGTGGACTACGGCGCGTTTCAGCTGAAATACCGGGAAATGCTGACGGCTCTGGATAAGCCGTGGAGCGGGAAACTGCGGATTTTGTTTTTCACCTTTACTATGGAATGGTTCAAGGGCGAAATCGATGGAACACGTTATATTGAAGACGAAATGTACGCCGTGTATACGGCCTGCATGGAGTACGCCAACGCAAAACGGGAACAGGACGCCATGGAACGGGAGCTGCGGGCGCAGGTGCGGGATACCTACGAGTCGCTGGTGACGAGCTGGAATTCCTTTGAAACGCTGCAAAAGCTGTCGGCGGACGCCCAGAGGACGCTGGAAAAAATCCTTGTGCTGAACCAGCTGGGGAAAGCGTCCTATGAGGAAACGGCGGACGCCCAGACGGATTATCAGAACGCCCAACAGGACACGATAGACGCACTGAAAGACTACAACGATCTTTTGAGCGAGTTTGACCGATTGACCTGCGGCGCGATTACCAAATATCTGCGGGATTCCGGGATGGACCTGAACGCCGGCGAGGGCGGCGACGCTTACGCGCTGCTGGACCCGATTCACGATCCTTACTATTACATTTACTCCAGCGTGGCGGACCTGACTTTTTACATCGGCGTGAGCATCCCCGACGGCTTTGCGCCTGCGGTGGACAGCTTCGAGGTCTGGTATGACGGGACGCAGATTGGAACGCGGACCGCCACAGGCGAGGAGCTGCGGCATTTGACGCTGGATTACCGCGACACGAACCGTCTGACGCTGCGGCTGTACAACGGCGATTCCTTTGTTACCGAGTGCGGGATTGACGCCTCGATTCCGCGGGACACGCTGGACATCCAGCCGGAAAAACCGCCGCCGGAAACCCGGATCGTGGGCGCCTATGCGGTCAGCACGACCACCCAGGGCGGCGTGTCCGTGTCGGAATTGAAGCTGCGTTTGAACGCCGTGGAAAACGCTTCCGCCTATACGCTGACTTATGAAAACCAAGGCGTCTACACCACGGAACGCCAGCCGCTCACCCAGAGCTTCACCTATTTGACACTGCTGATTGTCAGTCTGGAAAACGTGACCGCGAGCCTGTACGACAGCGAGGGCGGACACGTGATGGACGTTCGTTTTGACACGGCGACGCAAGAGCTGTTTACGGATGTGAACCCCGCATGAGAAAGGAGGCCGTCATGAAAACGAAAACCTGTCCCCGGCGGCTTCTGGCCGCGGCGGCCGTCCTGCTGGCAGCAGGCGTCCTGACGCTGGGAACCCTGTATGCCCAGGGCTTTTGGGACGAAAATCTGGCAGTGCATATCGATCCCGCCGAAATTGAACCCTCGACCCTGGCAATCGGTTCCCATTTGATTCATCTTTCCGCCTTGAACGACAGTTTGTACGAGGTGGCGGAGAAGTCGGCGGAAGAATCTGGGCAGAACCGGATTTACTACAAATCCGAGCTGGGCGGCGGGGCCTGGTTCGACATCTCCGCCGCGTCGTCCCTGGATGACATCACCCTGGGCGGCTCCCCCGTCACGGACGAGGAAATGAAGGCACTGTTTTTCACCCATCACACCAAGTCCGACAAAGTGACCTACGACCTGCGGACGGGGCAGGCGGTGAACGTTTTCGACATCCGGGACCCCTATGATTTGGAGTCCATGGAGGAATTGCAGCCGCTGAAAATGCAGTATGATTTGATCATTGAACTTCAGGAGGAAAATGACGTTTCCAAACGCATTGACGAGATTTGGCAGACGCCGGTGAGCGGAGAACAGGGCGTGGCGGCAGTGGCGGAGCTGGAAGAAAAGCTGTCCGGCCTGCAAGGCTATCTGAACGTTTTGTCCGCCAACGACGCGCCTGCTGATGAAACCGGCAAGGTTTCCGGCGTAATGGCGGCGGTGGACGCCGCGAGGCGTTACGAAGTGTATGCCGTTTTGGAAAAGGCCCTGGAAGAATACCTGGACGAGCTGGGCGGCGGTTCCGGGACCTCCAGTCCCCTTGACGAAGGCGGCGGAAGCGAACCCGGCGGCGAAGGAGACGGCGGGGAAGGCGACGAATCGGAAGACGATGGCGGGGAAGCGGCGGAGGAACCTGCCAGCGTCGATATTGCGGAAACCGACCCGGAGATGATGAGCGCGGTTTCGGAGAGCCTGAACAATGTGCGCGCGTCTATGATAACCTACGGCGGCAAGATGCTGGACGAGGGCGTGACGGTGATGAGCCGGGCGGAATATTCCTTTTCCAATTCGCTGATTGACCATGCGAAATCGGGGACGCACTCCGCCTGCGGCACGGATGTTCAGAATCTGATTCTGCTGGACAATATCCTGAACGATGTGATTTCGGACCGCCCGCGGGAGCTCGCGCTTTTGGAAAACCGTCTGCTGTCCGAGGCAACGGGGGCTTACCTGGGCGCGTTGGGACAGGGAGAGAGCGGCGAGTATCAGGCGGAGAAGGCCAAGGGTTCCGCTCAGGCTCTGCTGAACCGGTTTATTCGGGAAAACGAGGGCTTTGTCAATACCTGCCGGGGCGAGCTGGAATTCCTGATCGAAGCCAAGTGCAGCCGCGTGGACCATGAAAGCGGTATGGCGTTTCTTGACGAACGTTTAAGCCAGGCGGGCGGCTATGGCAGTTCGGTGCCCCGAGACGATTTCGAGGAAACGTCCCAGGCGTCCATAGAGGCCCACATTGAGTATTTGACCCGGAAATTCCGCTCTCTGGAACTGGCAAACGGCGGCAACGAGATGGACCGCCTGATTGAGGAAAAGAACGAGTTGCAGGTTCAGCGGCTGTCCGCTCTGGACAAAAACGACCTGACCACGGCCAAGGAGCTGGAGGAGCAGATCGAAGGCGTGGAGGAGGAAATTCGCGCCATGGAAGCGGAGACCACCGCGCAGATCGCAGATCTGCAAGACAAAATAGCGGATCTGATGGAGCAGTCTGCCGCCGCGCCGGAAGACGGAAATCTCAAAAACGAGCTGAACGCCGCAAAGGCGGAGCTGTCGTCTCTGGAAAACGGTCTTTCGGACGGTTCCCTGGGCGCGATGGTGTCCCAGCTGAAACAGGACGCTCTATCCGATCTCGCCAATGCTGGAAACGCCGTCGGCGCACTGTCCGGCCTGCTGAACACGGCTCCGTCTCTGGTTTTGCCCGCGATGCAGGAGGTTTATAACGAGCTTCTCCTGAACGGCGGCGGTCAGGGCCTGATTGATACGATTGAAACTGCGATTTTAGAGAACCCCGGCGCGCTGAAGAACCAGCGAAGCGGAGAGGAGCTGAAAGCCGTTGTGGATGAGTTCCTTGACGGCCTGGGGAGCGGAGGCGGAACCGGCGGTCTGGGAGGCGCCGGCAGTCTGGGCGCGGGAAACGACCGCGGTTACAACGAAATGACTGCCATTCTCGCGCTGCACCTGTACTACGAGGAGACCGGGAACCGTGCGGCCCGCCAGCTGCTGGCGTCCATGGCGCAGGAACAAGCGAACCTGGGGAGTAAATTCATTTACGAGCGCATTCCCGACAGCACGGGGAACTATGTGCCGCTGACGGCGTTGGAGGCTCTGACGGGACGGCGGTACATCTGGGAGAAAAATTCTTCCCTGGGCGTGCTGGCTCTTGGCAGTGATTTCCATGGCTTCACCCTCTATTCCCCCCGGGTCATCCGGGACCGGGACGGCGAGAAGGCCGAACAGATGCCCCGTATGGCCAAGTATCGGAACTGCGTACATATACCCGCCGAGTACGCCGTGGAACAGTTTGATGTTCAGGCGGCGTATCTGGCCGGTACCAACCTGGGCTGCGCCTTCGACAGCGCGGCGATGGAACAGGCTCAGACGCTTCTGACGCTTCTGCCTGCCTGAAATGGATGCAGCGTTTGAAAAGAACCGCCGCCGGCTGAGGCGCGGAGAAAGGATGTGCCATGGCGGATTATCCGATAATAGCCGACGTTTCCCAGCACATGGTAAAGATTCTTCGGGAAAAAATGTGCCCGGAACCGATTCCGTCGCCCAATAACATTTCCGTTTCCTCTCCAGCGGAGCAGGACGTGGACTACATTCTGGGGCTGTATCTATACGACATCCGGGAGGAGGGAGAGGTTTCCATTCCCTCGCTGATGGGCACGGGCCGGACCCGCCTGCGGCGTCCTCCCCGGCCATACAGCCTGTACTATATGCTTTTTATCAACGGTTCGTCCCAAATGGGTCTGAAAGCGGCGGACACCCAGAAAATCCTGGGCCGTGCGGCGCAGATCATCAACGACGGAAACTCCGTGGACCCGCGCCGCCTGCAAAGCTGGCTGGAAACTCCGGAGCCGCCGGTGGTGTTCACGCCGGCTAAGATTTCTCTGGAGGATAAGGTTCGTGTTTGGTCGGCGATCAACAAGCCGTATCAGGTGAGTCTTTTCTACAAAGCCGCGCCGGTATTTCTCTCCAGCGAGATTGTGGTGGACCCGCCCAGAGTCACCGAGGCGCAGTTTACCATCAATATGCTGGACGGAAGGGGGGATGGATGATTGGAGAAAACGCTGGTATTTACTCACCGCCTGGATTTGGCTCTGCGCCTGATCGACACCGCCTCGGGCCGGAACGTGCGGAATCCGGCGGTCCGAATCGACGGCGCGCCCGTCCGGTTCGGCGTCAAGGAAGGCGGCGTGCTGGTATTCCAGAATCTGGGAAGGCGGCAATTCCGTCTGGAAGCCGCCGCGCCGGACTTCGAGGAGGTCCGGGCGGATGTGGACCTGGACGCGCTGAACCGCGCATACCCCTTGCTGGAGATCCATATGATCCCCGGCGGGGGCGAGGGACTCCTCACGCTGTCCGGAACCCTGCCGGGCATTACGGCCCTGTCCGCCGTGCGGGCGGGGGACAACGGGTGCCTGATGCGGGAGTTTGATGCCCGGAAGCGTCAGGCGAAGCTCTTTAATCCCCACCGTTTGACGCTGGACCGCCTTCATTACGCCCTCGTAGACCCGGACCGGGGCGTGTTTGAACCCTTCCGGATTGTGCGCATGACGGACGGGCAGACCGTAAAAACGGACCGGGTTTTGGAGATGCCCTTCCGGAATTATTTCCCCGTGAGTCCGATGACGCTGGGCCGTGCGGACCCGGACGGCCGGTACTGCCTGCGCGTCTGGGACGAGGGGGAACGGGCCGTGTGGCACGTCCGCTGGGAGTCCGGCGGCGAAACGCGTTTCCAGACCGTTGATTTCCGGGCGTCCCCCCGGCTGGAGGCGGATTGATATGGGAATTCCGGTTGTAGCAGGTGCGAGCTGTATGTGCACTATGGGAATGGCCCCCGGTCAAATCCAGCCGACGAACCAGATGTCCATCCGCATCGGCGGCAAACCGGCCGCCAGCATTGCGGACGCCGCGCCAATGACCAATATTACGCCCTGCGGCATGTGCGTCTCCATGGCAAATCCGGCGGTTGCCGCGGCCACCGCCGCTGCGCTGGGCGTTCTGACGCCCCAGCCCTGCGTACCGGCCCCGGCGGGCGGCTGGATCTGCCCCGGAAAGATCCAGGTGGGCGGCAAGCCGGTTCTGACCAACGACGGGCAGATTATGTGCGCCTATGGCGGCGCGATCACGATTGTGAATCCCGGGCAAACCACCGTAATCATATAGAAGCATTGCGTTAAATTGAAAGGAGGACGGTTCCGGCAAAGGCTCCGGAATCAAAAAAATTATGACTGAATATCTGTCTCCCGGCGTATATGTGGAGGAATACGAATCCTCCCCCCGTGCCATCGAAGGCGTTGGCACCAGCACTGCGGGTTTTATCGGCATGACCGTGAAAGGCCCCACCATCGGCGCGCCCTCCCTGGTGACCAGTTTTGCGGATTTTCAGCGGCAGTTCGGCGGCTATCTCAGCGAGTACACCCACGGGGATTACCGGTATCTGCCCTATGCGGTGGAGCAGTTCTTCACCAACGGCGGCACGCGCTGCTTTGTGACCCGCGTTATTCCCAGCAACGCGAAGATTGCCGGCGCACAGGCGGGCGGTCTGATCCTGCGGGCGGCTAACGAGGGCAAATGGGGCAATCGGATTCTCATGACCTTCACCACCACGAACAAGCGGAAAATGCAGCTTACCGCCAAGGAGAGCGACCTGGTGTATATCGCCAAGAACACGGCGGGCTTTGCCGAGGGCGATCTGGTGGACTTCAACGGCGAGCTGAACCGGATTGCAGGCGTTTACGAGAACAGCGTGACCTTTGAGCAGGCGTTTGCCGGAGACCCGGTGGATACGGCGTTGGTGCCCAAGGCGGTGGCGTATTCCGTGGAGATGGACGTTATCATCCGGTACGAGGGAGAAACGGAGACCTATTCCGGCGTGAACCTGAACCCCGTCTCCCCCAACTATCTGCCGGACCGCCTGCGGTCTAGCGAGCTGGTGGCTGTGGAGGAGTCCGCGGCTGCGCCGGAGCTTGCAAACCCGGTTTCCCTGCTCTTTGGCGAGGGAAAGACCGCAGGTTCTCTCTCCTTCACCGGCGGCGCGGACGGCAGTATGGATACCGTCGACGCGGGGACATACATCGGCGAGGACCGCGGCCCCGGCAAGCGGACCGGAATTCAGTCCTTCATTGAGAACACGACGGCCAGCATCATTGCCATCCCCGGCGTAACCATCCCAGAGGTGATCGTATCCCTGACGGCTCACTGTGAGAACCAGCAGAACCGGTTTGCCATCCTGGACATCCCGGCCGGCAAGGTAAAGGTCAACGACCTGTTGGAATACCGCGGCATCGTGGATTCCAGCTATGCGGCGATGTATCATCCCTGGATTCAGATTTTCGACCCCATGACCCGGAAGCCCGGCTTTGTGCCGCCCTCCGGCGCGGTGGCGGGCGTGTACTCCCGGACCGACGTGACCCGCGGTGTCCACAAAGCCCCGGCAAACGAAGCGGTGCAGTGCACCGGCCTTTCCGTGGGCTACAACAACGGCGAGCAGGACATTTTGAACCCGGCGGGCGTGAACCTGATCCGGGCTCTGCCGGGCCAGGGCATCCGGGTCTGGGGGGCGCGGACGGCCAGTTCCAATGCGAGCTTCAAATATGTCAACGTCCGGCGGCTGTTCATCTATGTGGAACAGTCCATCAAAGCGGCGACGAATTGGGTGGTGTTCGAGCCGAACAACGCCTCGCTGTGGTCCCGCGTGCAGATGACGGTCGCCTCCTTCCTGGAGAATATGTTCCGGGCGGGAATGCTGGCGGGCGAGACGCCGGCAGAGGCGTTCTTCGTGGACATCGGCCCCAACACCATGAGCCGGGACGACATCATGAATGGCCGGCTGATCTGCGAAATCGGCATTGCCCCCAGCCGTCCGGCGGAATTTGTGATTTTCCGCGTGACGCAGTTCACCGCTGAAAACGGCGGAGGCGGCGGGGAGGAATAAGACTCCCCGGAAGCCGCTTCCAGGCGGCTGTGTGAGAAAGCTCTTTTGGTTGGGGTTCCCGGGAGGAAGCTCAACGCATGATTAACGATAAAGGAGAATGTTTATGGCGACGAATTATGAGGCCAACAGCAGGAGTCTGGTCTATCCGCTTACCAAAATGAATTTCCTGGTATCCGTGCCGGAGCTGACCGGGGCAATGGCGGCATTCAGCGAGGCGACGGGAATTGAGGCCAGCGTTGACGTGATCGAGTTCCGCCAGGGCAACGCCCACTCCCTGGCCCCCCTGAAGATCCCGGGCCTGGTCAAGCACGGCAACATTACGCTTCGCATGGGCTACACCATCGGCAATGGTTTCAAAAAGTGGATTCAGGAGTGTGTCAGCGAGATCCGCGGGGCCATGCCCCGGAAAGACGTTACCATTGAGCTGCTGGATATCCGGCCCGAATCCCCCAGCTCGACGTACGAGACCACCAAGGGAAGCACGCTCTGGGTGCTGAAAGACGCCTGGGTCTGCAAATACAGCGGTCCCGATCTCAACGCCTCCACCAGCGAGGTTGCCATTGAGACGGTGGAAATTGCATACGAAGAATTGGTCATTCCCTCTTAATGGTAAGGATATATGACGACGGTATACGATTTTGAATTGCCAAAAGGCTTTGTAGACCAGCAGGGGAACATCCACCGGCGTGGCAAGATGCGTCTTGCCACCGCCGGGGATGAGATCATGGCGACCCGCGATCCCCGCGTGTTGTCGAACCCCTCTTATTTGACCATTGTGGTCCTGGCCTCGGTCATCACGGAGCTGGAGGGGGTCGACGTGGTGGCCGCGTCCATAGTGGAGCGTTTTTTCACAGCGGACCTGGCCTTTTTGCAGGATATGTACCAGCGCATTAACAACGTGGAGCCGCCCACGATGCGGGCCGTGTGTCCAGACTGCGGCAAAATCTTTGAGGTTCCCATAAATTTTACGCGAGAGGGATAACGCTGTATCCAAAGGATGAGCTGTATCGGGAGATGAGCTTCATTTCCTACTATTTCCATTGGAGCGCGGGCGAGGTGCTGGAGCTGGACCATGCCAGCCGCCGTCGCTGGTGCGGAGAAATCTCCGCAATCAACAGCCGGCTGAATCCCTCGGGGAAACAGGAAAAGAGTATTTTGGAATTCGGGAAATAAAGGGAGAGGGGTCTGGACGTGGCAAGCATTACCGATCAGAACTGGCTGGTATGGAACCAGGGAAAAAACCCGCTGGTCAGCTTTAACTTCATGCTGCGGGTGGAAATGCTCTACGACCTGCCCTGCAAGAGCATTCGGGCATTCAGCCGGGAATTGGAATACGACTTCATCCAGGAAGGCGGCCTGAATGACTACGTGCATATGAGGCGCAAGCCCATCACGCGGCCCTTTACCCTGGAAATTGACCGGTATGTAGGCGTGGATTACATGGACCCGATGCCGCTGGGGGCGGATCTGACGCTTCCGGTGCTGCTGTTTGTGAGCCGGAATCATGACCAGTTCATTCCCGGCGTAGTGGCGCGGACTTACGTGTTTACCGGCTGTACCGTGATGAAAAAGACCTACGGCGACCTGTCGGCGGATCAATCCGGCCTCCTGGTGGAGACGACGACTCTGGGGTATCGGGAGATGCTCTGCGTGGATATTCCTTGGAGCGAGGTGGGGGACGACATTCCAAAGGACATAAAAACCTTGCCCACCAATGCCGGCACAACGGAAAAGGACATACCGGAGCTGAAAAACAAAGCGCAGGATTGGTATGACCGGGCGCGGACGGCCCGGGAGAAAGCGGAGACGGAGTATGACGCGGCGGAAATCGATTTGCTGCTTGGAGAGCTGAACGCGGCAAGGGAGTCGCTGGGGGAAAGCGGTCCGGAGGTCCAGGGGCTGAAAAACCGCATCCAAAACAGCATTTCGAATTTGACTCTCCGGAAGGCGAGCGCGGCCGAGGCCCAGGAGAACTGCCGGACGCAGCATGACCTGTGCAGACAGGAAAACGAGCGGGTGCAAACCATGCCGGATTCCGACATTTCTGGAATTGAAGCAGGCTATGAGCAGGTCAAGAAGTACGCCGAGCAGACGGAATACCATGAGCGGCAGGTTCGGGAATTGGAGCAGTATTTGACAGCGGCCCGAAGCCTGCTGAAGGAGGCGGAAGCCGCCCGGCCGAACCCCCAGGCGGTGGTGGAGGAACCACCAGCCCCGCCAGAACCCGCTGTGCCGTAATACCGCAGGCAGGAGGCCCTTATGTTGACATTGAAAGGTCCGATTCCCACGCATATCAGTCAGCCCCTGACCTGCGGCGCGGAGGTGTTCAGCGAAAAAATCCAGGGAAATTACGGCCTGTTCGGGGCGCGGATTGCGCCGGAAGAACTGCTGTTTCTTCTGGCTGCGCCGCCGGAGCTTCCGGCAGAGGGCGGCAGTATGACCACGCTGGTGGACCAGCAGACAAAAATCGACGTACAAAGTCTGAATCTGGATGTGGTCAACCATGTGATCAACCGGATTCTCCTGGATGGTTCGGAGTCCTTCACGTATCAGGACCAGGTGTATGTCACGACGGTCCTGAACCGTCTGGGCATTTCCGACGCCGCCCAGTTTATGGCCCAGGTCCGGCAGCTGCGGACAGAGAGCGAGAGCACGTTCCATCTTCTTTCGCTGTACCGGTCGGAGCTGGCCCGGTACGTGGAACGGCGGGAGGCGGGGGAGCCGGTTCCGGCGTTGCCGCTTCCAGCGGCGGAGGATGCCCCGCCCCGTCCGGAGGACCCGCGGACGGCGTTGTGTATGAGTATCCTGCGCCGTTTGGACACGGCGAATTTGTACGAGATGGTTTGCGCGTTTCACCAGAGCTGGCGGACGGGGGAAACCCATTTTCACCGCCATGAGCTTCGCATAGCGGAACAGCTGCGGTTCAGCGGGGCGGTGTCGCTGGTGGAGAACCAGCAGGCGTTGTACCAGCGGACGCAGGTGCAGCTGTTGCATCATTTGAACCGGTACGAGGCGGGGACGCTGCTGGAGCCGCCGGAGAATGAGGAGGCGGTTTTGACCCAGGCCGCCGCCGCGCTTTTGATAACCGCGGTGGACAACGCGCTGACAGTGGTGTTGAACCGCCCGCAGTTTTTGCGGGAACAGTGGATGTATCTGGAAAACGCTCTGCGGCAGACGGCGGAAAACAGTCTCAGCCGCTTTGAGAGCTACCACACGCAGTCTCCGCCCGCCCTGCGGACGCTGGAACAGGCCGCGGAGGCCGCCTGGAACCGTTACGCGGCAGAACTGCGGATTTACCAGGCATTACGGGCGCAGATCAACCCCCAGGCGGCGGAACCGGTTTTCCTGCCGTTCCTGCCGCCGGAAGCGGGCGGAAATCTGTTTTCCCTGACGCATATCGTCCGGCAGGAGCCGGAGAAAGACGGGGAAACGCTGCAAAGTCTGCCCGGCAGGGAACGGATGGAAGTCCGTTCGACAGAGCGAGACCGCCGGCTGGAGGCATTGCGGATTCTGCGAAGCAAAAGAAGCGTTCAGGAGACGCTACGGGAACTGCGGACGCAGGAAACTGAAATTTCTCCGCGGCTTTTGCCGCTGTACCGAACTGAACGCGAAACGGTCCGGACCCAGGCCGCCGGTTGGAACGGGGAGACGCAGGAACGGGTATTCCGAACGTTTTTGCAGAGCCGGGAAATCCAGCGGCTGTGGCCCCCAAGGCCCACGGTGGAACGGTTTGTCCGTCAAAGTGAAACGCGGTTTTTCGCGGCGGAGCATCTGCGGGAACTGCGTCAGGAATTGCGGACCATTCCGCCGCCGTCTGGCGGAAAAATGGAGTCCGCCGCGCCGCTGCATCCAGGCGGGACGGCATTCTTACCGCCGCCGCCTGCGCCGTACCCGCCGCCGTTGGAGCTGACGCCCCAAGAGGCGGAAATCCAGGCCCCCGAGACATTGTTGGAGGTGTTGCAGCGCATTGACCAGCATAACCGGTATTTGCAGCAGGCCATTCGCCAGGAGGCAGCAAAACAGGAACAGATTCCCCCTGCCAGTCCAGACCTGCGCCGCACGATGCGGGACGCTCTGCGGGCATTGGAGGAACCGGAAGCCCTGGAATGGCTGCTGCCAGCCCCGGAGAGCGGGCGGGAACACACGGCCCCGGCGTTTACGCCGGAGGAAACAGCCCTTTTGAAACAAGCCGCTCCATCGGACCGGACGTTGTACGAAGCGGTGTTGCTGTATCAAAAAGATCCGGAAGCCGCTATGGCAAAGGGGCTGCTGCGTCCGGGAAACCTGGGTGCGCTTCATGCGGAGTTGCAGCGGGCGTTGCAAATGGAGCCGGCGGAGCTGGAACATCCCGGCGAAATGGAGCCGCCGGCAAGGGTGGAGCAGACGGAAACCGTGCTGGAATTTTTCCGGCAGCTTCCGGCGGTCCGGCCTGCCGTACCGCCGCCGGCAGAAATGCCGCGCCCCGCAGTACAGACGGTTCACCGGCGGACAGAGACCGCGGAGGAGCTTTTGGAGCGGATGGAAACCCAGCGGACCCGCCGTACCGCAGAGACGGAACACCGGGAGGAAATAACCCGGCGGGAGGTTCGGGAAACGGACGTGACACAGCTGGAGCGAACGATGACGGCCCGGACCACGGAGGACATTACCGAGCTGGTAAACCGCGCCCTGTCGCGGCAGATGCGAACGATTACCGATCAGGTTTACCGGCAGATGGAGCGGCGTTTGCAGGCGGAACGGAGCCGCCGGGGACGCTTCTGAAAAACAGCGGGAAAGAAGGGATGACGTATGGCAATGACCATTGGCCGACAGACGCTGGCCTCGCTGAGCGGAAATGTGGAGACGGCGCTTTTGAAGATTTACGATCAGCGGGAGATTGGAGACGCGCCGTCGCCGAATCCGACCTCTCAGGTTTCCGCAGAGACTTCCCGGGGCTTCTCAATGGGGAGCGTGCTTTCCGCGACGGCGCAGACATTGCGTACAGGAAGCGCGCCGGTCTATCCCGGCAGCAGGGAACGAATTCTTCGGGTACAGTTCAACCCTTCCCAGCTGACCGTCAACGCCTCTGCCGTCCCCCAGGGAGAACTGGACGCGGCCTCCGGGCGAAGCCGGACCATGGCGGTGGAGGATGCAAAAATCCGCCTGGCGGCGACGCTGGTTTTCGACGATATGCAGACCTGCGACGCCTTTATGTGGGATAAATTCACGGCGGGGCTGACGCTTCAGGGCGGTCTCAATGCGGTCAAGACGATTCAAGGGAAAAAGCGCTCTGTACAGGGACAGGTAGAGGCGTTGATTGCCGCCCTGCGAAATCCCCGCACGCGGAACATCGGCTTTCACTGGAATCAGTTTGTATTTACCGGCCGCCTGAATACGTTGCAGGCCCGCTATACGATGTTTTCCACCTCCGGACGTCCGGTCCGGGCAGAGCTGCGGCTGTTCATCCAGCACGATATGGACCCCGCGCTGCTCCAAAGCTGGTACAACAGCTATAATACAGCCTTCGGCGGCGATACGGAAAATCTGGTAAAGACGGAGCAGAATTGGAGCAACCTGCTGAATCTGAATCTTTAACGAAAGGGGGCGGCGTGCCATGGCGTTGGCGGACGTGCTGTCTGCGTCCGGTCTGGGCGGCATACAGAAAGCATTTTTGATCATCCATAAATTCGGCGCGGAGGCGGTCAATTCCGCGCAGGCGATGCAGTCCGCAACCCAGGCGGCGGCAAGAGCCTTGCAGGCGGCGGGAAATCTGAGCGCGGTCAGCAGCGCGGTTGGCGCGGGAATGGCGCATGTGATGCAGGTGCAGTACAACCCGTCCAGCCTGGCCTTGCAGGCCAATGCGGAGAGTATCCCGTTTACCTATTTGCAGCAGAACGCCGACCAGGGCATTCCAAACCAAAACGTGCGTCCGCCGATGGTGGTGCTGTCGGTGGAGCTGATTTTCGACGCGATGAATCCCCAGGACGCCTTCATGATGGATAAAGCCCGTCTTTCTGCGGGGACGGTGGTTTCAACCGCCGCATGGGCGCGGGGAACAAAGTACACCGTCCAGCCTCAGACGGACGGTCTGATAGCCGCGCTTCTGCGGCCCAGTACGCGTCTCGTAACGTTCCGCTGGGCGGACATGGCCTTTACCGGCCAGATGATTGAGGTCCAGGCGGACTATACGATGTTTTCCGTCTCCGGCCAGCCGGTGCGGAGCAAGGTGCGGATGAACATAGCCCAGCAGGTGGAGTCCGAGGCGGACGTGCAGTATTGGGAGACGGCTTTGGACAACATATTCCAAAACCGCTCGGATATTGTAAGCAAAACCGCGGCGCAAGGGCTGGGGAACCTGTTGAATTTGGACTCGTTTTGACGCGGAGGGGAGCCTTATGGTGTCGTTTGATCTGGGAGGCATAGCCTCCGGCCTGGGAAAGCTTGCCCCTGGAGCGGCGCAGCTGACTTACGAGGGACTGCAAAAAAAATATGCCGGTTTCGGCAGCCCGCGGGCGCGGGTGACGCTGGGCGGGACGCCGTTTGACAGCGTGGGCAAGGACATGGTGGTCAGTGACATCCATGTGGAACTCACCTCCGGTTACGAGGCTTCCGCGGCGTCCTTCCGTCTATACGACGCGTACGACGCGGCCAGCGGCGAATTTTTTTACAGCAAGGTCAAAAAAGAAGTGCTGCTGGGGAATTCCGCCGTTTTGGAGCTGGGGTATCTGGGAACCTTGGAGACGGTTTTTGTAGGGTTCATCTCCGGCGTGGCATTCGGTTTTGAACCGGGCGGACTGCCTTATATCGAAGTGACGGCAATGGACGTGAAGGGCCTGATGATGGGCGGGTCTTACGCCGCCCAGCTTACCGCGGCGACGTACAGCGGTGCGGTCAAGGAGGTCCTGCGCCGGACAGGAGAAGGACGCCTTCAGCATTTGGGCGGCATTACGCAGCCTCCCGCCGTCAGCAATACGCCGGACGCAGAGTCCCCGCCGCCTGCGGGCCGTTCCAGTCCGCTGACGGTGGAGATGGTGAACGAAAGCGACTACGAATTCGTCGTGCGGGCGGCCAAGCGGTATAATTTTGAATTTTTCGTGGACCGGGGCAAGGCGCTGTTTCGTCCGGCAAAAAGCGACGAATCGCTTCTGATCAAAATGGGAAGCCGCACGGGCCTTCAAAGTTTCCACATTGAATACAGCGTCACCGGCGTAGTGGGGAAGATCGAGGCCAGGGCCATGGACCCCGGAAGCGGAAAGGTCATTTCCGCCAGCGGGAAAAATAACAATAAGATTTCCGCCGGAAGCAAGGCCAAACAGCTCGTCGGCCCCGGCGCGAAGGTGTACGTGGACGCCTCCATCACCTCCCAGGAGGAGGCGGAGGCGCGGGTGGCGTCGCTGATGGAGCAGATGAGCTACCGTCTGGGGGACCTGGAAGCGGGCTGCGTGGGCATCCCGGACCTGGTTCCGGGGCGGTTTATGGAAGTGATCGGTCTGGGCGCGCCGGCGGACAACCGTTTTTACCTTACCGCCGTCACTCACGATTTTTCCGGCGACGGCGGATTCCGCACCCGGATCAAGGGCTGTACCGCCCAGTTGAAAACCGGCTTCTAGGAGGGAGACCATGGGACTTTACGACATGATCGACGCCATAACTGAGCGTCAGGTGACAAAAACGGAGATGGGGGATAACCGGATATTCGGCGTGGTGGTAGGTATCGTGGCAAAGAACTGCGACCTCAACAGCGTTGCGGCAGGCGGTTCCAGCTCCGGCGCGGACGCCATGGACGGCCGGGTCTGCGTCACCATTCCCACCCGGGACGCCGGGGCCAACGAATTGAAATGGGCGCGGGTGGTCATGCCGTCCAGCGGCAGCAAGTGGGGGCACTACTTTCTGCCGGAGGTGGGGGATCAGGTACTGCTGGCCTTCGAGGGCGGAAACATCGAAAAGCCCTATGTGATCGGCTGCGTGCCGAAGGCGTCGGACAAATTTCTGAAGGGTTCCGTCGACAAGGACAACCAGTTCAAACGGATTGTCACCCGTCATGGAACCACGATTCTCTTTGAGGACAACAGCGGCGACAGCGAGGGCGGAAAAGACAAATTGACCTTGGAGACCGCCGGACGGCAGCTGAAAATTCTGCTGGACAATGAGAATGAGAAAATCATCATCCAGGAAAAAGAACGCGAGGACTTTATTGAGATGTATACCCATCAGGGGGCCGGCACGCTGAAGGTGCAGATCAAGAGCAAGATCGAATTCAAGGTGGGCGACAAGATCACCATGACGCTGAATGGGGAATCGGGCGCGGTATCCATCAAGGCGGAATCCATTTTGCTGGAAGGCTCCAGCAAGGTGGAGGCAAAAAGCGACAGCTCCGTTAAGCTGGAGGCCGCCCAGGTGGCGGCGGAGGCCCGTTCCGCGCTGAAGCTGGAAAGCTCCGGCAGTACAAAGCTGGGCGGTTCCATGGTAAGCATCGGATAGCGGAAGGAGGGGAGATTCGATGGACGAGCGGGCGTTTTTAGGAGCGGGGATGAAATTTCCGCCGCAGATTGACCCTGGCACGGGCCGTTTTGCGGTTTCGGCGGGGACGCAGAGCGTCAGGGAATCGGTATACCTCATTCTGATGACCAATCGGGGAGAACGGTGGCTGGAACCGGAATTCGGAAGTCAAATGCTGAATTACGCCTTTATGGACGCGTCTCCCACCATGCTCCGGCTGCTGTCCGACAGCCTGCGGGACCTCCTGCTGCGGCAGGAGCCGCGTATCCGCGAGGTCGAGGTGGAGGTTGACCCGGCGGCGAAGGACGGCTGCCTGCTGGTGTCCATCCGCTACGCCGTTGCAAACAGCAGCACGCGGGATAATCTGGTCTTTCCCTTTTATCTCAACGCCGCCCCGGAGGAGGAGCCATGAATCACGATGAATTGCTGCTGGACCCCCGCACCTTGGAGGATTTGTGCCGCCGGGTGGAGGAATTGGCGGCGTCCTATACGCCGGAGTGGCGGTTTTCCCGGCAAGATCCGGATATTGGTTCCACGCTCGCGCTGCTGTTTGCAGGGCAGATGGCCGATAATCTCCGCCGCTTGAACCGCCTGCCGGAAAAATATCATACGGAATTCGTGAATCTTCTGGGGCTGACGCTCCGGCCGGCGAGTCCGGCCTCGGGAGTTGTGGTCGCGGAGATCCTGGGAGGCGGAACTACGCCCGGCACGGCTCTGCCCCGTGGAACCCGGCTCCTGGGCGACGGGACCGACGGCGAGCCGGTGATGTTCGAGACGGTGGGGGATGTATATCTGACCAGCGCCCGACTGACGGATATTGTATCCGTTTCCGGAACGGCAGGGAGCATCCATCCGCTGCTGGGCGGACCGAAACCGGCCCGGCTGGTCCCGGTTTCCATGGGAGAACCGCAGGAGGAAGCGGCGGCAAATACCAGTTTGACGGATGGTGAAATGCAGCCTTTTTCGCTGTTTGAATGCTGCGGGCCGGGCATTGAGAGAAACGCCTTGCTGCTGTATCATCGGAGTGTGTTCAGCGGCGGCGTGAGCGCGCCTGTCTGCGTGACCCTTCAGACGCCGGAGGGGACTCCGCTTTTGCTGTCGGACCCAGCGAAATGGCGTTGGAGCTATTACGGGGAAAAGGGCCTTGTGCCCTTTGAGAACCCGGAAATTCGGGAAAACGCGCTGCTGCTGCGCCGGGAGTCGGAACCCGAGGCGGTGGAGGGCTTCCACATAATCTGCCTGGAGTCGCTGGGACCCGTGGGAAAATCTGTGACGGTATCGGATATCCGCCTTGCCTCCGAACGGGAGGCCGGGCCGCCGGAATTGATTCTCCACAACGGCGAGGTACTGGAGGCGGCGGAGTGTATGCCCTTCGGAGAAACGGTTTCCCTGTTTGACGAGTGCTACATCTGCGACAACGCGGTTTTCTCCCAGCAGTCGGCGGAAATTACGCTGCGCTTCCGGCTGTCCAGCCGGGAAAAGATGCTGTATCTGACGCCTCAGCAGGAGTCTAGCGAGTTAAAGATCATCAAGCGGAAGCCCCGGTCGGTGCAGTATGACGCCGTGACCACCGCTCCGGAGCGGATCGCGCTGGAATATTTTAACGGCCAGGGCTGGCGGCGTTTGGCGTGCAGCCACAGCTGGAGCAGTCTGATGGACGGAACCCGCAGCGGCGAATTTGCCATGTCGTTTCCCTGCCCCGAGGACTGGGCCTCCGTGCCGGTAAACGGCTACGAGGGCCGGAGCCTTCGGATTCGCGTGACCCAGGCGGATAACTGCTATCTGCTGCCCTGCCGCCACACGCTGCCAGTTTTGCGGGACGTGTCGCTCTCGTACACCTACCGGGGCCAGTGGAAACAGCCCCAGCGGATTCGGGCAGTCTGCGGAACCCAGACGAAGGAGCTGCCGCCTCTGAACGGCGAACCGGTCACGATTTTCCAACCCCTTCCCCATCCCGCCGCCGCGCTGTATCTGGGCTTTGACCGCCCATTGGAGGGCGCGCCGGTGTCGATGCTGTTTGACGTGGAGGAAAACGTTCGTTTCCGGATGGAGCCGGTTGTATTTGAGTATTCCACTCGGTCGGGATTTCAGCCCTTGAAGGTAGTGGACGGCACCGAAAACTTTTCCGGCCCGGGAACCGTTCTGTTTATGCCGCCGGCGGACTTTGCCGCCGCCGAAGTGGAGGGGGTGCGGCGTTGGTGGCTGCGCCTGCGGGGCGGCGAAAACGCCGTCCAGGGCTATCATGCGCCCATCCGAAGCATCCGCCTGAACGCCGTGGACATCCGAAGCCAGCAGACCCAGCCGGAGGAGACCTTTTCCATTGAGACCGCCGCGCCTGACATGACCTTTCCTCTGGCGGCGGAAAATATTCTCGTTGCCGAGGTGTTTGTCAACGAACTGGGCCAGCTCTCCCGGAGTCAAATGCGGGAGATGCAGGAGCAGCAGCCGGAAAACGTGCGGGCGGAACAGGATTTTCTGGGCGAGACGACGGCTTTCTTCGTCCGCTGGACGGAGGTGGATACCTTCGACCGTTCCCGCCCCGGCGACCGTCATTATCAAATCGACCGGGTGCGAAACGCGCTGGTATTTGGCGACGGCGTCAACGTTCGGATTCCCCAGGCCCGGCAGGGCACGGCGATTACCGTGCGCGCAGTGAGCTGCGAGGGCGCGCGGGGAAACGTCCCCGCTGGAGCGGTGAACCGGTTTTTCGGCAACGTGCTTTATGTCGAGTCGGTGTATAACCCGAAAGAGACCTGCGCCGGAAGCGATTTGGAGGACGCCGCCAGTGCCCGCCGCCGCGGCGCGGACCTACTGAGCGGGCGGGGCCGTCTCGTAAGCGAGGCGGATTTTACAAGGGCGGTGCGGTCGTTTTCCAGCGAGATTGAAAAGGTGAAGTGCCTGGCGGGCCGGGACATCGATGGCCGTCCAAACCCGTCTTTGATCACGATTGCGGTGATGACCAGGGATCAGGGGGCGTTTCACCATCTGCGGGAGCCCCTTCGGGAAATGCTGCTGGAGCGGTGTGACGCCGCTCTGGCGGCGGAAGACCTGATTTTGTCGGAGCCGATGTATGTGGAAATCTCGGTATCCGTGTGGGTGAAGCTGCGGGGCGCGGCCCGGGCCTTCGACGTACAGAATCTGATTTTGGAGAGCATCCGCACGTTTTTGAACCCGCTGTCCGGGAATTGGAACATCGGCCGTCTGCCCACGGAGGGCCAGTTGAAAATGCTGCTGCAATCCCTGCGGTTTGCGGGGCACGTTGGCCGGATGACCGCCGCGGCCTGGTATGTGGACCGGGACGGACCCCATGAGGCGGCTCTGGACGAAATGCCGGACGCGCCCTTTGCCATCGGCGTGGAGGGGACGCATCAGATCCACATTGAATTTCAGTGAAAGGGGGGTGAGCCGCAGTGCTGAACCGCATAAAACTCAGCGACAAGACCTATGAAGAACTGATGCTGGAAGCCGCCGCCCAGATTCCGCTGCATTCCGGCGAGTGGACGAACTTCAACCCCTCGGACCCCGGCATCACACTCTTGCAGAATCTGACGGCATTCCAGCTCTTACAGCAGGAGGCCATTGACGATGTGCCGGAGCCGGTGCAGCGGAAGCTGCTGAAGCTGGCGGGCTATACCCCGCGGGAAAACCGGGCCGCCGAAGTGCTGGTCCAGGTTCCGGCGCGGGGCGGACCGATTCTGCCGGAGGGCTGGCGGCTTTGGAGCGGAGAGATCCCCTTTGAAACGGTCTCTGAGGTTGAGATGCCGCCCTGGGGGTTAGCGGCGGTGTACGGCGGGCGGAACGGCGCTTACCGGGACCTGACAAACCTGCTGAGCGCGCCGGCGGAGGCCATAGCGTATCCCTTTACCCGCGAACCGGCGGCAGGAGACGCGCTGGTGTGCGTGCTCTCCGGCGTGCCGGAGGTGGGGGAGCCGCTGTATCTCTGGTTTCAGGCGGCGGAGGAGGAACTTCGCACACCCTTTGGCGACGGGCATGAAATTCCCGTGTTTTCCCGCGTATGCTGGCAGTATTTTACGGCGGCGGGCTGGCAGGATGCCCGGTGGGAGGACGAGACGGTAGGGTTTCTTCGTTCCGGCGCGGTGCGGTTGTACTTGGAAAAGGACCTGCCCCAGCCGCTGACGGATACGCCGGTCCAGGGCTGCGCGCTGCGCTGTCTGCTGGAAACGGCGGAGTATGACCGCGCCCCCCGGCTGCGGTCGCTGGCGGTCCACCTGTTCCCGATGCAGCAGCGGCAGACCAGCTTCCAGTGCCTGACGGCCCCCGGCGGCGCGTCGGTGGAGCTGCGGGGGCGGCTGCCCAAGCAAGGAGAACTGCTGGTGTTTGGCCGGGAGACGGCGGACGGTCCGTATTACCTTTACCGGGAGGGC
Source organism: uncultured Oscillibacter sp. (assembly GCA_910589315.1). Lineage (GTDB taxonomy): Bacteria > Bacillota > Clostridia > Oscillospirales > Oscillospiraceae > Oscillibacter. Next base: position 24,308 of record CAJUTB010000012.1, on the reverse strand, counting down.
GGAAACCCGCAGGGCCGGTTTTATCAGCAGGCAGAGACCCTCTTGGGGATCGAGCTGACGTTTGCCGATCCGCCCTGTGGCTGTTCCGACGGCGTACGGGCGCTGTGCTGCGACAGTGGGAGCCTGTATCAGCGGGACCTTGGCCCGGTGTATGGCTACGATGGGCAGGCAATTCCCCTGCCGGAGGGAGCGCTTCCGGAAAGCGTGCTTCTGGCCGTGGAGAGCGAGGGCGCATATACCTTTCTTGCCCCGGGAGAACTGGGAGCGGACGGATTTTTCTATCAGGTTCAAAACGGACAGATTCTCATTGCCGACCCTGGCCGTGGCGGTCAGACGCTGCTTCTGGCAGGCTGCGCCGTGACCCAGGGCGAGCGGGGAAACCTGCGTCCGCGGGCGGTTTTGGAGCAGCGGGGCGGCTATGACGGCACGGAAGTCGAGGCGGTTTATTCCTGTCCGGCCCCGGGCCGCGGCGGCGTTTCAAAGGAAACCATGGAGACGCTGCGCCGCAGGTTTTCAGCGGGACTGCGGCAGGTTTCCGCCGCTGTGCGCGGGGAGGACTGGGAAGCGTTGGTTCGCCAAACGCCGGGGCTTTGCATCCATAAAGTGAAAGCGGCGGCGGACAGCCGGAGAAATCTGGTGCGCATTGCGGTAAAGCCGTACACGGAGGAAAAATTTCCGCGGCTTTCCGAGGCGTACTTGAATCAGCTGCAAGCTTATTTGGAGCCGCGTCGTCTGCTGACGGTGCGGTTTGAGATCTGCCAGCCGCGGTACGTGCCGGTTGCCGTCCATGCGGCGCTGACTGTCCGGGGCCTGCGGGACCGGGCCAGAGAGGAAGCGGACCGCCTTTTGCGCAGGACATTGGACGGTATAGAGGGCCTGCGGGACTTCGGCGGCTGGATACGGTTTAACGAATTGTATCAATCTCTGGCGAATCTACCCTTTGTAGAGGCTGTGGACGCCTTGAGCCTGTTCCCGGAGAGCCGGGACGCCGTGCTGATTGGCAGTGACATACGCCTAGAAGACGACAGCCTGTGCTATCCCGGCACAATTCAGCTGACCGTCCGGGAACAATGGAGGTAAAGGATGGCTGATTATGGAATCCGCCGCTACCGGCTGCGGGAAGCAATGTTAAGCCGGGGCCTCCGGGATGGTTTTACCTTGGATGGCGGCGCGCTGGAAACGGCGGAACGGGGATATATTGTGCTTCCCGCGCTGGACAGCTCCCAGCCTGACTGCGCCTGGGGGCGGCTGTCTCTGAGCTGCCGTCTGGGGCCGGAGGGAATGTTGACCATTCGGGCGTTTGCATCGAATCAAAATGCGGTTGTGCGGAATAACGAGGCTGTTTCCGTTGACCGGTTTTTGCTGGACCCGGAGGTTTCCCGGCAGGAGAAGGAGCGTCTTTTCCTGCTGGCGGACGGTTTGGAGCATTCCGGCGCAAAGGATGTGCTGCTGACGGACCAGACGGGCCGGTATCTCTGGCTGTGGCTGGAAGTCACCGGCGGCGGACGGCTGGAAAACCTGCGGGTTTATGTGCCTGGGGATAACTTTTTCCGAACGCTCCCCCAGGTTTACCAGATGGATAATGATTTTTTACAGCGGTATTTATCAATTTTTTCCACAATGTACCAGGAGCTTCAGGAGGAAATTGACCGTATTCCAGATCTGCTGAATGTAGACACCGCACCGGAACCGCTGCTGCCAGTATTGGCATTCTGGCTGGGGCTGGAAACAGATATGGCGTTGTTTGAGGCGGCGGAGCTGCGGCGGCTGCTGAAGGCCGCGCCGGAACTTCTGGCCCGGAAGGGAACAAAGTGGGCCGTGCTGGAAGCGGTGAAGCTGTTGACGGAGGCCCCGGTTTATTTGGTAGAGCGGAATTTGCTTCCGCCGGACGCGGACAGCGGCGGCGCGCTTTATGGAGAAACGCCGTACGATTTTACGGTAATGTTAGCCAGCCATCTTGACGAAAAGCTGCGTTTGCGGTTAAAATATCTAATAGACCAGTTCAAACCGGCACGGAGCCGGTATCAGCTTGTGTTTCTGGAGGAGTGCGGCGGACTGGATGCGTTTACATATCTGGATTTGAATGGCCGGATGCTGCAAAACGTGCCGGGGAGTCTGGACGAAGGCCAGGGACTGACGGGAACGGCCTATTTGCGCTGACCGTAGAAAATGGCGTGCCGCAGGCCGGACGTGCGGCAGCCGCGCAAGACGCGGCCTCACGAGGTGAATATGACGGTAACGAAGCAACAGGCTGGAGAGGCCGTAACTCTTTTGGTAGAGGGCCGGGTAGATACGAATACCAGTCCGCAGCTGCAAAAGGAGATTTTGGCGGCGTTTCAGACTGCGAAGGCGCTGACGCTGGATTTGGAAAAAGTTGTGTATGTGAGCAGCGCAGGTCTGCGGGCGCTGCTGATCGGGCAAAAGACGGCTGCTTCGAAGCGGGGATCGATGGTACTTTTACATGTTGCGCCGCCGGTAAAAGCAGTGCTGGACTCCGTAGGGTTTTCTAAAATTCTGACCATTCAGTAACTGCGGCGGACACGGCTTGCGCCGTGGGCGGTGGCTTACCGCTCATCGGCGGCTGGGCAATTCCACCCCCCATTTTCTCTTTTTCTTGGCGAAGAAAAAGAGAAAACGGGCCGTGGACGGTCCAAAAGAGAAAAAGACGTTGTGGAGTCTGGCGGAAAACTGCCGGACTCCACTTCTTTTACGGGAAGTCCATCACTGACTTGATCTGCTTCTATTTCCGCTGCCGCTGCTGCTGGCGGTTGAAATGGAATGGTTCATTTCTGCGTTTTTGGTAAGCAAGGCGGTTGAATGAAATGAGCGGACACAGAGACCCGTCCCTACAAGCACCCATGCAACGGAATTAGGTGTAGAGACCCACCCCCCACAAGCACCGCAGCAGCGGCAGCGGGGTTAGGAGCAGAGGCAAATCGAGTTGGACTTCTCGTTAAGGTTCCACCAAGCCAAAGTTTTCCACCAAGCTCACAAAACGCTCTTTTCTTTTGGACCGTGAACGGCCCGTTTTCTTTTCTCTCGCCAGAGAAAAGAAAATGGGGGGTTCAAATTTGGACCAGCCATTGCAAATGGCTGACTTACGCCCGCGCCGCAAGGCGCGACCTCCCATCCTCCTGGTGAAACCAGTCAAAAGAGGAAAGATTTTCAAAGAAAAAGGCAAAAGGCACCTGCTAAGGTTGACGAAAGGAATGCTTCGCGCTATAATAATCTAATTTGGTGTAATTGATGGAAAATGGAGGAGCAAAAATGTGGATTGCTGATCAATGGCGGGACTACGAACTGCTTGACTGCGGCCGCGGCGAACGCCTGGAACGCTGGGAAAAGCAATACTTAGTCCGCCCCGACCCCCAGGCAATCTGGGAAACGCCGCGTAAAAACCCCGCCTGGAAACGTGCGGATGCCCGTTACCTCCGTTCCCACAGCGGCGGCGGCCACTGGGAAAAAAACACCCTCCCCCAAAGCTGGAAAATCACCTATGAAAACCTGACCTTCCAGGTCAAACCCATGAACTTCAAGCATACCGGCCTGTTCCCTGAACAAGCCGTCAACTGGGATTTCATGTCCGGCAAAATCCGTCAGGCCGGACGCCCTATCCGCGTCCTGAACCTTTTTGCCTACACCGGCGGCGCAACCGTTGCCTGTGCAAAAGCCGGAGCTTCCGTCTGCCACGTTGACGCCGCAAAAGGCATGGTTGCCTGGGCAAAGGAAAACGCAAAACTCTCCGGCCTCGAAAACGCGCCCATCCGCTGGATCGTCGACGACTGCGCCAAATTTGTGGAACGCGAAATTCGCCGCGGCAAAACCTATGACGCAATCGTCATGGACCCGCCCAGCTATGGCCGGGGACCCGGCGGCGAGGTCTGGAAACTGGAAGAAAACCTCTACCCATTCGTCAAGCTCTGCGCCGGCGTGCTCTCGGACAAGCCCCTGTTTGTGCTGCTCAACTCCTACACAACCGGCCTGGCCCCCTCCGTCTTGGGCTACCTCCTGAATCTGCTGGTTGCGGAAAAATACGGCGGAAAATGCACCTGGGACGAGCTGGGACTTCCCGTCACGGAAACCGGCCTCGCCTTACCCTGTGGAGCAACCGGACGCTGGTTCGCAGAATAAAAGCCTATCCGTTTCCGCACTGCATTACATCGAAAGTGGGAATCCAAATGCCTGATATGATTCAAACCGAAAACCTCCGCTTCGCCTATCCGGCAGACGAGGGCGCAGAGCCGGTCTATGCCCTGCAAGGCGTCGGCATTGCCATTGAAAAAGGGACGTTTGTGGTAATCCTGGGCCATAACGGCTCTGGAAAGTCCACCCTCGCCAAGACCTTTAACGCCGTGCTTCTTCCCAGCGAAGGAGCCGTATACGTGGAGGGCTTGGACACCCGCGACGAAAACCAGCTGCTGTCCGTCCGCCAGCGGGTGGGCATGGTGTTCCAGAACCCGGATAACCAGATTGTAGCCAATGTAGTGGAGGAGGACGTAGCCTTCGCGCCGGAAAACCTGGGGGTCCCCACGGAGGAGATCCGCCGGCGGGTGGATTCCGCTTTGAAAGCGGTGGGGATGGAGGAATTCGTTACCCACGCGCCGCACCTGCTCTCCGGCGGGCAAAAACAGCGCATTGCCATTGCGGGCGTCGTAGCCATGGAACCGGCGTGCATCGTCCTGGATGAAGCGACGGCCATGCTGGACCCAATCGGACGCCGGGAAGTTCTCGCCACCGTCCGCCGCCTGAACCGGGAGAAAGGCGTCACGGTCATCCTGATTACGCACCATATGAATGAGGCGGAGGATGCGGACCGGGTAATCGTCATGTCAGAGGGCCGCCCCGCCATGAACGGCACGCCGAAAGAGGTATTCACGCAAATCAGCGCGCTGCGCTCCATGGGCCTCACGGCGCCGGACACCGTAGACCTCCTGGACCGTCTGCAAAAAGACGGATTCTCCGTTCCGCTGGACGCCCTGAGCGTCGAGTCCTGCGCGGAGGCCATCGCAAACGCTTTGAATGAAACGGAACGGGAGGGATGACGGTGCCGGTTCTGCAAGTAAAAAACCTGACCCACACTTACGGCATAGGCACGCCCTTCCAGCGCAGCGCGGTCGAGGATGTGAGCTTTGACGTAAACAAAGGGGAATTCTTAGGCATCATCGGTCACACCGGCTCTGGAAAGTCCACGCTTATCCAGCACTTAAACGGTCTGCTGAAACCCACAAGCGGACAAATCCTGCTGAATGGAAAAGACATCTGGGCAGAGCCGAAAAAAATCCGAACGATACGGTTTCAGGTTGGATTGGTGTTCCAATACCCGGAATACCAGCTTTTTGAGGAAACAGTTTACAAAGACATCTCGTTTGGTCCCGCCAACATGGGCAAAACGGGCGAGGAACTGGACCGCTGCGTCCGGGAGGCGGCGCGTCTGGCGGGCATCCGGGACGACCAGCTGGAAAAATCCCCCTTTGAGCTGTCCGGCGGGCAAAAGCGGCGGGCCGCTCTGGCGGGCGTCCTGGCCATGGAGCCGCAGATTTTGATTTTGGACGAGCCCACGGCGGGCCTGGACCCGGCGGGCCGGGAAAACCTCATGGCCAACATCCGGGATTACCACCGCAATAAAGGCACAACCATTTTGCTGGTAAGCCACAGCATGGACGAAATCGCCCGGAACGCGGACCGGATTCTGGTGCTGAAATCCGCACACGTGCTGATGGACGGCACGCCGCCGGAGGTTTTTGCCCGAGCGGAGGAACTGCTGGGCGCGGGGCTGGACGTTCCCCAGGCGACACGGATTGCCGCTGCGCTGCGGGCGCGGGGCGTCGCTGTCAACCCTGCCGTTTACACGGTGGAGGCGTTGGAAAAGGAACTCCTCGCGCTACGGAAGGGGGGGCGGTTATGCTGAAGGACATCACTCTGGGACAGTATTTCCCGGGAAATACGACCGCTCACAAGCTGGACCCCCGGACGAAAATTCTGCTGGTGGTTCTATACATCGCGGCGTTGTTTACCGCAAAGAGCTTACTGGCTTACGGTCTTCTGGCTCTGACGCTGGCGGCCTGTGTCCGTGTGTCGCGGGTTGGATTAAAGGCTCTGGTACGGGGATTGAAACCGGTGCTGTTCATCATCGTCTTTACCGGTATTCTGAACCTCTTTTTTACTCCGGGTGAATCCGATCTCTGGGCGTGGGGACCTTTCCACGTGACGGAAACGGGCCTTCGGAATGCGGTTTTTATGGTCCTGCGTATCATGCTTTTGATCATGGGCACCTTTCTCATGACCTACACCACCAGCCCGATCAGCCTCACCGACGGTCTGGAACGCCTGCTGAACTGGCTGAAGCGTTTTCGGGTGCCGGTCCATGAGTTGGTAATGATCATGTCGATTGCTCTGCGCTTCATTCCGACGCTGATTGAAGAAACGGACAAAATCATGTCGGCTCAGAAAGCGCGGGGCGCGGATTTCGAGAGCGGGAATATCATGCAGCGGGCAAAGGCCATGATCCCGATACTGGTGCCGCTGTTCATCAGCGCGTTTCGCCGGGCGGACGAGCTGGCAACGGCCATGGAGTGCCGCTGCTACCACGGCGGCGAGGGCCGCACAAAGCTCCACGTACTGCGCTACGCGGGACGGGACTATGTGGCTTTGCTTTTGGGATGTTTGATCTTAGCAGGCGTGATCACGCTGCGCTGTGTGGGGCTTTAAGAAGGAAAAGGAGATTGTATGAAACACAAAATCCGAAAGGCGGCGGGACTCGCGCTCTGCGCCGGACTGCTGGCGGCGGCGCTGGATGTGCGCCTGAAGGTTGTGACCTATGTTATAGCGTCCGCAAAGCTGACGTCCCCGGTGCGTTTGGCGGTACTGTCGGACCTGCACAGCTGTGCCTACGGGGAAAACCAGAAAACGCTCCTGGAGGCCGTTTCGGCGCAGTCGCCGGACGCCGTTTTACTGGCGGGCGACATCGTGGACGACGATTTCCCGGAGGAAAACGCCTGGACGGTGATCAAGGCCCTGACGGCGGCGTATCCGTGCTTTTATGTCACTGGAAACCATGAGTGGTGGTCCGGCGGGGCGGAGCGAATCTGCCGTCAAATGGAGGCGTACGGCGTGACCGTTCTCCAAGGCGAAAGCGTCTCGCTGGCTTTGAACAACCAGACAGTTACAATCTGCGGCGTCGACGACCCGGATTCCGGGCAAAGCGTCAAGCAGCTGGAGACAGTTGGCGGGGCGGTGGATGGCAGCGCGTATACCGTTTTAATCGCCCACCGCCCGGAGCGGTTTGCATTTTACCAGCGGTATCCCTTTGATCTGATTGTCTGCGGCCACGCCCACGGCGGACAGTGGCGGATACCGGGCCTTTTGAACGGGCTGTATGCGCCGGGACAGGGGCTGTTTCCATCCCATGCCGGAGGCCGTTACGACTTCGACGGCGGGACGCTGCTGGTCAGCCGGGGCCTGGCCCGGGAAAGCACCCGCGTTCCCCGGATTTTCAACCGGCCGGAGCTGGTCGTAGCGGACATCATACCGGAAGCATAAGGGAGAGGACGATATCATGAAGGCTTACGACCGTCTGCACAGCGGAGAAATCTACGACCCGATGGACAACGAGATTTTTGAAGAACAGCTTCGGTATTTGGAATTGCTCTATGATTACAACCAGACCCGTCCCAGTGAACTGGATCGCCGCGCCTGCCTTTTGCGGGAGATGCTGGCCGAGGTAGGGGAAAACTGTTACATTGAGCCGCCCTTCCACGCCAACTGGGGTGGACATCACGTGCATCTCGGGAAACAGGTCTACGCGAATTTCGGCCTTACCTGTGTGGATGACACCCACATTTATGTAGGAGATTACACCCTGTTCGGACCGAATGTGGTGCTGGCGGCAGCGAACCACCCCTTTCTGCCAGAACTGCGGAACAAGGGCTATCAGTATAACCTGCCGGTTTCCATTGGAAAGGGCTGCTGGCTGGGGGCGGGCGTTGTGGTGGTTCCAGGCGTGACCATCGGTGATTACGCCGTAATCGGCGCGGGCAGCGTGGTAACGCGGGACATTCCGCCGGGCGTGCTGGCGGCGGGCGTGCCCTGCCGGGCGCTGCGGGAGCTGGACGAGCGGGACCGGATTTATTACCACCGCGGCCGGAAAATCGACTGGGAGGCGTTGCAGGAGCTATGACGAAAAAGAATGGGTTCCGGCTGCGGCCTTTTGCGGGGATCTGGCGGCCCTTCTGCCGGTATCAAACCGGCGCGCTGGCATATGAAGGCCCCGCTATTCCCTGGACGGCGGAAAGCAGATGGAAGGCTGGCAGATTCAGCAGGACAAGTACCTCCGGCGTTGTCCGGATTCGCTCTGGCCGGAAATCACCTGGCCTTGATTGAAGGAGAGACCATGCGCAATATCGCCTTGAAACTGACCTATAACGGCACAGCCTATCACGGCTGGCAGGTGCAGAAAAACGCGTCCTCGGTCTGCGAGACGCTGCAAAAGGCCATCGGCAAGGTCTGCGGCGGTCCGGTCCGCCTCACCGGCTGCGGCCGGACGGATGCGGGTGTCCACGCGGAACGCTACGTGGCCAACTTCCGCACGGATTCCCGGATTCCCCTGGACCGCCTGCCCTTTGCCATCAACACCCACACCCCGGAGGACATCGCCGTCCGGGAGGCGGTGGAGGTGGACCCGGCGTTTAACGCCATTGGGTCCTGTGTGAAAAAAGAATACACCTACCGGATTTACAATTCCCGTTTCAAAAACCCTTTCTACGTCAACCGCGTCTATTTCTACCCCAAGCGTCTGGACGAAGCGTTTTTGAACGAGGCGGCCCATATGTTTGTAGGAACCCACGATTTCCGGGCCGTGCGTTCCGTGGGCACGGAGACGAAAAGCACGGTCCGTACCGTTTACTGGTGCGACGTGACGCGGAACGGGGATTTGCTGGAATTGAAGGTCTGTGCAAACGGGTTTTTATATAATATGGTTCGTGCAATAACGGGCACGGTGCTGTATGCGGCGGAAGGAAAACTGCTTCCGGCGGACATTCCCGGTATTTTGGAGCGGGGCGACCGGACCGCCGCCGGTCCCACAGTGCCCCCCGGCGGGCTGTACCTGACAAGACTTTGGTATGAGGATGGACGGCTGAATGAGTAACGAGCGCAAGGAAAAAACGAAACATGAGGAGGAGGCGGAGAGCTATCACAGCGGCTTTCTGACCTTTTTCCTGACGCTGGCGGCGGTGCTGCTGGTGGTGCTTCTGGCGGCGTACCGGGACGGCACCGGCTTCGACGTTCTGCGCCGCTATCTGAACTACGGCGCGGCGGAAAAAACCGGCAGCGCGATCTCATACAATTACGACGCCTCCGCCAAAAACCGTTTTGCGGCGTTGGGAGAGGAGCTGCTGGTGCTGTCGGACACCTCCTTCAGCCTTCTGGACAAGCACGGCGGGACGGTCTGGTCCCAGCCGGTCAATTTGCCGTCTCCTGCGCTTTCCTGCGGCGGCGGACGGGCGGTTGCTTACGACATAGGCGGTACGGAGCTGTATCTTGCGGATGCAAGCGGCGTGATTTTCGAGCTGTCCGCCACCGAGGAGGAACCGTTTATAGCCGCGTCCTTGAACGAGGACGGCTATCTGGCCGTCACGTCCGGGAAAAAGGGGTTCAAGGGCAGCGTCAGCGTTTATGACCGCAATCAGGTGCAGGTGTTTGTTTTCGATTCCTCCCAGCGTTTTGTGCTGGATGCCTGCGTGGCCGGGCAGACGCTGGCGGCGGTGGCGCTGGGACAGGAAAACGGCGTGTTTGTAAGCAACGTGGTTCTTTACGATATGCCGGAGTACGACGAACCCCAGGGCGGGCCTACCGCCAGTTACAACATTACCGGCGGCCTGACCGCGGCGGTGACGGCGCAGGAGCGGAAAATCATTACGATTTCCGACACCTGCCTGACCTGCGCCAGTACGGAGGGAGAGGTTTTGTCGTCGTATACATACAAAGGGGCGTTTCTCCGGGAGTATGCCCTGGAAGGCGACGGCTTTTCCGCGCTGCTGCTGAACCGCTACCGTTCCGGCAGCGTTGGGCGGCTGGTGACGGTGGATGAAAACGGCGAAGAACGCGGGTCGCTGGAAATCCGGGAGGAGGTTTTGGACCTGTCCGCTTCCGGCCGGTATCTGGCGGCGCTTTACAGTGACCGTCTGGTGATTTATAATGACGACTTGCAGCCCTATGCCTCGCTTCAGGGGACGGACTATGCCAAAGGCGTCCTGATGCGTCCGGATGGATCGGCGTTGGTGTTGTCGGGGGATTCCGCAAGCCTGTTTTTGCCGTAAATGTGAAAAATTTAGGCCATGTTCACAAAACGTTTACACACAGGGAGGTAGGAAAGTTTGCAGACACCTGTTATAATAGACCTGATTGCGGCGGCCGTGCTGATTGGCTTTACATACTTCGGCGCGGCAAAGGGCCTTGTGCGGGCCTTGGCCGGACTGGCCGCCGCGGTAGTTTCTCTTGCGGGGGCGAACCTGATTGCAACCGCCCTCACCGGCCAGGCGATGAAACTGGCCGCGCCGGTCATTGAGCAGCAGATTGAAATGCGTTTGGACGAGGCGATTCACGATGCGTTTCCCGGACGGATGCCGGGAAATCCGCTGGATGAGCTGGACCTGCCGGTTGAGGAATTGCTGGATCTCCTGGGGCTGGATGCGCAGGTCCGGGATTCTCTGACCGGACGGGCGATGGACACCGTGCGGGATGCGGGCGTGTCCGCCGCTTCCGCCGTGGTGGAGAGTCTGGCGTATTCCGTTTTGCACGGCATTTTGTATTTCCTGTCGTTCCTGGCCCTGCGGGTCGGATTCCAGTTCTTGATCCGGGCCTTGAAGCTGCTGACCAAGCTGCCGGGCCTGCACGGCCTGAACGCCTGGGGCGGCGGCCTGCTGGGAATGGCGGAAGGCGCGCTGCTGCTGTTTGCGGCGGCATGGGTCATGCAGCAGATGGGCATATCCCTGACTGCGGGGGAGCACGGACGGATACTGGCCTTTTTTGCGGCCAATTCGCCCTTGCGCGCCTTTTCGGAGTTCATCCGTTTTCTTCCGCTCAAAAAGCCGTGAGCAGCGTTCCGGCCGGAGCTTGCATTCTCCGCTTTGCGGAGGAGTCTTCTGAAATGGAAGGCATATTTCTATAAGAGCGCCTGAGGGCGCGTGGAGGTCACAACTATGCAGCCGACACTTTGTTCAAAATGTAAGAAAAACGTCGCCGTGGTCTTTATTTCCAAGATGGACGGCGAGAAAACCATCAACGAGGGCCTGTGCCTCAAGTGCGCCAAGGAACTTGGACTGCCCCAGGTGGATGATATGATGAAGCGGATGGGTATTTCGGACGAAGATCTGGAAACACTCAACAGCGAGATGATGCAGGCCATGAACGGTGTGGAAAACATCGAGGACCTGCCCGGCGGCGACGAGGACGACGGCGAGCCGGAGGAGGAGGGCAAAACCGCTACGTTCCCCTTCCTGAACCGCCTGTTTTCCAGCGGCGACGGTTCTTCGTCCTCCAAGGGCGAGGGCGAGAGCCGGGAACGCCGGGAGAAGGAGCGCAAGGAACCGAAAAACGGCAAGCGGAAGTATCTGGAGAACTACTGCCTGTCCCTGAGCCAGAAGGCCAAGGACGGCAAGCTGGACCCGGTGATTGGCCGGACCCAGGAGATCGAGCGGGTGGTGCAGATTCTGAACCGGCGGCAGAAAAACAACCCCTGCCTGATCGGAGAACCCGGCGTGGGCAAAACCGCCATTGCCGAGGGCCTGGCCCAAAGGATTGCTGACGGGGATGTCCCCTTCAAGCTGCTGGAAAAGGAAGTCTACCTGCTGGACTTGACCGCCCTAGTGGCGGGCACCCAGTTCCGGGGCCAGTTCGAGAGCCGTATGAAGGGCCTGATCGACGAGGTGAAGCGTCTGGGCAATATCATTCTGATGATCGACGAGGTGCACAACATCGCCGGGGCTGGAGACGCCGAGGGCAGCATGAACGCCGCCAATATTCTCAAGCCCGCTCTGTCCCGGGGGGAAATCCAGGTCATCGGCGCGACTACCTTTAACGAATACCGCAAATCCATTGAGAAGGACAGCGCGCTGGAACGCCGTTTCCAGCCGGTTACGATCAACGAGCCGTCCATTGAAGATTCCATCAAGATTTTGAAGGGCCTCGCGCCGAACTATGAGAGCTACCACGGCGTCCGGCTCTCCGATGGAATTCTGCGTCAGGCGGTGCTGCTGAGCGAACGGTATATCACCGACCGTTTTCTTCCCGACAAGGCGATTGACCTGATCGACGAGGCGTGCTCGGACCTGAACCTGAAAGACCCGGATATCTCCCGGCGGATGAAAATTCAGCGGGAGCTGGACGACTATGCCAAGGAACGGTCCATGCTGGAGGAGAAGGAGGAGAAATCCGAGGAGGATTATGCCCGGATGGCGGAGCTGAAAAGCCGGGACCTCCAGCTCCAAACAGAGCTGAAAACGCTGGAAGAAAAAGGCGCGCCCCAGCTGACGATGGAAAATTTGGCGCATGTCATTGAGCTTTGGACGAAAATTCCGGCGTCCCGTATTCGGGAGCAGGAGTTCCAGCGGCTTTCGCAGCTGGAAACGCGGCTGAAGGAACACATTATCGGCCAGGACGAGGCAATTACGTCGGTGTCTGCCGCGGTGCGGCGGAACCGGGTGGGCATTTCTCCAAAGCATAAGCCGGTGAGCTTCATTTTTGTCGGTTCCACCGGCGTGGGCAAAACCGAACTGGTGAAGCAGCTTGCCTGCGACCTCTTTAATACGCCGGACGCGCTGATCCGGCTGGATATGTCCGAATTCATGGAGAAGCACTCCGTTTCCCGGATTGTGGGTTCCCCGCCGGGCTACGTGGGCTACGACGAGGCGGGACAGCTGACCGAAAAAATCCGCCGGAAGCCTTATGCCGTGGTGTTGTTTGACGAGATCGAAAAGGCCCATCCCGACGTGCTGAATGTGCTGCTGCAAATCCTGGACGACGGCGAGATTACCGACGCCCATGGCCGGAAGGTGAACTTTGAGAATACGATCATCGTCATGACCTCCAACGCGGGCAGCGCGACAAAGGAGGGAACGGTGGGCTTTGACCGGTCCCTGAGCCAGCAGGACAGCGAAAAGGCCATGAAAGCCTTACAGCAGTTCCTGCGTCCGGAGTTCATCAACCGCGTGGACGCTGTGATCACCTTCAACCGTTTGAGCGAGGAGAACTTCCAGGCCATCGCCCGGATTATGCTGGGCGAGCTGACGGACTCTCTGCGGGAAAAGGGAATTACGTTTACCTATGACAATACGCTGGTGGATTTCCTCACGGAAAAATCCTACTCCCGGACTTACGGGGCCAGAAACCTGCGGCGGACCATCCAGAAGGAACTGGAAGACCCCATGGCGACGAAAATCATCAACAGCTATGAGGACCCTGTGACCACAATCCGGGCCACGGCGGAAAATGGAAAGGTCTGCCTGGAGGACGGGCTGAATCTTGTGAAAATGAACTGACATTTTGACGGCAGAGGAGGAGAACCGGATGCTTTTTCGGAAAGATATCGACCCCCGGTGCGCGTACTGCAAACGGGGACAGCAGCTCAACGAGCGGGAAGTTGCCTGCGTAAAACGGGGCGTTGTTCCGGTGGAGCACCACTGCCGCTCCTTCCAATACGACCCGCTGAAACGGGTGCCGCCCCGTCCGGCGGCACTGGATACCGGGCGGCTGAAAGAAGCTGATTTCTCACTGTGAACATTTGAAAGGATGTGCGCGGATTGGAACTGAAAACCATACAGGCCGTGTATTACAGCGCGACCGGCGTTACGGACCGGGTGGTCCGGACGCTGGCGGAAACTCTGGCGCAGGAACTGGGACTTTCCCTGACTTACCATGGTTTCACAAAGCCTGCGGAACGGGCGGAAGCTCCTTCGTTCGAGCCGGAGGACCTGGTGGTCATTGGCTCCCCGACTTACGCGGGAAAACTGCCGAATAAACTGCTGCCGGATTTCCAGCGGCTGCGGGGCGGCGGCGCGCTGGCCGTGCCGGTGGTGACGTTCGGCAATCGGGCTTATGATAACTCCTTAGCGGAGCTTTGCGCCGTACTGGAGGCCGGAGGCTTCCACACCGTGGCGGCGGGCGCGTTTGCGGGACGGCACGCCTTCACCGACCAGCTGGGCGAGGGCCGTCCAGACTTCGACGACCGGCGAAAGCTGGAGCTGTTTACACGGGATATCGCGGCAAAGGTGCGGGGGCTGACCGAAATTCCTCCGGCGGTGCGGGTTCCCGGCGATGCGAACGCACCCTATTACGTGCCGAAGGGAATAAACGGAGAACCGGTGCAGTTCCTGAAAGCCAAACCGCAGACAGACCTGTCAAAATGCTGCAACTGCGGGGCTTGCGCCCGGCTGTGCCCGATGGGGGCGATTCGCTTGGAGAACGTGGCGGAGACGCCGGGAACCTGTATTAAATGCCAGCGGTGCGTACGGAAGTGTACGCACCATGCAAAGTATTTTGACGATGAGGCGTTTTTGTCTCATGTCGCGATGCTGGAGGCCAACTTTCAGGAACGGAAAGAAAACGAAGTTTTCTTTTGATGGAGGGTCCAGGGACGCCGCGTCCCTGGCGGGGGCCGGGGCAGAGCCCCGGGAAAAAAGCGGGAACCCTCGATGGGTTCCCGCTTTTTCCCTCGCAAAATTGCACGTATTTTCGATGTGTTTAGAACCCGCCCAAACCGTCCGGGCCGTTCCAGCCGCCGTTGTACCCGCCGTTTTCCGGAGGAATATTGGCGCCGATGTGAGAAGTGCGCTTGGCCGTTTCAAAATAGGCAAGGTTGACGCAATGAAACTGGGGGAGATAGAATATGGCAATTACAAGAGACCAAAGCCCTTGAATAATCACCCAGAGAAACGCTGGAATGCCCAAATATTCCGTAATGGGAGAGCCGAAGAGACCTGTATACGCGGCAGGCATTCCCATGGAAACCGAAAGGGAAAATTTGCTGGAAATGATCGCATTAGCAATCAGCGTGGGGAGCATGGAGAGTAAATTCCAGGGGAAATAACTGAGGTGCAGCAGGAAAAGCTGACTTTTGTAGCCATAAGTTTGCTGCTTGCTCATGCGGATCGCTTCCATAACCCCAATGTCAGGATTTTCGCAGAGATTGTAAACGGCGAAATGGTAGCGGTAGGCGGCAATGACGCCGGGAATGAAAAAGAGAAGGGCCCAAAGGGAAATGAAGAATGAGGTAACGATTTCCAGGGCAATGAGTTTGCCCACGAAGGAAAAGCCGTCGAAGACCGTGAGAAATTCGGCGCGTTCGCCCCGGCGGATGGCCATAAAGTACAGGGTGAAGCCCGCCGAGAGGACGATGGAAAGGAGCAAACAGAAAATGGAAATGAAAACAGTGACAAACCGGCCCAATATACTGTATAAGTTAAAAGAATCCACGACATCCAGCGCGAGAACGAGGAGAAGGTAAAACGCTGTCATCTGCTTCGGCGATACCTGGGCATCACGCAGGAGATTGGACGCCTTCCATTTTTCTTGTGCTCTGTCAATTTGTTCAGCCATATCGCAAGACCTCCCAAAGCATTTTTCAAAGGAAATAAACTAATTGTAATAGTCTACCACATTTTGGAGGAATTGGCAAGGGTGGAAAATTGCGGGGGAGTGTCCTCTCGCGCATTTTATAAGGGGGATGAGATGTAGGGGAGGGGCTCTGTCTCCTCCCGTTCTTTCGAGCCCTCCACGTTTTCGAGGAACGGGGCAGAACAGAGCACGCCCCCTACAAAAAATCGCCGAATAGAAAACTCCCCAATTGCGGTCCCTTTGAGAAGTAAAGCCTCCAATGTTCCGTTTTATCAGCAAAAGGGAAGGATTTCTCACATTTCGGATACAGAAACAATCGGCGGCTCATGAGAGACCACATCAATTATATGATTTTGGGTATATATTCCGTAATGCTTCCACTCACCGGGATAGAAGGAGCCGTCGTCCAGCTGCTGGGCATCTGTGACAATTCCCATGTTTGAGAGCAGTTTTGATTTTTCAAAAACCATCAGGTGCCTGCCGTGCCGGATTTCCTCCGGGTCGTATGAGCAAAAGGATTCGTTCCTTATTTGATAGATAATGTAATTGGGAAAGCATATTTCATACAAACACTGTTCATTCACCTGGATTGGCCGGCAATTTGCTAAAATTCCGAGGAGCGTTTGCCTTGCAGTTTCATCCGTTCCTTCCAAAGCTGGAATATTTTCGCCTATATTTCCGATCTGTGCCGCTGCGATGATAATATGAAGTTCTTCCTGTAATCCATCAGACAGCGACGTTAAAAACGGCGCGTGATCCCCTAAACGTGAATCAAGAGCTTGGAATGTCAAGGCGTCTTTCATAATAAGCAACCTCCATAACCGTGTGAAAGATTTGACGCAATTTTACCATATCGGGGATTGCGGGGCAAGTAGGGAAAGGCCACAGCCCTTATTTTTACAAAACAGGCAGGCAAAAAGCGTTCAGACCTGTACCTGAAGCGAGAAAAAACCATATGCCATCAAGGAAATGCAAAAAAAAGCAATTTTTCCTGAAAAACCCTCGTTCATAGTCTGGACATTTTTCAAAGAAGGGTGTAGAATAGGAGCAACATGTGATAGTATCGCCAGGGTTCCGTCTGCCCATTTTCGGGAGGAAACGGCCCGGGCCGCTGTCAGGAGTAAAATGAGGTGAAATAATGGCACAAGCGTTCTTCGGCGGCGTTCATCCCCACGATATGAAAGCCGCAACCAATGAGAAGGCCATCGAGCAGCTGACACCCCCGGCTGAGGTGGTCATTCCTATGTCCATGCACTTCGGCGCACCATGTACCCCCCTCGTCAAAGCCGGCGACCTGGTAAAAGTGGGCCAGAAGATCGGCGAATTCCGGGGCCTTGGCGCTCCGATTCACGCCAGTGTTTCCGGCAAGGTGAAAGCGGTGGAGCCGCGGCCCTATTCCATGGGCGGAAACATCACGTCCGTAGTCATTGAAAACGACTTCCAGGACACCGTGAGCGAAGAAGTACAGGCCCCCGCAAACCCCGACGCGCTCACCGTTGACGAAATGGTTGAGATCGTGAAAAACGCCGGCATTGTCGGCATGGGCGGCGCAACCTTCCCCACCCACGTCAAAATCTCCGGCGGCATCGGAAAGGTGGACACCGTGATCATCAACGGCGCAGAGTGCGAACCGTACATCACCGGCGACCATCGGGCCATGTTGGAGCGTTCCAATGAGATCATCGGCGGCGCGTCCTATCTTGCCAAGATGTTCGGCGTGGAAAAGGTGGTCATCGGCGTCGAGGTCAACAAGCAGAACGGCATCGACCAGATGAATAAAACCATTGCGGAAAAACACGCTCCAGTTGTGGTGGAGGGCCTGCGGTGCCGCTATCCCCAGGGCGGTGAAAAACAGCTCTGCCAAGCCATCACCGGCAAGCAGGTGCCTCCCGGCGGCCTGCCCAGCAATATCGGCTGCGCCGTGTTCAACATCAACACCACCATCGCCATCTATCAGGCCATTACCACCGGTATGCCCGTGGTGAAAAAGGTGGTTACAGTGTCCGGTTCCGGCATCGTGGAGCCGAAAAACCTGGAATGCCCCATCGGTACCCCCGTTTCCTGCCTGTTCGACGCCTGCGGCGGCCTGAAAGACGGTACATACAAGATCATTGCCGGCGGCCCGATGATGGGCATGGCCCAGTATACCGCCGACATCCCCGTAGCCAAGGGCACCGGCGCGATTCTGGCCTTCTGCGAAAAAGAGGAGCAGACCGTCGAACATCCCCAGTGCATCCGCTGCGGCAAGTGCGTTGCCGCCTGCCCGATGCACCTGGAGCCGCTGTTCCTGTACCAGTACGCCTCCAAGGGCCTGGTCGACGAACTGAACGCCGCGAATATTATGGACTGCATGGAGTGCGGCGCGTGCGCCTACACCTGCCCGGCCCGTCTGCACCTGACCCATATGTTCAAAACCGGCAAGCAGCTGGTGAAAGACGCCGCGGCGAAAGCCAAGGCCGCCGCTGAGGCCAAGAAGGCCGCAGAAGCGGAAAAGGGAGAGAAAAAGGAGGTTGTCAACAAATGACGGACTATAAAAATCTCAAGCTGATCGCCACCTCCTCGCCCCATATCCGCGGAAGCGAGACCACCCAGGGCATCATGAAGGATGTCATCATAGCGATGCTGCCCGCTCTGGCGTTCGCTTGCTTTAACTTCGGCGTTCGCGCCCTGACCGTGACGGTTGTGTCCGTGGCGGGCTGCATGTTCTGGGAGTGGCTGTATCGGAAGCTCTTGAAAAAGCCCCAATCCGTGATGGATTTGAGCAGCGTCGTAACCGGTATGCTGCTGGCCTTTGTCTGCCCGGTGCAGATTCCCTATTGGATGATTCTGATTGGCGGTTTCTTCGCCATTGTGATTGTCAAGCAGTTATTCGGCGGCATTGGCAAAAACTTTGTAAACCCCGCTCTGGCCGGCCGCGCCATTCTTCTGGCCAGCTATGCCGGAACCATGACCAGCTGGGTGGACCCCGCCGCCAGCAAGGCGGCGATCCTCGGCTCGAATGTCGACGTGATCACCGCGGCGACCCCCTTGGCCTATATGTCCGGCCCGGACGCGGCCTCGATTGCCGCCAGCTTTGAGCAGCTCAAAGGTACATACAGCGTAAGCCAGATGTTCCTGGGCCAGATCGGCGGCTCCATGGGCGAGGTCTCCGCCCTGATGCTGATCATCGGCGGCGTGTACCTGATCGCCCGCAAGGTGATCAACTGGCATACCCCCGTTTCCTACATCGCTACCGTCGCTGTGCTGACTTTCCTGTTTCCCAGAGGCGGAAGCGGCATGGAATGGATGCTTTACAGCATCTTTGGCGGTGGCCTGATGCTGGGCGCGTTCTTCATGGCCACCGACTATGCAACCTCTCCCGTTACCAAAAAGGGCCAGGTGGTATTCGGCATCGGCTGCGGCCTGTTTACCGTGCTGATCCGGTACTTCGGTTCCTATAACGAGGGCGTGTGCTATTCCATCATGGTCATGAATCTGTTTGTCGCACTGATCGACCAGTATACGAAGCCCACCCGCTTCGGCGTAGTGAAATCCGATAAAAAGGAGGCGTCCGCGAAATGAGCAGCGAAGTGAAAGCCAAGGAAAAGGTCAATATGGACCCTCAATACCTTATTAAATTGACGGTGACTCTGCTGATCACCTGCGTGGTGGTTGCCGCAGCGTTGGGCGGCGTCAACGCGGTCACGGCGGAAACCATTGAGGAAATCAACTGGGAAAATACCGTGAATGCCATGAAGGCTGTCGTAGCCGACCCCGATGCAACTGCCTTTTCTGACGCGCTGGAATTGACGGACGCCATGACGGCGGCGGCTTCCGCTTCCGGCGGCACGCTGGATTCTGTGTATGAAGCCCAGGTGGACGGCCAGAATGCCGGTTATGCCATCAAGGTTGTCACCAGCGGTTCTCAGGGCAAGATCGAAATGATGGTGGGCGTGGACGGCGAAGGCGTTGTCACCGGCGTTTCCATCGTCAAGAACGCGGAGACCGCCGGCATCGGCTCCAAGGTTATGGAGAACCAGAACACGGCGTCCGGCGTAGGCGTTTTGAGCCAGTTCGAGGGCAAGAGCGCGGCCGACGGTACGCTGACGGTTGGAAGCAATGTGGACGCCATCTCCGGCGCGACTGTCTCCACCCGCGGCGTGACCAACGGCGTAAACGCCGCTCTGGCCGTGGCTGGGGCCATGGGCTGAGAAAGGGGGAGCTGAAACATGAATTTTGGTAAGCAATTAAAAGAGGGCCTTCTGACACAAAACCCTGTTCTGGTTCAAATGCTGGGTCTGTGTTCCACCATGGCCATTACCACCTCCATCGCCAACGGCGTGGGTATGGGCGTTTCCGTGCTGATTATTCTGACGGCCTCCAACGTGGTGATTTCCGCCATCCGGAAGGTGGTTCCCGACAAGATCCGGATTGCAATGTTTATTGTGGTCATCGCGGGCTTCGTGACCTGCGTGGACCTGCTGCTGCAAGCCTTTGTCCCGGCCATTGCGGCCTCCCTGGGCGTGTTCATCCCGCTGATCGTGGTGAACTGCATCATTCTGGGCCGTGCAGAGGCGTTCTCTTACAAAAATGGAATCGGCGCGTCCTTCCTGGACGGCATCTGCCAGGGCCTGGGTTATACCGCCGTTCTGCTGGTGATGTGCTTCATCCGCGAGCTGCTGGGCGCGGGTACTCTGGCGGGCTTCCGCATCATCCCGGAGCAGTTCCCCATCGGCGTGCTGACGCTTCCGGTGGGCGGCTTCCTGGTGCTGGGCTTCCTGATTGCCGCGATGCAGTGGGCGCTGTCCAAGTCGAAGGAGGACAAGTAAATGGATCAAATTTATAAACTCCTGGCAATTACGCTGGGCGCCATTCTGGCGAATAACTTCATTTTCTCCCAGTTCCTGGGTATCTGCCCGTTCCTGGGCGTTTCCAAAAAGGTCGACACGGCCGTTGGCATGGGCATTGCCGTAACCTTTGTTATGGGTCTGGCCTCCGCCATTACGTGGCTTGTGAATAAGTTTGTACTGGTATACTTTGGCCTGGAATATATGCAGACGGTGGCCTTCATCCTGGTCATCGCGTCTCTGGTGCAGTTCATCGAGATGTTTCTGCAAAAGTCCATGCCGTCCCTGTACACGGCTCTGGGCGTGTATCTGCCCCTGATTACCACGAACTGCGCGGTGTTGGGCGTCGCGCTGCTGAACATCCAGGAAAACCACAACTTCATTGAATCCGTCGTGTACGGCATCACCGGCGGCATCGGCTTCCTGCTGGCAATCGTACTGTTTGCCAGCATCCGGGAACGTCTGGTGTTTGCCGACTATCCCAAGAGCTTCGAGGGTTTCCCGATTGCCCTGGTTACGGCGGGTCTGATGGCGTTGGCGTTCATGGGCTTCTCCGGCCTGAAGATTTGGTAAGGGGGGAATCAGAATGAATATTGTTGCTGCTGTTCTTACGCTGGGTATTCTGGGCGCGGTGTTCGGCCTGGTTCTGGCGATTGCCTCGAAGGTGTTCGAGGTGAAGAAAGACCCTCGTGAGGAAGAAATTCTGAGCCTTTTGGCAGGCGCGAACTGCGGCGGCTGCGGCTTCCCTGGCTGCGGCGGCTGTGCGGCGGCCATCCTGGCGGGCACGGCTCCGGTCACGGCCTGCGCCCCTGCGGGCGCGGAGAACGCGGCGGCCATTGCCAAGATCATGGGCATGGAAGCTCCCACCGGCGAGCGGGAGGTTGCGTTCGTGCGCTGCACCGGCGGCGTAAACGCGAAGAAGCGGTTTGACTATGTTGGCGTCAAGGACTGCCTCTCCGCCACAAAGGTGGCGGGCGGTCCTCTGGAGTGCGGCTTTGGCTGCCTGGGCTTCGGCTCCTGCGTGAACGCCTGCCAGTTCGGCGCGATTTCCATCGGCCCCAACGGCACGGCTGTCGTAAATCCCGACAAGTGTACGGACTGCATGGCCTGTGCCGCCGCCTGTCCCCGGCATTTGATCGTATCCGTCCCGGCCTCCAAGAAGGTCCATGTCGGCTGCGCCAACCAGGACAAGGGCAAGGCCGCCATGAGCGTTTGCTCCAGCTCCTGCATTGGCTGCGGCCTGTGCCAGAAGGAGTGCAAGAAGGACGCGATCCATGTTGTGAACGGCGTTGCGGTGATTGATTACGAGAAGTGCGTGGGCTGCAAGCTCTGCACGAAGGTCTGCCCGCGTGACGCCATCCTTCCTGTGGCTACCGCCGAGGAGAAGGAGAAGTATAAGGCGATCAAGAAGGCCCAGGCCGAAAAGGCGAAGGCCGCTGCGGAAGCCGCTGCAAAATAATGACGGACCGGAACGGACCGGTAAAAGCAAAACGCCCTGAATCGTAGGATTCAGGGCGTTTTTTCGCGCCGCGGCGGCTTTCACGGCGGCAGGCTGTCAGAGCATATAACGGAACTGCTTCCGCAGAAGCGCGGTCAGCGGCATTGCCAGGGCGGCCATGACGACGGCGTTGATCATGCCGACCACAAAGCGGTAAAGCGCGTCGCCAAAAATCAGGGCAAAGGTGTAGTAGTGGTAAAGGATGCTGTCGAGCCAGTTCACCAGGGTGTTGCCGGTGGTGGTCAGTACAGCGGCGCAGATGCAGACGGCAAAACAGGCAATTTCCCGCTGTTCCAGCGGACGGCCATGCTTCCTGGCATAGACCGCCGCAAGGCCGATGACAAGGCCCCGGAGGGCTGGGGGGATGAGGTAGAGTATGGTGGTGGCCGTGACGCCGTAGGTGAGCAGCTGCTTGAAAAACTCTCCGGTCATGGCAACGATCACGGCTTCCACCGGACCCAGCAGTAATGCGCTGATCACTACCGGCAAAGAGCCGAAGGAAATGCGGACGTTGCCCATCTGCACGGCGGCAAAGATGGAGAGGGGGACGTAGAGCGCGGCCAGGACGCTCACAAGGCACAGGGTTTTGGTACGGAATTTGGGCATAGAAAAAGACCTCCTTCAAAGTTTGGCAGTCCGATTGGAACGCCGCACAGAGGAAGCCGCTTCCCATATGCGGCAGCGGGATGCGGAACACACACTGCGGGCTCTGCCGCCCTTCGTCCGAAAAGCAACTCCCCGTCTTTCCGGCACTTGATACACGTATGTTCCTACTCTGCCTTGCACGCCCTCCGGTTTTTGAAAGCCAGGGGCGTGTTTCCTTAGTATCATAGCTGGTTTTGCTAAAAAACGCAATGGAAAAGTTTACAAAATAGAGCGGAGAAGGAGGGATGGTTTTCGTTAACCGGCAGCAGAAAGCCGCCGGGCAGAGGGGAACCCAGCGGTTTTATGGAGCGGGCCGGAGAAAACCTCGAGACAGAGTTCAGCAATCCCCAATTGACGCACCCGGGCTGGACAGCCTGGGGGTATCCAGGCCCGTTTCTCTGTCCATCGAAGAAGCCAGAATTGCCAGAAGCTGTGCAGGGCGGGGCTTTTGGAGCAGCGGCCTCTGTGCCAGCGTTTCCAGCAGCGAACGTTTTTCCCGCCAAATGATATCGCAGGTTGTCCGGATGTTTCGTTCCACCGCGCTCCATTTTGTATCGTACCGCTTGGCGACTTCCGGATAGAGCCACTTTGTCACCAAGAGAAGCCGGTCGGGCTGTTCGATGCACAGCGCGACTGCGTAAGCGGTGTGAAAAAAGCCGGTGTAGTTTGCGGTCACGCCCAAACGGTAAAGCAAATCGTAAATATCCGACATAGAATTCATCATATTAAAATGCCGCCTTTGCCCGGATTCCCTGTTCCTCTTGCAGTTCCCGGTCCGCCTGATAGGCGTTCATAAGCTCCACCATAAAGGCTTTGGATTCTTCGTCGGTGAACTCCAATGCTTTGATCAGGTCAAAAAGTGTGGTCATATGGGGCAAATGCTCATAGCATTCTATCTGCTGGATGCAGTTTCGGGTCAGGCCGGTCCGTTTTGCCAAAATGGTTTGGGAAATATCCCGCTCTTTCCGCCTTGTGTAAATTTTAGCTTCCAACAGACGGGTCACATGTGGATAGTTTCTGCATGTGGTAGTTGTTTTGGACAATTTCAATACCTCCTCAAATTGATCGGAAACGTATAATAAGAGAATATAACAGTTCCCAAATTTTGTCAGCCAATTAGAGTTGGTATTGTCGAATTTGTCAAAATTCACGAGGCGTTTTGTTTCATTTTATGCCGTTTTGGTTCACTTATAGTCACTTTTGTATAACAAATGTCTCGTTCGCAGGGAAACAGGCGATTTCTGTAAGGATGTGGTGAAGCAAAGGATTTCGTATTGTCTGGGGAAAAGAAGGGACAGCAGAAGGTGTAACAAGAAGATTAGATTATAATACAGAAATGATATCTTAAAAAAATTTGAAAATCCTGCTTAATTTTTTGAAAAAGAATCCGATGATAATTATGAAAGCAATGAGGAAATTTTGTAACACAATGTATACATTAAATTACGAATTGCTGTTAATTGATTTCACCCGGTCCTAGGCCGGCTGAAATATTGACCCGCGCCATATGCCTGGAACATCAAAGGCCACGGTGTTCCAAGCGGCGTATCACAACTGTGCCGGAGCATGGACGAGCGAAGGCACACCGGACATCCCCGCGAATAATTTTTGAAAGGAATCAAAAACCATGCGTATTCAACACAATATTTTAGCAATGAATGCCTACCGGAATTATAACACCAATACTTCCGCGCTGGCAAAGAACCTGGAAAAGCTGTCTTCCGGCTATA
>CAJUTB010000011.1 GCA_910589315.1 uncultured Oscillibacter sp. | reverse complement strand
TTTCCATGTTGTCGTTGGCTTTCAGTCGCCGGACGGTCTTGCTGTCGATGCCGCATTTCTCCCGAAGCTGGTAGGTGGAAACACCCCTTTCCTTCATCACATCCCACAGCTTATCAAAAATAATCACGACCTCACCCCCTGATTGACATCAACTAGTATGGGGGTTATAATCTCCCTTATTAAGGGGATATAACCCCCATATACAAATTAAAGTCAGGAGAGAAACTGTAATGATTGAGAAATGCTGTGCCTTTACGGGCCACCGTCCACAGAAATTTCCGTGGGGATATAACGAGGCAGATACCAAGTGTGTAGCTCTGAAACAGGCGCTTACCAGAGAAATCGTCAAGCTGGTGGAGACGGGATATACAGACTTCTTCTCTGGGATGGCAGAGGGGGCTGACACTTGGGCGGTGCTGGCTGTTCTGGCCTTGAAAAAAGAAAATCCCGCGCTGAAGCTCCACTGCGTCCTACCCTGTGAGGGACAGGCGGACGGGTGGTCAGCTTCGGCACGGGAACTCTATTTTTCTATTCTGGGGCAGGTGGACGAGGTTGTGTATGTGAGCCGGGAGTACAGCAAAGATTGTATGCTGAAACGCAACCGCTACCTAGTCGATCATGCCGCCTGCCTGCTGGCTGTCTACAACGGTGAGTGGCGGGGAGGGACGGCGATGACGGTGAGGTATGCCCGAAAGAAGGGACGGGAGATTATCATAATCAATCCAGTATGAAGGAATTTTTGCAAAAGTCGAAATGCGCCGTTGTTTTCCGGCACCAGATATGGTATGATTATCCTGTCAGTTTCCACATGGGGAGGTGTCACTATGGCGGGCAACAGCAACCTGCATATGTCCAGGGCCGGAAAGACGGATGAGTTTTATACTCAGCTCTCTACAATAGAGGACGAGCTGCGGCATTATCGAAAATATTTCAAGGGTAAGGTCATTTTCTGTAACGCTGACGACCCAGCGATTGGGGAAGATGGGCAAGACCATTTCGGCGACGGCTTGGGCGGTTACACCAGCAATTTCTTTCGATACTTCCAACTGAACTTTACCCAACTTGGCATCAAGAAGCTGATTACCACCCACTATGAAGCGGACAAACCCAGTTATAAATTTGAGATCGTCAGCAGCGACCATGAGGAACAGATCGGCCTGCCGGACTATGTGAGAACTCCGTTGGAGGGCAGCGGCGACTTCCGCTCCCCGGAGTGTTTGGCCTTGCTGGAAGAGTGCGACATTGTAGTGACAAATCCGCCGTTCTCCCTAATGAAAGAGTATTTGACGTTGCTTATAAACAGTGGTAAACAGTTTTTGATTTTAGGGAATATGAATCATGCGATGTACGCTGAAATATTTCCCTACATTTTTCGGCGGCAAGTGTGGCTAGGTCATAACAGTGGACATTTCTGGTTCCGTGTTCCTGATTATTACGAGGCAAAAGGGACTGATTTCAAGGAGGACGATGAAGGACAAAAGTGGCGGCGGATGGGAAATATCTGCTGGTTCACAAATATGGATATTAAAAAACGCCATCAGTCACTTGTTGAAACTCTTTACAAAAAATATACAGTTGAAGAATATCCGCAATACGATAATTTTGAGGCGATCCACGTAAAAAAAGTTCAAGATATTCCCGTAGATTACGATGGTATCATAAGCGTTCCCATTACTTTTTTGGACAAACACAACCCAGACGAATTTGAAATTGTCGGTGAACTCAATCATGGTTGTGACAGTGAATTTGATTTAGCCAAACCCATATTAAACGGAGTAGCACAGTATAAACGTATTGCCATACGCAGAAAAACTGCTCAGGAAGCCGGTGAAGAATAGATGAATATTGACCGTATCCAAGTGACAGTTCAAGAACTGATTGATGGCTATGAAGAAAAAGGGCCGGATGGTATTGAGGGCGTGGTGGCCTACGGCGGCAGGCTGGATGTTCGCCCCGCCTATCAGCGGGAATACATCTACCCCGACAAAGACCGGGATGAAGTTATCCGCTCTGTCAAGAAGAAATTCCCCATCAATGTGATGTACTGGGCCAAGACTGCTGATGGGCGCTATGAGCTGATGGACGGCCAGCAGCGCACCATCTCTATCTGCCGCTATGCGGCGGTCAAGGACGAGGCCGACCGGCAGAGCTATGAACAGTGCTTTTCGGTAGACAACCTGTATTTTTTCAATCTGCCAGAGGACCAAAAGCAGAACATCCGGGACTATGTGTTGGATATTTACGTCTGTGACGGTACGCCTTCCGAAGTGCTGGACTGGTTCAAAATCATCAATATTGCGGGCAAGGTGCTTTCACCCCAGGAGCTACGGAACACCTCTTACACCGGCCCGTGGCTGTCTGACGCGAAGCTCCATTTCTCAAAGCCGAACTGTACCGCTTACCGTATCGCCAAGGACTATGTGAACGGTTCTCCTATCCGGCAGGAGTATCTGGAAACGGCCATTGAGTGGATCGCCGCCAGGGACGGTTTATCTTCCATTGAGGAATACATGGCACTCCACCAGCAGGACGAGAACGCCAATCAGATTTGGCTCTACTTCCGCCGGGTGATTGAATGGGTGGAAGCGATATTCCCGGTCAAGCGGAAAGAGATGAAGGGCATCGAGTGGGGCCTGCTCTACAATCGCTTCAAGGATGCAGAGTTTGACCCGGACACGCTGGAACGGGAAGTCAAGGCTCTGCTGATAGATGATGAAGTGACAAATAAGAAGGGCATCTACACTTATGTCCTCACCAGAGAAGAAAAGTATTTGAGCCTCCGGGCATTCACTACCGCTCAAAAGCGGGAGGCATATGAGCGCCAGGGCGGTATTTGCCCCGATTGTCAAGCGGCGGGAAAAGCCAAGGTACGCTACGACTTTGATGAGATGGAGGCCGACCACATTACGCCCTGGAGCAGAGGCGGCAGGACTGTCCCGGAGAATTGCAAGATGCGGTGTCGGGAGTGTAATCGAAGGAAGAGTGACATATAGGAATGGCTTGATTGTTCTGAACAAATAGTACGGAGTCATTTAGAATTGTCTTTGCAGGAGAGTACCATTATGAAAAAAATAGATTTTCACATTCATACGATAGCGACTGTAAGTGATCAGGATTTTACATTTGATCAATCCGTGCTAGTTGATTATATAAGCGAACTGTCACTGGATGCAATCGCTATTACTAATCACAACCAGTTTGATAAACAGCAATATGAGACAATATGTGGAAATTTGTCTATCCCCGTATTTCCTGGCATTGAAATTGACATTGAAAAGGGCCATCTGCTGGTAATCACCAGCTATGAGGATGTTGCTGATTTTGCTGTGCGTTGTGAAAGGGTCAGTGCCTTGGTTTCTACGGCTACCGATTATTTAAGCGCATCGCAATTCAAAGAAATTTTTTCATCAGTTGATAAATATATTTTAATTCCCCATTATGAAAAAAGTCCTGCTCTATTGTTAGATAAAGTTCCGTTTTTGAACCAATTTATTACATGTGGAGAAGTAAACAGCATTAAGAAATTTGAAAGCTGTAAAAAAGCAGAAGATAAACTCATCCCTGTATTCTTTAGCGATATTAGAATAAAAAGGGGACTTACATCTTTTCCTGCAAGATATACTTATGTCGATGTTGACACGATTTCTATTTCATCTATCAAGCAAGCGTTTGCTGATAAAAGCAAAGTCGCTCTTTCTCTGGATGACGGACATCAACTTACTGATATTCTCAGCAATGGGCTAAAGATTTCGACAGGATTAACTGTCCTTTTGGGAGAGCGGTCATCAGGAAAAACTTATACGCTGGATGAAATTTCCAAAAATGTGGATAATCCTAAATATATTAGGCAGTTTTCTCTACTGACAAGAGATGCAGAACTTGATGAAAAAAAGTTTGAAGAGACATTGAGAAATCGTTGTGCATCAATTTCAGAAGAATATTTAATGCCATTCAAAAACGTGGTTGAAGATGTTAGAACCATATATTTGGATAGAGATGAAGCGGCACTGGAAGACTATGTTAGAGTGTTGCTTAAATTGGCCTCCGATGCCGATAAGGAGGATATATTTTCAAAGACAAGCCTTTTCAGTGAACCGCTTTTTGATTCAAGCGATCTGTCATCGCTTGAAAGGCTTATCAGTGCAGTAAATGTCTTGATTGAGAATAAAGAGTTTGCTTCAATAATCCATCAATTCGTTAATCGTCAATCTCTTATAAGCCTTGCAGTGGCGCTTATGAAAAAGTACGCAGAAGAAAAAGAGTTGCTTTTGAAAAAAGCCTACCTTAATGACATTCTTGAAGCAATTAAGGCTGAATTAAGAGTTCGGACGGCTGCAATTCCTATTCCAGACATAGATTTCTACAATTCGCTGATGAACAAAAGAAAAGTTAACCGGTTCATTCAGATTGCAAATGCTGTTAAGAGGGAAAAGGTTATTTACTCTAAAGAACTACATTCGTTTAATGTTGTCGCTACTGCTCGCCCTTTTACAGGTGCAAAAGGATTAAAAGACCTTAGTGGGAAGGTTCTTACATTTTCTGATGCCTTTGCAGAATATGACGAACCATATAGGTATCTTGGTATATTGAGAAATAAAGATGAATTGCCGGTATCTGATTACTATAAGTATTTTGTGAGTATTAAATATGAGGTTTTTAACAAGTATGGCTTTAGAGCATCAGGCGGTGAGCGGTCGGAATACAATTTACTTGAACAACTTGCGGATGCAACACAATATGATATTTTGCTATTGGATGAACCAGAGTCTTCCTTTGATAATTTGTTCTTAAAGAGTGATGTGAATAAGTTAATCAAGGACATTTCACAAATTGTACCTGTCGTTGTTGCTACCCATAACAATACAATTGGTGCATCTGTAAAACCAGACTATATTTTGTATACACGAAAAGTTGTCAGTGAAACTGGCGAAGTAACCTATCAAATTTTTAGCGGCTTTCCCACAAGTGCAGTTTTAACTGAACTAGGTGGTGAGGTAATTAACAAACACGATGTGCTTCTCGATTGTTTAGAAGCTGGAGAACCGGCCTATATTGAACGGAGGACAACATATGAAATGCCTGCTGATTGAGAGTGGAAAGGGATATTATTCTCTTGACGGAGAACACAAAGTCCCCTTGGATCAGATTACAAAAGATGATTTGCTGAAGATGTTGGATTTGATTATCGATTACGACGCGGAGATGGATGAGTACGATGAAAACCTTGTGCAACATGCCGCCCATAAAATAATTTATCGCAACCTTTATTCAAAATTGAAGGATTTATCTAGCAATAAAACGCGCTTTAAGGATGAAAGCACAAGTCTATATCGCAGCGCAATAGAACGATACAGCATAGAACTTGCAGATGAAAATGCACCTTATAAAGTGTAAAACTATCGAGGGTAGATTGTATAAACACAATCTACCCTCGCCACAAATTGTTGGTAGCACATAAATTTTAGGATACTTGCAGTAGTGCATCTGCTATGGCGTTTTTGTGTTAATCCAACGGTGAATAATCCGTCACATTTTTCAGATACTCATCCGGGTCACCATTGAGGATCAAATCAGCATAGCCAATCGGGTCATTATAAATCAAATAGTCCAACTCCGACTGCTGATACATATTTTTAACAAATTCATTCTCCACAGCAATACAGTCAATAGAGAGCATACTGCCATCAGCGAATTTCAATTCCACACAAACGGTATCCATGTTGAATTCACAGGAGAGCAATTTCCCCATTTAACTGTCACTCCCTTCAATCATCTGGAAATGTTCCAGTGCTGCCATGATTGCCTTTTCCTTTTCTGGCGGACACTGTGGCACTCTCTGGCCCTCGGACTTTGGCAAATTATAGTTCGGTCCGACCTCCAGTCCACACTTCCGTTTAACCTGAGAGATATACAAGTGGGAAACTTTCAACCCAAACTTCTCCAACACATACGCCTTGATTTCCTCATAGGTGGCCTTACTCTCGGCAGAAGTCAAATCCATTTCGCCCAAGTCCAGGTCAACCTCAATATGATGCTCCGCTCGAAGTTTGGACAATAATACTACCGTCTCCACATGCGCTGTCCGTGGGAACATATCAACTGCCGAGGCCCGCATTACGGTATAGCCCTTTTCTGCAAAAATCTTCACATCCCGCCCCAGTGTGGCCGGGTCACAGGACACATATACCACTCGGTCCGGCATCATACCCACAATTGCGGCAATCACCTCCGGCGCAAGTCCTTTACGCGGCGGGTCCACGGTAATAACATCCGGGCGCAGCCCTTCCGCCGCCAGCTTTACCGCAACGTCCGACGCATCGCCGTTAAAAAACTCCGCGTTTTGAACGCCATTCCGCACTGCGTTTTCTTTTGCGTCCCGAATTGCCTCCGGCACAATCTCTGCGCCAATAACACGCTTTGCCTTCTGTGCCAAACGCAGCGTAATTGTACCGGCGCCGCAGTATAAATCCAATGCCGTTTCTGTTCCAGTCAGCGCGGCGAATTCCAACGCCTTGTCATAAAGCGTTTCCGCCTGAACCGGATTCACCTGATAAAACGATGGCACAGACAGCTTAAAGGTCAGCCCGCAGAGTGTATCCAGCAGAAAACTCTGCCCCCAAATGGTTCGATATTTATTTCCTAAAATCACGTTGCTCTTTTGGGTGTTGCTGTTCAAAACCACTCCCGCGGTTTTCGGCACGGCAGCCAAAACCATTGCCGCCAGTTCCGGTTCCCTGGGCAGCCGTTTCCCATTGGCCACCACACAGCACAAACTTTCACCCTTCCGGTTCACCCGCGTATAAATGTGCCGGACCAGACCCCGCCCCGTTCTTTCATCATAGGCCGGAACCCGATAACGCCGCATCCACTCCCCCACGGCCCGAGCGGTTTCATCACAAATCTCCGGCTGAAGCAGACAATGATCCACGGGTATCACCTGATGGCTTCTGGCCCGGTAAAACCCGATCTCGCCGCCGCTCCCTACGGGATACTGACTTTTATTGCGGTAGCGGAGCGGATTTTCCGCGCCCGCAATTTCCTCCACCTGTACGCTGGAACCGCCCAACCGCGTCAGCGCATCCTGTACACGCCTGCGCTTGGCCCACAGCTCCTCGGCGTAGCGCAGGTGCCGGAAATCACAGCCGCCGCAGATTCCAAAATGAGGGCAGTCTGGTTCCAGGCGGTCCGGCGAGGGCTGCTGTACCCGCACAAGTTCCCCGGCGGCACTGGATTTCATGACTTTGGTGATTCGAAAGTCAACCGTTTCGCCCCGCACCACGCCGGGCACAAATACCACTACGCCATTGATACGGACAATTCCCAGCCCGTCGCTCGAATATCCTTCCGCCAGACCGGAACAGACCATACCTTTTTCAAACTTTTCCATGCTAACAATCCTTTAATAAGCCCCTGATTTCCTGGGGGTTTTGTAGAAACAAACCTTTGTCGCGTCCGCTATACCTCCGCCCGCTGTATCCGCCTGCCGCGCCGCCTCTTCATGCAAGGCCTTGCGGAAAAACGGGCCGGGACAGAACCCGGCCCATACAGGGAACACCGTGCAGAATGGATTTTTTCGTAAAACGCGCCTTACGCCTCCCACTTTTCCAGCAGCTGCCGCAGCTGGTCGGCGTACTTGGCAAGAGACTTGTTGTCCCGCCCCTTGCTGCGCTTGATGAACTCCGTCAGCATACCGCCAATGGATACCAGACGGTCATAAGCCGGCGCGCTCTTGGACGTGCCCACAACCTTGGCCTTCCGCTCCGGCAGATAGCCGACTTCCAAAATCCTGTTCGTCTCCAAATCATATACTTCCGTATACTGCGGCGCATGGGCCGGAATGCCCATGCCGGTCAGCGTCTGCGCGAAGAAGGGCGCGACCTCCCGGTCGCCGTGAACGACGAAAACCTGCTGGGGCTTCGGATCATGGAAACCGGAAATCCATTTTAGCAGATGATCCCGGTCGGCGTGGGAGCTGAGACCGGTGAAATTCTCCAAATGCGCCTGTACGGAAATTTCTTCGCCAAAGAGCTTCACGCTCTTGGCCCCCTCCAAAAGCTGGCGGCCTAGGGTGCCCTCTCCCTGGTAGCCCACAAACAGAATCGTACACTCCCGCCGCCAGAGGTTGTGCTTCAAATGGTGGCGGATACGGCCGGCGTCGCACATGCCGGACGCGGAAATGATCACCTTGGGAGCGGGGTCCTCGTTCAACGCTTTGGATTCCTCGCTGCTTTCCGTCAGGCAGAGGTTGGGGAAGCGGAACATATTCGTTCCCTTCCGCACCAGCCAAACGGCGTCATGGTCCATATAACCCCGGAGGTCGCTGTCAAAAATGGACGTTGCCTTTTTGGCCAGGGGGGAGTCAATATAAACGGGGAAATCCGGGCAGGAGCGCACCATATGCTTTTCCTTGATCTCCCGGATAAAATACAGCAGCTCCTGCGTGCGGCCTACGGCAAAGGAGGGAATGATCACGTTGCCGCCCCGCGCCATGGTCTCGTCAATGATCTGGGCCAGATGCTCGGTATAGCCCCAGTTTTCCGGGTGGTTGCGGTCGCCGTAAGTCGATTCCATTACGACGTAATCCGCACCGCTGATCTGCACCGGGTCCCGGATGATGGGCTGGTTGATATTGCCGATGTCGCCGGAAAAGACGATGCTCTTTTTCACGCCGTTTTCCGTCAGGTCCATCGCAATGAAGGACGAACCCAGCAGATGCCCGGCGTCTACAAACTCCACCTCCACGCCTTCACAGAGGGGGATGAACTGTCCGTATTCGCAGGTGGTCATATACTGCATAACCTGCTGGGCGTCCTCGACGGTGTAGAGCGGTTCCGTGCGGGGCGCGCCGGAACGCTCGCCCTTGCGGTTGCGCCATTCGGCGTCCTGCTCCTGGATGTGGGCGGAGTCGAGCAGCATGATTTCCAGCAGCTCCGCCGTGAGGCGGGTGGTGAGAATCCGGCCCTGGAAGCCCTGCTTTACCAGCATGGGAATCCGGCCTGAGTGGTCAATATGGGCGTGCGTCACCAGGACGAAATCAATGGTGTTTGGCGCGAAGGGGAATTCGCCGTTGGAAACTTCATCCCGGCCCTGCTGCAAACCGCAGTCAATCAGAATCCGCTTTCCGTTGACCTCCAGGCAGTGGCAGCTCCCGGTAACGCATTGATCTGCGCCATAAAAGCTGAGCTTCATTCGATAGGCCCTCCTTATGATTGATTTTTGTGTATCGTGTCAAATTCTCTAAAGCTCTCCGGATACAGTATAGCATAATTTGACAAGATATACAACGAGAGATTTTTCATTTTCCCATTTTCTCAAAGCCTGGACAAGCGCAGGGCGGACATTGTATAATACAAGTGGAAAGGGGGTGGCGCGGATGTTGTGGGATGATTTCCTGATGGTGATTGGGATGCTTTTTATTGCCTGGGTGATAGCTTCGGCGAACTCCCACTGGTTTTCGTTTCTCCTGTCGGCAAAGTTCTCCATCCGGATTTCAAACCGGACTTTGCAATCCGTCCTGATATTCGGTTCCTGCGGCTGGGACCGCAAAAACCGCGTTGCTCCTGAAGATCTGGACAAAATGTCCCTTACGGGGTTGATTGCATATCTTGCGTTTGCCGTAGATATTTTTGGAATCGTCATTCTGCGTTTCCTGTTGGAGTTCCGTCCGCTTTCCCCGCTTTGGGAAACCCGCCTTTGCGATGTATACAGGATGCTGGGAGGAGGTTATTTCGTTTTGGGCGTGGGGCTGTTTCTTCTTGGACACCTGAATTATTACATTGGAAAATCGGACTTCCGCGCTTAACGCCTAGAAGCCATACGCGCACCGCGGCTCTGCGGAACCGGAAAGGAGGCCCGTTCATGGAAACCCTGCTGATTCCTGCCTTGCTGGACCACCATTGGCCCCTTTTGCGCTGGGCGTTTGAGACCCAGGACCGCCGCGCCGTGATTCTGGACAACCGGACCGGCGTTGAAGAACTGGGCCTCCGGCATCTGCACAACGATCTGTGCTATCCCTTTATTTTAATTGCCGGACAGGTACTCTCGGCCCTGCGGTCCGGGAAATACGATCTGCCCCACACTTCCGTTTTGATCTCCCAGGCCGCCGACGCCTGCCGGGGTTCCTGCTTAATCCGGCTCCTGCGGCCCGTGCTGGACCGGGAGGGCTTTGCGCAGGTGCGGCTGCTATCCCTCAACGCACGGGGCCTGGACCGCGAATGCGCTTTGCCGGTAAGCCTCGCCATGGCCCGCCGCGCGCTTGCGGCTGCATTCTGGGGCGACACCCTGCTGCTCGCCGGAAATCAGGTCCGGCCCCGGGAGGCCAATCCCGGCGATACAAACCGGGTCATCCGCCGCTGGACCCAGACGCTTTCTAGCGATTTACAGGCAAACCGCCATTTAACGCCCCGCGGAATTCTTCGACGCTGCCGGGAGATGGCGGCAGACATTCAGGCGGTTCCGGTGACGGAACGGCCTGTGCAAAAAGTTGCAATTGTCGGGGAATTGTATACAAAATACTGCCGTTTGGGCAACTGGGACCTGGAACGTTATCTGGAAGATCACGGCTGTGCCGCCGGCGTCAACGGCCTGACCTGGTACGCGCTTTATTACCTGGATACGCATTTGGAGGAAAGCCCGCGTCTTATTCGCCTGGGCGGAAAGCTGCTGACGGCCTGGGCGCTGCGGTTCCAGCGGCGGTTTTTGGAGGTCCTGCGCGACGCCGGGTTTTCCACGCTGCCGCCTTACCAAGAGCTCAAGGCACTCGCGCTGCCGTCGGGCTGCGCGCTGGGCTGCGGATGGCTGCTGTCAGCGGAAGCCGCCGCCTGGGTGCGGGCAGGCTACCGGAAGGTTTTAAGCGCGATGCCCTTCGGCTGTCTGCCGGGGCACGTTTACGCCCGGGGAATCTACGCGCGTTTACAGCGGGAAATTCCCGACGGCCTGCTCACGGGAATCGACTACGATGCCTCGACGCGGGAGGGAACCGTACAGAATCGCATCCGCCTGCTGCTGGATACGGAAATCTGACCAGGAACATTTTGCCATATATTTAATGTCATTGCCGGTTTCGCTTTTGGTTCATATTGTCCATTCCGCCGTTTCTGGAATGCATCCATCCTGAAAGAGCGGGAAAATCAACAAAAGCCGCCGCTGGGCGGCTTTCTTTTGTGAACATTTTGCGAAATCGTCAATTTCTTTTGCATTTTATAGGTAGGTGTGGTATGCTAATGCTGATTTCCAGATACTATGCAATTGTATAGAAAATTCTGTCCCTTTTTGGGGATTGCTTGATTTTAGAAAGGAAGTAACAAAAAATCATGGGTCTGATGAAAAAACTGTTTGGGGATTACAGCTCCCGGGAGCTGAAATCCATCTATCCGATTGTGGACAAGATCGAGTCCATGGCCGACGCCTACAAGGCCATGAGCGACGCGGAGCTGCAAGCGAAAACGCCGGAGTTCAAGGAGCGTCTTGCAAACGGCGAAACCCTGGACGATATTCTTCCGGAAGCCTTCGCCGCCGTGCGGGAAGCCTCCGACCGCGTGCTGGGCCTCCGGCCCTACCGGGTGCAGCTGGTGGGCGGCATCGTGCTCCACCAGGGCCGGATTGCCGAGATGAAAACCGGCGAGGGCAAAACCCTGGTCGCCACCCTTCCCGCCTATCTCAACGCCCTGGAAGGCAAAGGCGTCCACATCGTCACCGTCAACGACTACCTCGCAAAGCGCGACAGCGAGTGGATGGGCAAGGTCCACCGGTTTCTCGGCCTCAAGGTGGGCCTGATCGTCCATGGTCTGACCGCCAAACAGCGGCAGGACGCCTACGCCGCCGATATCACTTACGGCACGAATAACGAAATGGGCTTCGATTACCTCCGGGATAATATGTGCATCTATTCCACCGAGCTGGTCCAGCGGGGCCACGCCTTTGCTATCGTGGACGAGGTGGACTCCATCCTGATCGACGAGGCCCGGACCCCCCTGATCATCTCCGGCCAGGGCGAAAAATCCACCCAGCTCTACGATATGGCCGAAATGTTTGTTTCCCGGCTGAAAAAACAGGTTGTTGTCCAGGTGGACAACAAGGAGGAGGAAGACAGCGACATTGACGCCGATTACGTCGTTGACGAAAAGGCCAAAACCGCCACGCTGACCGCTCCCGGCATTGCCAAGGCGGAAGAGTATTTCCATGTGGAAAATCTCTCCGACCCCTCCAACTCCACCCTGAGCCACCACATCAACCAGGCCCTCAAGGCCCACGGCACCATGAAACGGGATATTGACTATGTGGTCAAGGACGGCGAAGTGATCATCGTCGACGAGTTCACGGGCCGTCTGATGTTCGGACGGCGTTATTCCAACGGACTCCACCAGGCCATTGAAGCCAAGGAACACGTCAACGTCAACAGCGAAAACAAAACCCTCGCCACCATCACGTTCCAGAACTATTTCCGGCTCTATAATAAACTCTCCGGCATGACCGGTACGGCCATGACCGAGCAGGAGGAATTCGGCACCATCTATAACCTGGACATCATCGAGATCCCCACAAACCGCCCCAACCAGCGGAATGACCATCACGATGTCGTTTACAAAACCGAGGCGGGCAAATTCCGGGCGGTCATTGAGCAGATCAAGGAGTGTCATGAAAAGGGACAGCCGGTGCTGGTGGGCACGGTCTCCATTGAGAAAAACGAGCTTTTGAGCAAGCTCCTCTCCCGGGAAGGCATCAAACACAACCTCCTCAACGCCAAGAACCACGAGAAGGAAGCCGAAATCGTCGCCCAGGCGGGCAAGCTGGGGGCCGTGACCGTCGCCACGAACATGGCGGGCCGCGGTACGGATATCATGCTGGGCGGCAACGCCGAATACCTCGCCCGGGCCGACCTGCTGAAAGCGGGCTACTCCGACGAGGTGATTACCGACGCCACCGGCTACGCCGACACCGATAACCAGGAAATTCTGGACGCCCGGAAGCTCTTTGCCGAGAAAATGGCCCAGCACAAGGCCGAGATTTCCGACGAGGCGGAAAAAGTCCGGGAAGCGGGGGGCCTGTTCATCATCGGCACCGAACGCCACGAATCCCGCCGGATTGACAACCAGCTCCGGGGCCGCGCCGGACGCCAGGGCGACCCCGGCGAGACCCGGTTCTATATCTCCCTGGACGACGATCTTATGCGCCTGTTTGGCGGCGACCGGATTACCAATATGATGGAGCGGTTTGATCTGGACGAGGACACGCCCATTGAGAATAAAATGCTGACAAAAGCCATTGAAAATGCCCAGACCACTGTGGAATCCCGGAACTTCCAGTCCCGGAAATCCGTGCTGGAATACGACGACGTGATGAACAAGCAGCGGGAGCTGATCTATGGCCAGCGGCGTCAGGTGCTGGACGGCATGGACATCAAGGAAACCGTGCTGAACATGATGCACACTTCGATTTCAAACCACATCGCCATGGCCTTCGCGGAACAGGGGACGCTGGACGAGGCGGCCTGTTTGGAAGTGCTGCGGGGCCTGGAAGGCACCTATTTCGCCAAGGGCGCGGTCTCCGTATCCGACGGCGCGGACAACGGGCAGGAATCGCTGACGGAACGCTGCGCCGCCGCGGCCGAAAAGACCTACGCGGCCAAAGAGCAGGAAATCACTCCGGCGATCATGCGGGAGCTGGAGCGGGTGATCATGCTGCGGGTGGTGGACGAATACTGGATGGACCATATCGACGCCATGGACGACTTGAAGCAGGGCATCCGGCTCCAATCTTACGGCAACAACAACCCCGTGGATGTATACAAGCGGGAATCCCTGACGATGTTCGAGGAAATGGTGGCCGCCATCCAGGACGAGACCGTCCGGCGGCTGTACTCCGTGCGGCTGCGGAAGGATGAGGAGGTCAAGCGGGAACGGGTGGCCAAGGGTATGGTTGAGAACGTGGGCGGGGACGGAACCGCCCCGAAGAAACAGCCCATTAAGGTCATTAAAATCGGCAAAAACGACCCCTGCCCCTGCGGCAGCGGCCTGAAGTGGAAAAAGTGTACTTGCCCGGAATACCACAAGGGTTAACCAAAACAGATTTTCTATAAATCATATTTTTGTATCAGTCCTATCTTGCAATCGGATGAACCGGGTGTTATAATGTGGGTACAAATTGTAAAGGAAATGCTATACCCATGCGTTTTTTTGACGAAAAGTTCTATCCTGTTTTTCCGGACAAGGGAACTCAAACTGAGGGGCATTGGATTCTGGCTTTTGAAGGCACAAAGGCTGCCATTGAGGAAGTTTATGACTATGTCCTTACCGCGAGAGAGGACTTTTATGAAGAAGATTATCCCGATTTCGTGCATGATTTCGAGGAGACCAAGCAGTTTTTTGTAGAAAAGGGGCGCAAGTGGACGCCCTGCAAATGGGAGGACTGCAAGGACACCGACCAGGTGCTTCTGCGCGCAAACAGCCTCAGCCCCTGTGATATTGAAAGGATGGAAGATAACACCCTTTTCTTCGATCTGGTGGATGATATGGACGACCTGGGGGCTCAGATCGTGGAGGCTTACTGTATTTGGCCTTTGGATTCCAAGCTGAACGGATACCTTTGTTATCGTTTTCCCGATTCCGGAAGCCCAGGCTTCTGGATTGACGATGATTACAGCGTCGTCCTTGACCGGAAGACGGACCGGATTCCCCCGGTTATCACTGATTGCGCCAGATTTGAGCACGACGAACATGAGGGGACGTTTGTGCAAGGCGATGTGGATATAGATTGCTGGATATTGGATTATCTGGGAATGGAAGGGAGCAAGTGAATGTGGAGCAAATGAATGACGGTATTCTGGCCCTGCTGCAAGACATCAAGCAGATGGTGCTCGGCTGCGGCCTCCTGCTGCTGGGCGGCATCCTGACGGTGCTTTTCCT
Organism: uncultured Oscillibacter sp.; assembly: GCA_910589315.1. GTDB lineage: Bacteria > Bacillota > Clostridia > Oscillospirales > Oscillospiraceae > Oscillibacter. The sequence goes on along the minus strand of CAJUTB010000011.1, from coordinate 52,045 downwards.
GCTGTTTGAGCTGATTTTCTGTTGGATCATTTCCATTTCCCTCATGATTTCCGGCTGTCTTTATATCTGGAACGGCTGGAGTGCCCATGAAGTTGTCCATGAACCCAAAGCGCAAGAACCGAAATGATAAAGGAGGTTCCCATGCCCTTTGAAACCCACAGACAAAACGGCTTAATCTGGCTGTCCGCCCCCGTTTTATCCAGTGTGCGGCACGGCTTTTCCACCCGCCTTGGCGGCGTTTCCCCCGCCCCCTGGGACAGCCTGAACCTTCGCCCCGGCATGGGGGACGGACGGGAGGCCATGCTGGAAAACTACCGCCGTTTCTGCGCCTGCCTGGGCGTTGAACCGGAACAGACGGTTTTATCCAGGCAGGTCCATGAAACCACCGTCCACATTTGTACGGCCAGCGACGCGGGCAAGGGCCTGTTTCGTGACCGCGATTACTCCGCCGACGCGCTGGTTACAAACGAGCCGGGCCTTGCCCTGTTCGTGTTCTCCGCCGACTGCGGCACCGTCCTGCTCCACGACCCGAAAACCGGGGCCGTCGGGGCCGTTCACGCGGGCTGGCGGGGCTGTGCGGGCGGCATTGCCGAAAAAACCGTCCGGGAGCTGAAACGGCTTTACCGCGCAAATCCAGCGGATGTCCGCGCCGCACTGGGACCCTGCATCGGGCAGTGCTGCTTTGAAACGGACGCCGATGTCCCGGACGCTATGCGTGCTGCTCTGGGAAACGCGGCGGAACCCTACCTGGAACGCCGCGGCCCCAAATGGTATGTTGACCTGGAGGGCCTGAACCGTCACTGGCTGCTTCGCGCCGGGATTCTGCCGGAACACATCGACGCCGCCGGACTTTGCACCGCCTGCCATCCAGACCGCTTCTGGTCCCATCGAAAAATGGGAGAGGCCCGGGGCGTGCAGTGCGCCGCCATTGTCCGTCCCTCCTGATACCGTTTTCCGATGGAGATGCTTCCGTGAAAAAACACCTATTTCGATTGCTTTGCACCGTTTTGCCGCTGGTTCTGCTCACTGGCTGCTGGCAGGCGGAACTGATTGAGGAGGAGCCGGACGCGCTGCCGCCGGTTGTGGAAGAAGAACCGCCGCCGGAGACGCCCCGCGTCGTTCTGCCGGAGACCTTCGCGCTCCCCTACGCCCCCAGCCAGACCCTGGACCCGGTGGAGTGCTCCGACGGAATCCAGCAGGTGGTGGGGTCCCTTTTATACGAGGGCCTGTTCCGCCTGGACAACGCGCTGGAACCGCAGCCCTCCCTCTGCGCGTCCTATACCTATGACCCCGCCGCGTACCGTTATACCTTCACGCTGCGGGAAGGCGTCGCCTTTTCCGACGGCTCCAGTCTCACCGCCGCCGATGTCCGGGCAACGCTGGAACGCGCCCGGCAGTCCGAACGCTACCGCAGCCGTCTGGCAGGCGTGGCCTCCATTTCGGGCCGGGGGAATACCGTCACCATTACGCTCACCGGGCCAAACACCGGCTTTCCGGCTCTGCTGGATATTCCCATCATCAAATCCGGCACCCAGAAAAACACCGTCCCCACCGGCACCGGTCCGTATTGCTACGCTGCGGAGGGCGGCAACGCCTATTTGACGGTCAATCCCGGCTGGTGGAGGGGCGGCGGCCAGCCGCTGGAACGAATCCCCCTGGTGGAAGCGGCGGACCACGACACCCTCCTTTACCGCTTCTCCTCTCACGACATTCAGCTGATGACTGCCGACCTCACCGGAACCCAATCCTCCGGAACCACGGGCAAAGTCGGCTGTATTGACGCGGAAACGACGGTCCTGCAATATCTGGGCTGCAACACTGCCCGCGCTCCGCTGGATAATCTGGCCCTCCGCCGCGCCCTTTGGAACGGAATCAACCGCGCCTATGTGGTCAGCGCCTTTCTCTCCGGCCATGGGAGCGCGGCGCAGTTTCCGGTTTCGCCGGCGTCGCGGCTGTATCCCTCTGGTCTGGAAGAAACCGGCTCCGCCGACACCTTTTCCGCCGCGCTGCTTCAAACCGGCTATACGGCGGAACGCCCTCTGACGCTGCTGGTCAATGAGGAGAACAGTTTTAAGAAGTCAATCGCCGGATTTCTGGCGGAATCTTTTACAAACGCCGGGCTTCCTGTAGAGGTCCAGGTTTTGCCTTGGGCGGAATACAACGCCGCTTTGACCGCCGGAGACTTCGACCTCTATTACGGCGAAGTCCGCCTTACCGCCGACTGGAACCTTGCCCCGCTTCTGTCCACCGGCGGCGCGCTGAATTACAGCCGTTGGAGCAACCCCCAGACTGATGCGCTTCTAGCGGCCTTCGCCGCTGCGGAGGACCGAACGACGGCCATGAATACGCTTTGCGCCCACCTGCAAAGCCAGGCCCCGATTCTGCCGGTATGCTTCAAATCGACCTCGGTTCTTTACCAGGCGGATGTGCTGGAAAACCTTACTCCTACGGCGGCCGAGCCGTTATATAATCTCACCAGCTGCCTCATACGCCTGCGGGAACCGGATGCAGAGATGGGAGAATGAGGATTTTTCCGGAACGCAAAAAGGCCGGGCAGGAAGCCTCTGCTTCCTGCCCGGCCTTTTTGCCATATGGAACCCGTCAAAGCGGAAAAGGAATCATGCCCTTCCATGCGGCCAGACCAGACTGACCGCACACAAGGCCAACGCCGCCGCCATAACGGTATCCACGGCGCGGCGGTGGTTTGTAAAAAACCGTTGCAGCGCGGCTCCGGCAAACAGCCATATCAGATTTGCCACCGGTCCGGTGAAGGGCAGAAACAGCCCCGCCAGCAGAAGAGAACCAAACGAGCCGTCATAGGGCAGGACATAGGACGTCAGCGCGACCAGACAGAATATCATAATTTTCACGTTCGTCAGCTGCACCAGAAGCCCCGTGAGAAAACTGGGCCGTGCGGCGGTCCCGTCTGCCGGGCCTTCGGAGGACCGGAGGGTGTGCCACGCTAACCAGAGGAGGTATGCCGCGCCCAGCCAGGAGAGATATCCCACATAGGGATTCAGCAGCGCGCCCAGAAAATAAGCCGCCAGCACAGAGACCATGGAGACGAGGAAAAAACCGGCAAACAATCCCCGCCACTGGCGCAGGGCCGGTCCTTTGCCATAGCGTAAGGCGGTGGAAAGGGAGCAGAGATTTGCGGGGCCGGGAGTGATGGCTCCAGTATAACAGTAAAGCAGAAACGACGGCAGCAACGAGATTGGCATGACAGGCACATCCTTTTTTGAGATGGACCTATCATAGCAGAGAAAAATTCATTTGAAAAGCGAAAGTTTTTGATATATACTATCGAAAAAACCAATGAAAGAGGTGCGAAATGGAATTGAAACACCTGCGGACATTTCGTGCCGTCGTGGACCAGGGCAGTTACCAGCGTGCGGCGGAATCGCTGGGTTACACACAGTCCACCGTCACCACCCAGATCCAGAAGCTGGAGGAATCGCTCGGCGTGCCGCTGTTCGAGCGAGAGGGGCGGCGGATGGTTCTGACGGAAACAGGCCGTCAGGCACTGGAACAGGCCCGGGAACTCCTGTCCGCGGCGGACCGTCTGCTGGAAATTGGCCGTGCAAACCAGCGTCCGGCCGGAATCCTCCGGGTAGACATGGCGGAAACCCTGCTGTGTTATCAGATGCAGGGGGTGATTCGGACTTTTCGGGCCGAGGCCCCACAGGTACGGCTGATCCTCCGCAGCCGTAACTGTCTGCAAATTGCCGAAAACGTGCGCCTCGGGAACTGCGATCTTGGCGTTGGCTACGACATGGATTGGAGCCGGGACGCACTGGAGGTAGAGTCCCTGGGGGAATATGAAATCGTTCTGCTGGCCGCGCCGGATTTTTCCAGCCCCGATTTTGTGACGCCGGGTCAGAACAAGCCCGTTTCCCTCGTCACCGACGAACCGGACAGCATTTTCCGCCGCCGTCTGGAAGCGTACTTGCAGGGGCGGAATATCACGCTGGATGAAACCTTGGAACTTTGGAGCATTGAAACCATCAAACGCTGTGTGATGTCCAACCTGGGATTTACGTTTCTGCCCCGTTTTGTGGCAAAAGAGGAGCTGGCCGCCGGGACTCTCCTGGAACTGGACGCGCCCGTTTCGGGCCTGCGGCTTCCGGCGTTGTGCGCGTGGCGGAAAGACCGGTGGAAAAATCCGGCTATGGAATTATTTCTCCGCCTTCTGCGGGAGAACCTGCGCGGTCCATGCGGCGGGGAGGAATCTGGATAAAAAAGAGACCGTTTCAAAAGGAAACGGTCTCTTTCATTTATTTCAACAGCCCGCTGATTCGGCGGGAAAGCACCAGTGCCAGTCCTAATTTCAGAAGGTCCGGCACGATGAAGGGAAACACGCAGTAGCCCAAAGCTGTCAAGATGCTCACAGGGCTGGAAGCGCGCGTGTAGAAAACCACATACCAAGCCGTTCCAAAGGCATACAGAACCGCCAGTCCCGCGACGCAGGCCAGCGTTTTAACCGGCAGCGATTCTCCCAGCCGGGCGGTAACCGCCCAGTACAGCAACGCCTGGACGAGAAACCCAACGATATAGCCGCCGGTGGCCCCCAGCATCACGCCCAACCCGCCGCGAAATCCGGCAAACACCGGCGCGCCCACTGCGCCCAGCAGAAGATAGGCCGTTACGGCGTAGGTTCCCCGGCGTCCGCCCAGGACCGCCAGAGCCATAAAAATGGCAAAGGTCTGCATTGTGAATTCGATCAGCGGCGCGGGGACGGGTACGGAAATCCATGCGCCCGCCGCCATCAGACCGGTAAACAAGGCGATATACGTCAGGTCCAGGGTCCGCAGCCGGGATGCGGCGGGGGTGGGAGTCGGTGAAGTCATAACGGTCAAAAGCCTCCTTTTTGATTCTGAGGCCATCATACCGCAACTCCCCATAGTTGTCAACCTATTTTTATAAGTAAGTTTACAATTTTGCCGAAAAAATCCCGCGCCCTCCCACCTCTAGGCGCGGGACCCCGTTAAAACTCCGTATGTTCGCAAAGCTCCTTTGCTTTTGCCAGGATGGATTTCATATCCTCAAACGTATCGGGCCGCTTGCTCACATCCCGCAGCAAAGCGGCCGGATGGTAAATTGCAGTCATCTGCACGCCGTTCTTTTCAAACCACTGTCCATGCTCCGCCGTAATGCGGTAATCTTTCTTGATGATGGACTTCGCGGCGATGCGGCCCAGGCAGACGATAATTTTCGGCCGAAGCAAAGCCGTCTGACGGCGCAGCCAGTCTATGCAGGCGTCCTGCTCCACGTTCAGCGGGTCCCGGTTCTGGGGAGGACGGCACTTGACAATATTGGCGATATACACTTTCGTCCGGTCCAGGTTGACCATTTCCAGCATATCGTCCAGCAGCTTTCCCGCACGGCCGACGAAGGGTTTTCCCTGTTCGTCTTCATGCTGTCCGGGACCTTCGCCAATGAACAAGATCTCGGCGTCCTCCGCGCCGTCGCCAAACACCACATTCGTCCGTGTCTCCGCCAGAGAACAGCCCTGGCAGGTCAGGCATTCCGCCCGCAGGCTCTCCCAAGTGTCCATACCTGTGTTACCTCCTGTCGTTTTCTGTCAGTATACCATGAAATATCTCCCAGCGCAAGAGGCGGATAGCCTTCTTTCCCTGGGAAACACTGTGATGGGGAGGGATCGCTTTGGAAAAATGGCTCTGGTATTTTTGGTTTTACAGCTTCCTCGGCTGGATGTTGGAGCGGGCGTTTGCCGCCGTCAGCCGGGCGGAGTTTCAGGGACGGCGGTGTTTTTTGCTGCTTCCGCTGTGTCCAGTTTACGGCTTTGGGATGCTGGCGGTTCTGGCCCTGCCGGAAATGAACTGGCAGCTTCTGGTTATCTGGGGCGGCCTGGCCGCTACGGCGGTAGAATATGGGTATCACTGGGCCTGTGATAAACTGCTGGGCGTTTGGTTTTGGGATTACTCCCAGGTTCCCGGAAATCTCAACGGACGGGTATGTTTGCCCTTTTCCCTGGCGTGGGGCGTTTTGACAGCAGGAACGGTGCGGTTTATACAGCCTCTGGCGGCGGCCCTGGCGGACGCGCTTCCGCCGGGGCTTGCATACGCGTTTCTGCTCCTGTTCACCGCCGACGCCGTATGCACCGTCTGGTTTCTGCGGGCCACGGGAGACCTGCACGGTCTGCGGACCGCTTTTTCCGCTTAAACCACCGGCGGCAGGAGAACGGCGCGGAGGGTCTTCATCTTTTCATAATCCGCCTGCCAGCGTGCGTGTCCGCCTGCTATCCATTCCGGGTGGCAGAAATCCACCGCCGGCGTCAGCCGCTCTTTGCCGGGAAAGCGGGTATAGAAGCAGGAAATCCCGTCCAGCTCCTCATGGTCCTGGGCCGAAAGATAAGGACCGAATAAATCCGGCCGCTGAAGGACTTCTTTTTCAAGAACGTCCGCAACCAGTCCTTTGCCGCAGCAAACGATCAGGTCCGGATGGTAAAGAAGAAGCTGCTCTCGGAGCAATGCGGCGTCTTGCCGGGCGGCTTTGCGGATTTCCTTCGGATTCGCCCTGCGTCCGCCGCCTGCCTTTTTCAAGTTCAAAAAACTCACCCGGGCCAAAAGCCGTACCCGTTCCGCCTCGGAAACGTTCCGCGGATAGCCGCCGCCTTCCAGCAGGCCCTTCGTCCAGCGGGCAACGTTGTTCCAGGTTTTCCAGACGGTGGGACTGCGGCCGCAGAGCACATGGCGGCACATATCGCGGTTGACGTTCGGCCAGTCGGCTTCTTTGAGCACAAATGTGATTTTCAGCGGCTCGGCGTTCCAGGTTTCCTCGTCAAACACGCCGTCCCGGATGAAGAAAAGGCGTTTTTGCTCGGACTGCCAGCGGTCGAATAATTTTCGTTCCTGTTCTTTGACCATTGAAAATTCCCTCCTTGCATTTCTGTGCGTATAAACGAAATGCAAGGGGAAATTACTCCGCTCAAACCACCTGAAACAGATAAAATTTCAAATAATTCGTCTCCTCCACGCCCCAGAGAATCGGATGGTCCGCACTCTGCTGCCGCGCCTCGATCTGCCGCAGCCGGACATTTGCATCTTTCGCGGCGGCTTCCAGCATGGCAATGAATTTTTTCTCCGACGCAAAGTGGGAGCAGGAGCAGGTCGCCAGATAGCCCCCGCGGGGCAGGAGTTTCATGGCCCGGTAGTTGATTTCCTTGTATCCGGACATGGCGTTGGCAACGGTTTTCCGGGACTTGGTGAACGCGGGCGGGTCCAAAATAATAAAATCATAGCGGGACGGTTCCTTTTCCAGCGCGGGCAGAAGGTCAAACACATTGGCCGCCATACAGTCCACCACGCCGGACAGCCCGTTTCGTTCCACGTTCGCCCGGGCCAGCTCCACCGCCGCTTCGGATACGTCTACCGCCGTCACATGCTCCGCGCCGCCCAATGCGGCGTTGAGCGCGAAAGAGCCAGTGTGGGTAAAACAGTCCAGCACCGTCCGGCCCTTCGCTAGACGCGCCACGGCCCGGCGGTTGTATTTCTGGTCGAGGAAAAAGCCGGTTTTCTGCCCGTTTTCCACATCCACCAAATATTTGACGCCGTTTTCCACAATCTCCGTCACTGCACGTTCCGGCGGGGCCTCGTCCGGCAGGACAAACCAGCCCTTGTATTTCGTCAGGCCCTCCTTTTCCCGAAGCGCGGCGTCGTTCCGTTCATAAACGCCTCGGACCTCCTGTCCATCCTCCCGCAGAATCCGCACCAGCAGGGGCAGCAGCTCGCCCTTGACCCGCTCCATGCCTGCGGACAGAACCTGTACGCAGAGGAGATCATGGAACTTGTCCACCGTCAGTCCGGGGAAGGCGTCCGCCTCTCCGAAAATAATCCGGCAGGCGTCCAGGTCCTCCGGTGCCAGGACGGTTTTCCGGTACTCCCAGGCCCAGCGGAGCTTTCGTTCCCAAAAAGCGGCGTCAAGGCGGTCGTTGGCGTTGCGGGTGAGCAGCCGGACCCGGATTTTCGACGCCCCGGAGAAAAACCCGGTGCCCAGATACTGCCCTTTCTTCCCCAATACATCTACATAGCCGCCGTTCTCCGGCACGCCGGAAACAGCGGTGATTTCCGCATCATAAACCCAGGGATGCCCGCGCCGGACAGCGGCTTCTGCCTTCGGCGTGACGGCAACACTGGAATAAGCGCGTTCTGTTTTCATCGTTCAACTTCCTTTTTTTGCAAATACTTTACGCCTGCAAATCCAGCCCGCCCCCCGCGACCGCCTCCGGCGCAGCGGAAGCCTGGACCGCGGCGTATTCCTGCGCCACCGCCTCCGGCGACGGCTGAAACGCGGCGGACAGCGACTGCGCCTGATTCCGCAGCTCCGCCTGTGTGGCGGCGATGTGCGACTGCATCCGTTTGTCGATTTCCGCTTCCCGCACGTAGCCGGATTCCCGGAGCATCCGTGCGGCCTGTTTGCGGCGCAGCTCCAGCCGCTCCCGCTGGGCCTGCCGGGTACGGTGTTCGGCTTCCAGCTTTTTTTGCCGGGACTCCGCCAGTTTTTCCCGGTCCAGCTCCCGGTTTTTCTTCCCGGCGCGGGTGACGGCCTTTTGCAGCTGGTTGATGGCGGCCTGGATTTGCTTGGCGTTGTCGCTGTCGGTGTGCTTGGCGGCCTTGAGCCGGGCGATCTGCCGCCGGGCGTAGCCTGCCGCGGCGTTTACCTGGGCGCGGTTTCTGGCGCGGGAGAGGCGGGAATAGGCCATCATGGGCACATCCCCATATTGAACCTTTGGCTTTGCGGCTTTCAGGCGGTCCTTGTGCGCGCCGATTTTCTCTTGTGCGTCCCGCATCATTTCATAGAGCGTTTTCTCTTCGCGGCTGCTGGGCGAACTAGTTGGTGTCTCCCTCGCGGCGGGAGCGGTTTGCGGCTGGACCTGCGGAGCCGCTGCTGGTACGCTTGTAACGTCCATTGCAATCCTCCTGATCTGATAAACGAAAACGTCAAAAATTCCCCGGAAATTTCAAGCGGTTTAGGGGGCCTGACGGCCGGCCGCTTTCACGGGTTGTCTCACCAAGGTTTTCCCTTGGCAGGCCCCGTGTGCGTTTTGGAAAAATCCTTTTGTTATATATATCGGCACATTCTACAAAAAACAATAGACCGTCTGGGAAATTTTACGCATCCTGCCAGAGCAAGGAAAGCGGGTCCGCCCTTCGGCAGACCCGCTCCCTTATGGTTTAGGAAGATTGGATGAAAAGAAGTTTTGTCTCTTGCAAGTATTAAGATACCGGAAAGTTGTTAAGCAAACCAGCGTCAATTGTTAAAAAAGTCTTAAATTTACCCGTTCCTCTTTTTCCGCAGCTTGAGGGCCACGCCTTGCGTCTCCGCCGCCGCAGACGGAACCGTATTTTCCCAAACGCATCGGACAAAGCCTGTCGTTCACTCCCCAGAAGGAAAGCCGCAAATCCTCCCTTCCAAATCCTTGGCGATTGATCTCCCCTTCTTCCGCGTGTAAGCTCGGAGCAAAACCGCCCTCTCTTTACTTTCATCGTCTGCATATGCTATACTTTTTCTATCACTCTTACGAAACAGGAGCGGAGAAATAAACATGAACAGCGATAAAGTATTTCAAATGAGTTTTCCAAAGGTATATCAGCTTCTGGTGGACAAGGCGGAAAAGAAGGGCCGCACCAGAGAAGAAGTCAACGAAATCATCTGCTGGCTGACCGGATACAGCCCCGAAATGCTCGCAGCGTGTTTCCGGGATGCAGTTTCCTACGGTGATTTTTTCCGCAACGCGCCCGCGCCGAACGAAAACCGCCAGCGGATAAAAGGCGCCGTCTGCGGAGTGCGGGTAGAAGAAATCGAGGACCCCCTCATGAGGGAAATCCGCTATCTGGACAAGCTGATTGATGAACTGGCCAAAGGAAAACCCATGGAAAAATACTGAGAACGTAACGGCGGCCCTTCAACGGCAAAACCGCTTATCCCGTACCGCTTCCGCACTTTTTAGCAGGAATGTCTCCGCGAATACGCGCTCCTCTCCCCAAAACAGAAGGAGAAGAGCGCGAACCGCTGATTGTTCAGCCGCACAGGCTTGGAAGCGTCTTATGAAATCTCCGGCAGACTGGCAGCGGCCATGGACTGTCCAACCCGGCGGAATTTTTCATCCGGCAGCTCGGGCACAATTTTGCCCGTCAGTTCCGGGTATTCATCGGCCAGCACCTTCTTTGCGGTGTCCAGAATCAGGTCTCCGCCCCTGCCGCTCATAACCCGGCCCAGCAGCAGTACATGACGGCAGCCGTACAGCTCATAGTAATAAGCAAGCGTATGGCCCAGATAAACGCCGATGGATTCGTAGACCTTGGCAGCGGCGTCACTGCCCTCGGCCATCAGCTTCTGGACAACCTTCAGCTTCTCGGCAGGAGACGCGCTTTCATCCAGCTGAATCCCTGCGCGGGGAGCCAGCTTGATCACGCTGTCCTGGGAGAAATATTTCACGCCGCAGCCAATATCGCCGCTCCACTCGTCCCGCATGGCGTCCGGCTGGGCGTCCACAGGAACAAACGCCAGCTCGTTGAGCCAGCCGGTAATACGGCCTTCTTCGTCCACGTAGCCCACGGCCTCGCTGGTGCCCATGGCAATGCCTAAAACACTGTTGTCATTCAAGCTGATCGCCCCGGCCAGAGCGGAAACGTCGCCGTCATTGATGACGCAGTAAGGCACGCCGCCAAAGGTGTCATGAATCGCTCGAATATAAATATCCTTGACCTTTTCGTCATAAATCTCTTTGGGAACCTTGAGGAACAAAGACGCGCTCATAGTCCGGTTATTGATAAACACACCGGCGGAGCTGACGCCCACAGCGTCCACCCGCGGCATATGCTCTGCGGCAGACTTCAGGGCGCTGACGATTCCGTCATAATGATAATCTGGGTCGGAGTTGGTTTTGGGGAACCAGACCTCTTCTTCGGAATAGACCGTTTCCCCGTCGATGACCGCGGAGACCTTCCGGTCAGAACCGCCGGCATCGAAGCCGATACGGCAGCCCTCCATATGGCCGCCGATGGCCTTGGGTGCGTCCTTGGCCGCTGGAACGGCGTCCACCAACGCCACCTCAAAGGGATGCTCAAAGATGTTTGCCATGTAATCCCAGTCAAATTCCTGCTGTCCTCCGGCGCAGTAGACGGATTTCAGGTACTCGTAAATACCTTCGTCACCGCTGATATAGATTTTGAATCCGCCCTTCATCCAGAGGAGGGTTTTCACCAGCCGCTCGATGTAGTAATGATCGGCCTGGGCCCTATCCGGCGTGCCGTGGATAAAGGTTTGACAAGAAGCCATCTGGCCGTCAGCCCGTTCCACAGCAATGGCTACCGGCTTTTTTGCCGAAGCCAGGAAAGCGCGGTTGAACCGCATAAGGGGGATGAAGTCCGGGTCCAGGGGAGGCGTATGTTTCAGAGTCACATTGATGCCAAAACGATCCATAATGATTCTCCTTTATCCGTTCGTTTGGTTTGCGCCGTACCGCATGGGCTGGGTGAAAGGGTAATAAAAGGATGATATCACAAATTTATCTAATTTTCAATTCCTGGATTGGTTTATCCCGTTAGCCTTTGGCGTTGGGAACGCAGGACCCCGGCAGTTTCACAGACTGCATTTTTGGACTGGAAGGAAACCCAGAGAATAAACCAGGATTTTACAGCAATTGATTTTCTGAGGAGAGGCGGTCATTGGCAATTATTTTCTAAATGAAATTACAACAGAGTGTTTCCCGGACTGTGGCACACCGTATTTTTTACCCCTAAGATTGATCGTGAAACCGAAAGCGCGGAAAAATCATCGGTTTGCCATGTTCAGAATCAGCAAATACCGTTCCGTCAAAGATGCGAGTTATCTTTCAAGAAATTAACCCAATGATAGAAGTTGCATAAACCTTGACTTTGCTGTCATTGTATGCTAAACTTCTTTGTCAGATCAAGTGCTCGCCGGCAAGGCGGCGCGTTCCTTCCAAATTTAACAGAACGGAGTTCAATGCCATGAAAAGAATCAAGACCTTGGAAACCCGCAACCTTTGCGCCAGCACCAAAAAAGGCGGCTGCGGCGAGTGCCAGACCTCTTGCCAGTCCGCGTGCAAAACCAGTTGCGGCGTCGCTAACCAGAAGTGCGAGAAGAAGTAAAAACAGGCAGACCGCGCCGCCTTTCCAGGCGGCGCGTTTTTCCGATATTTTGGGGGTTTTATGGTACATCAATACAAATTAAACGGTTATAACATCGTGCTGGACACCTGCTCCGGCGGAATCCATGTGGTGGATGACGTTGCTTACGACGTGATCGCGCTTTATGAAAACCACACGCCAGAAGAAATTACCGCGGAACTGCTGGAAAAATACCGGGACCGTCCTGACGTAACGCCAGAAGAATTAGCCGAGTGTATCGCAGACGTAGCCGAACTGGCAGCAACCGGCCAGCTCTATACACCAGACACCTTTGCCGGTATGGCAGGCGATTTCAAGGAACGGTCCGGCGATGTGGTGAAGGCCCTTTGCCTCCACGTTGCCCACACCTGCAACCTCAACTGTTCCTATTGCTTCGCCAGCCAGGGAAAATACCACGGGGACCGGGCATTGATGTCCTTTGAAGTGGGAAAACAGGCCCTGGATTTCCTGATCAAACACTCTGGTTCCCGCACAAACCTGGAAGTGGACTTCTTCGGCGGCGAGCCGCTGATGAATTGGGAAGTTGTCAAGCAGCTGGTCGCTTACGCCCGCACCCAGGAAGAACCGCACGGCAAAAAATTCCGCTTCACCCTCACAACCAACGGTATGTTGATTGACGGCGATGTAATAGACTTTGCCAACCGCGAAATGGACAACGTTGTCCTAAGCCTGGACGGCCGGAAGGAAATCCACGACCGCCTCCGGGTGGACTACGCCGGGAACGGCAGTTATGACGTCATCGTCCCCAAGTTCCAGAAACTGGCCGCATCCAGAAACGGCAAAAGCTACTATATCCGTGGAACCTTCACGCACGCCAACCCCGATTTCACCAAAGACGTATTTCACATGGCGGACCTCGGCTTCACAGAATTGAGCATGGAACCGGTTGTCTGCGGGCCCGGCGACCCCGCCGCGCTGACGCCGGAAGATTTGGAAACCGTCAAGGCGGAATACGAACGGCTGGCTGTCGAAATGCTCCGGCGCAAACGGGCCGGAAACCCCATTACCTTTTATCACTATATGCTGGACCTCACCGGCGGCCCGTGCATTTATAAACGGATTTCCGGCTGCGGCTCCGGCACGGAATATATGGCCGTCACCCCCTGGGGCGACTTATATCCCTGTCACCAGTTCGTCGGCGAAGAAGCCTATAAGCTGGGCGATGTCTGGAACGGCGTAACCGCCCCCGCGCTCCGGGAGGAATTCCGCGCCTGCAACGCTTATGCCCGCCCCGGCTGTGCGGACTGCTGGGCAAAGCTCTACTGCTCTGGCGGCTGCGCCGCCAACGCCTACCACGCCTCCGGGTCCATCCGGGGCGTCTACGAGCCGGGCTGCGAGCTGTTCCGCAAGCGGATCGAGTGCGCCGTCATGCTTCAGGCCGCCGAGGCGGAGGACCCATGACCACACCCATCTGGAACTTCCTCCAGGGCTACCAGCTGGAGGGCATGAGCCGCTTTCATATGCCGGGCCACAAGGGGTTTGGCCCCTTGGGCTGCGAGGCGTTGGACATCACGGAGATTGAGGGGGCCGATTCTCTCTACGAGGCGGCGGGCATCATCGCCGAAAGCGAACAGAACGCCGCCTCCCTGTTCGGCTCCGGGGCCACCTTCTACTCCACGGAAGGCTCCAGCCAGTGCATCCGGGCCATGCTGTATCTGGCTCTGACGAACCGGCCTGCCGGAACGCCGCCTGTGGTCGTGGCCGCCCGGAACGTCCATAAGGCGTTCATCTATGCCGCCGCTCTGCTGGACTTTGAGCCGGTCTGGCTCTGGCCGGAGGGGGAGACGGACTCCCTCTGCGCCTGTCCCGTTACGCCGGAGGGCCTGGAGCGGACGCTGGCCGGGCTGGACGTTTCCCCCGCCGCCGTGTACGTCACCAGCCCGGACTATCTGGGTAATATGGCGGATATTTCCGGCTTGGCGGAGGTCTGCCGCCGCCGGGGCGCGCCTTTGCTGGTGGACAATGCCCACGGAGCGTATCTGCGCTTCCTGGACCCCTCCCGGCACCCGCTGGACCTGGGAGCGGATATGTGCTGCGACTCCGCCCATAAAACCCTTCCCGTCCTCACCGGCGGGGCCTATCTCCACATTGGGAAAAACGCCCCGGCGGCGTTCCGGGAGGAGGCAAAAAACGCCCTGGCCCTCTTTGGCTCCACCAGCCCGTCCTACCTGACCCTGGCGTCCCTGGACCTTTGCAACGCGGCTCTGGCGGGAGAGGAGGCGGACCGCATTCGGGAAACCGCCGGGAATCTGACCGCGGTCCGGCAAGGGTTAGCCGGCCAGGGCTGGATTCTGACGGGAGACGAGCCGCTGAAGCTCACCTTTGACGCCGCCGCTTCCGGGTGGGACGGCGTCGCACTGGCGAACCTCTTTCGGACAGGAGGCGTGGAGGCGGAGTATGCGGACGTGGACAACGTTGTGTTGATGGCCTCCGGCTCCACGGACCAGGAGGCCCTGCGGATCGTGGTGGACGCGCCGGGCCTCGCCGTGCCGAAGCCCGGCCGCCGCCGCCCGGCCCTATCCCCGGCGATGGGGGAACGGGTTCTATCCATCCGGGAAGCTCTGTTCGCCCCCCAGGAGACCGTCCCGGCGGCCCAAAGCCTGGGCCGTATCTGCGGTACGCCGCTGGTGTCCTGTCCGCCCGCCGTCCCAATTGCCGTAAGCGGCGAACGCATTGGGCCGGAGGCCGTCGCGCTGTTCCGGAAATACGGCGTGGAAACGGTTGCGGTACTGCGCAAAAATTTTTGTTGAAACCCCAAAAGACGGGCACACTACAAACGGTATGGACGGCGGCGGCCGTTTATATCGAAATGCTTTCCGTCCGGCAACGCCGGATGGAGAAATTTGGAGGTAACTATGCAAGCGACAGTGAATGAAAACTGCATCTCCTGCGGTCTGTGCGTGGAGAGCTGTCCGACCGTGTTCAGCATGGGCGGCGACGGCTTGGCCCACGGCGGCGAAATCCCGGACAACCAAGTCAGCGCGGCTCAGGGCGCACGGGATTCCTGCCCGGTCAGCGCAATCAGCATAGAGGAATAATGCCGCGCCTTCAGGCGTATGGCATCACCTCATTATCTCTTTATTGGAAAACAACGGGCGTTTTCTGCAATTCCGCTTAAAAACGCCCGTTGTTTTTCTTTCCTCAAATGCAAACTTTCGGTTGACGCCCTCCGCCAGAACCGATACAATGAAGGAAAAGGAGGGCTTCACAATGGATTACGAAAAAATCAGAAATTACCGCAACAAACGCAACCCCTATGCCCAAAGCCACGGCATATATCTGGAAGAACTTCGCCCCGGCTTTGCCAAAGTCGTGAAAACCGTTCAGCCGGAGGACCTCAACCCGCTGAACGTTCCTCATGGCGGCGTTTACTTCACCATGGCCGACAATGCCTGCGGCTCCGCTATGGCCGCTTACGGCTACATGGCCGTGACGCTCAACGCCTCTTACAATTTCTTCAAAAGCGCGCGCTTGGGCGACGCCCTCACCGCCGAGGCCCACGAACTCCGGCACGGCAAAACCGTTTCCACCTTTGAGGCCCGCATCACCGGCCCCGACGGCACGCTTCTCGGAACCGGGACCTTTACCTTCTTCCAGTTGGACCAGAAACTTCCGGAATTTGAATAATCACAGCAAAAGGACGGCGTTTGGCCGTCCTTTTCCTCCGTTTATCCAATGTAGGGCAGAATCAGCGAAGCCACAATCGCCAACGCCAGAATCAACGCCAACGCCATCGCTACCACCCGTTTGAATTTTCCGTTCATGTGGATTCCTCCTTCGTCAGAATCTTGCGGATGCTTTTTTCCGCCTTGCTGCGGGGAAGCATCAGTTCATGGCCGCACCCCAAACACCGCAGTTTGATATCCATCCCCACCCGCAAAATCTCCCACCGGCTGCTCCCGCAGGGATGGGGCTTTTTCAGTTCTACACACTCATGCAAATGCAGGTCCATACGCGCCTCCTGTCAACCCAGTCCTTCTTGCTGCATATATTGGTTTATCAACGTGAATTGCCGCGGCCAGCGGCAGATAGGATGCGATCAATCATGCCGGAAAATCATCGTTACCCGCCGGAGGGCCTTCGAGTCCCGGCCCCCTGCTCCCTCGCCGCGCTGCGGGACGCCCTGGAAAGCGGCGAGCTTCTGGAAGCCCCCGTCCATCGCTGCGGCGCGGACCATACCCTGTACATATCCCTGGACGGCATCGAGGGCCGGATTCCCCGCTCCGAGGCCGTCGCCCCCTGGATCAGCGGGTCCGAACGGGACATCGCCGTTTTGTCCCGGGTCGGAAAACAGACCTGCTTCACCGTCACCGCCCTGGAGGCCGACGAAAAAGGCGCGCCTCTCGCCTGGCTCTCCCGCCGGGCCGCCCAAGAAACGGCTATGGCCTATTTCCTGGATCACCTGACGCCGGGCGCCGTTCTCACGGGCCGGGTGACGCGGCTGGAGCCCTTCGGGGCCTTCGTCGATATCGGCTGCGGCATCGTGGCCATACTGCCCATTGAGCACATCTCCATTTCCCGCATCTCCCACCCCAAGGAGCGTTTTCGCGTGGGACAGAAAATTCTCGCGGCGGTCAAATGCTTTGACCGGGAACGGCGGCGCATCACCCTTACCCACCGGGAACTCCTGGGGACCTGGATGGAAAACGCCAGCCGCTTCCGGGCCGGGGAAACCGTCCGGGGCATTGTCCGGAGCGTCAAGGATTACGGCAGTTTCATCGAACTGACCCCGAACCTCTCCGGCCTTGCCGACGCAAAGGAACGCCTGGAACCCGGCGACGGCGTGTCTGTCTACATCAAGAGCATCCGCCCGGAGCGGATGAAGGTGAAATTACAGGTGATCGAAAAACTGCCGCCCCTGACGGAACCGGACCCGCTGCGGTATCAAATCACAGACGGCGTTCTGGACCATTGGGTCTATTCGCCTCCGAACTATGAGAAAACGGCGGTGGAAACGGTCTTTCGCCCGGAGGAATAGCGGGCCGTCCGCTCCCGTCCATCAGGCATCCCCTTTTCCTTTGATTTTCTCCCAGTAGGCTTTTGCGGCCTGTTCCGTTTTGTTGTCGCCCCACTCGTAGTAACGCATATCCTTCAGCGCGTCGGGCAGATACTGCTGAGCAACCCAATGACCGGGGAAATTATGGGGATACTGGTAATGCTGGCGGCTGTCAAAGCCCGTGGTGTCGGCGTGGACGTTCTGAAGCTGCCGGGGAACGTCTCCCGTGCGGCCCGCCCGCACGTCGGCCCACGCCCTGCCTATGCCCGCGGTAATGCTGTTGGATTTCGGCGCGGTGGCCAGCAGCACCGCCGCCTGGGCCAAGGGAAGCTGTGCTTCCGGAAGCCCCAGCTGCATTGCGGTGTCCACGCAGGCTTTGACAATCGCCACGGCCTGGGGATAGGCCATGCCCACATCCTCGCTGGCGGAGCAGAGCAGGCGGCGGCAGGGCGTCGCCAGGTCTCCGGCTTCCAGAAAGCGGGCCAGATAGTGCAGCGCGGCGTCGGGGTCGCTGCCCCGCAGGGACTTCATCAGGGCGGACGCAAGGTCATACATGGCGTCGCCGCCCTTGTCGTAGCGCATCGCGCTTCGCTGGGAAACCTGCCCGGCGTCCGCGCAGGTGAGATACCGCACGCCGTCCCGCAGGGGAGCCGCGCTGCAAAGAAGCTCCACGGCGTTCATCGCCTTGCGTACGTCGCCGCCGCAGGCGGTGGCGATGTGCAGCGGGAGGCCCGGTTCCCAGTCCAGGGGAGCCCGGGCCTTTTCGATTTCCAACGCCCGCAGGACGGCCGGTTCCACCTCCTTGGGCGGCACGGATTTGAACTCAAACACCGTGCTGCGGGACAACAGCGCGCCGTACACGTAAAAGTACGGATTTTCCGTTGTGGAGGCAATCAGCGTCAGCTTGCCGTTTTCCATGAATTCCAACAGGCTTTGCTGCTGCTTTTTGTTGAAATACTGAATCTCGTCCAGATACAGCAAAATACCGCCGGGAGCCAGAAGGGTGTCCACGTCGGCAATGACATCCTTGACATCCTGCAAAGAGGCAGTGGTTGCGTTCAGGCGGTATAGGGTTTTGTGGGTCTTTTCCGCGATCAGGTTTGCAATGGTCGTTTTTCCGGTGCCGGAGGGGCCGTAAAACACCATATTGGCCTCCGTGCCCGCTTCGATCAGGCGGCGGAGGACCGCGCCGGGGGCCAGCAAATGCCGCTGTCCCACCACTTCTTCCAAGGTTTTGGGACGAATTTCGTCCGCCAGCGGACGCTGCATCGCCGTTCCTCCTTTTGCTTCCCGCAAAGATTTTTCTCATTGTATCACAGCCCGCCGCTTCCGTCAAAGCATTTGTTTTAGCCGCCGTCTCCCACGCCGCAGAAAACCGGTTTCCCACGGCGTAAATCTGTGGTATAATTCCGTTATCACCAACCAAAAGGAGCCGGATTATGCGAAAAATTTTACTGGTCATCGATATGCAGAACGATTTCGTGGACGGCGCGCTGGGCACGCCGGAGGCGGCGGCCATCGTGGACCGGGCCGCTGCGGAAATCGCCGTCTATCCCGCCGGGGATGTGATTGCCACCCGCGACACCCATGAAATGGACTACCTGAAAACCCAGGAGGGCCGGAACCTGCCGGTTCCCCACTGCATCCGGGGCACTCCTGGCTGGGAGCTGCATCCTAAAATCGCCGCCGCGCTGAAAGGGGCCGTCCTTGTAGACAAACCCTCCTTTGGTTCCGTCAAGCTGGCGGAAATGCTGGCGGAGCTTGCCAGGCTGGACGATTTGGACATTACCCTTTTGGGCCTTTGTACAGACATCTGTGTCATTTCCAACGCGCTGCTGATCAAGGCGTTTCTGCCGGAGACGCCCGTTCGGGTCCTGGCGGACTGCTGCGCCGGTGTGACGCCGGAGAGCCACCGGGCGGCTCTGGACACCATGCGGATGTGTCAGATTCAAATTCAATAAGCCACCCGGCGCAAGACTGCGCGAGGGCGGGCCTGCGGCCCGCCCTCGTTTTGTTTACAGACTGAAATACGCCTTGGCCGACGCAAACAGCCGCATATCATAATTTCCGGGAACATTCCGGTAGAGTCCCGGACCTACGCGCTCCGCGTGGCCCATCTTGCCGAAAATGCGCCCGTCCGGGGACGTGATGCCCTCCACCGCCCAGGCGGAACCGTTGGGGTTCCACTCCGGGTCCATGGACGGCACGCCCTCCAGGTCTGCGTACTGGGTGGCAATCTGGCCCTTTTTCATCAGCTTCCAAAGAAGCTCCGAGGAGCACAGGAAACGACCCTCGCCGTGAGAGACCGGCACCTCGTAGACCTCGCCGGGCTGGGTCCCCGCCAGCCAGGGGGAATGATTCGAAACAATCCGTGTGCGGACAATTTTCGACTGATGCCGCCCGATGACGTTATAGCTCAGCGTCGGGCAGTCGCCGTCTATGCTGGTAATCTCTCCAAAGGGCAGCAGGCCCAGCTTGATCAACGCCTGGAAGCCGTTGCAGATGCCAAGAGCCAGGCCGTCCCGGTTTTTCAGCAGGTCCATGACCGCCTCGGAGGTCTCCGGGCCCCGGAGAAACGCTGTGATAAATTTACCGGAACCCTCCGGCTCGTCGCCGCCGGAAAAGCCGCCGGGGAGGAACAGAATCTGGCTCTCCCGCAGGGTCTTCGCAAAACGGGCGGCAGAATCCGCCACATCCTGGGCCGACTGGTTGTTCACGACGAAAATTTCCGTCTCGAGGCCCGCCCTCTGGGCGGCGCGGGCACTGTCGTATTCGCAGTTCGTGCCGGGGAAAACGGGAATGAGAACTTTCGGTTTTGCAACGCCCACCTTGGGGACGGCCCGGGGCGTTGTGCGGACGTTATCGGGGAAGAGCAGTTCGGGGGCCTCGCCGCCGGCAAACGCACGGGTGGGATACACGTCCTCCAAAACGGATTCGTTCAGGGATAACAGTTCGTTGATTGGCGCGGAATCATCACCAATTGTAATCGCTGCTTCCGCGGTGGTGACGCCGATTTTGGCAAAGCGGCCCTCCGGGTGGCAGTTGCCGGCATCCTCGGTCAGCTCCGCCACAATCGCGCCGGGACGGGGCTTATACCAGTTGACGGTGTTCCGGCCCATCGCGCGGAACCCAATGTCATTGCCGAAAGACATCTTCATCACCGCCTCGGCAATGCCGTTTTCCACCGCCCAGGCGGCTTTCACCTTTCCGTTCCTGGCCAGCTTGCAGAACTCCGCCCAGGCGAAGTTGATCTCGCCTGTGGTCCATCCGCTGAAAAGGTACACCGGATGTCCCGCCTCCTTAAACTCCGGCGTGATGACCTCATTTGCTTGAATCGGGGCGATGGCAAAGGAAATCAGCGTCGGCGGCACATCCATATTCAGGAAGGACCCGGACATGGAGTCCTTGCCGCCAATGGCGGCGGCGCAGTGGTCCATTTGCGCCTCCATGGCTCCCAAGAGCGCGGCGAAGGGCTTGCCCCAGCGTTTGGGGTCGTCCCGCAGCTTCTCGAAATATTCCTGAAGCGTTAAATACGTGGGATTTTTCACCGGGTCGCTTCCCGCGGCCACCAGCTTTGCAAGCGAAAGCTCTACCGCGTCATACGCGCCGTTGTAGGGGTCCGCAGACATGGCCTCCGGGTCGAAGCCCCAGGCCATAACGCTGGCCTGTTCCGTCTCCTGTCCCGGCAGAACCGGAAGCAGAGCCGTCATGGACTGGGCGGGCGTCCGCTGCGTCCGGCCGCCAAAGGGCATCGTGACGCTGCCTCCGCCAATGGTGGAGTCAAACCGCTCCACCAGTCCCCGCCGGGAGGCGCACTTCAGGCTGGAGGCCATTTTCCGCAGGTCCATGGAATCGCTGGGCTCCCGCCTTTTCTCTCCGGCGGGCACAAAAACGGTTGCGTGCTTGACCGCGCCGTTGGAGTTCAAAAACTCCCGGCTCAAATCCACGATGGTTTTTCCCTGCCACTGCATGACCATACGGGGCGATTCCGTCACGACGGCCACCGGATACGCTTCCAAGTTTTCCGCGCTGGCAAAGCGGATGAAGGTTTCCGCATCCTCCCGGGCCACAACGACCGCCATGCGCTCCTGGCTCTCAGAAATCGCAAGCTCGGTGCCGTCCAAGCCGTCGTACTTCTTCCGCACGGCGTCCAGATCAATCTTGAGGCCGTCGGCCAGCTCTCCGATGGCGACGCTCACGCCGCCCGCGCCGAAGTCGTTGCATCGCTTGATCAGACGTGTCACCGCCTTGTCCCGGAACAGCCGCTGGATTTTGCGCTCCTCGGGGGCGTTGCCCTTCTGGACCTCGGAGGCCATGGTTTGCAGGGACTTCCGGTCGTGGCTCTTGGAAGAACCCGTCGCGCCGCCGATGCCGTCCCGGCCGGTACGGCCGCCTAACAGAATGATCACGTCGCCGGGGGCGGGCCGCTCGCGCCGGACGTTTTCCGCCGGGGCCGCGCCCACCACTGCGCCGACTTCCAGGTGTTTTGCGACGTAGCCGGGGTGGTATATCTCCGCCACATGGCCTGTGGCAAGGCCGATCTGGTTTCCGTAGGAGGAGTATCCGGCGGCAGCGGTCTGCGCCAGCTTCCGCTGGGGGAGTTTTCCGGGCAGCGTATCCGCCATGGGGGTCCGGGGGTCTCCGCAGCCGGTGAGGCGCATGGCCTGATGCACATAGGCCCGGCCCGACAGAGGGTCCCGGATACAGCCGCCGATACAGGTGGCCGCGCCGCCGAAGGGCTCGATCTCCGTGGGGTGGTTGTGGGTCTCGTTTTTGAACATCAAAAGCCAGTCCTGGGTTTCGCCGTCCACCACGGCGGGGACATGGATGGAGCAGGCGTTGATCTCCTCGCTCTCGTCCAGCTCCGGAAGCAGGCCGCGCTTTTTCAGGGCCTTTGCGGCAATGGTGGCAATGTCCATCAGGGTTTCGGGACGGTCCTTGGCCTTTTCGCCGTAAACTTCGTCCCGCAGCTCCAGATAATGGTGATAGGCATCTTTCACCAGCGGGTTTTCGATCTCCCCGCCGTCGATGTGGGTGGAAAACGTGGTGTGGCGGCAGTGGTCGGACCAATAGGTGTCCACCACCCGCACCTCTGTCAGCGTGGGGTCCCGGCCCTCGTCGTTTTTGAAATAGTTTTGCAGGAATTTCAGGTCGTCCAAGTCCATCGCAAGCCCCAGCTTGTTCAGCAGCTCCTGCAAATCCGCTTCCGGCAGGGCGGTGAAGCCCTCCAGCGCTTCCACCATAGACGGCGCGGCGTGGGTGCGGACGAGGGTTTCCGGTTTTTCCAGAGCCGCCTCCCGGCTCTCCACGGGGTTGATGACATAGCCCTTGATTTTCTCCATGTCCTCCGCGCAGAGCGTTCCTTCCAGAAGATATACCTTCGCATAGGACACCAGGGGCCGGTCCACCCCCGCCATCAGCTGGATGCACTGGGCGGCGGAATCCGCCCGCTGGTCAAACTGCCCCGGCAGGGCCTCCACCGCCAGAACGCTGTGAGGGCCTTCCGGGACCGGGCAGGCGTCTTCATAGAGCAAATCCACCTGCGGCTCGGAGAACACGATGGTTTTCGCCCGTTCAAACACCTCCGCCCCGACGTTCTCCACATCGTAGCGGTTCACCAGCCGCAGTCCGGTCAGAGCGGACACGCCCAGAATGGTCCGCAGCTCGTTCAAGAGTCCCTGGGCCTCCAGACGCAGGGCGGGTTGTTTTTCCACATAGACACGTCTGACCATTTTTAACCCTCCATGGCGGACAACGCCCGCTTTCCAATGTCATGGCGCAGATATTTTCCCTCGAATTCCACGCGTTCCGTAGCGGCGTAGGCGTCTTTCAGCGCGGCTTCCAGGGTTTCGCCCGTGGCCGTGACGCCCAGAACGCGCCCGCCGTTTGTCACCAGTCTGCCCTCCGCCAGCTTGTCCCCGGCGTGGTAGACGGCGACGTTTTCCGGCAGATCCTCCGGAATTGCAATCACTTTTCCCTTTTCGTAGCTGCCCGGATACCCGGCGGACGCCAGAATCACACAGGCGGCGGCCCCGCTGTGCCATTCAACGTTCAAGCGGTCCAGGGTCCCGTTCTCCACCGCCTGCATCACGGTAAGCAGGTCGGTTTTCAGCAGCGGAAGCACCACCTGAGTCTCCGGGTCTCCAAAGCGGCAGTTGTATTCGATCACCTTGGGGCCGTCGGGGGTGATCATCAGGCCGAAATACAAACAGCCCTTGAAGGGACAGCCCTCCGCCCGCATGGCGGCCAGGGTGGGGAGGAAAATTTTCTCCATGCAGATTTGGGCGATTTCCGGCGTATAGCAGGGGTTCGGGGCAACCGTGCCCATGCCGCCGGTGTTCGGGCCGGTATCGCCGTCTCCGGCACGCTTGTGGTCCATGGAGGAAACCATCGGCGCAATGGCCGTGCCGTCGGTGAAGGCCAGGACGCTGACCTCCGGGCCGGTGAGAAATTCCTCGATAACGATCTCGTTTCCGGAATCGCCAAAGGTCTTATCCTCCATGATGGACTTGACGGCGGCTTCCGCCTCCTCCAAATTCTGGGGAATTAGCACGCCTTTTCCCAGCGCAAGGCCGTCCGCCTTGACCACAATCGGAAACGACGCGCCCCGCAGGTACTCCAACGCCGCCCCGGGGTCGCGGAACACCTCGTAACGGGCCGTGGGAATGCCGTATTTTTTCATAAGGTTCTTGGCAAAAACCTTGCTGGCCTCAATGCGGGCGGCCTTGGCGTCCGGCCCGAAGCAGGGAATTCCGGCTTCGTGCAGCCGGTCCACACAGCCCAGGGCCAGCGGGTCGTCCGGGGCCACAACGGCAAAGTTAATTTCATGGGCCTTGGCAAAGTCCACAATCTTGGCGGTCTCCTTCGCGCCAATCTCCGGCACGCACACCGCGTCGGCGGCAATGCCGCCGTTGCCGGGGAGGGCGTAGACCGTTTCCACCTGCGGATTTTCCTTCAGCTTTTTGATAATGGCGTGTTCGCGGCCTCCGCCGCCGACGACTAGCAGTTTCATAGAACCCCCTCCTTAATGATGGAACAGCCGCATTCCGGTGAAGCACATGGTCATATGATACTTGTCGGCGGTCATAATCACATGGTCGTCCCGGATGGAGCCGCCGGGCTGGACAATATACTGCACGCCGCTGCGGCGGGCCCGCTCCACGTTGTCACCGAAGGGGAAAAACGCGTCGCTGCCCAGGGTGACGCCGGTGAGCTTTTGGGCAATCCACTCTTTTTTCGCGGCGGCCGTCAAAACGGGCGGGCAAACCTTGAAGGTGTTCTGCCAGGAGCCGTCCGCCAGCAGCCATTCGGATTCCTCGTCGGAGAGATAGCAGTCAATGGCGTTGTCCCGGTCGGGGCGTCGGATGCCGTCCACAAAGGGCAGGTCCAACACATACGGATGCTGCCGCAGCCACCAGTTATCCGCTTTCGTCCCGGCCAGACGGGTGCAGTGAATACGGCTCTGCTGTCCTGCGCCTACGCCGATGGCCTGTCCATCCTTCACGTAGCACACAGAGTTGGACTGGGTGTATTTCAGCGTGATCAGCGAGACGATCATATCAATTTTCGCCTGCTCCGGGAGCGTTTTGTTCTGGGTGACGATGTTGTCCAGAAGCGCGCCGTCAATCCGAAACTCGTTCCGGCCCTGCTGGAAGGTCACGCCGAATACGTCCTTGTATTCCACTGGGTCCGGCACAAAGTCCGGGTCGATCTGGACGATGTTGTAAGTTCCCTTTTTCTTGGTTTTCAAAATTTCCAGGGCCTCCGGCGTGTAGCCGGGCGCGATCACGCCGTCGGATACCTCCGCCTTGAGATACTGCGCCGCAGCGGCGTCGCAGGGGTCGGAGAGCGCGGCCCAGTCGCCATAGGAGCACAGGCGGTCGGCCCCCCGCGCGCGGATGTAGGCGCAGGCAATGGGGGACAGCTCTGCGTCCGGTTCCACGAAATAAATCTTCCGGTCAACCTCGCTCAAGGGCAGGCCCACCGCCGCCCCGGCGGGGGAAACGTGCTTGAAGCTGGCCGCGGCGGGAAGGCCGGTGGCCCCCTTCAGCTCCCGCACCAGCTGCCAGGAGTTGAACGCATCCAGAAAATTGATATAGCCCGGCTTGCCATTCAGTACCGTGATGGGCAGTGCGCCGCCGTCCCGCATAAAAATCCGGGAAGGCTTTTGGTTCGGGTTGCAGCCGTATTTCAGTTCCAGTTCCGTCATACTCAATGCTCCTTTTTTATATGGTCGTGTTAAAAATCCTGGAGAAAGCGGTCATGCCAAGCCCAGTAAGATTCCCGTTCCCCACATTCCGGACAGACGCCCTCGCCGTAAACCAAGGGAAGGATGGGCTGAATCATTTCGTCTCCGAAGCGGGAGAGCAGTCCGGAAATCAAAACCGCCTCGTCTGTCAGGGACCTGCCGTCCCAGGGGGCGATTTCCGCGGGCTCCAGGCACTCCTGTTCTTCTGTCAGGGGGATGCACTCGTCGTTCCAGCCGCAGGCACAGGCCCCGGGCCCCTCCTCCCAGCAGGATCCGGAGAGATACCAGAGGGCGTGAGCGTGTTTCCGGTCCCCTAGAAATGCAACGGCGGCCAGGGCAAACATCCGCTGTTCTTCCTCGGAGGCGGCTTCCAGCACATCCATATGGTTCTGAATCAAATCCGATGTCACGGAACGCAAGCCTGTCAGGCCCTCCTGAAATTCCCGCCAGATTTCCGTCCCTTCTTCCAGAGGATATTCCGCCTCGGCGGCCACAGCCGGACCCATTTGGGCAATCAGAAACATCCGGTCCGCCGGGGAGAGTTTACCGCACAACGCCGCCAGGTGGGGCAGGACGTAGGCGGTGGCATTGTACCAGCTGAGCTGGTGGCTGATATCCTCCGCAACAATTTCCATGCCCTCCCGGAATTCCTCCTCCCCCGCCAGCAGGCGGCGGAGCCATTTATCCACATCATTTCCGGCGGAATGCACTTCCCTCCACACCGGCGCGTTCAAATCAACCATAAGGGGCAATCCTCCTTTTATTCGTCTACGGTATCCTCGTTGATAAAATCATATTCGTTATCCATCAGCATTTGCAGGTATTCGTCGAAGCTGTCCGCAATGACAGTCAGTTCGTCGGGGTCGTGGACATAGCGGACAATCTGTCCCGCCCTGCCCGTTTCCGAAGGCGAAAAATCGATGTACAGCTGAGAAGTGCCGCCGTTGTTCATGCAGTCGGAAAAGTGAAGCCAGCGCAGGGTTTTCAGGTCGTTCGTAATCCGTTCGTCTACCGGAATATCGTCATACTCCCGCTCAATCAGGTACTCGCCCCACTCGGAAAAACCGTCCTTGGTTTGGAGCATCTGTCCGGCAGACAGAAGATAGTAGGGGTATTCCTCCATATCGGAACCCAGAAAATACAAACAGGTTTTCCTGCCTGGCCGGTACTCCCGGTAATAGGTGCCGTCCGCAAATTTCAGCAGCGTTTCCAGACTGGCGGGAAGTTCCGGATAAACCATCCGGAGCCTGGCAAGATCGTCCGCGCCCGCGCCGTGGGCAATTCTGGTAAAATCCTCCCAGATTTCCGCGCTGCCGTTGTCCTTGTAGGCTTCCTGCAAACCGTTGATGTAGTCCTGCGCCAGTTTCCGGCTTTTTGAGGCAAACCAGCCGGAGGAAAAAATGGGTTCCAAAAACGCCCGAAGGGAAGCGGCAACCGGTTCCATGGCGGATTGAATCTCCTCCCGCCCCGCGTCCTCGTCGAAATCAAACAGGATTTCATGATCAATCTCCACCACCGGACAGCGGTCTTCATCTGGCATATTGGCAAGGTCAATGCAGCGGATGAAATACCCGTTTTCGTCCCACAAAAAGGGCAGGTAGCCCGCCCGGACCAGCATGGGATTCCAGGCGTTTTCCATGCTGTCAAAGGGTTCGTCCATGGTCTGACGGCCCAGGCCCATGTCATCGAAATAGTGGAAGTATGTGGAAAGAAACGTCCGCAGGAGAGACGGAAACCCACAGCCGGTCTGCCGTTCCAGCCGGTCCAAATCCTCCGCTGTGACGGAAGACGGAACCAGCCTCCACTTGCACCAGCCATCCTCCCCCACCGGACTTGCCCGCATGGCCTCCGGCACATCGCACATTTGCAGGCAAATCGGGTCCGCCTGCTCCAATTCCTGGTAGAGCCTTTCCATACCGTTTTTGATAAAAGCCGTCTGTTCCGCCTGGTTCGTCATACGTTCTCCTTTTTGCGCCCTTCGTCCCGCGTTTCCTTATTGGGCCTCCTTGCAGCTTCCTCCGCCAGTCCAGACGCCACCAGCTCCGCCGCCCGGGGCAGAAGAATCCACTCCGCCTGCTCCATCACCCGCCGCTGCAAAACCTCCGGCGTGTCGTCCGGCTGGATTTCCACCGCCTTTTGCAGCAAAATCCGCCCGCCGTCGGGAATCTCGTTTACCAGATGCACCGTCGCCCCCGTGACCTTCACGCCCCGGTCCAATGCCGCCTCGTGAACCTTCAGGCCGTAATATCCCTTTCCGCAAAACGCGGGAATCAAGGACGGATGGACATTCACAATCCGGTCCGGCCATTGCTTGACGAAGGTTTCCGAAAGAATCGAGAGGAACCCGGCCAACACAATCATATCCACCCGGTACTCCGTCAGCTTTTCGGTGAGACCCGCTTCAAATTCCTCCTGGGTTTTTCCCTTCCGCGGGACGGCAAAACCCGGCACGTTATGATTATTTGCCCGCTCCAAGGCATAGGCCCCCGCCGCGCTGGAAAGCGCCACAACAATCTCCCCATGTGGAATTTGACCGGCCTCCTGCGCCTTCAAAAGCGACTCCAGATTTGTCCCGCCGCCGGAAACCAACACGGCTATTCTCGCCCGCTTCATACCGGAACGCTCACTTCTGCAAAGGAAACGCCTGCGTCTCCCGAAATCACATGGCCCACTTCCGCCGCGTCCGGCTCGCCAGCGGCGTGCAGAATGGCCAGGGCCTCTTTCACCTGCTCCTGGGGAACCGCCAGCGCCATGCCCAGACCCATATTGAAGGTGTTGAACATATCGTGTTCCGAGATATTTCCCTTCTCCGCAATCCAATCAAAAATTGGAAGCCTCGGGAGGGTTCCGGCAAAGAAACAGGCTTCCAGCCCCTTGGGCAGCATTCTGGGAACGTTCTCAAAGAATCCGCCGCCGGTGATGTGGCTGGCTCCGTGAAGATCGACGCCGCCTTCCAGAAGGGCCAGGAGGGGTTTCACATAAATTTTCGTGGGGGCCAGAAGTGCTTCGCCCAGAGACTTGCCTTCCAGCTTGTCCTGGGGCGCGGTCAAATCAGCGTGTTCGATGTCAAAGACCTTCCGCACCAGCGAAAAGCCGTTGGAGTGAACGCCGGAGGAGGTCAGGCCAATCAGCGCGTCGCCTTCGGCAACCTTGCTCCCGTCGATGATCTTCGGCCGGTCCACCACGCCGACGGCAAATCCAGCAAGGTCATAATCATCCGCAGCCATTACGCCGGGATGCTCGGCAGTCTCGCCGCCGACGAGCGCGCAGCCCGCCTGGACGCAGCCTTCCGCCACGCCGGAGACAATCCCGGCAATTTTCTGCGCCTCGTTTTTGCCGGTGGCGATATAATCCAGGAAAAACAGGGGCCTCGCACCGCTGCAAATGATGTCGTTGACGCACATCGCCACGCAGTCGATTCCAATGGTGTCGTGTTTGTCCAGCAGCTGGGCAAGGCGCAGCTTGGTTCCAACGCCGTCGGTGCCGGAGACAAACACCGGCTCCGTCATGCCGGACAGGTCCGGCGCAAACAATCCGCCAAACCCGCCGATTCCGGAGAGAACGCCGGGGATTTTCGTCCGTTCCACATGGGGCTTCATCAGCCGCACGCCCTCATATCCAGCTTCAATGTCCACGCCTGCGGCGGCATAGGCTTCCGAATGGGAATTTTTCATCTTCAACCTCCTTAATGTAAGAGCCGCGCCCTCGGCGGCCCCTTCGGGCGCGTTATTCCTTCCCGGTCCAGCAGTATGTGCAGATCTTGTCCCGGTCAATTCCAATTGCTTCCAGCAAACCGTCCAAAGACTGGTAGCCCAGAGAATCAAAGCCCATTTCTTCACAGATGGCTTTCAGCATACACTGTCCCCGCTTCGTCGAGGCGTCGGCGTACTCGTCCAGATGGGCCTGTCCTTCCTCACCCTCCAGCGTCTGGATTGTCCGGCGGGACAGCAGCTCCATATCCGAATTGCTTCGGGAGAAATTCAGGTACTTGCAGCCGTACATGACCGGCGGGCACGCCGACCGCATATGCACTTCTTTCGCGCCGGACTCATAGAGAAATTCCACGGTTCCCCGCAGCTGCGTGCCCCTGACAATGGAGTCATCCACAAACAGCAGCTTTTTCCCCTCGATC
Organism: uncultured Oscillibacter sp.; assembly: GCA_910589315.1. Classification (GTDB taxonomy): domain Bacteria; phylum Bacillota; class Clostridia; order Oscillospirales; family Oscillospiraceae; genus Oscillibacter. Next base: position 22,493 of record CAJUTB010000011.1, on the reverse strand, counting down.
AATTCCGGGACGGGAATTTGTTTCATCTTGGCAACCTGATTCCGCACGCCCTGATTTTCAGGCATGAAGGACCGGGGCCAGGTGGGCGTGTACTTCACAAACGGCCGCGCAAAGGGCTTGTCGCACTGGTTGGCATAACCGATGGCATGGGGGACGCCGGAATCCGGCACGCCCGCCACGCAGTCCACGTCCGGAATGCCGCCCCGTTTCGCCTCGTCCCGCGCCATAATCCCGCCGTTGCGGTAACGCATAATCTCCACGTTCATCCCCTCGTAGCGGGAGTTCGGATAACCGTAGTAGGTCCACAAAAATGCGCAGATTTTCATTTCGTCTCCGGCGGGGGCCAGGGTTTCCCAGCCGTCCGCGGTAATGCGCACAATCTCCCCAGGCCCCAGCTCATAGGCGTCCTGGTAGCCCAGCTTATGATAGGCAAAGGATTCAAACGAAACGCAGCAGCCCTTTTCGCTCCTGCCGATCAGCACCGGCAGGCGGCCCAGCCGGTCCCGGGCGGCCAGAATTCCCTCCGGCGTGAGAATCAGCATGGTCATGGACCCTTCAATCTGTTCCTGCGCGTAGCGGATGCCGGAGATGAGATCGTCCTTCTGGCTGATGAGGGACGACGTCAGCTCGGAGGCGTTCACCTCGCCGGAACTCATCGCCATAAACTGATGGTCATGGTCAGAGAAATACCGCTCCACCAGCGTCTGGGCATTGTTGATAATTCCCACGGTGGAAATGGCGTACAGCCCCAGGTGCGAACGAATCAGCAGGGGCTGCGGGTCGGCGTCGCTGATGCAGCCGATTCCCGCACAGCCGCGGAAATCGCTCAGGTCTTTTTCAAACTTCGTCCGGAAGGGTGTGTTTTCAATGTTGTGAATCTGCCGCCGGAACCCCCGCTCCGCATCGTAAAGGGCCATGCCGCCCCGGCGGGTGCCCAGGTGGGAGTGATAATCCGTGCCGAAAAAGACATCCAGCGTCACATCTTCCCGGCCAATCGCCCCGAAAAATCCGCCCATGTCAAATCGCTCCCATCATACGGCGCATGACTTCCTCATAAGCGTCTTCCACTCCGCCCAGGTCCCGGCGGAAACGGTCCTTGTCCAGCTTTTCGTGAGTCTTAGAGTCCCAGAGGCGGCAGGTGTCGGGGCTGATTTCGTCCGCAAGAACAATGGTTCCGTTATCCAGACGGCCGAATTCCAGCTTGAAGTCCACCAGCGTCACGCCGCAGTCCGCCCAGAACGCTTTCAGGAAATCGTTGACCTGGAAGGCGTACTTCTTGATGGTCTCAATCTCCTCAGGGGTGGCCAGCTTGAGGGCCAGGGCGTGGTACTGGTTCAGGAGGGGGTCTCCCAAGTCGTCGTTTTTATAGGAGAATTCGATGGTGGGCTTGTCGAATACAATGCCCTCCTCCACGCCGTAGCGTTTGGCGAAGGAGCCTGCGGAAATGTTGCGGATAATGACTTCCAGCGGCACGATGGAAACCTTCTTCACCACGGTTTCCCGCTCGCTGATTTCTTCCACAAAATGGGTGGGGACGCCGGCCTTTTCCAGCTTCGCCATGAAACGGTTTGTCATTTGGTTGTTGATGACGCCCTTGCCGGTGATGGTGCCTTTTTTCAGGCCGTTAAAGGCGGTGGCGTCGTCCTTGTAGTCCACGATGAACAGGGACGGGTCGTCGGTTTTGAAAACTTTTTTCGCTTTGCCCTCATAAACTTGCTCTAACTTCTGCATGATCATATTCCTCCTAAAAAATAGATTCACTCATTGGTGTCTAGCTTTTCAATCAGGAAGCTTACCTGCCGGTACAACTCTGCGCCGCAGGCGGTCCGTTCTTCGCCGCCGTTCCATAAATAGACGGTTCCGCCGTCCCCGTAGGGATTGGCGGAAAGTATCAAATCTGCCACCGAACGACCGCCGCTTTGAAATTGGACTTCCGCCCAAAGGTTCTCGGGCGCTTCGTTCGACAGCCGGTAGGATTTCCGGAACGCGTGGGAATCCAGCAGCTTCATCCAGCGCCCCAGCTCGCCGGCGTCCGTAACCGCGTATCTCCCGTCCACAGCCCCATAGGTCGAAATGGAGACGCTGTCACAGCCGTCCGGCAGGGAAACCGAAACCGGGCGGAACGCCAGCCTGTAAACGCCAAAGGCACACAGGATCACGGCGAATGCGCAAAACGCCTTTTTCATCCCGGCGCCCCCTTTATCCTTGGTGCAATTCCGCCTGCAATTTGGCTTCCTTCTCCGCAATCTGCCCAGCCATCTCCTGCCGTGCGGCGTCCAGCTTATCCGCCAGGGTCTGATCCGAAACGGCTAAAATTTGCGCCGCCAGAACGGCGGCGTTCTTTGCGCCGCCCACGGCTACCGTCGCCACGGGAATCCCGCTGGGCATCTGAACCGTAGACAACAGCGCGTCCAGCCCGTCCATTGCGCCGCCCTTCATCGGGATGCCAATGACCGGCAGGGTGGAATTTCCGGCGAACGCGCCGGCCAGATGGGCCGCCATGCCCGCCGCGCAGATCAGCACGCCGAAGCCGCTGGCCCGGGCGTTCCGGGCGAACTCCGCCGCCTGGACCGGGGTGCGGTGTGCGCTGAGGATATGCGCCTCGTAAGGGATGCCGAACGCGTCCAGCTGGGCGCAGGCGGCTTTCACCACCGGCCAGTCCGAGTCGGAACCCATAATGACAGCAACTTTCTTCATATTCATCCTCCGTTCTTGGGGCCGCCCGCAGCGGCGGCAGGTATCACATATGTATTGTATCCGGTTCCCGTCCGCCCTGCAATTGACAAATTTGACAGTTCGCGGGCATTTCCTCTGCCGCCCTTGTCATACTATTCTCAAAGAATCCGGATTTTATCACAAAAACTCCCTCGTTTCGCCTGCGGCGCATAGATGCCGGTTTTGTTGGGAAATCCAGCTTGCAGCCGAAATTTACCCGCCTCCTCTTGTCAAAAACCGCACAAAGTGCTATACTGCTCTCAAAGGCTTTTTGGCAAAATCCACCACGCCCTCCGGCGGGCCGGGTTTTGCCGCCGGTCCTGAAAACCTGGAACTGTGTATTTTAAGGAGGATGCTATGAAAGAAGCGATTATGTTTGGCGCAGGCGGCATTGGCCGGGGCTTTATCGGCGCGCTGCTGGAAAAAAGCGGCTGGCACGTCACCTTTGCCGACGTGGTGGAGCCAATCATCCACGAGATCAACACCCGGAAACATTACACCGTCCACATTCTTGACCAGGAGTGCGAAAACTGGGAAATCCAGAACGTCAGTGCGGTCCTCTCCACCGGCGAGGATGTCGTCAAGGCCATTGCCGCCTGTGATCTGATCACCACCGCCGTAGGCCCCCTGGTAGCCCCCATCATCGCAAAGCCCATCGCCGCAGGCATCAAGGCCCGCATGGCCGCGGGCAATAAAGCCCCCATGAACGTCGTCTGCTGCGAAAACGGCCTTCGGACCACCACCCGCCTCAAGGGCTTTGTCGTGGAGCATCTCAGCGGCGAAGAAAAGGCGTTCGCAGAAGCATACGTCGGTTTTGCCGACTGCGCCGTAGATCGTATCTGCCCGAAATCCTCCTTTGAAAATCCTCTGGACGCCGCGGTTGAACGCTACATGGAATGGGACGTGGAGCGTTCCGCCTGGAAGGGCGAGACGCCGGAAATCCAGGGCCTTACCTTTGTGGACAACCTCCTGGCCTACCTGGAAAGAAAACTGTTCACCCTGAACAGCGGCCACGCCGTTTGCGCCTATCTGGGCCGCCTCCGGGGACACAAGACCATCCTGGAAAGCATCCAGGACCCCGCCGTAGGCGCGGTGGTACACGCCGCCATGTGCGAGAGCGGCGAGGGCCTGATCAAAGAATTCAACTTCGATGCGGACAAGCACCACGCCTATATTGAAAAGATTTTCAGCCGCTTCCACAACCCTTATCTTCAGGACGAAGTTGAGCGCGTGGGCCGGGAACCCATCCGCAAGCTGGACCCCGCTGACCGTCTGATCAAGCCTCTGGCCACCGCGGCCTCCTACGGTCTGCCGGTGGACCACCTCCTTTTCGGCGCGGCGGCGGCTATGCGGTTCGACTGCCCGGAGGACCCCCAGAGCGTCGAGCTGATGCAGAAAATCAAAACCAGCGGCCCTGCGGCGGCTCTGGCCGCCTACACCGGCTTCCAGCCCGAGAATCCCCTCTTTGGCCGGATTCTGGACGTATACCGCGCCCTGGCCCTGGTGTAACCGCTGAACAGCAAACGCAATATTCCCCCTATGAAAGACAGCAGCCGTCTGCTTTTATAGGGGGCGTATCTTTCATTCTCCGCAGTTCGGAACGAAAAGAGCTGGAAAATCGTTTTGTCGAAAAAAGCGGCGGAATTGGGAATCGCTCTTGCAATTTTCCCGCTGGTTGTGTATGATAAATAGAAAACGGCTGAATTTGCCATCACAAGGTCTTTTGCGCGTCATACAAAAATAAACGGAGGGTAAATTATGGGATATACGATGCTGAACCATCCATCCGGTCAAACCCGAGAGGACAGATTCCATCTGGAAGGCGCCGCGCTGGCTTTCCTTCGGGACCGCTGCGAGGGGCTGCGCTTCAACCGCGAAACAACCGAGGCGGAACAAAAAAACCATCAGTATCAGGGCAGCAGCCTGCATAAAGGGGACATTCCCTACAATATGCAGATGGACATCGACCGGCTGTGCCTCGAAAACGCTCTGCGCCGCTTTCTCGGTTCCGGGCGGAAGGAAGACGCCTTTGACGTTTATTTTTGCTATCTGGAAATGTTCGTGGGGGATTACCGGAAAACCCGGCGCGTGATTGAACTCCTCTCGGAATTCGAGGCCAACGGCAGCAAGCTCCTCATGAAACACCGGGACCACTATGTCCATTCGGTCTATGTTTTTGCCCTGGGCCTCGCGATTTATCACACCAACTCCATCTACCGGAAAACCTACCAGGACATGTACCAAATTCCCGGCGATTCCCAGGCTGCGTGCCACTTTTTGCAGTTCTGGGGCCTGGCGGCCCTGTTCCATGACATTGGTTATCCCTTCGAGCTTCCCTTCGAGCAGCTGGCGTCTTATTTCGAGGTGAACGGCGACAGCCGCAAACAGCGGCCCTATGTGGCCTATCGGGCTATGGAGCCTTTCGTGAAAATTGACCGGCCCATTACCAGGCGGCTGGCGGCCCTCTGCGGCGGCGCGATCTATGAGACCACCGACGAGCTGTTCGCCGGACTCCTGGCGGAGAAGTTTTCCAAAACATATCTTTTCACCGAAGCGCAGATGCTCCAGATCCTGCGGGACAAGCCTGCTCACCCCAACCGGTTCGGACATTTCATGGACCACGCCTATTTCAGCGCGACCGTGCTGTTCAAAAAATTATTCTGCGAGCTGGAGTGTCCCCTGCAAAAAGAACACCTTGACGCATTGAGCGCGATTCTGGCCCACAACAGCCTCTATAAGTTCAGCATTGCTTACTACAAAGACGCGGATAACCTGCCGCTGCAAGCGTCGCTCCATCCCCTGGCATACCTGCTGATGCTCTGCGACGAGCTTCAGTGCTGGGACCGCGTCGCCTATGGCCGCAACTCGAAACGGGAGCTGCATCCGATGGACTGCCGGTTTGATTTCCAGGGAGACCAAATCCGCGCCGTCTACCTCTACGACGAGCGGGAATCCGGCAAAGTGGACGCCTATAAGGCCGCTTATGAGGCTTGGAAGGCCCAGGAGCCGGACAGGCAGGACCAAAAACTGCACAAGCTCTGGAAGGACCGCAAGCCCAGGCTGAAAGCCTTCGACGGAATGTATGAGATTGACAAAAACAACGTTTCCGGTTTCCAGGCGAACATTGAGCGGATTGTGGACCTGAGCGGCATCCGGCTTCACGTCTCTGCGGAACCGGCCCCAAACAAACGCCAGCAACATTACCTCTCGGACAGCACCTTTTTAAGCCTGTATCATTTCGCCGTCGTGCTGAACGCCCGCTGGGACAGCAACGAATGGCGGAAAGCCAAAGACGCCGGACAGGAGGAAGCCTTCCTGCTGGATGAGCGCAACCTCCAGCGGTTTTCCGACGCCTTCCAGGAGCTGTCCCTGGAATACAAGCTCTCCAACATCAATCAGGCCAAGGCGTTCGCCCGCTACATGGAAGAAATCAACTGCTTTTACACCGACCGGTCCGTTAGCTTTGAGATGCTTGAGGAATTCGCTCCGGACGAATTGGAGACCATTGGAAAGCTGGAACATCAGCGGTGGCTTCAGGAGCATTACGACATGGGCTGGACCTATGGCGAGCCGGACCGCGCCCAGCGGGATCTGGTGCGCCAACACAAGGACCTCATTCCCAACTGGTCTGGAGAAACCGTCTCCGAAGACGCGGCCCTGAAAAATTATACCCGTCTGGACAAAGCCGAGCAGGACAAGGATACGGAACCCATGAAATGTATGCTGTCCCTGCTGCGGATGTTTGACGGTTTACGAATTTATAAACTGCGCTGACAGCGCAGAAAGGAGGAATCAGCGTGGAAGAATTGATCGGACTCGCTTATCTCAAGAAAAACGAAATCAAGAACAAAACCTGCGACGAATCGCGCCCTTATGCGTTTATCAGCTATTCCCACGATCCCCACGATTCCCAGATAGTGATGAACGTCTTCAATCATCTGTATAACAAAGGGTACAACCTCTGGATTGATACGGCCAATATGCCCCATGACGAAAACGCATGGACTACCTCCGCCCTGAAAGCGCTGCTGAATCAAAACTGCACTTTTGCATTTTTCTTTCGCAGCGAAAGTTCCATGATTAAGGATACCATTGCAAAGGAACTGGAAAAGATCAAGGACCTTGATCATATCAAAAGTATTGTTACCGTGGATATCTGGCACACGGCGGGCAACACGGCGAAGCAGTGTGCCAAAGCCATTCTCAACTCCCACATTTTTGAACACGTTGCCACTTCTGACAAAATTTGCAGCATCGTTGATACGGAAAACTCCGCCATCCGTCTGGCGGCAGACGCCCAGAATAACATCCTCAACCTGGCGGAGGCCATGGAATACGAATTAAAGCACCGGGGCGTGGTGCCCCAAGCTCCTCCGCCTCCGCCTCCGCCTCCGCCACCACCACCGCCGCCGCCGTCTGAATATGAACGCATTTCCCTGCCCGACTTCCTTGCAAAATATAAAACGGAAGCCTTTGGCAAAGATACTTTCCAAACGGTCCGGCTGGTTGGAGAAGGGAAATACGCCAAATACACCACAAACTTTTACGCCTCTGTTTATGACGTGACGTGGAATTTTATCATGAAGCTGCTGGAGGAGCAGGGAGAAGCCTACATCCGGTTCGTCAACGAAAAAAACCCGGACAGCAAAAAAAATCCGATCTTTATTACAGCAGAAGAACACCAGCGGCGGAAAGAGGAAAAGAACCCCATCGCCTACCGTCAGCTGGAACTGCCGGGCTTGGAGGGCTATTCCATGTGCCGCAATTACGCACTGTTCAACTGGGTGCGGGACGTGCTTCGCAGGCGGATGCAGGAACTGAATATGCCGTTGGAGTCCTTCTCGTTTGAATACAAAGCGACCAGTGGCATCAAACCAATAACGCTGACCGGAGAGTCCGAAAAGAAACCGAAAAGCTACAATCTGACCCTTTACGGACAATCCTACACCAACTTGAATCTGAAACAGACCATGCTGATCGTGTTCCATCAGATTCTGGACCGCCACCCGGAAAAACTGGATCAGATGCTTCAGAAGCTTCCCTGTCTGGCCGAAAATCAGCCCATTCACCGAGATGCTCATCCCACCACCTTCCGGCAAGGCGACTACCATACCGTGAACGGCCGCACCATTTCCATCGGCACTTCCCTGGGCTACAACGCCGTTTTGAGCTACATCGAGCGGGTTATGCTGCTGTGCGGGGAGCCGAAGGACGCCTATACAATTGTACAACTTACATAATTGATTACTGATCCATATGCCACAGATTACATATAAACAGCTGGAAAACCTGATTACGGACGCCCGGTTTCAGGAACTCAAATTCCGGCAGGAAAAAACCAACGTCTTTACCATCGTTGGCCAGACCCACACGGAGCATTGGCACAGCGCGTTCCTCCGCTGGCTGCTGGACGCCCATTCCTCCTTACGGCTGGGACATTTTCCCCTGGCCCGCCTGCTGACGCTGTACATGATCAAAAACCCCAGCTGCGGCTTTACCCTCCGGGACCTCTACCACTGGGACCTGGACGCGGTGCGGTTCACCACGGAAAAGGACGCCTCCTTCGACGGAAAAAAACGGTCCATTGACGTTTACGGCGAAAGTCCCGAGCTGCTGCTTGTGATCGAAAACAAGGTCAACGCCCGGGAGAATTACAACGGCACCGGCCAGGGCCAAACCCAGGATTATTACCACTATGCGGAGGCGGTCAAGCATCCGGGACAGAAAACGCTGTATTTCTTCATCACCGCCGATCAGAAACAAACTTGTTATGCCAGTATGTATGTTCAGATTTCCTATCAGGAACTCTTTGACAGCATTATTTCCAAGTGCATTGCCCATCCCCAGGTTTCGGAGGACGGCAAATATCTGCTGGAACAATACGCCGCCAATCTGCGGGAGACCGTCCGGGGCTCGAATACGCCGATGGCCCTGGTAAACGTGAACCTCTGCAAGTCCCTCTACGACCGCTACGCAGAAGTTCTGGACGGCGTTTTCCAGGTGGTGGAGGAGGCGGAGAACTGCCGGAGCAGCCAAAACCCGGCCTGTATGGCCTACGAACACTACCGGAGCATCTTCGACGAGATTTTTCTGTCTGTGGACGAGCGGTTCGGACGAACGCCCAAGGCCCGGCTCCAGCGGCAGAGCGTGAATTTTACCGAATTGTACCGCCGGGGAGCTGTGACGAACGGAATGGGGTTCCGTATGGTTTTCGACGGCGAGACGTACCAGGCCCGAACGATTCTGGACGAGAGCGGGCAAAACTGCTATTTTCAGCTGTTGAACGAAACCGGGACGCCGTATCGGAAAGGCGGACAGATTGTCGGCATTTACGAAAATCCCTTCCAGGCCGGTGTGGACGTAATCAACCTGAGACGCGAAAAACAAGGCGTTTCGGGGCGGGTGAAAACCCTCCCCGAAACAGCCTGCTGGACAAATGAAGCTGGTTTGAGCGTTCAGGACCTGATGGACCGGTATTAAAGGAGGCGGTCTTCGTTGCACGAGACGAAAGAACGATTGAAAAAATGGATTCCTCTGTTAAGCGTACTGCCGTTTTTCACCGGTACGGTGGGTTATACCCTGGCTGGAGAACGGCTGCTGGACGCGCTCTACTTCAGCTTCAGCCTCTATTTTGTAAATCTGGTGTCGGACGCCTCCAATCCTCTGATCGAGGCGGCCCGCTGGGGCGCGGCCCTGGTGACGACGACCGCCGTGCTGTACGCCCTGAAACGGGTCTGGACCCGTATTCAGTGGGCCGCGCTGTGCCTCCACCCGGACAGCGTGGCCGTCTACTGCGGCCAAGAGGACCAAGTGGTTTTTCCCGGCAAACGGTCCGGCGTGCTCTATCCGGGACGGGAGTTCCGTCCCGGTGCAAAATCCCACATCATCCTCCTGGAAACCGACGCCGCCAGCCTCGGCTTTTATGAAGCGCATCAAAAGCAGCTGGAAAAACACCGGGTTTACATCGCCCTTCGGGAACTGGACCGCGGTTTTCTCCGGGATGTTCCCGGCGTCGTCTTTTTTGACATCAACGGCGCCATCGCCCGTCTGCTCTGGAAGTCCATCCGGCTCTGGCAGAAGAAAACGAACCAGTTCAACATTGTTATCTGGGGCGGCGGGCACCTGGGACAGACCATTCTGAATTACGGGCTGCTGTTAAACCTGTTTTCTTTGGAGCAGCAAATTTCTTACCATCTGACCGGCAATACAACCCTGTATCAAATCAGTCACGCGCTTTTCCGCCCCGAAAACGGCGATACCATCTCCTTCCACGACACGGACAGCGACCGGGCCTGGGAGGCCGTCCGGCAGGCAGACCTCGTGATTCTGGCGGAAGATGCTTCGGCCGAACGGCTGCAAGCTCTGCGGACTGCCTGTCAAACAGGCACGGTGTACTATTACGCGTCCAGTGAGGGCGATGAAGGAGCCTATTTGAAGTTCTCCCGCCTGTTCCCCTTCGGCGCAGACCAGGAAATTTACCGCGACCCATACATTCGCGGCGAAACGCTGGTTCAGGCGGCCAAGGAACAGCACTACGCCTATTTGAACGCCGAGACCGCCGCCGCGGAAACCCCGGACACCGCCTGGCAGAAGCTGGACGGCTTTACCCAGTGGTCCAACATCTCCTCCGTGGACTTCCAGGAAGTCCTCCGGGACCTCTCCGGCTTGGAGCTGGAGGTCTTGGCGGAGCTGGAACACATCCGCTGGAGTCGTTTCCATACCTTGAGCGGATGGCGTTTCGGCATCCCGGCCAGCGGGGAAAACCGGGATATCGAGGAAAAAATACACAAGAACCTGCTTCCTTACAAGGAACTGCCTCCTTCGGAGAAGGAAAAGGACCGCGCCCTGATCCGCAGGATCTTGGGCGGCTGAACCCCGTCGGATATGGAGCGGCAGGAAAATGGCGCCGGAACGGCATCAGACGCAAACAGGTTTCTCTTTTCCGGTTTTGAGACCTGCTCCATCAATCCTCCTCCATTCCCTGGTACGCCTTTATATACCGGTCCGCAATCACTGCGGCGCAGTCTTTTTCGCCCTTCAGCGTCTCAAGAATCGCCGCAAGACGGCGGCGGCTCTCCGTTTCCTCGTACGCTGTCAAAACCCGGTCGTCGTGGGATTTTTTCGGATTGTCCGGCGAATACACCACGTCGTTGATCACATCGCTGCAAAGATATTCCAGCATCTTTTCCGGCGAATCCAGCGAAATCGTTCCCTCCTCCGGGTCCTCCACCAAAATCCGCAGGTAGCCGGCTTTTGGGGAATATACAATGTCAAAATAATTCTGCTCCTGCACAAATCCCGCAAACGCTTCAAAAATTGCATCCATTTCCTTTTTCTGCCCGGATGTGTAGCCCATCGTATGGACCCCCTTCCTCTTTCTCAATAAAAGTACCCTATAACTGTAACAAACGGTCTGGAAAAAACGCCGCGCCAACGCCCCGAAACGCGCACAGCGCAGGAGGACTATAAAAAGGAGACGGCTGTCCCTGCGGATTGACACAGGAGCAGCCGTAACGGAAATACGGGTTTCAGGGTTTCCGCTCGCCGCATCACACCGCAAAATACTACCGAAAAACAGCACCGTGCATCAGCATGGCGCTGTTTTTCTATGGCTGCCCTCCTGCTTTTAGTGGGGCGCGGGTTTCCCTCTCCCCTTGAATAAACTACAAAATTATAGTGTATCTTAGACTATATTATTATAATATATGAAAAATGCTTCTGTCAAGCTAAACTATATATTACAAGGAGTGAGATAGCAGCATGGCAGAGGAAATTACAATCAAAAAGAAGGGCCTCCACAAAGGCGACGATGGGCATCGGGTCGTTTCTGTCCGCATGAAAAACGAATTGATTGAACAGCTGGACATTCTGTCTCAGAATACCAACCGTTCCCGAAACGAAATCATTAACCTGCTGCTGGAATCGGCAGTTGGTATTGTGAAAATTGAAGACGATGAACTGTAAAAAAACGATCCCTGCAAGCAGCCAGGCGCATGAACGGAAGAATTCTCCATCCATGCGCCTGGCTGTCCGCTGTCTTCAGACTCCGGCTTCCTTTGGGTTGGACTTATAGTACAGCATACAATGACAATAGCCTTCAAAATTCGGGTCCTCCATCTGCTGACGGAACTCCTGGCAAATGCACTTGGTATCCTCCGACCGCTCCAGCCGGCAGGGACAATAACCGCCCGTGCGCTTCAGACCCTCCCGCACCGTCTCTACAAGATCCGCGTCCGGATTCAGGGAAATCACTGGTTTCATAACAAACAACCTCCTTTTACTGGCTTCGATTTTACCAGAAAACCGGCGAGCCGTATGTGACGGCATCACATACCCTCGCGCAAGCGAAGTGCGTCGTTCTCTCATTTTGCCGCTTGCGCCAAAAGACCAAATCTGGTAAACTATATGCAGCCGCGCAAGTCCATAAGACGGACTGCCGTACCAAAACTGAAACTGGAAAGGATGCGCCAACATGAAACAAACCCAAATAACCTCTATGAAACGGCTCGCCGCCCTCGCATTATGTCTCACTGCGGTTTTGAGCCTCCTGACCGTCAGCGTTTCCGCTCTGGAACCCTCCTCCGTCACTGTGGAGCTGCGTCCCAGCGTTACCATTCTCGTAGACGGCGCGGAACGCACCTTTTTTGATGTCACCGGCAAGGAAGTTCATCCCATTTACTATAACGGCACCCATTACCTGCCGGTCCGCGCCATTGGCGAGCTGATGGGCAAAAACGTCAACTGGGACGGAACTTCCAAAACCATCTCGCTCACCAGTCCCCGCACCGCCGCCCCCACCGCCGGGACGGCCGATTCCAACGCCAAGGATGCCGCGATTACCGTGGAGCTGCGTCCGGATATCCGCATTACGGTGGACGGAACCGTCCGTACCTTTACCGACGCCAAGGGCAACGCCGTCTATCCTCTTCTCAACAGCGGCACAAATTACCTGCCGGTCCGGGCCATCGGCGAGCTGATGGGCAAAACCGTCAGCTGGAACGGACAGACCCGCACCATTTCCCTCACCGGAAAGGATCCCCTTGTCACCGACGCCGACACCTTCGGCCCTTCGAACGCCGCGCCCCCCGCTTCCGGAACCAATTCCGGCTCTCCGATCGGGGAAGAGGCCGCCAAGGCCGCCGCCCTTGCCCATGCAAAGCTCACCGCCGCGCAAGTGACCTTCGTTCAGTGCAAGCTGGAATGGGAAGACGGACGGCAGGTCTATGATGTGGAATTCTACACGCCGGAATATGCCGAATACGACTATGAAATTGACGCTTTCACCGGCGCGGTGCTCAGCGTGGATTACGACTCCGAAAATTTCACCCCGCCCGCCGGGACAAATCCCGCTTATATCGGCAGCGAGCGGGCGAAATCCATCGCTCTTGGACGGGTTCCCGGCGCAGCCGCCGCCAACGTGCGGAAGGTTCAGCTGGACGAGGACGACGGACGCTGGGAATATGAAGTAGAAATCGTATACAACGGCAGAGAATATGAATTTGAAATCGACGCCCTGACCGGCGCGGTGCTCAAGTCAGAATCGGAGGTTTTGGACTAATCCGCCGTTCCTGTCGGAAACCGGCCTGGGAAACGCCTAGGCCGGAATCCTTTCCGAACCGGCCTCCATTTTTTACACACCGCAGAACTCAAACGAACCGGGGGAGTGATGATGACCCATAAAAAGCTGTTGGGCGTTGCCGCAGCCTTGGCCGCCGCCTTGGCGGTTCTTCTGACCAGTTTTTGTTATTCCCGCTTTGCCTCCCGGCAAATCTATCAGGAAAGCGTCAGCCATTTGGAGGAAATCTATACCCAGATCAACGGCGCGTTCCGCTCGACCATTACCAAAAACTGGCGGCTCCTCAAAAGCTGGGAGCCTTACATTACCGCTACGGCGGAATCTCATCCCGCGGAATTCGCCCACTTTATCCGAACCCAAAAGGATGCCTGGCATTTTACCGTTTTCTATTTCTTCGCGGAAGACGGCAGCTATATCACCGCCCAGGGGGAAACGGGTTCGCTGAATCTGGGCGAGACTCTGGAGCAGCTGATGGTGGAGCGGGACAACGTGGTCACGGACACCTCCCTTTCCAACGCGGAGCAGGTCACCATCTTTGCTATCCCCCTGGAAGCGGGCCGCTACCGTGGCTTCGACTATTCTGCGGTGGGTGTGAGCTTCAATTCCAGCGATATGACCAAAGCCCTGAGCATCAACGCCTTTTCCGGCGAAAGCCGCTGCTACGTCACCCACTCGGACGGACGCATCCTCTTTTCCTCTCACCAGCACGACCAGCCGCCTTACAACTTTCTATCCTATCTCCGAAACAACGCCGTGTTTTCCAGCACAAACGCAGATGCGGTGGCCCAGGACTGGAAAGAGGGAAACCGGCAGGCCGCGGCTTGCCGCCTCAACGGCGTCTGGCACTACCTCGCCTATCAGCCGGTCGGCTTTTCCGGCTGGATGCTGGTCAACCTCGTGCCGGCTGATACGGTAAATGCCAGCATCAATCGCTTTACCTTTATCACGCTGGCTGTCATGTCCTTGTTTTTCGGTCTGATCGTTCTGGGAATTGTCATCGTTCTCGTTCTGGGGGCACACCGACAGATGATGGAGAAAAATCAGGAACTCAAATCCCGTGAAAAGCTCTTTGACCTCCTGACCGACCACACCGATGACATCTTCGTCCTTTTCTCCCCAAACGATTATACGGCGGATTACGTCAGCCCCAACCTGGAACGGGTTCTGGGCCTGAAGGCGGAGTCCGTTCGGGAGGATGTGCGCTGCCTGCTGTTCCGGGAGCTGTGCCAGCCTTACCCGGACCATCAGCCGGTCCTATCCGCCGAAACCCTGGCCTCCGTGCCCCCAGGCGGTCTATGGAGCCGGGAACGGGATATGGTTCATGTCAAAACCAGGGAACTGCGCTGGTTCAAAGAATTGCTTTATCACTGCTCCGCCGAAGACAATGGACAGTTTGTTCTGATGCTCTCCGACCGCACCAAAGAACGTCAGATGAACGAAATGTTAGCGGAAGCATTAAACACCGCCCGAACCGCCAACGAGGCGAAGAGCAATTTCCTGGCCAATATGTCACACGATATCCGGACGCCTATGAACGCCATTGTCGGCTTTTCCGTGCTTCTGAATAAAGACGCGGAAAATCCAGACAAAATCCGGGAGTACACCCGGAAAATTACATCCTCCAGCCAGCACCTGCTGAACCTGATCAACGACATCCTGGACATGAGCAAAATCGAAAGCGGAAAAACCTCCTTGAATGTGGCGGAATTCAGCCTGCCGGAATTGATTGACGAGCTTTACACGATGGTGCTTCCCCAGTCCCGGGCCAAGGGCCAGCAGCTGGAACTCTATACCAGGGGCCGCCTTCCGGAGACGCTGCTGGGCGACAAGCTGCGGTTGAATCAGGTGCTGATCAATCTGCTCTCCAACGCCGTGAAATACACCCAGGAAAACGGGCAGATCTCCTTAACCACCGAAAGGCTTCCGCATTGCGCGGCAAAGTATGTGAGATTACGTTTCACCGTGGCGGACAATGGTTATGGCATGAGCGAGGCGTTTGTTCGGACCATCTTCGATCCCTTTACCCGGGAAATTACCGATTCCACCCGGGAAATCCAGGGCACCGGCCTGGGTATGGCCATCACCAAAAACATTGTCGACCTCATGGGCGGAACGATCACCGTGGAAAGCCGCTTGCAGCAGGGCAGCGCCTTTACCATTGAATTGGAATTCGCGTCCGCCGGGCCTCCGCCGGACCCGACCTTCTGGCAGCGGCACGGCATCACCCGTATGCTGGTGGTTGACCGCGTGGAGGAAGCCGGCCGGAACATTCAAAGTTCCATGGAAGAAACCGGCGTGGACGTCTCCTGCGTCTCGGACGGCGCCGCAGCCATCGAAGCCGCCTCCGCCGCCCATGCGCGGGGCGAGGACTTTCACATCCTCCTCCTGGACTGGAAAACGCCTGGAATGGACGGCTCGCAGCTGGTCCAGCAGATTCGCCGGACGCTGGGCGCAGACACGCCCCTGCTTGCCATAAGCTCCTACGACCTGGAAGACGCACAGGGCGCGGGAGCGGATGTATTTCTCGCCAAGCCCTTCTTCCTCTCCAGTCTTCAGGCGGCCCTGGCCCGCCTGCTGGACGGCGCGTCCGGCCCCGCGGAACCCAAACCGGCGGAAATTTCCCTGGAAGGTTTGCGGGTCCTGGCGGCGGAGGATAACGAAATCAATGCGGAAATTCTGGTGGAGCTGCTGGGAATGGAAGGAATTCAATGTGAGCTTGTCTGCAACGGCAGGGAAGTAGTCGACCGTTTCTTGCGCGCCGGGACCGGAGAGTTCGATATGATTTTCATGGATGTGCAAATGCCGGTGATGGACGGCTACGAGGCCACCCGCATCATCCGGTCCAGCCAACACCCGGAGGCCCGGACCATCCCCATCATTGCCATGACGGCCAACGCCTTCGAGGAGGACGTTCAAACCGCCCTGGCCGCAGGCATGAATGCCCACACCGCAAAGCCCATAGACATGGGAAAGCTGAAAACCACCGTCGCCCAGCTTCGGAACATTCCGGTTTAGGAGGCCCTTTGATGAACGATCTCTATGAGCAAATCTTGCAGCTTGCACAGTTTACCTCAGAGGTTTGCCGGGAGGAGCTGAGGCCGGACGATTTGGAACGGTTCGGCCTTGTGGCGTCCGGTTTTCGGGAATACTGGGCACAGCGCGAAAAAGACCTTGACGCGTTAGACAGCTTGTATGACGCCGTCAACGGTGAAGACGGAATCTGGTATCTGGGAGAAAACCCGGAGCTTCCAAAACCGGTTCAGGAGTTCTGGTATCTGGAAACCTGCCTGCTGTGCTGTTTTATCCGTCTGGAAATAAGCGCGCGCCACGCTTGTCCTCCCCAGGATTTGGAAATGGTGGAAGAACATATTCCCGGTTTCATCGCCTACATGGAAACCCATTTCCGGACGCGCCGGGATTTTTGCGGCTGTCTTGATTTCTTCAGTCAAAACCTGTGCTACTGAAAAAGAAGGAACCCGTACGGGTTCCTTCTTTCCGTCTGCCTATTTCATATGCGCGCACACCGCGTCCCGCAGGAATGCGGCGCACCCGGAACGTTTCCGGTCATAATAGGCGGTGAAGCGCGGGTCTGCCGTATAGAGCTGCGCCAGGCCGCAATGGACCTGGGGCGTGTATGCCTCACAGCTGTACGACAGCCAGCGGCGGTGCAGCTGGGCAATCTGCCGCCCTTTTTCGCCCTGGGGGTCCGCCTTGGCCGAAACGGCGTCCTCCAGCTTCGCACAGATTTCCTCCCCCAACGCCTGCCAGTCGTTATACTCCGATTCCGTAAGCGACAGGATGCAGTTTTGTGCGCGGTCCACTTCTTCGACGCTGTATTTTTCGCGAAGCTCGCTTCCATACTGCGTTTCCATTTCATCGACCACTCGGCGTTTGAACGCTTCAAACTTTTCTTGATCGGTCATTTGTGTGCCTCCTTTGGCTTCTGCAATGGTTTTTTGTACCGTCAGAATCAGCGCGTCCAGATGCTCCCGCCGCGTTTCCAGCTCCGCCAAGTGGCTTTGCAACGCCGCAAGGCGGTCGAAGGACGGGTCATCCAGCAGCGTTTGGATGTTGGAAAGCGGCAAATCCAATTCCCGGTAAAACAGAATGGTTTGCAGCCGGTCAACCTCTGCCGGGCCATAGACGCGGTAGCCGGATGCGGTCGTCCGGCAGGGTTTGAGCAATCCCGTCTGAGCGTACCAGCGGATGGTCCGGGGCGTGACGCCCGCCAGATCCGCCAAGGCTTTTACCGTGTATTCCATCGTCATCCCTCCTGACAATTGCAGTATAAACGCTGACGCCGCGTTCATGTCAAGCCTTATTTTTCGGAATTTTTTTCTGGGAGGCCATAGCTCAAAGCCGCTTATAACAACGTCCCGGCAGTTTTATCCGCCGGGACGTTCCCATTTACAGGTTGTCGTATTTCAGCACCGCTCCCTCGGAACCGGATGAAGCAATCTTGCAGTAAAGACCCAACCAGCCTTTCTTAAACTTCGGCTCAGGCCGTTTCCACGCCTTTAGGCGCGCCTCGATCTCCTCCTGCGGGACCTGCAAATCCAGCTGCCGTTTTTCAACGTCAATCACAATCCGGTCACCGTCTTTCACAATGGCAATCGGGCCGCCTTCTGCCGCCTCCGGCGAAATATGACCCACGAAGCAGCCGTTGTTGGTGCCGGAGAAGCGGCCGTCCGTGATCAACGCCGTCGTCAGCGCGAGACCGCGGCCATACAGATACTTCATGGCCTTGAACATCTCCCGCATTCCCGGGCCGCCCTTGGGGCCTTCGTAGCGGATAACCACTACATGGCCGTCCCGGACCTTGCCCGCTAGAATGGCTTCCTCGGCCTCCTCCTCGGAGTCGAAGCAGATCGCCTCGCCCTCGAAGTGGTACAGGCTCTTGTCGAACGCGCCGGGCTTGGTGATGCCCGTATCCGGGGCCAGGTTGCCCCGCAGAACCGCCACGCCGCCGGTATAGCCGAAGGGATTGTCCATCGTGTGAACCACCAGTCCCGTAGCCGGGTACGGATAACGGTGGGAGGCAATGTTTTCCGCCAAGGTGCCGCCAGTTACGGTCATTACGTCCGTTTCCAGCTGGGATTGCAGGTTTTCCATCAGGCGCGGGACGCCGCCGTCATGATAGAAGTCAATCACATTGTACTGGCACGCCGGATTCATCTTGGCAATCTGCGGCGTGGTGCGGGACAGGGTGTCGAACTCCTCCAAAACGTGAATATCCAGCTCCGCCTCCCGCGCAATAGCCGTGAGGTGCATGACCGCGTTTGTGGAACCGCTCATGGCAAGGCACGCCTTGATGGCATTGCGAATGGAACCGTTTGTGATCACCTTCCGGGCCGTAACGCCCTTTTCCACCAGCTCCATGATCTTGACGCCGGTCTCCTCCGCCTTCATCATCCGGGCGGCAGACGTGGCGGGGGCCAGGCCGCCGTCCGGGAGCGTCATGCCCAGGGCTTCCGCCAGGGCGCACATGGTATTCGCCGTGCCCAGGTAGGAGCAGGAGCCGCAGCCGGGACAGGCGGTGTCTTCCAGGGCGACATACTCCGCCTCGGTGATTTTCCCGGCAGAGAGCATTCCGTAAGCCTCCGTGCTGGATGTCTGGTCGGACTGGCGTCCGTCAAACTCCACACCGCCCTCCATCGGCCCGCCGGGCAGGAAGATGCAGGGGATATCCAGACGCGCCGCCGCCATCAGCATACCGGGGACAATTTTATCACAGGAACCCAGCAGCACCAGACCGTCAAACAGATTGATCTGGGCCATGGATTCAATGGAATTGGCAATCAGTTCCCGGGAAGGGAGAATGTAATGCATACCGTCATGGCCTTGTCCCATACCGTCGCAGCCGCCGATCACGCCGAACTCCACCGGCGTACCGCCTGCACGGTACACGCCGTCCCGGACCCGCTGGGCCGCCTGCCGTAAGTTAAAATGACCGGGTACGCACTCGCTCCAAGCGTTGGCAATGCCGATCAGGGGGCGTTTGAGGTCCTCCGTGGTAAAGCCCATGGACTTCATGGTAGCACGATAATACTGATTTCCCAGTCCTTGCAGAATTTTTTTGCTTCGTTCCATATTCCGTCTCCTTTTCAAACCGTTTTTCTGGGCAATTTCCCCTCTCATTCTGCCACATTTTCCACCCGTGCGCAAGCCTTATTTTTGCGGCCGGGCTTGGGATTTCCATTGCTTGCTCATGCACTCCCGCGCTTTCCGCCGCTTTTCGGCCAGTCTTTTCTATGATACAATAAAATTGTTTCCTGTTTTTCAAAAAAATCCGTTTGGCGCGAAACCTTTTATCCAATAATTCGTCTATACCGGTAGAAACGTTTCCAAACAGGGAGGGATCTTATGCAGGACGAGCAGATTATCGAGCTGTACTGGACCCGCAGCCAGCAAGCCATTCAGGAAACTGCCGATAAATACGGCGGCTTTCTGGGGAAAATTTCCTGGAACATTCTCTGCAACCGCGAGGACGCTGAAGAATGCGTCAACGACACCTATCTTCGCGCCTGGAACGCCATTCCGCCCACACGCCCCTCGGCCTTTCAAACCTGGTTAGCCAGGATCATCCGCAACCTCTCCCTGGACCGCTGGAAACAGCGTCAGGCGGACAAACGCGGCGGCGGTATGGAATTGCTCCTGGGTGAGCTGGAAGACTGTATTCCCGCCTCTCGGGGCCGTCCGGACAGGGTTCTGGAAGATCAGGCTCTTGCGGACCTGATCGGCGCGTTTCTGCGGCAGCTTTCCCAGGAAAACCGCCGGATTTTCCTGCGCCGGTATTGGTACGGTGAACCGGTTGCGGACATTGCGTCCGGCCTCGGCTGCGGACAGGGAAAAATCAAATCCTCCCTCTACCGCACACGGCAGGGCCTGCGGACGTATCTGGAAAAGGAGGAGATTGCCCTATGAATGCAGAACAGATTTTCCGCGCACTTGGCCTGATTGACCCGGATTGGGTTGCAGACGCCGTTCCTAGGCCCGCGATCCAGCGGCGGCGTCCGCCTGGGCGGTCGCTGCTTGCCGCTGCGGCCTGTCTGACGGTTCTATGTGTTGCAGGCGGCTGGTTGATTACGGGAGGCTTCCAGGGCTTTGGGAGCGGAGGTTCCGGAGACGCTCCCGGCGAGGCTTCCGGTGGGTCTTCCGATGGAATATCCTCTGGCGAAGGAAACGAAAATGACCGTATGACGTTTATGCAGTACAGCGGTCCGGTGTTTCCCCTGGCCACTGTGGAAGATTCCGCGGGACTTACCGCAGAGCGGACCCTCACCTGGGATTTTTCCCCCGGCGCATATCCCGACGGAGAACCCCGGCAATGGGGTGCGAATGTGACGGATGCATACGCCCTTACGAATTCTACGGATGAAGCAATTACCGCAACCGTTCTCTACCCCTTCTCCGGCAATTTCCGGGAACTTTACCAGCAGCTTCCCAGCGTCACGCTGAACGGCGCGGAAGCGGAAACAACGCTCTATGCCGGAACATACTCCGGCGGCTTTCAAAGCGCCTTTGGAAGCGATATCCCCGACACTTTGAATCTGGACACATTGAGCAGCTGGGAGGAGTACAAAGCCCTTCTGGACAGCGGCGAATATCTTGCGCAGGCCCTGGGCAAAGCTCCTGTCCTGGACATTCCGGCAACCGTCTATGATTTTACGGATTTTGCCGCACCGCATCAAACCTACCAGGCCGCCACCCAGGCAATTGCATTTACCATCAAAGAAAATACAACACGGATTTTCTCCTATGGTTTCAACGGTTTGGATTCAGACGAAAACGGCTTCCGGCGGTACAGCTACTTTGTTCCCGACGGCAGACGCGCCGAATCCAATGTCAAACTGCTGATTGTTCTGGGAGAGGACATCCAAGACTACACCCTGCAAGGCTACCAGGACGGCGGCTGTAGCTCCGGTGAGGAAATCGACGGCGTATCCTGCACCGTCACCCGCACGGAAACCACCTTGGCCACGGTATTGGACCGGCTCTGTCAGGCATATATGGAAGAATACATCAAATACCAAGCCAGCGATCAAAACAATGCGTTTGATACCGTACCCCTTCCTATGTACCGGCGGGCTGTAGCGGAACTTCTAACGCAGTACGGGCCTCTTGGAGAAAACGCTATGGACCGGTATCTGGATGGCCGCTTAGATGACATTCTCAGCGAAACGCTCTCTCAGGACCGCGTGTTTT
Organism: uncultured Oscillibacter sp.; assembly: GCA_910589315.1. Classification (GTDB taxonomy): domain Bacteria; phylum Bacillota; class Clostridia; order Oscillospirales; family Oscillospiraceae; genus Oscillibacter. The sequence continues at coordinate 997 of CAJUTB010000011.1, read as the reverse complement.
ACCTTTCTTTCCCCGTAACAATTCCGGCCGGGGATCGTGCTGAAATGGCCTTTCAGCTTTGGAAAAGCCCCAGCCACAACTTTTTCTGCGACTCCGATGGAGACGATTTGCAAGGCTACGACCTGGTAACACAGCTAGGCTCTGCGCTGACATTCAGCCGTCAAACCGTCTTGCTGGAAAACACCGAAACCATTATAATTACCCGGGAAAATCTGGGGATTGACCTGGAAAACGGTATTACCAGCGTTACCTTGGACCTTTCGGAAGAACATTATTATTTGGAGATCCAGGAAAAAGGGAACTGAAAAGAACCCGCAGGAAAAATTCCTGCGGGTTCTTTTGATTTTATCCAAGGGTAATCGAACATAACGCTAGCCCTAAAGCTATTTCCAGCAAGAAGCAGAAAAAAGGAAAGCGGATTGCATTTGCAAGCCGCTTTATGTTGGCGCTACCGATTTTCCCAGGCCGTCGCCAGCCAAGTATCTTAGGCAGAAACGAGCTTAACTACCGTGTTCGGAATGGGAACGGGTGGACCCTCGTTCTAATCAGCACCAACTATCATTATCCGGAAAGACCGGAGAACGAACCATATTATACACTGCAAAAGGGGAAATGTCAAGAGGAAAATTACTTTTGAAAAATGGTGACCCGTACCGGATTCGAACCGATGTTAACGGCGTGAGAGGCCGCTGTCTTAACCACTTGACCAACGGGCCCGGTCGTCGCAAACTGCGCTCCGCTCCCTCCCGCCGCCAGCCTTCGGCTTTTGGCGAGAGCTCTCTCTGCTTCGTTGCTCCTCCCCTTCCTCCGCAAACGCTTCGCTGGTTTGCGTCGGATTCTCACGGGAAGCGAAGATCGAGAAATACAAGACTCAGGACGGGAACTCGCTCACTTGAGAGATATCTCTGAACCAGGTGTATCCCCTGGATACACCCAGCTCAGACTGGTGCACCTTCACGGACTCGAACCGGGGACCCACTGATTAAGAGTCAGTTGC
>CAJUTB010000010.1 GCA_910589315.1 uncultured Oscillibacter sp. | reverse complement strand
CAAGGTCACCCCCATGCTCACCGAGGCTATCCGCGCTGCCAAGGCTGCGAAATAATTCCTACATCTGCAAAAATCCGAAGGGTTTTCACCCTTCGGATTTTTTTGCTTCAATAAAGCTCCATTTGCACGTTGTTTCTATATATTCCGCCATGTCGCCGGGACCTTTCTCCCGCTCTATGCAAAAACAACGATACAAAAAATCGGCGTTTTCCGCTACCAGCTCCGGGTAATCCTTCATAAATTCAAACAATAGCGTATGCTCAAATTTCTCCCAGGCTTCTTTTCGTGTACATTCTTCCATACTTGCCAGTTTCATTTCCACAAATTTGCGAATTGGAGAACTCATCGGGATTTCCAAATGGCAAAACTGCTCCAATGGCTTATTTTTCAAGCGTTCTGCCGTTCTGGCTCTTCGTTCCTCCCGGCTCTCATACAAGACGTAATTGCTCAAATATTGGTCATCGTCCCCATAATGCCTGCCCCAGACGCTGCAATCATTCCACAAGCCAAGATAAATTACCTGGCCGTCTCGGATAAGACACTGTATCCCCTCGTCTTCCCGCCAGTCACAGCCGCCGCCGAGATTTAACACCGGAAGATTCGGGTCCTCCGGCTCCTCAATTTCTAAAAGACCAAATTCCATGTATTTCAGCACGTCCAGCGGGCTTTCCAAATGCTGCGCACCTTCATCCATCAGCTCGCCAATACTTGTTTTTTCCAATTCGTCCTGCAAATAATAACTCGCAAATCTGCAAATTTCTTTCATGCATTTTTCGTCGATCTCTGCCAGCCAGCCCAGCGTTTTCTGTACATATTCAGGCGTTACCTTCGGAGCGCAGACAACCTCAATCTCCTTCTGAAAATAGGGAAACATCGCCATGCCCGCCATTCGGCCAAACTCATCCCGGTATGCGTCCTTCAAAACATCTTCAAACTGCATACATTTTCTCCTTCCTCTCCTCCCCTATGATACCATAACGGGTTAGCCGCCGCAAGCAGATAAACATATTACCGGCTAAAAACTCCCACAATTTCAATAATATCGATTGAATTGAACAAATGCCTATGCTAGAATCATGGTAAGATCGATTTATTTATAAGAAGATGGCGCGGGGAGCGATAAACATGATGGAAAAAGATAAAAAAGCCCTGAATGAATATCTTTCCGGAACATTTCGGGCCGCAATTTTGTCAGAAGATGAAAAACGAGCCAAAAAGGAGGCTCTGAAAAAATCACTCTCTGAAGATTTGTCTTCTCCAGGGGTGTTTTGCCGTTGGTTAAAGGACGCTTGCGAACATAGAGACGGTGAAGAACTGGATAATATTCTGCTGCTGGGGTGGATTTTTGAATTATTTGACGAAGAAACTGTAACGATATTGGAAAAAATCTCTCTTGAAAATTGGGTGAAGGCCAATAACCTGGAAGATATGGTAGGGTTAATTGAACGCTGCGGCGGACCGGAAAACGTGAAAATCTTGGCTTCTATGGCCGTGCAGAAATACCCGGGACATTACCTTGGCGAAGATGACGAACATATCACACGAAAAGCTATGTGGGCCTTGCACCGGCTATACAAAGACAAAGGAAAAGAAGACGCACTCGAAAAAATAAAAGAACTATCGAAATGCGGAGATTCAATCGCAGAAGGTTTTGCAAAACACCATTTGGAAAAACTTGGCGCAGAGTAGACCGCCTTTTCAGACCCTGTTTTCTGTTTGCCGGGCACTGCTGTAAAGACAGTACCAGCTTTCGTCATATTGGCAAATCCTTTTGCAGGGCCCATTGTGCGGCACGAATTTGAAAAGAGAGAAAAAGATTTACAGAGTTGGGTTTCTGTGGTAAGATGTTCTGAACACAACCGCCCTGTACCGGATTTTCCGGGCCTTTCCGGCGGTCTTTGGAGGACTTTGCATATGCGAATGAGGAAAAAGAAAAATTTAATCCCTCGTATGGAACGTTGCAGCGACCGCTTGATTTCAAACCCTTATGACCTCTGCGGCCAGTGGCGGGACCTGATGCCGCAGGCCCGGGAGCTTCGAGTAGAGCTGGGCTGCGGCAAGGGCCGCTTTACCGCAGGAACCGCAAAAGCCGAACCGGACGTGCTGTTCCTGGCTGTGGAGAAAGTTCCAGACGCTATGGTGGTCGCTATGGAACGCTGTTCCAACGAGGAGCTGACCAATGTCTTCTTCGTCAGCGCCGATGCAAACCAACTCCCCTATTTCTTCGCTCCCGGCGAGGTGGACCGGATCTATATCAACTTCTGTGACCCCTGGCCCAGCAAACGCCACGCAAAACGGCGGCTGGTCCACGGAAATTTTCTCAGGCTCTACCGGCAGGTTCTCAAGCCCGGCGGACAGATTCATTTCAAAACCGACAACGTGGGATTGTTCGCTTTTTCAGTGGAAGAATTCCCTAATTTTGGTTTTACCCTTTCCGAAGTTACATGGAATCTTCACGAACATGGCCCCGTAGGCGTCATGACCGACTACGAGGCCAAATTCCATGATCTGGGACAGCCCATCCACCGGCTGGTAGGAACCATGGCGGACTGGACGCCTCCCGCGGAGGAATCGGAGAACCGGTCTTTGCCGGACGCAGACTGATTTATTTCAGATAGCTCAACAGCCGTCCGGCCTCAATGGCCGCCGTTGCCCGCACGCCGTCGAAGTCCACATAGGGATTATAAATAGCTTCCAGGGCATCGTGATTCCGTTTTGCTTCTTTTAACGCTCCGACCGCTTCCTCCCGCAAAAGCGCGGTCATGCGTGTCTGAAACCGCATACGCGCTTTGCTCTCTACCGCCGTTTCCAACCGGATGCGGCGGTAAGGTTTTTTTCCGTAATCCATGCCGGGACGGGATGTGACGAACGCAAGCCCCAGTCCCGGAATCAAAAGATGTTCCAGATGTTTCGGGTCCTCCGGCGACAGGCAGGCAATGGTATTCCAGCCATTCTCTGACGCCGCCGCATGGAGCCGCGCCAAAGACGCGCCTGCAAGCTCCCAGCTGTCTGTAAACTCGTAGACCTTTGGACACAGCACATCAACGCTGTCAAAACGCCAAATGCAGCCTTTATGGGTGATACTGCCAAGAAAACGGCGGGTAGTCTTTCCGCACTCATTGCCCCTGGCCCGCAGCTCACGGGCGATGATACCGTTGATCCGGTGGTCCAGACGCTCTGCGTCGAAGGTCTTGGATGCTTCCGCTATGGCGTCCAGCTCTACCTGACGCGCCGCTTTCAGGCAGTGATAGGCGCGGACGTAGGCCGCTTTATAGGCGTGGGTTTTGTCCTTGACCTCCTCTGCCTCCGCTTTCGCCGCCGTAATGTCGTAGTATTCGCCCAGGTTTACATACCGGTCTACCGCCGCCGGATATTGCGGCTCGATGACGTGGGGCGATGTACCATCCGCCACGGCGCATTTCAGCTCTGGTATTACCACGCCGTCCAGAGAATCTGGATCGCCTGAACACCACAGATACTCTACCGGCGTCCCGGCCTGTTCCATTGTACGGCCAATCTCCCGCATAAACGTATTTTTCCCTACGCCCGGACCGCCTTTTAATACAATCAGGTCATATGTATCTTCCACATCCACCAGCTCTGGAAACAGATTCCGAAAGCCTTCGCCGCTGTTGGCTCCAACGAAAAAATTTGTCACTTGTGCCATGTGATGACCTCCCTAAGTTGTTTCACTTTCAGGGTATGCCGGCACAGGGCCATTTGACAATCCTTGGAATTGCCCCGGATGAAATGCATATCCCCCGGCGAGAGCCGGGGGATCGTTACGAACTCTTGTGCCGCCGGGACCGGAGAGATCATGAAAGCTGTGTGAATTTGCTGTGCTGGCGGCGGTAATTATCGTTGTCTTTTTCACTCAGCTCACGTTCCACCTGTCCCAGCTTCTTTTCCAGCTCCCGGACTTTGGCTTCGTCAGTCTCCGCGTTAATCTGCTGTTCCAATTCCTTTTTCTTCTTTTTCAATTTTCTGATCTCACGGTCAACCTCATCGGTATTGCCGACGCAGCGTTCTTCTTTTTCCCTTTCTTTTTTCGGGGCTTTCGGTCCCTCTGCATCCTCTTCTTTTTCCAAACCACTGTCTTGTGGAACACTGTCCAGATCTTCACTGCCGTCTGCCGTCTGTTTTGGGGCGTCCGCCGGCGCCTCCGGATCGTCAAAATAAACCTTCGGCCGGCCATCCTCGTCCTTGCCCAGCCAGTAGCGGCCCGACGGCTCCTGCGGTTTCTCTGGGACATATTCATCCATTGCCGGTTTCACCCGGCCGCTCCGGAACTCCTCCTCTGGCCGCTGGACCTTCGGTGTTCCAAGTATTTTCTCAGCTGCCGTCAAAGGCGAAACCGCGCTGGGTACTGCACTGGAAATCGGCGTCATATATCATTCCTCCTTGTCACTCTCTGCTGTGCCCTGCGGAAAGAATCCCGCTCTGCTTCACAGGTTGGAAGCTCCTGCCTGCGTTCAGTTTACCACTCCGGAAATCCCATTTCAATACGTTTGGCCCGAAATGCTCTCTGGATGTAATGAAATGTTTAGCAGCACATTCAAGGAAAAATTCTGGTCCTTCTTCTCTATCAGCACCGCTCCATGGTATTTTTCCGCCGCTGACCGGATGTTATGCAGTCCCGTCCCTGACGGAGGAAGCGGTTCTGCCGGACAGCTGTTTTCAAATGTCAGCATATAGAAATCTCCCTGCCGTTTCCCCGTAATGCGGATGAACCCCGCCTCCTCCCCCTTCTGACAGGCGTTCACTGCATTATCCAGGGCGTTTGCAAATATAACGCACAGGTCAAAATCGTCGATTCCGCACGGGTTTGGCAAAACCAAAGACACTTCTGCCGTAATCCCTTTTGCTTTCGCCAGCCCCAGCTTTTCCCCCAGCAGGATGTCCACAACCGGATTGCCCGTCTGACAGGGGAACGCCAGCGATTCCGAGGCCGTCTCCAGCTTTTGCAGGTAGATTTTGCTCTCCTCCAGCTTTCCATTGTTCAGCAGACCCTTTAACACGGACAGATGATTTCTGATATCATGACGAAAGGATTTCGTCTGTGCATACCGTGCCTGGGCCTCTGCAATATACACCTTCTGCGCTTGCGCCGCCTGCGTCAGCGACTGCACCGCCGTCTGGGCCTGAAATCCCAGGCACACATGGCGATAGGCGTACAACGTGCAAAACAACGCCGCCAGTCCCAGCGCCTGCAAAAACAACAACGCGCTGTGTTTTCCCTCGTTTTCCAGCAAGACGGAGGACGCAACAAAACTATAAGACGTATGCAGAATATACAGCTCGGCGGATAAGAAAAAGAATCCTGGGAATAACAGCAGACTCATATACGGCATTTGGACGCCTTCCGGCAGGGACAGGAGTTTCTGAACCGCAGCATAAGCGCCGGCACAGATCACGCAAAAAAACGCCTGCGCCGCCAGCAGCGCCGCATACAGCCAAGGACTTCCAACCAAACGGGGAAACAGCATCGCTTCTGCCGAATTGAGAACGCCAAAAGAAAGCTGCGTGATATAAAACGCCAGAACCGCCGCCGTCCAGGATGCCGGCCGCTGGTTCCCCAGCGCAAAACGGCTTATTCCGTATAAGACCAGCACGCCTGCGCCAATGGATACCATTTCGTTCACCGCCAATCGTTCAGAGAGAAACGCAATGGTAAAGAGCAAACATAAATATGCGAAAAAATACCGGATTTTCAGTTGCTTTCCAGTCAGATGACTGACAAAACGGACATGCAAAGCGCCTTGCGCCGTGAGAGAAAGTCCATTCAGACAGAAACTGAAATAATCCAACGCAAAACCTCCCTTCATATGCCAGAACCGTTCACATTTAGAAGTCCTTCTCTTTCATATAGCGCAAAAGGGCCCGCATCAAATCCTGCTCTCGCAGACGCGAAACCGGAATCGCCTCCCCCTGGGACAGCAGAACTTGTCCTCCCTGACATCCGCGAACGTAGTCGAGGTTTACCAGATAGCTCCGGTGACACTTGAAAAAATGCCCCCCGATCTGACGTTCCAGAGCCTCCAGTCTTTCGTAATAACCGGTGACGGTTCCATCCCTTTTGTGCAGGTAGATTTTCCGTCCCTGTACTTCACAGTACACAATTTCCGACAGCGGAAGGACCTCGCAGACCGTCCCCCGCTGAATGAGCAGGCTCTTTGCCGTCCTCTGCTCCAAAAACCTGACCACACGGTCCATCGTCCTCCGGAATTGGCCGCTGTCCAGGGGTTTGAGCAAATAATCCCAGGCTTCCACTGAAAAAGCGTCGAACACGCACTCTTTCAGCACCGATATAAACACCAGCAGGCTCTGGTCCCCTCGTTGGCGCAGGATTCTTGCCGTCTCCATTCCGTCCGGCGGCTCCATCTGAACGTCCAGAAAAATCACATCAAAACCGCCGCCGCTCTCCAGCAGGGAACGGCCGCTGTCAAACGGGCAGATACTGTATGAAATTCCCAGGTATTCTTTCAGGTAGTCCGCAAGCAGCCCCTCAATTTCCTGGACCATCTGCGGCTCGTCGTCACACACTGCAAATTTTATCCGATTGATCACTGCGCGTCTCCTCCTGTCCCCTGTGAAATCATTCCCTGAAAGAGTTTACAAATTCACCGGCCCAAAGGGAATCACCTTGTATTGAAATGTTCCTGGAATGTCATGAAATGTTTCGCCGCCCTCCGGCGAAAAAAACCGGCTCTCCCGCTGCTGCGAAAGATACCGGTTTCCTTCAATTTCTCTGCCTGAGCCGCCGTCACGGGCTTCAGTCTCCTGGGATTTCTCCCACGCCTTTCAAGATGAACTTTGGCCGGTAGGGATATTCCTTGCAGGTCTCCCGGTCCGAAACGCCGGAAAGTACCAGTACGGTATCCAAGCCGGTCTCAATTCCAGCGATGATATCCGTGTCCATCCGGTCGCCAATCATAACCGCATTCTCCGAATGTACTCCCAGCATCCGCAGGCCCGTACGCATCATCAAGGGATTTGGCTTGCCTACAAAATAGGCGTTTTTGTCCGTAGCCAGCTCAATAGGCGCGATCAACGCCCGGCACGCTGGAACGATTCCAGCTTCCGCCGGGGCCGTCAGGTCCGGATTTGTACCGATCAGCTTCGCGCCTGCGTTCACCAGCCGGATCGCCTTCGTGATTTGTTCCAGATTATAGGCCGACGACTCGCCCACTACCACATAGTCGGGATTTACGTCGTTGTAGGTAATGCCCTTGTCGTACAGCGCGTTGGTGATGCCGTGCTCGCCGACCACATAGGCACTGCACCCCGGAGCCTGGCTGTCCAGAAAATGCGCCGTTGCCAGCGCGCTCGTGTAAAAATGCGACTCGTTTACATCCAGCCCCATCCGGGCCAGCTTCTGCTGAAGCTCCTTGGGCGTATACTGGCTCGAATTCGTCAGAAACAGATAGTTTTTCTTCTCCTTCGTCAGCCACTCCACAAATTTTTTCACCCCAGGCAAAAGCTGGTTGCCGTGATAAATCACGCCGTCCATGTCGCAGATAAAGCCCTTCTTCTTCCTCAATTGTTCCATGATCGACTCCTGCTGATCCCAGGGTCCAACACCCTGTGAATTTTTGGGATTTCTTTTTCCAGTATCCCACATCTCCCCGGATTTGTCAAAGGAAATCTCCTCCCCCTGCCGGAAAAAAACGCTGTGCCAATGGCACAGCGTTTTTTGGGAGATCAATAAAACCGCTTCTTGTTCTTGCGTGCCGCCTCCGATTTCTTGCGGCGTTTGACGCTGGGGCTTTCATAATGCTCTCTTTTCCGAACCTCGGCCAATACGCCGGACTTCGCGCAGCTCCGCTTAAAACGTTTCAGCGCGCTGTCGATGGATTCGTTTTCTTTCACATGAATCTCTGACATCTATATTTCCCTCCCTCCGAAACATCCGGTTCGATCCAGGATGCTTTAAGGGCCATACTCTATGGCTTTATCACGTTTATTATACAGATTCCGCCCCTTCTTGTCAAGGGAATTTCCGAAATCTTCACAGAAAAATCGCCTGTGCTCTCTCCACAGTCTTTCCCGCTTCCGCGGAACTATGCCTTTCGGCTCTATGAAAACGACAATACAAATTCCAATACAAATTCCGAAAAATGCCGGTTTTTCGGGCAAACCCGCAGATTTTCGCCTTCTGAAAGGCCAGAAATTCCCGAACAGGGAACTAATGCCGTATCCGCCGCACGCAGCATCGGAAGGTCCAGCGTACTGTCCCCGGCGGCAATCTCCGGCGGTGAAAAACGTCTTAAAGCAGTTCCTTTGTCCAATCCCGGCGGAAACAGATACAGTTTCCGTCCGGACGCCTCCACCGTCAAGCCTGTCCGGCTGCGGTACGCTTCCGCCGGGGCCTCCGGGCCGCCCTCACAGACCGCAAACAGATACAGGCCGTCCACCTGTTTGCAGCGCAGGCACCAGGGTTCTTTTGCCAGTTCCCCGGAGAGCCGCTCCATTTCCGCCTGAAATGGGGCCGCCAATGCCTGCGACTCCATCCGCCATGCTGCGTCCGGTATCCCGTTTTGCAGCAGAATCCCACCGTTGGTGGTGATCGCCCGCGGCGGTTCCACTGGAAGGCGAATCCGCCGGTACTGCTCCACGGAGCGGGTCGTCACCGGCAGAAATTCTACGGCGGACGCCGCTTCTTGCAGCAGCTCCCACGCCCGGGGCGTCATAAAGCTCTGTTCCCGGCCCTCATACCACTCAACACAGATGTCTCCGGGACGGCTGTGCTTATGAGAGAAGATCAGCGTATTATCCAGGTCACTTGCAAATAACAGCCGCTTCATACTCTCCCTCAATTGTCCGCCAGACGCCGGATCAGTCCGCACGCCCGATAGTTTTGCAGCGGATATTCCTCCACCGCGACGCCTTTTTCCCACGCCAGCTGGTATAAATGGCCCAGATGCGCTTCGTCGTCCAGCGATTTTACCAGCACCTTCCATGGAACCCGCCGCAGCAGCACCCGCGTCGCCTCGCCAATACCCGGCTTTATCAGGTTGATATCCGCAATCTGAAATTTCCGGCTGATTTCCTCCACTTCCTCCAAACCCGTCCGGCTGGAGGCATGGGGCGCGGGGACTGGAGGCGTCTGGGGAAAACACGCCGACACGGTGTCCAGAAACTCGTAGGTGAAATCCTGGTCCAGCAGTTCCCGGTAGAAAGCCGCGCCGTGAAACTCGCCGGGACGAATAAGATCCGGCCGGTAAAACGTGCGGCTTAAAAGGCCCGAAACCGTCGAGTTCAGGCAGGAACTTGCTATTAAAAAATCTTCCTGCGTACCGCTTACCGCCGCGAGGTGCGCCGGGTCCGACAATACGGCCAGTCCGGGATCTGTGCCCGGATAGTCCTCCATTGCACGGCACAGCTCCCGCTGGATGGCCCCTTTTCCTGTCCAGCCGTCCACAAACTGAAGCTGTGCCGCCGGGTGACGCGCTAATATGAAATCCATGGCCGTCCGGTCAATTCCCCGGCCACGGATGATCGAAATGGTATAATGCGGCACGTCTGCGCCGTAATAGCGGCGGAAACAGCGTTTCAGCAATACGCCCGCGGATGTGCCCGCCCGCGCCAGCGAAACCAGTACCACTCCCGGCCCCTTTCGCTCCCAGATCTGCACCGCCGCCGAGGCCGCCGCCTGGGCCGTCAGGCCCGCATAGCGCGACAGGGCGTCCCGATAGGCCTCCAGATACGCCTGGGACGGCTCGTATTCCAGCGGCAGCATCTCCGAATAGTGGGTCCCCTGCTGGATGCGCGCTTCCCGCTCCTGCGTACCCAGGGGTTTCACCAGACCGGTGATGTCTTTCAGCAGAATTGTGACATCCTCTTTCCGGTATGTGCCGAACATCACAGGCCCCCTCCTACAAAATACAGCTTACAGCCGCCAGCACAGGCGTTTATCGCCTGGGACAGCGATTGCAGGCCGGCCTCGCCTTTTCCATCGGAAACTGCAAGCACGGCGTCATAATTTTCCAGGTTATAAAGAAAGGTCTCCCGATTTTCGTCGTAAAGGCTTTTCAGACGAAAGCCCTTTTGAATGGGATACCCCTCCTGACTGGAAATTCCGATGGGACTCCGGGTCGTGGCATGACAGCGGACATGAGAAAACCCGCCCTTATGCTCCAGGACCGCCCCCAGCGTCAATGCCGGGAACATACACTCCTCGGTCCCCAGAACCAGCAGTTTTCCCGCCGGGTCCAAAGCTTCCCGGAAACGGGGAAGCAGATCCTTCGCCTTGCGGCAGCAGACATCCAGATAATCGAACCCCAAAACGCCCAGGCGCGGCTTGCAAAAACTGACGGAAATCCTCTGCCAATCCCGGGGCAGAGCCTCCGGCGGCTTCGCCTCCGTGACGGAAAACCGGGACGCCGCGTCTGTGTAATCCTCGTCCGGCAGTTTTACCAGATACCGGCTCGCAACTCCGGCAGCCTCCAAACGGGCTTCGTTTTCCGGCGTCAGACGGTTCAGAACAGACGCCGCAACCAGTTTCTTTTTCCGCAGCGTCGGGAACTTCTCCGCCAGCTGCTCGATCATGTTGAGCAGCGTCCGGCCCGTGGACAGCTCGTCGTCCACAAAAATCACGGTTTCCGTCTGCTTCAGCCAGCTTTCCATTTCCTGACAGTACAGAGCTTGTTCTACCGCGTGGCTGTGCTCCTCCCGGAACAAAACCGCGCTCCCTTCCGGAAGCGGCTCTCGGGTTGTATGAATGTAAATGCAGTCCGGCCCGAAGCAGGCCGCCGCCATCGCGCCGATGGCCGTCGCCGTCTCCGCAAAGCCGATCACCAGCGCGGTATCCGGAAATTCTTCCGCCAAGCGGTTTCCAAGCGTCTGCATCATTTTCAGCGCGGCCTGTGGGCTTACCGGCATATGCTTGCCCTGCAAGGGGTTTACCAGCAAATACGTCCGTTTCGTGTTGTTCGCGCGCCGCGCCAGACGCAGCGTCTCCGCCGCCGTATAGTCCGTCATGCACGTCTCCCCTTTCACTCCGGCCTTACGCCGTAAATCGCCGCCAGCTTGCTGATGCGCCCGGCCCATTTCCCGTGGCATTTCACCTCGTTCATCCGGCCGCCGCCCGCGCTCCTTGCAACGCCGTAACCTCCGGCATCCCAGCCTAAAATCTGCTGTGCGTCCTCATAGTCCTCCCGGCTCACCTGCAAGCCTTCGTAAATCACCGGCAGCTGGGACGGATGCACTGCCGTCTTGCCTGTAAAGCCGTTCAGCCGGTCCAGCGACAGCTCCGCCCGCAGGCCGTCCGCCCAAGCTCCCGCCGGGTCCTCCCCAAAGTACTCCCACACCGGACCGGATACCACGTAATCCGCCGAGAATACCCGCAAAATATCAACCAAAATATCCCGCACCACGCCGATTTCATAAATGCTCTGCCCAACCGACCGCCGCAGGCCGTAGACGTTGCAGAAATCATTTCCGCCTACCCGGACGTTCAGCACCCATTTTTTTACGCTGTTCAGCGTTTCCTTAATCCGAAGCAGCACGCTGTCCCGGCCGCCAGGAAGTGCGATCATCCGGCTTTCCAGCGTCGGCATCATGTACAGCGGCGCAGAACGCCCCGCATTGTATCTCTCAATCAATCCTGCGTATTCATGGCAGTTTGCCAGATCAAATTTCGGCAGAATGTAGCCCGTCAGCAGGTTTTCCAGCGGCCCGAGCCGGCCGTGAACCCGTTCCATATGCCGGGGACTCCGTATCCGCACAAACAGCAGGGGCCGCTCCGGCGTCGCCGTAAGTGTCTCCAATGTCTGAATCAGCGTCTGTTCCGCCTGCGGAAGCGCGGCATCCTGAATGGAGTCCTCCAGGCAAAACGCCACCGAAGTCAGGCGCGGATACACCTTTTCCTGTATTTTCCTTGCCATTCCTGTATTCAGCGCAGGCGTGTACAACAATCCGCCTACCCGATACGGAAGCAGTTCCTCTGCTGTCCACAGTTCTTTCACTCCGTCACTCCACTTCCACCCCGTAGCTCTCGCACAGCCGCCGCAGGCCGTCCCGATAGCCGGAGGCAACAAAATTTACTTTCCACTGGCCCTTGTGCCGGTAAATCTCTACTGCGACCAACGTCCGTTCAATGCTTAAATGCTCCAATTTCATCCGGCAAAGTTCCTGTTCCCCCGCAAACAGCCGCAGCAACGGTTCCTGCACCTGGGAAAAGTTCTTCCCCGGCTCTTCGCCGTAGATCGAATAACAAACCGCAACGCGCTCCACCGACGCCTCTATCTTCTCCAAGGCCATCAGAGCCAGCGGCTGTACCCCGCCCGTTCCCAGACGGACCGCATGATCCCGGGACTCCGGATTTCCAAAAAACACAAAGTCCGCATCGCCCCGCACTTTCCCGTTTTTTTGCAGCAAAAACAAATAGCTGTCCAGCTCCATAGGCACCCGGGTTCCCTGATACTCCAAGGCCACCTTCAATACGCCCTGTTCCAGCTCCGGAAAACCCGTCCGCTGCCCGCGGGCCATGTACGGAATGCTCGCGTCCGGCACCGCCGGGGGAAGCAGTTCCGCCGGAACGACGGGACGTTCCATCGCTTGTCCTCCCGGAACCGCCGCCAGATCGCCGCGGCGCACCGGCGCGCCCTTCCGGGCCTGGCCTGTTACGCAAATACGCCGGATTACCCGGCTCTTTACCAAAATTTCTCCGTATAAAACCGTATGGTCCCGCAGGGCCTCCACTTTCAGGGACACCGTATGCCGCCCCGCCGGCAGACGCGCCGGCGAAAGGGATACGCCGTGAATGGTACATTCCAGCTCCGCCGGACCGGCCAGAGGAAGCGCCACCGAAAACAAATTCTCCACTCCGGCGGCAAACTCTCCCAACGCCGCCAGCGGCGGCAGGTCCCACCGGGGCGGTTCGCCCGGAATATTTTCCACGTCGCCGTTTACCGTCACGCCTTCCAGCGCCATCCCTCGAGCCTCCGCCCGGATGGCAGTCCGGTTGGCTGCCGCGGGTTCCGTGACCTCTACCCGCAGATTTTTCAGCGTCACGCCGGGGGACGCCGCCGTCAAAACCGGGCCGCTGGCCGCCCAAAGGGTTGCCCCATTGCCGTCAATCTCGCATGGCCGTGTAATCCGAACCGGTCCCTCGTACTCGCCGGGCATCAGACGCAGCCGGCCTCCGCATTCCTCCAGCTGCCGCTGTAATGCGTTCATCTTCCCCCGCCTCCATCCGTTATTCATGCAGGAAGAGGCGCGGGGACCTCCCCCGCGCCCTGCCTGCGCCGTTTTTTCAATTACACGTTTACGCCGTAGCTCTTGCACAACGCTTCCAGGCCGCCCTGGTAACCCGCGCCCACAGCATTAAACTTCCAGTCCGCGCCGTTGCGGTAGATCTCGCAGACCACCAGCGCCGTCTCAATGGAGAATTCTTCCATCAGGTCAAATTTCAAAACCTCTGTGCCCACCATATCCTCCGGACCCGCCATCCGGGCCACCCGGACATAGGCATTCGACACCTGGCCAAAATTCTGGCGGCGGGCCTGGGCCTCGTGAATCGTCACCGTTATGGCAATCTTCTGCACGTCGGCGGGGATCTTGGTGAAGTCAATAATCAAAACTTCGTCGTCGCCGTCGCCCTCGCCGGTGAGGTTGTCGCCGGTGTGGCGGATGGCCCCGTCTTTGCTTTCCAGATTGTTGTAGAAAATGAAATCCTCGTCACAGCGCACCTTGCCGTTTGCCCCCAGAACGAAGGCGCAGGCGTCCAGGTCGAAATCCGCGCCGCCATCATACTGGTTTACATCCCAGCCCAGACCTACCAGGGCCATGGTCATCGTCTTGTCCAGGCTGACGCGCTGGCCTTTTGCCAAATTCACTGCCATAAAAATTTCCTCCCTGCTTCAAAATTTCACAGAAACGACCTGGGGTTTCAACGGAAGCGCTCCGCCAATTCGCTGACGCTGTTGTCCCGTGTCGCCTGCCCAACTGCGTTAAATTTCCACTGTCCATTGTACAAATACAACTCGCCAAACACCATCGCCGTCATGCCCTCGTAATTCTCCGACAGGTTGTATTTGCAAAGTTCCTGGTTTGTCTCGCCGTCACAAATGCGGATGAACGCATTTTGAATCAGACCAAAATGCTGCTTCCGCTGCATCGCCTGATAAATATTGACCACAAAAACAATCTTGTCATACTGGCCCGGAAGCGTGGACAGGTCTATGAGGATCTGTTCGTCGTCTCCCTCGCCCGCGCCGGTGAGGTTGTCCCCCATGTGAACCACTGCGCCGCTGCTGTGACGGAGATTGCCAAAGTACACCACGTCGCTGTTTCCGGCCAGTTTTCCCGCCGTACACACAAACGCGGAGGCATCGCAGTCGATATCCTGCTTCCTGGGGGCAAAGAAGCCGCCCTTTTGCTGCACTTCGTCCCAGCCAAGACCCACCATCACACGGCGCAGAGTCCCGCCGCCGTCCTTGCGCAGGTCGACCTTTTGGCCCTTTTGGAGATTAACCGACATTGTGAAGTCTCCTTTCGTGAAAAATCCGTTTCTCAGCCGCTGGGGAGCATACTCCGAATCCATCCCGCAAAGCTGCCCGGATTCCGCGTCTGAATCAGCACCACGCCCGGTCCCCGGAACCGGCACACCAGACACTCGCCCGAGGCAATGCTGGAAAACCAGCCGCTGGACGCCTTTTCAATCTTATAATTCATATAATCCGGCCAAGCCACCAGATGACCGTTATCCACAACGACTTCCTCATTCGCGCCCAGGTTAATCGCATGAATCGCCCCGTAGCTGCTCAAAAACACCGTGCCGCGTCCGTGGACGTTCAGTACGAAAAAACCCTCCTTCGAGAAAAATCCCTGGGCCAGATTCTGGACGGCGGTATCAATCTCCACGCTCTCCTCCGCCGCCAGAAAGCCGCCCTTCTGGACCATCATGCCATAGGAACCGTCCAGATTCACGTCAATAATTCCGCCGGGAATCGGGTGTCCCAGAAGGGCGTACCCCGGACCGCGGGAGGCCGTCAGACGCTGGAAGAAAAAGCTCTCTCCCGTAAACATCCGCCGGGCAAGACCGCCCAGAAGTCCCCGTTCCATGCTGCCGTTTACATCCAAAGTCGCCGACATCGCTACCATGGCGTCGGATTCCGCTTTCACCGTTTCCCCCTGGCGCAGATTCACCTGCACCACCGGGAACGCATCCTGATATAAAATCTGATAGTCCACGTTACTTCGACCCTGCTACCCACCGCAGGCCCCAGCCAAAGGCCGCATCCATATCGGGATGGCTCTTGAAGAACCGAACCACCTTCTCCACGCTGAAGGTCTCATTATTCTGATTCTCCAGCAGCGCGATCGCGCACATTCCCAGCTTTGAACCATACTCGTCCATACGGACCACGATATCCTCGCTGCCGGGGCACTTCACCGTAACCACGCCGTCGGCCTGCTGCCAGTTCGCAACGCCCTCGTAAATAAACGTATAAACCAGAATACGCTTGATCGACGCAACCTGTCCGCCGTTTACCCGCATATTTTCGCCGCCTTCCGCCTCGCCGGTGCGGTCGTCGCCGTCCAGAGCGATAAACGGAGGCTGCTGGAGACTGCCAAAGGCATTGCCCAACGCCTGCACACAGCCCTTCGCGCCGTTGGACAGCTCAAAGAGGCATCCCAGGTCCAGGTCAATCGCCTTCGGCTTCGGGGAGAAGAACCCCCGCTTCTTGGGCTGGCTCCAGTTCAGATTGATCAGAATTTCGCCCAGATCCGGGCCTTTCTTTTGCAGACTTACCTTTTGTCCTTTTTTCAGTTCGACAGCCATTTCTTATTCCTCCTGTTTATATCTTTTTCCTCCAGCAAGGCGTTCGCCTTGCCTGTGAAAGCTCTTTTGCTTACTTTTCTCTCGAGAAAAGTAAGTCCTTTTTCGGTTCCTTTTTCTGATAGAAAAAGGAACGCGTCACACGTTTACGCCGTAGTTCAGGCAGAGCGCGTGGAGGCCGCCCTGGAAGCCGCTTCCAATCGCGTTGAACTTCCATTCGCCGTTGTTGCGGTAAATCTCGCCGACAACCACCGCCGTCTCAATGGAGAAATCTTCGCCCAGATCGTAGCGGATGAGTTCCGTGCCGGTGGACTCGTCCACAACCCGGATAAACGCGTTGGACACCTGACCGAAATTCTGCCGGCGTTCCTCGGCTTCGTAAATCGTCACCGTAAAATCAATCTTCTCCACGCTGGCGGGCACCGCAGACAGGTCCACCTTAATCTGTTCGTCGTCCCCTTCGCCCTCGCCGGTCAGGTTGTCGCCCATATGCTCCACGCTGCCGGAGGCGTGCTTCAGATTGCCGTAGAACACAAAATCCCCGTCACCGGAAACCTTGCCCGCACCACTCAGCAGAAACGCCGCGGTATCCAGGTCAAACGCCGAACCGCCGTCGTACTTGTTCACATCCCAGCCCAGGCCAATCAGCAACTTACTCAAACCCGGATTGCCTTTCGTCAGGTCTACTTTCTGACCCTTTGTCAAACTAACTGCCATTTGTATTGTCCTCCTGATCGTTCATTTTATTTCAAGCCGGGGTGATTATCCGTTGTTCTTCATCACCAGCTTGCGTACAAGGTCCACAGGGATAATCGTAAAGGCCATCACCAGCACAAAAATCCACTCTTTCGCCGTCAGACCGTAGCAGCGGAGAATCACGCCGCCGAAATAGGTCATGATCACCTGCACCACTACAATCAAGCCCATAACCCGAAGGAAACCAGGGTTGCCGTTCAAATTGTCGAACAGATTCAGCTTGTCCGTGCGGGCGTTAAAGGCATTGAATACCGCAATGAAAATGAAGAAGGCAAAGTAGCCGGTGAGCAGATAAGGGTCTTTGCCCCAGGAAACCACCCGGAAAAACTGGTGGGTAAAGGGCGAGAGAATAAACACCATGCTCAAGGCAAAGGTCCAGCCTGCGCCAATCAGAATCGAGCTCCACATATACCGGCTGACTATGTGTTCGTCACGACGCTTGGGCTTCTCCTCCATATACCGCTGGAGCGCCGGTTCGCCGCCGAAAGCCAGAGCCGCCAGCGTGTCCATGACGAGGTTGACCCACAGAATCTGCGTAATCGTCAGGGGATTCTCAATGTGCAGCAGCGGACAGACAAAGGACACCAGCACCGCCGCCACATTGATCGTCAGCTGGAAAATAATGAATTTGCGGATGCTGTTGAAAATCGTGCGGCCATAGAGAATGGCCTTTTCGATGGAATTGAAATTATCGTCCAAAATCACGATTTCGCTGGCTTCCTTGGCAACCTCCGTGCCGCCGCCCATGGCGAAGCCCACGTCCGCACGCTTCAGGGCCGGAGAATCGTTCACGCCGTCGCCGGTCATGCCGACCACCAGATTCAGCTCCTGAGCCACCCGCACAAAACGGCTCTTGTCGCTGGGCAATGCCCGCGCCACGACACGAATCGATGCCAATTTATTTTTCAATTCCTCGTCGCTCAGCTGCGCCAGTTCGTCGGAGGTCATCACCAGATCCGTATCGCTTTTCAGAAGGCCCGCTTCCTTCGCAATCGCCATGGCGGTGTCCTTCCGGTCGCCGGTGATCATGACCACCTGCACGCCTGCGCGCTGGACCTGCGCGATCGCCTCCACCGACTCCGGACGCACCTCGTCCCGAATACCAACTACGCCAACCAGCGTCCACTCGCCCTCGGGAAGCGCGTTGTCCTTAAAATCCTGGTCGCTGACCGCCAAGGCCAGCACGCGGATGGCTCGGCCTGCCAGCTCGTCAATCTTCGCCTCTACGTCGGAACCGCCGCTCCGGAAGGGCTTGCGGGTTCCGTCGATGTCATAGTAAAAGCTGCACTTGCTCAGGATTTTTTCCGGCGCGCCCTTGATCAGAGACAGGCTATAATCTCCCTCTACCCGGGACGCGGAATATTTATTCTGGCTGTTAAAGGGAATGCTGCCCGTTACGTCCACTTTTGCAGCGGCGTCCGCAGCGGCAAAGCTCAAAATCGCCCGCTCGGTTGCGTTGCCGCCTACGGCGCGGGCCGCAGACCCTTCGCCTGTAATCACCGCGCTGGTGTTATACCGGACGCTCAGGGACAGCAGCCTTCCCAGCTCGCCCGGAACCTCGGCGCGGGTCTTGTAGGCCCGGCCTTCGCCGTCCACAAACGCCACCGCCTCCAGCTGGCCCTTCGTAATGGTGCCGGTCTTGTCGCTGAACAGAATGTTCAGGCTTCCGGCGGTCTCAATGCCGGAGACCTTCCGTACCAAAACGTTATCTTTCAGCATCTTGCCCATGTTCTGGGCGGAGACAATCGCAATCATCAGCGGCAGGCCCTCCGGCACCGCCATGACGATAATGATGACCGCCAGCATCACGGCCTCTACCGCGTCGTTCAGCAGAGGCATCCAGCCGGGAAACGTCACCAAAAACTCAAAATGGGGGAAAAGGTTGATTTCCACAATACGCTGGAGCATGAAGGCCAGCGCAATGGCAATGCCGCCGATATAACCGAATTTGCTGATCTGTCCCGCCAAATGGCCCAGCTTCAGTTTCAGCGGCGTATCACGGTCGTCGCTGGTTTGCAGCTCGCTGGCAATCTGTCCGTATACGGATTTGTCGCCCACGGTGGTCACTTCCATCACGGCGTTGCCGGAGCACACCACCGAACCGCGGAACACCTTGTACGGATTCAGGAAATCCATGGACGTTTCCGTTTCCTGGTAATCCTCCGGCATGACGTTCTTAGTCGCCTCTTTCGCCTCGCCGTTCAGAACGGACTGGTCCACCTGAATGGTCCCCTCCGCCAAAACGCCGTCAGCGGGCACCTTGTCGCCGGATTGCAGCAGCACCCAGTCGCCTACTACAATATCTTGAATCGCAATTTCCGTCAGTTCGTTATTCCGGTAAACCTTGCACTTGATCTGAGACGCCTCCTCCTGGAGCTTTTGGAAGGCATTCTCGTTTTTGTACTCGGAAAAGGTGGAAACAAACGTCGCCAGCAGCACCGCCAGGGCAATGCCTACCGATTCATACCACTCCGTCTGGCCCAAAAAGGCAAAGATGACGTTGATAATCAGAGCCACACAGAGAATCTTGATCATGGGGTCTCCGAAATTGCCCCGCAGCTTCTCCCAAAAGCTCTCTGTGGCCTGTTCGGTCAAATGGTTGTCGCCGTGCTGTTCCCGCGACGTACGGACTTGCTCGTCTGTCAAACCGCGTATATTCATTCCGATTTTCTTCCTTTCGTTTTTCCTTTGCAAAGGGATATCAATTCATATTACCCCCTGAGGGCAAAAGAAATATGAATAAATTATGAACCTTCTATGGCGAATCGTTAAATTCTTCAAAATTTTCCAAAAACGCCTTATCGCCCGCAGGAAACTTCGATCAAAAAACCGCCGTCCCCGCCGGACGCCCGGAACAGCGTCCCATCCCGCAGCAGCACCGCCTGTCCCGCCGGTACGGCGGCCCCGCCGGGAGCGGTCATGCCCTTAATCTTGCGGTTCACCAGCAGCCATTGGCCGCCGTGCCTGCAAACGTACGCCTGCATGGACCCTTCCGTCTTTTCGTCCGGGAACGTGTTCGCCTGGATATGCCACTTGAACAGCGGCATATTGTGGAACACGTCCACCTCTCCCGCCGGCATCCACTGCCCCGGCCGGCCCCGGAGCGGGCTTTTCAAGTGCAGCCGGACAATGTTTTCCCGCTTCACCGGCGTTCCGCAGAAGGGGCACACTGGACGCTTTACATCGTGCAGCACAAACCACTTTGCCGCGCAGTCGGGGTTTTCGCACGGATGCAGCAAATCCCAGGTCTTTACCAGTCCCTTCTCCCACTCCATCGCCGCCGGACGGCGTTCAGGACAGTGAAGGCCGTCCACGAAAGCCCGCAGAAACAGGTCCTCCAAATACGGACCCATGTCATGAATCGTCAACGGCAGATCCGGCGGACGGTTGCTGAGGTCGTGAGGGTCTTCAATAAACGTCGCCCGGGGGCCGAAGGCCAGATAGTCGTCTTCCTCCGGCGAATCCGGCGAGTAAATCTTCGGTCCCTCCAGAGGATGGCGCATCAACAGGTATTCATACAAAAGCACCGCCAGCGCGTGGAGGTCCGTGTAGGCGCAGGGGGATTTCCGTCCGGAATCGTTCGCAGGCAAATCCAGGGTTTCCAGGACCTCCGGCGCAATATAGCCGTGGGTTCCCACCACCTCCGGCGGAAACAGCCCCGGCACTACCAGCGAATCAATGTCAATCACTACGCAGCGGCCGGATTTCGGGTCAATCAGCACGTTATTGCAGCTCAAATCCGAATGGGCAAGCCCCGCCTGGTGCATCCGCCGGACGGACCGGGCCAGCGACACCGACAATTCCAGCATGGCCCGGAAATCGCCCACCTCGTCCGGTTCCAGGTACTGCCGGTTCCGCATGGAGGTAAACCATTTGCTCCGCTTGTCCCGGCCCTTCAGCGGCAGCACCACGGACGCCTCCTCTGTAAAGAAAAAATTCTCCGGGTACGCCGGGCACACAATGCCGAATTCCGGCGCCTGCACCGTCGCCACCGGCCAGCAGAACCGGTCCGCAAAATACGCCGCCATCGCCGGACTGTTGCCGGGCGCGCCGCCCTCCGCCTCCGGGCGGGTGGGGTTATATTTCCCGATGATCGCTTCCAGACGCCTGTGCGTATCCGGGTCGGCGGCAATCAAGGGATTATTGAAAAACTGGACTACATAGGATTTATCCGGCGCAAAATAAGTATACTTCATGCCTCCTCTGGGGGGATTGTCCTGAATCACATAGGGCAGCCTCCGCCCGTCCGACAGCACTGCTTCCACAGTGACCGGCATTCGTTACCCCTCCTTTATCGCAATGGCAGCCAGCGTCCGGTCATCGAACGATCCGCGCTCCACATAATTATCTAACCAACGCAGCAAACGCGCCTCCGGCGTTTTCAATGCCAATTGCTCCGGCAGATTCCGGCTGGCCAGACGCAGAATGTCCCGCCTGTTCCACAGCTCCTCCAGCGTCCGCCCCGTATGCTCCAAAATCCGCCGGGTATCATGCAGCGGCACCGAAATCGTCTGATCATTGACCCAGGGGTAGCAAAGGGGGTCCGGCAGGTCTTCCACGCTCTCCGCCTCACAATCGGGCGTTTGCTCCCAAATTCCGTTGGCAATCAGGTCGCAGTACAGACGGCGCAGTTCTGTCTCGTATGGAAAATAATCGTCCGCCACGCCGTCGGTCATCAAGAGAAGCAGGTCCGAATGACCCCGTGAAATTTTTGTCCGGCTCTGCAAGGCTTCCAGGGGCCTCATACGCGGGGAGGTGAGGAATTCCGTCTCGCCGGAAAACATACCGCTGTCCGCAGTACCCAGCAGCTTCGCCGCCGTTTCAAACGGGGCCTTGGTATCCAACAGGGCAATCATGCCGTCGCCAATCTGACAGGCGGCCGTCAGCGTTCCCGCCGCCCCGGCGGGAAGGACCGCCGCCACCAGCAGCGTTGCCGAAAAATCCTCCAATTCCAGCGGACGGCCCAGGGCCACCTCATACGCGGGAACGCCGGAACGGCTGCGAAACGCCGCCTCTGCCGCCTTTTGCGCCGCCCGTACGGACTGCTGTACTGTCTCCGCCACAGTTCGGAACGCCTCTTGACACCGCGGATCGCCGAAGGACAGGGCAATATGGCCGGAAAGCTCCGGGCGCGCCGCCCAGAGCGTCCCAAACGCCTGCGCCAAATAGTCTACTGCGGCGCAGCAGGACTCCCGCGCGCCAATCCGGGAAAACTTCCGGGAACCCGCGCCGTCGGAAACCGCGGCAAACAGCATTTCGCCGGCGGCAGCTTCCGCATACCAGTCGTCGCCGTTCCGGCCCTCGTGCTTGTGCTTTTTTCCCCGGACCTGGGCCGCCAGCGCCGTGCCCCCCGGATAATCCCGGCAGCACGACCGATACTCCGGAAAGGGTTCCGGCTCATCCGCCGGAATGGGACGGTACTTCCACAGCCGCGCCGTATGTCTGGTAACGGCCCCGTCTTCCAGAGGCGCGGGACGGGCCGTCACGGCACCACCACAAAGCCTTCGGGCGGGGGCGGAAGCTGGCCCGGACCGCCGGGCTTTGCGTCCGCGCCCCTGGACGTCATGCGGATGGAACCGGACACCCACGCGAAAAACCGCGCCAGATCTCCGGCAGATAACGTATTCATCATCAGCACATTTTCCGTAATCTGTTTCAGACAGGCCGTATCCGCCTTGGCTCCCGCCGCACAGGCCACGATATTGGCCGCGTTCAGGTTCTTCAGCTCCCGGGCCGCCTGGCCGAAGGTCTCCACGTCGGTGGGGGAACCGTCGGTCAGGAGGAACACCAGCGGTCTCCAGTCCCCTTTCTGCGTCTCCGAGCACTTGCGGACCTCCCGGTCCACGCACTCCATCAGCACATTCAGCGCGCCGCCCAGGGCCGTCGCGCCGCCGGCGTTCACCTGCGGCTCCTGGAACTGCATCAGCTCCGTCAGCGGCGTCACCTGCCGGGCGGAACTGTCAAAGGTAATTACCGAGAGATACGCCGTCTCCAACGCCTGGGGGTCCCCCTTCAGCTCGGAAAGCAATGCCTTGACCCCCTGCCGCACCGCCTCAATCGGCTCGCCCATCATGGACCCGGAACAGTCCAGCAGCAAATAGACCGGCAGTCTGCGGGTATAATCCGCCATGTTGACCCATCTCCTTTTTCTCCTTCGGCCCACGGCCGAAACAGGGCCTGAGCCCTTCCTGCGCCTGTGCGAAAAACGCCGTTTTTTTCCGGCATATGTACCATGGATAGTACGCCAATTCTACCACGTTTTCCTACTTTTGACAAGGGTATTTTTTCACTTCCTTCGACCATCCTCCGGCAAAAAACGCTGGACGGCTCCGGTTTCCTGTGTTATAATCGTAAGAATACCAGTCGCTGGACAGCCTTTGCCCGCGGCAGGTTCAATAACCGTTAAAATTCCGGCGGCGCGGCAGGCCCGCCGGTCTGCGAGGTGTTTTTGCTATGCGCGAGGAAATGCGCTCTTTCGGCTACCTTTGCCCCAGCTGCAAGAAAACCGTTCTGGCGGCCCGGTCCGTCTTCGCCCTGGAAGCGGCGGGGGCCGAGGTGGAATGCGGCTGCGGCGGCTCCGCCCTCCGGGCGGTGTTCGACGGGGAACGCTATCAGATTCAAGTCCCCTGCGGGCTTTGCGGCGAAACCCATACCGCCCGCTGCACCTCCGCCCAGGTATTGGAGAGCGCGTCCGCCCTGGCCTGCTCCAGAACCAAGCAGTTTTGCTGCTTTATCGGCCCGGAGGGCACGGTGGAAAAAAATCTGCGGGAACTCGCCGTCCTGGCCGAAAAGGAACAGCGCGGCGATTCCGAGGCGTTTTTGGACAGTGTGATCATGTACGAGATTCTTTCCGAACTCCGGGACATCGCCGCCCGGCCCGGCGGACTCTCCTGCGGCTGCGGAAGTCCAAACGTCCGCATAGAAGTCCGCCGTTCCGCCGTGGATCTGATCTGCGCGGACTGCGGCGCAAAACTCCGCGTTCCCGCCGCTACGGACCGGGATCTTGACGACCTCTGCTGCCGGATAAAGCTGGTCCTTCCGGGCCGTCCGTGAGCGGTCCGGCATATTGCCGCTTTCCCGGCATATACTGAACGTAATCCACACTCTGAGTTCATCCTTTTGGAGCTGATTCCATGATTTCTCTGCTTGCCCGGCTGTTCCTGAAGCCCGAGGGCCGTTCCGAAGCCGCCCTGCGTCAGGGCTACGGCGTTCTCTGCGGCGCGGTTGGCATCGTTTTGAATCTCCTGCTCTTTCTTGTCAAGCTGCTGGCGGGTCTCGTCTCCGGGTCCATCGCCATTGTGGCCGACGCTGTGAACAACCTCTCCGACGCCGCGTCCTCCGTCGTGACGCTGGCAGGCTTTCTTCTGGGCGGGCAAAAACCCGACGGACACCATCCCTTCGGCCATGGACGACTGGAATACCTGTCGGGGCTGGCCGTGTCCGTTCTGATTCTGCTCATGGGTCTGGAACTTGCCAAATCCTCCCTGGAACGCATCGTATCTCCTCCTCCGCCGGCCGCCGCCAGCGGCTGGACCGTTCTCCTTCTGTGCGCCGCCGTTGGCGTGAAGTTTTACATGGCCCGCTACAACCGGCATTATGGAAAGCGGTTTCGCTCCGCCGCCATGGAGGCCGCCGCCGCCGATTCCCTGGGCGACTGCGCCGCTACCGCCGCCGCCCTGCTCCCCGCCCTGGCGGGACGCGTTACCAGCCTTCCCCTGGACGGCTGGTGCGGGCTTCTTGTGGCCGCGCTCATTTTCTGGTCCGGCTGCAAGGCGGCCAAATCCACCATTGACCCCCTTCTGGGGACGCCGCCTTCGCCGGAATTTGTGGAGCAGATTCGTTCTTTGGTTTTGGCGTGCCCGGCGGTGTCCGGACTTCATGACCTGATTGTCCACGATTACGGTCCCGGACGCGTCATGATCTCTCTCCATGCCGAGGTGTCTGCGGAAGGCGACCTGCTGGCGATCCATGAGGAAATCGACCGCATTGAGCGGACGCTGCGGGAGGAGCTGGGCTGTGAGGCTGTTATTCATATAGACCCCGTGATCACCAGCGACGGCCCAACGGAGGAAACCCGCCGCCGGGTGGAGGCCATCATTCAGTGCATCGACGACGGCATAGCCATTCACGATTTCCGAATAGTCCCCTGCGGTCAGGCGTCCAACGTGATCTTTGACGCGGTGGTCCCCTTCCATTTCCGCCTCTCGGACAGCGAGGTGGAAAACAAAATCAAAGCCGCCATTCAGGCTCTGGACGGCAGCTTCCGCGCCATCGTCAACGTCGAACGCTCTTACACCTGAACAAAACCGCCGCCGGGAATCCGGCGGCGGTCTTTTGCCCTCATTATAATATGGTCAGCCTTTGCACGCGTTTTCATGACGTTTATAAATCGCTTCCGTGCCCGGTTTGCCGGCGCACTGCTGGCAGAACGCGTAAGCATTGCAGTTCGTGCAATAATAGAAAAATCCGCTGCTCGCGCCGCCGTTATTCAGATCTATATTTTGCCATCGCCTTCTTCGCACATCAAATAGTTGCAGCCGGCGCAGCGGAGTTCCGGATAAGCCGGTTTATTGACGGAACTCATAGTGGGCGTTGCGGGGGTCGCGCTTCCCTCGGTTGTGTAGCTGTTCGGGGGCGTGCTGCGCGCCGGAACGCTGGAACGCTCCACCCGGGGATAAGCTGCCGCGCCCGGCGCAGCGGTCGCCTTCACCGCTTTGACGCCGCTGGCATCCAGGATGTAGAATGTGGGAATGGATTTCTGTGTTACATACCAGACCACTTTGCCGTTATGCATGATTGACTCGCAATCCGAAGCCATGCCCTTCACCGTCTTGACCGCGCTAACCGTGCCGTTCTCCGAATAGGAGGCATAATGCATCGTACCGTTTCCCTCGGCTTCGCTAATCTCGCCCCAGACAACATAGCCGCCGCTCAGGCTCGTCGGGACCAGCCTGGGCGCGCCAAGATAATGCCAATAATCCGAGGACAGCCTTCCGAGGTTTACCTGCTTGGTGGTCAGTGTATTTTTTTCGATAAACGCCAGGATGAGATCCGACGGACCGCTGAAACACTTCTCGGTTTCCTGGGAACCCCGGCTGTACACCGTCACATAACTGCCGTTGGTTTCCGTCAGCCCGCCGATGTGGATACCTGTACTGTTGTCGCCGACCGCTCCGGGGATGGCCTCAATGGTAGCCGTCACCCTCTCTCTGCCGCGTTTCGCGGGATCGGGATTCGCACGGTTCGTCCACTTCGACAGCGTTACCGCTCTGGGGTAGCCGTCGCCTAGGTCCACCTGGACAATATTTTTCGCCTGGTCCACCAGAATGTACTGATCAAAAGAGTGACTGACACAGCCGACGCGAAGGGGCTTGCAGCTCATGTCCTCCTGATTCACTACAAAGCTGACATTTGACTGGTGATTCAGGCCATCTTTCGCCTTGTACATCGTATAGCAGGTGTGAATATAGAGCTCGTTGCCGGATTCCGCGCAGTCCAGGCCGCCGCGGACAAACGCATCCTGCGTATTTGCGCCGTAGATGCTCGCGCTTCCCAGCCGCTGCCAGTCCTTGGAATATTTGACGATACGGAAAACCTCCTCACTGTCGCTCTCCTTTAAGTTGTTCTGTCCAAACACCAGGAAATTATATTTGCTTCCCGCAAAAAATCCGCCCCACCGGAAAAGCTCCACCGGGAGTTTCCGGCTGGTGAGAAGCTGGAAGGAAGAATTATATTCCTCCACCAGGATGTAGATGTCCCAGCTGAAATAGGATTCGCCGGTTATAACCTCTCGGTATTCCACCCGGGTCACCCCGCCCTTGGAATTCTCATACAGATAGGATTTAAGGGTATGAGGGCCGCCGTCTTTATCGAATCAGCGCAATTTACGCGCCTCATTAAACCAGTACTTCGCGGCGTTGATGCGCTCCGACTGATACGAGGAACCCACCACGGCATTCTTGGCCCAGTCCAGCTCGGCGTACGCAATTTTTTTAGCCCGATGTTTTTTAAAGAGACGCTCGTTTTCCTTGTAAATTTCGTTCTCCCGGATACTTTGGCTGGAACCGTCGTCTCCGGAGCCGCTGCCCATAATTTCATCGCTGAGTTCCTTAGAGATATCAAAGGAACAACTGCTAAAGAGCATCGCCAAGAGTCCGCCAATCGCAACGCTGATGATCGCTGTGATTTTCGCGGCCTTTTTCGTTAGCTTATCCGTCTGGACGCTCCTTACAGCGTCCTTCACCGTATACACCTTGCATTGGGCCAGCTTTTTCACGATTTTCTTGACGTCTTCCTCATTCATGAGTGCATCCGGAATCTCATCCCAGTACTTCCCCTGTTCCATTTCATCCAGTAGCTTCTTGTTTGTCTGGGTCTTTTCGATCATCGCCCGATTAAACCAACGGTGTACCAGCACAGCGACTGCAATCGAAACAACAAAAAACACAAAGAAAAGGCCCCCGCTGGTTAAGCCCAGTTGGCTGATGATGACGCCAAAAAGAAAATATACTAGAAACCACCCCATTCCGACCAGCAAGATGGAATAGAGGGGATTCCATTTGAATTTTCTGTCCTCCTCGTAAAACTGGACGGCTTCCTCCGGTGACATTTGGTTTAGATAGCGGTTGCGGAGGAAGATCTTCCAGCGAATGGCAAGAAACGCAAGTGCGGCGGCGAGAAAAATCCAAAATATTGAGGAAGTAAAGGGGCCGTATATCCCCAGAGCCGCAAGCACTCTTTGAAGGATAGATGCGGCGATACATCCCATGCCGGTCAAGCCAAGAAATTCAACGGGATTTTGCCGCAGGAGTGCCTTGGCGGTCCACTGCGGGCAGGCGTTTTGCTCCTGGTTTTTGTTCTCCAAGTTATCCATTTTCCTTTGTTCCTTTCAATCCGTAAAAATTTGGAAGTCCTGAACAGGGCCTCTATTTATAAAGTGCCGGTTGACGCCCTCCAGGTTTTATTTTTTTCCTATTTTTTTCAAATTTCTCGAAAAACAGCAAAAATAGCAAAAAAGGAAAACGAATTTTACCCATTCATACAAAGATGCCGGTTTTCCGAATCTTTTCGCGCGAAAATAAAACCCGAACCGTCCGGAATCGAACTTATTTTATAGATGGGTGGGTTTTCACGAAAAACACACGCCCAAAATAGAAGGAGGACTCTGTAATGAAACATCAGCCCCATATCCCCAAACGCCTGACAGCTCTGCTCTGCGCCTTGACGCTGGCCCTCACGCTGTCCCCCGCCGCCGGTGCGGCGGAAACTCCCGCCGCTTCCCGCAACCTCAATAAACAGGACTATTCCACCGTCGCCTCCCCCGTCACCTCGTACCTGTACGCCAATGAAAAAGGCGGTCTGACCCGGGTCGAGTACATCAGCGGCAAGGTCGTCGTGGAGGATTACGACAGCTCCTATCACCTCACCGGCAGCCGTACCATCCCCATGGAGCTTTCCAAATGGGGCGGCTTCTTCGCCGGGAAGGACGCCAACTTCCTCATCTTCGGTCAGAACAACCCCTCGGAGAGCGCGAGCGTCGAGGTCATCCGCATCGTCAAATATTCCAAGGACTGGACGCGCCAGGGACAGGCCAGCCTGACCGGAGCCAATACGCAAACCCCCTTTGACGCCGCCTCCCTCCGCTGCGACGAGTACAACGGCTACCTCTACGTCCACACCGGGCGCACCATGTTCAAAACGCCCATCGACAACTACGCCTATAACCATCAGGCGAATATGGTCTTCTGCGTCCGGGAAAGCGATATGACCATATCCGACGGGTTTTATGACATCTGGAACGAGGATTATGGTTATGTCAGCCACTCCTTCAACCAGTTCATCCTGATTGACCGGGATGGTAAAATCATCACCCTCAACCACGGCGATAGCGACTCCACCCGCGGCGTCACCTTCATGAAGTACTACGCCGACGCCGGAAGCGGCAAGTTCACCGGCCAGCAGTACGGAAAATGGGGGGCCTGGATGAACATGATGCCCTTCGCCGGGGCTTCCGGCAACAACACCACCGGTGCATCCATCGGCGGACTTTCCGAAACCAGCTCCCACTATATCTACGCCTTCAACTACGACGGCAACGCCTCCGGACGCGGCAGCCGGACCCTTTATCTCGGGGCCATGCAGATTTCCGACGGAAAAGGCAAGCTGTACAAGATTGAGCCGCCCGCCGGTACAGGTTCCACCACGCCCGTCCTCGCCCCGCTAGGCATGAACGGCGGCTTTATGCTCTGGAACACAAAATCCGGCTATACCGTCAGCGATACCCTGAATTACATTGAGTACGGCACGGACGGCGCGCCCAAAACCGCCCCCCAGGAGGCAAAAGCCCCCCTGTCTGACTGCCAGCCCATTGAATACAACGGCAAAGCCGTCTGGTATGTCACCAACAACTCCGGCCCTGTTTTCTATGGCATCGACCATTCCGGCGTGACCGTCCTGGGCGGCGGTGAAACCGAAACCCAGCCGGATACGCCCACCACCCCGACAACTCCCACAACGCCTACCACGCCGACGACGCCTACTACTCCAACGACTCCCACTACTCCGACAACACCGACCACCCCAACAACTCCCACCAAGCCGACAACACCAACTACGCCCTCCCAGGGGAACGGCAATCGATATCAATTAGGGGATGTCGTGGAGGTCGGAGACCCCAACTGTAACCACTACTTTGTTTACAGCAACCCACATGAAACGATACCCAGCACCTGTACGGAATCCGGGTATCTCATTTTGATCTGCCCTTACTGCAAGGCAAAAGAGGTTTACAGCGTTATGACGCCTTTGGGGCACAGGTATGCCAACGGCGTCTGTAAAAAATGCGGAGAGGCCGATCCCAGCGCACCGGCAAAAACTCCCACGACACCCACCACGCCCAACAAACCCACAAACCCCAGCAAACCGGAAACACCCTCTAAGCCATCCACACCCACACAGCCGGGCACAACAACCCCGAATAAGCCCGCGACACCCAGCGCCGAAAAAACCAATCCCTTTACCGACGTGCCGGACAACGCCTATTACAAAGACGCGCTTCTGTGGGCTTTGGAAAACGGCGTCACCACGGGCGTGACGGCAACGGAATTCCGTCCCAACGCCGCATGTAGCCGCGGACAAGTCGTCACCTTCCTCTGGCGGGCCAAGGGCTGTCCCGAACCCAAGACAAAAACCAATCCCTTTACGGACGTTTCCAGCTCCAGCGCGTTCTACAAGGCCATTCTCTGGGCCGTCGAAAACAACATCACCACCGGCACAACCTCCTCCACCTTCAACCCCGGCGGAACCTGCACCAGCGGCCATGTCGTGACGTTCCTCTGGCGGGCCAACGGCAAACCCGCCGCTTCCGGCTCCAGCAGCCTCGCCAGCGCAAATCCTGGAAAATACTATACCAATGCCGTCGCCTGGGCCGACACCAACGGCCTCCTGAACGGCACCGCATTCGTTCCCGGAAGCCAGTCACCCAGAGCCGACATTGTGACTTACCTTTACCGCGACATCGCAGGCTGACTTTTTCAAAACGTCTTAACCGGCGTTTTCTCTCCGCAGGGAATATCTATCGTGTTCCAAAAACACCTGTTTTTACTCCGGCCTGGGCCGGACCGCAGAGAAAGGATTCCTTTTTATGACGTTTTTTCGTTGGATTCAACGCTGTTTGATGGAAGAAGCCGCTTCTTTGAACGTGGGGAACAAACTGAATCTTTCCTTTTTACGCGAAACCGGCAGTCTCACGGGACCTGATCCGGTCACACAGGAGGGCGAAAGCCGTTCTCGGCCCTCCGGCAAGCAAACCGAAGTCCCAGACGGCACTTCTCCGCTTCTCTCGAAGCCGGATCCTCCATCACAGCCGTAACACGCACCGAAGACCAGTATCTTTGACGCAGCAAAGGGGTTCCCCTGCGGGAACCCCTTTGCGCTTGTCTCTTTTTAATTCAAAACCGGCAGTCTTGCTCAAAGCGTCTCAATTTTACAGCCGAAGGGCGGAAGGCTTACGCCGCAGGCCGACGCCGTGTGCGCGTTGTGGTTGATGAAAATGCGGATTTTCTGTTCCGCCCCGCCCCGCGTGACCACTTCAACATTTTTATCGGAAGCGACGGTTTCCGTTCCGGTTTCGTCCAGAATCTGCCGGAGCAGTTTTTCCGTTGTGTCCGCGTCCAGGCCGCAGCCCAGATAGTACGCCGCGCCGCTGCCCCAACGCTTCCGCGTCACAGCGGCGTATTCCGTGTAAAACGTGTCGCCGTAACGGTAGAGGATTTCCGCGTCCCGGACAGCCAGCATATCCCGGAAAATGCCGCCGGTTCCGGTTTCGCCGTTCCGACCCGTTAGCGGAAATGCCTCCAGCTCTTGAAGGCTCTCCGTTTCCATCACTGTCACACCTGTCAATTCCTGGTAACCCGCCGGAACCGGCTCTCCAAACGGAAGGTTGTTGTTTTCGTCCTTGACTGCGGTCCTCCAGGTCAGCGCCAGCGTGCCGCCTCCCTTGACAAACGCCTCCGCCCTGGCCTGAAAATCCGGTTTTGCGACCATCATCTGCGGCGCAAGCACTACTTTATATCCGGAAAAATCCGCCTCTGACGGAAGCACATCTACGGGGACGTTGGCATCAAAAAACACCTTGTAGAGCTTTTTCATCTCCCCCGGCGGGTCCAGCAGCAGGCTTTGCCGCTGAATACGCAGCGACGCCAGAGAGTCGTAGTCGTAGAGAATGGCGACATCGCTTGCAATGGGCGCGGTCAAAGCCTTTTCGTAGGGCCGGATATCCGCAAAGAAACTTTGTACCTCCCGGAATTTCCGGCCCTTTACGTTGTCCGCGTCCAAAACGCCGTAGCAAAACTGCTCCGCGCCCTTGGACGCTCCCCGGTAACGGAAGTACAGCAGCGCTTCACAGCCGTGAGCCATGCCTTGGTACGACCACATTTTCGCCTGGTTCGGACGGGGCAGATAGCCTGTTACGTCGTGGCCCTGCGCTCCCATGATTGCCTCTGTAATCCAGAAATTCCGGCCCTTCAAGCCTCGAATATAATCCAGACCGAAGGCAATTTCGTGCGGCGGAAGCGGGTCCTTCTGCCCGCCCCAGACGGGATAGTTATTATAAGACGCTACGTCCAGATTCCGGGCAACGTCCGCATAGTGGACGTGTTTTTCCAGGCCGCCGCCGGGAATGTCATGGGTCACGACCGCATCCGGGATAACCTCTTTGATCAGGCGGATCTGGAAATCCGCAAAATCCGAAACGCTCTTGCTGCGGAACCGCTCCCAGTCCAGCCGCAGGGCCGGGTTATGCGCAACGGTGGACGCCTCTGGAATTGGAACCTCCCCGAAGCGGTTGTATTCCTGGGACCAGAAAGCCGTGCCGTAGGCTTCGTTCAGGGCGTCGATTTCCCCGTTGAATTTCTGCGCCAGATAAAGCTGGAACGCCTTGCGGCAGTTCCGGCAGAAACAGAGATCGCTGCCCTCATGGCCCAATTCGTTGTCAATCTGCCACGCTATAACGGCCTTTTCCTCCTTGTAGTGTTCGGCCATGGCGCGGATGATTTTTTCCGAATACTTGTACATCTCCGGGCTGTTGAAGCAGTACACCCGGCGGCTGCCAAAGGCCCGCCTCCGGCCATCCTCCCCCACGGCGAGAATGTCCGGGTGTTTTGCCGCTAACCAGGCCGGAATGGCGGCGGTGGGGGTTCCCAGAAGGATTTTCAGGCCCCGTTTTTTTGCCGCAAGAATTACACGGTCGAAAAACGAAAAATCATACTGTCCCTCTGTTTTTTCCATCAAATGCCAGGAAAATTCCGCGATTCGGATAATATTGCACCCCAACTCCGCGATGGTGTCCAAATCCGGTTCCAGCAAAGCGGGGTCCCATTGTTCGGGGTAGTAATCAACGCCCAGCCACATACTTCCGTGCTCCTTTCTGCCCGCGTCTCTCTGCGGGCGCAGGTAATTCATTCACACTTTACTTTATATTTACTAAAAAATCAACCGCTTTTTAAGAAATTTTTTCACGCGGTCTCTCAGCTGTTTATTTCTGGAAATTTTCTGCTTTAATCCAAGCCTTTCAGATAGCCGGCCGCAGCATCGTGCAGCTCAATGGAGGGATTCTTTTTCAAGGGTTCCCCCGTCTTTTCGCAAACAATGTGCAAACCGCCGGATTTCATACCTGCGTATCCGTCGAAAATTTCTAAAATCTGGATAATAACATCCGCTGTGATTTCGTAGAACCGGTCTTCTAGTGGGCAATCGCGCTTTCGGCACAGGGCCGTTTGCACACCGGCTTCCTGAATAACCGCCAACTGTTCCAGAAATTCCCTCTGCATCGAATTGAATCCTTCCATACCGCCGCCTCCAAACGTAAATGAACCGCTTTGATTTTATCACAGGCGGTTCCCGGATGCAAGGCGGCTGCGGTTTGCCCGCTCTTTCTTGACGCAGACGGGAGAATGCAGTATAATTATGGAAATTCTTTCGTCCATACCGCAAACCTTTTCCTATGGGCGAAGTAAAAAAATTACGCGTTTTTACCGCCCCACCGGCGGCAGAGAGGGGTTTTTCCATGGCAACCTTGAAAGATATTGCGGACCGGGCCGGCGTGTCCCAGGCAACCGTCTCCCGCGTGCTGAACCGGGACCCGTCTTTGAGCGTCACGGAGGAAACGCGGGAACGGGTTTTCCACGCCGCCGCCGCGCTGCGCTACAGAAAAGCCGGACCGCTTCAGACCGCCCCGCCCCCCAGACCCGAAGTCCAGGAACGGCGGCTGGGCGTGGCCCAGATGTTTGAAATGAAAGAACTGCAAGAAGACGCTTATTATCTGGCCCTGAAAACGCTTTTGGACGAGGAGTGCTTTGGACGCCAGTGGACGGTCCTCCCCCTCTATCGGGACGGGCAAAAACGCTTTGTCTCCCATTCTTCCCTGGACGGACTCTTTGCCATCGGCCGTTTTACCGGAGAGGAAATCGACGGGTTTTTGCAGTATACCAAACACGTCGTCTTTTTGGACTCCGACCCGGACCCGCTGAAATTTTACAGCATCCTTCCAAACTATCAGCTTGCCCTCCAGCTGTCGATGAATCATTTTCATCAAAACGGTTTTGACCGCGTTGCCTACATCGGAAGCGCCGGCGCGGCCAGCCAGCGGAAGGAACCCGATGTCGACCCCCGCTTTTTTTACTACCAAATGGACCAGCTCCGCCTGGACTGCTATGCCCCGGATTTCGTCCTTAACTGCCCGATGAACATCCGGAGCGGGTATCAGGCTATGGTCCGGTTCCTGGAAACCCACGGCGGACAGCCGCCCCAGGCCCTGTTCATTGCCAGCGACTCCATCGCGCCGGGGGTGCGGATGGCCTTGCAGGAACGGGGTCTCCGGATCCCGGAGGACATCTGCATTATTACATTCAACAACACCGTTTTGTCCGAATTTTCCAGCCCGCCCCTCACGTCCGTCGAATTGTTCATGCGGGAGAGCGTTCGGGCCGCGGCAGCCTGCATGGAACTGCTCTGGCAGGGCGATACCTGCGGGAAACGAATCGTGGTGCCCTGCGGTCTGGTGGACCGCGGGAGCGTCTGCAAGCAGAAGGAGGCCAGACTTTGAAACCGGATGTCAACGAGGCTCTGCGCTATCTGGGCGCACAAAATGCGCCGGAAAATCTGCGCAGACAGACGGCCGAAATGGCGGAAAACCTTGCATCCGCCATACAGCCGCGGTATACTTACAAGGTATATGGTCTGGAATTTCTGCCCGGCGGCATCGCTCTGCGCGGCACAAACGTCGTATTGACCGGCGTTTCCGCGACGAAGATGTTGGCGGAGTGTCAACAGGCCGCGCTGCTGGCCTGTACGCTGGGAACCGTCTTTGACCGGCGTCTCGCTGTCTTTCAGGCCCGCGATATGGCGAAGGCCGTTCTCTGCGACGCCTGCGGCAGCGCGTTTGTCGAGGCGGGCTGCGACGCCGCCGGGGCTGAACTGGCCGCCCGTTTTCCGGACCGTTACCTGACCGACCGCTTCAGCCCCGGCTATGGCGATTTGCCGCTGTCGCTCCAGCCGGACATCTGCGACGCCCTGGATGCGTCCCGGCGGCTGGGACTTTATGTGACGGAAAGCCTGCTGCTCAATCCGGCGAAGTCTGTCACGGCGGTCATCGGCCTGTCGGACCGGCCCCAGAAAGCACGCATTCGAGGCTGCGCCTGCTGTTCCATGCGGGATACCTGCGCGCTGCGCAAGGGAGGAAAAAACTGTGCAATTTGATAGCTTACAAAACCAAATCATCTTGTTGGACGGCGCCATGGGGACCGTCCTGCAACAAAAAGGACTGCCGCCCGGCGGCCATCCCGAGCTTTTGAATCTTACCAATCCGGATTTGATCCGTTCCGTTCACCGGGACTATTTCGACGCCGGAAGTCAGATCGTCTACGCCAATACCTTCGGTGCCAATGAACTCAAGCTGGCCGGGACGGGACACACCCTCCAGGAGGTCGTCACAGCCGGAGTCCGTCTTGCAAAGGCCGAGGCTGGACCAGGCCAGTTCGCCGCTCTGGACATCGGACCCCTGGGAACGCTGCTGGAACCGATGGGGAGTCTTTCTTTCCAGCGGGCCTGGGAGCTGTTTGCAAATATGGCCGTCTGCGGCGAAAAAGCCGGGGCCGACCTCGCGGTTATTGAGACCATGACGGACCTCTATGAAGCGAAAGCCGCGCTGCAAGCCGTGAAGGACTGCACGAAACTGCCGGTTCTCGTCACCATGTCTTTCGACGAGGGCGGGCGAACCTTTACCGGCTGCACGGTGGCTTCCATGGCGCGAACGTTGGAGGGCTTAGGGGCCGACGCAATCGGCCTGAACTGCTCTCTTGGGCCGGACAAGCTGGCTCCGCTCCTGAAGGAGCTGTGTGAAAACACTCGCCTGCCGGTCATCGCCAAGCCCAATGCAGGTCTTCCAGACCCGGTGGACGGTCATTACGACATGGACCCGGAAGCCTTTGCGGAAACGCTCCTGCCCTGCCTGGAAGCAGGCGTCACGCTGTTCGGAGGCTGCTGCGGCACTTCGCCGGAGTACATCCGGGCCGTCCGGCGGGTTTTGGAGGGCAAATCCCCCGCTCCCCGGCATTATTTGGGCGGCAGTTTCGTCTGCACCCCTACGAATCCCCTGCGGCTGGACGGCGTGCGGGTGATTGGCGAGCGCGTCAATCCCACTGGAAAAAAGCGTTTTCAGCAAGCATTGCTGGAAGACGATTTGGACTACATTCTGGATGTGGCCATCCAGCAGGAGGACGCGGGCGCGGATATTTTAGACGTAAACGTAGGCTTTCCCGGCGTGAACGAAGCCGAGATGCTTCCGCGGGTGGTCAAAAAGATTCAAAGCGCGGTGTCCCTTCCCCTGCAATTGGATTCCACCAATCCCGACGCACTTGAAGCCGCTCTGCGGGTTTACAACGGCAAAGCGGCAGTGAACTCCGTTAACGGCGAGCCGGAGGTTTTAACGCGGATTCTGCCCATCGTGAAAAAATACGGGGCCAGCGTTGTGGGCCTGACGCTGGACAAGCGGGGCATTCCCCAGACGGCGGAGGACCGTCTCGCCATTGCGCGGAAAATCCTGGACGCCGCTTTGTCCTTCGGCATCCCGCGGGAGGACGTGTGGATAGACTGTCTCACCCTCACGGTGTCCGCCCAGCAGGAGCAGGCCGCGGAAACCCTGCGGGCTGTTCGGTCCATCCGGCAGGAGCTGGGTTTGCAGACCGTTCTGGGCGTATCCAACATTTCTTTCGGGCTTCCAAACCGGGGCTTGATTTCCCAGAGTTTTCTGATCCAGGCTCTGGCGGCGGGTCTCACCCTCCCCATTCTCAACCCCAACCAAACGGAGATGATGGACGCAATTTCCGCCTTCCGGGTCCTCTCTGGGGCGGATGCCCAATGCCGGGACTATATTGCCCGTTTTTCCGGCGCAGTTCCTGCGGTACAATCGGTTCAGAGTGCGGAAATGACTTTGGAGGACGCCGTTTGCAAGGGTCTGAAAGCCGACGCCGCCAAATTGGCAAAGGCCGCCCTGGAAACCGGCGACGAGTTGTCCCTGGTTGAAAAGCGGCTGATTCCCGCTCTGGATCGCGTGGGCGAGGGCTATGAAGTTGGCCGCGTATTTCTGCCGCAGCTTCTCAGCGCAGCCCAGGCCGCGCAGGCGGTCTTTGAGGTAATTCGTACCTCCATTGCGGAAAAGGGCGGCGCGCCGGTGAAAAAAGGTACGCTGATCGTCGCAACCGTACAGGGCGATATCCATGACATCGGCAAAAACATTGTGAAAACAGTGCTGGAAAATTACGGCTACGAAGTCTTTGACCTGGGTCGGGACGTACCGCCGGAGACCATCGTGCAGGCCGTCGTCAAACAGGGCGTGCAGCTGGTAGGCCTCTCTGCGCTCATGACCACCACCCTCCCGGCAATGGCGGAAACAGTCCGCCAGCTGCGGACACTGCCGGAGCCGCCGGTTACGTTTGTCGGCGGCGCGGTGGTCACACCGGACTACGCCCGCCAAATCGGCGCGGATTATTACGCAAAAGACGCCAGGGAGTCCGTGGAAATCGCAAAGAAGGTGTTGGAATGAAAGACATCCGTACGTTTCTGGCAGAGGGAAACCCGCTGCTGTTTGACGGCGCAATGGGCACCTGTTTTGCCGCTCTCCCCGGACGGATGGAGGAACGCTGTGAGATTGCAAATCTGACAGATCCAGCCTCTGTCGCCGCCATTCACCGCGCCTACCTGGAAGCCGGCTGCCGCGCCGTCAAAACCAACACCTTTACCGCCGGCGTAGACCTGGCCGGCGGAAACGAAACCGCCGCCGAACGCATCATCGAAGCGGCCTGCCGCCTGGCGCGGGAATGTGCGGAACCGTACGGCGCGTATGTTTTCGCGGACCTGGGACCCGCTCCCGCAGGCGGCGTCCTCTCCCGTGCGGAGAATTACCTCATGCAGATTGATCTGTTTTTGGCCCAGGGCGCGGACCATTTCCTGGTAGAAACGCTGCCCTCCGGCGAGGGAATTCCGGAACTTGCCCGGCGCCTGAAAGCCCGCTGTCCCAATGCATTTCTCATCGTATCCTTTGCCGTTGCCATGGACGGAACCACCCGGGAGGGCTATGCCGGAGAGACCCTCTTTCAACGCGCCGCGGCTCTGCCGGAGATCGACGCCGTGGGCTTCAACTGCGTCTCCGGCCCCCGGCACCTCTTGGAGTACATCCGCAAACTTGACCGGCGGGGCGTCCGGCTTTCGGTCATGCCCAACGCCGGATATCCCACCGTTCTGGGCCGCCGGACGGTCTACCAGGGCGAGCCGGCCTATTTCGGAGACAAACTGGCGGAAATCGTCCAGGCTGGAGCCCAGATCGTAGGCGGCTGCTGCGGCACAACGCCGGAACACATCGCCAAAGCCGCCGAAGCTCTGGCAAAGCCTTTGCAAATCCCTGCCCAGCCCCGGCGGGAAGCGATTCCCGTTTCGCCTGCCCCCCAAGACAACCCCCTGGCGGAAAAGCTGGACGCCGGACGGCGGGTTGTCGCCGTGGAGCTGGACCCGCCCGCAGACGACGACATTTCCTTTTTTCTCGATGGCGTGCAGGCCCTGCGGAACGCAGGCGCGGACGCGGTGACAATTGCCGACTGTCCCATTGGACGCCCCCGGGCGGACAGCTCCCTGCTGGCCTGCAAGATCAAGCGGGAGCTGGGCGTGGAACCGCTCCCCCACATGACCTGCCGGGACCGGAACCTCAACGCCGCCAAGGCTCTGCTTCTGGGGCTGTCCATGGAGGGCGTACACAACGTACTGCTGGTCACGGGGGACCCGATTCCCTCGGAAAACCGGGACGAGGTGAAAAGCGTTTTCAATTTCAACTCCAGGACTCTCGCCCGCTACGTTGCCGGATTAAACGAAACCGTCCTCCGGACGCCCTTCCGTTTGTTCGGCGCACTGAACCTGAACGCCAAAAATTTTACGATGCAGCTCAAAATCGCACGGGAAAAAGAGGACAACGGCATTACGGGTTTTCTTACGCAGCCGGTGCTTTCCAAGGAGGCTCTGAATAACCTTGTCCTGGCAAAGCAGACCTTGCGAGGGAAAATCCTCGCCGGGATTTATCCCGTCGTCAGCTATAAAAACGCCTGCTTCCTTAACAATGAAATTGCCGGGATGCGTATTTCCAGCGAGATCACCGCGCGCTACGAGGGCAAAAGCCGGGAGGAAGCCGAAGATCTGGCCGTCCGGATCTCCACCGCCATTGCCGGAGAAGCCGCCCCCTTTTCCGATGGCTTCTATCTCATGACACCCTTCAAACGGGTCCCGCTTATGGTGCGGATTCTGGAACAAATTCAATAAAAAACGGACCAGGAGCCTCGGCCCCTGGTCCTATGTATTTCTTACCGCTTCCGGGCGGAGGAGGAAGCGATTCCCAGTTCCATCCGGTATTTCGCAACGGTGCGGCGGGCCACCTGCACGCCGTTTTCCGCCAGCAGCTCGCAAAGCCTCTGGTCGCTCAAGGGCCGCCGGGGGTTTTCGTCCTTTACCAGCAGCAGCAGTTTTTGTTTCACCGCCTGCCGGGACGGTCCCTGAATTCCCACCGCCCGGCTGAAAAAATACCGCAGCGGATAGGTGCCCTGGCGGCATTGGAGGTACTTGTCCCGCACCGCCCGGGAAATCGTGGACGGATGCAGCTCCATTTCGTCCGAGAGGGCGGACAAGCTCAAGGGCAGGAGTTCGCCGGTTTTTCCGGCGAAGAAAGGCCGCTGGGCCTCCAGCACCGCTTCCGCGCAGCGACGCAGCGTACTGCCCCGGCGATCCAGACTGTTCAACACCCACCGGGCCTGCTGCAATTTCTCCCGCAAATAGTCTTTTGTCTCCTTTTCGTCAGAGTCCTTCAAGAGTCGGGCATAATAGGAGTTTATAGAAAGTTTTGGAAGATAAAAATCGTTCAGCACAACTTTCAGCTCCCCCTCCTGCTCCATAACGAACACGTCCGGCCGCACGTAAACGGCCCGCTCCTCCGGCGCAAAGGCCCGGCCCGGATGCGGCTCCAACGCCGAAATCTCCCTCTCGGCCCGCCGCAGTTCCTCCGGAGAAATTCCCAGCTCCCGGAGAATCGGCCCATAGCGCTTCCGCCCCAGCTCCGTCAGAAAACGCTCTGCAATTCCCAGCGCGGCCGCGCTGGCCGTCCCCTGCCGCCGCAGCTGCAACACCAGACATTCCGAAAGACTGCGCGCCCCCACGCCCGCCGGTTCCAAGGACTGCACCAGTTCCAACGCCTGTGCAAGCAGCGTCTCCGGAATTTTCAGCCTCCGCAGGTCCTCCAAGTCTTCTTCGTCCAGACGGCCATCCTCATCCAAAAGCTCCACCATATATTTCGACAACGCCAGCAGCGGCTTTGGCAGCCGCTTCCGTTCCAGCTGGTCGCAGAGAAATCCCGTCAAACTTTCCGTCTCCCGGTCTGCGGCCCCCTGTTCCGGATAAAATTCCCCCTCGTCATGGCGGAACGTCGCGCCCCGGACGCCGCCGTCCAGCCAGCTCGCCTGCCGCCGGAGTTCCTCATAGCTGCTGTACAGGCTCGACGCGTCGTCCTGTTCCAGCACCGGATTTTCCTCCGTCAAGCGGCCCAAATGCTCCAAAAGCTCCTGGGAATTCATCTGTAAAATTTCGATGGATTGCAGCAGTTGGGGCAGCAGCCTGATTTCCTGCCGCAACTCCGGCTTGAGAGAAATAACGCTCATATGCGCAGCCTCCAACCTTCCCAATTCGGATTACCTCCATCATAGCACACTTCGCCCCGCAAGTCTATTGGAATCCAAAAAAAGGGAACCCCAAATTTCTTTGGGATTCCCAGCTTTAGGGGGAGCGGCGCAGAAGGCCGCAGTATGCTGTCTTGGTTTTCTTACAGGAAAATGCCCCAACCCAGAGCCAGCAGCAAGGAGCCGACGACCGGGATGATGCAGGTCGTCACGCAGATGTCCAGATAGGATTCCTTGTGCGTGCAGTTGGAGACCGCCAGCAGGGTCAAAACCGCGCCGTTATGAGGCAGGGTGTCCAGACCGCCGGAGGACAGGGAGGCAATACGGTGCAGATACTCTACGTTGATGCCCAGAGTGCCGGCCATTTCCATGTACTTGGGAGCCAGGGCTTCCAGAGCGATGGACATACCGCCGGAGGCGGAACCGGTCGCGCCGGCCAGCAGGTTGACGGCCACGGCCT
The DNA here is from genome assembly GCA_910589315.1 of uncultured Oscillibacter sp. Classification (GTDB taxonomy): domain Bacteria; phylum Bacillota; class Clostridia; order Oscillospirales; family Oscillospiraceae; genus Oscillibacter. The sequence continues at coordinate 28,223 of CAJUTB010000010.1, read as the reverse complement.
CGGAGAACAGGATGGAGCCGGGCATATTCAGCGCGGCATTGGTCAGCAGCGCGAAGCCGGGAACCACTTTTACCACGGAACCGAAGCCCACGGCGCAGGCTGTATTCATGATCGCGCCCATCGAACCGACCGCGCCTTCATTGATCGCGCTGAGGAAGATCTGGAACTGAGATGCGTTCATGATCAGGCAGATGGCAATACCGCAAAGCAGAGCGATGACGATGGCCTGGGTGGAGGAAAGTTCCGGGCCGCCCATGTTCATCAGAATCTTGGGGAACAGGTTCAGCATCAGAACGACCACGATCAGGGGGATCAGGCCGGAGAGCCAGTGCCAGGAGGGCAGAGCCTTCTCGCTGTGGTCCACTTCCTTATGCTTGGGGTCGGGTGTGAAGTGCAGTCCCTTGGCATGAGCCTGACGGGCACGCCATTCCAGATACACATAGCCGGGGATACCGACAATGATGATCGCCGCAATGGACATGGGCAGGCCCGCCATGGCGGTGGTGCCGTAGTAGTTGCAGGGGATCAGGTTCTGAATCTGAGGCGTGCCGGGGATGGCGGTCATGGTAATGCCGAACGCGCCGAAGGCAATCGCGCCGGGCAGCAGCGTCCGGGGCAGGTCGGCGGCACGGTAAATGGCGTAGCCCATCGGATAGATGACGAACACCACGACAAACAGAGAGATGCCGCCATAGGTCATCAGCAGGCAGGGGATGACGACCGCCGCCACGGCGAATTTCGAGCCGATCAGCTTCACGAGCCAGTCGGCCAGGCTGCGGGCGGAGCCGGTCATATCCATGACCTTTCCGTATACCGCGCCCAGGAAGAACGCCGGGAACCAGGACAGCACATAGTTTGCCATACCGGTCATGTAGTCGCCCAGGTAGGCGTCCAGCAAGGAATAGCCGCTCATGATGGCGACCACCATTGCGCAGACGGGAGCCAGCCAGATGATGTTGCAGCCCTTAAAGGCCAGGAACATCAAGAGGACCAGACCAATCACGATACCAAGCAGAGATACTAATTCCATAAATTCTCCTTTCTAATCTAACACACACCATTTACCTTTTCCCGTCCCGGAGGGAGAACTGGCCGGGACGGGAAAACGGCAGCTTTTCAGATATTTACTCGTACAGGCACTTCGCCAGCTTGGTAAACATCTCGTCGCGGTACTGAATCTTCGCTTCGTCCTTGCCGTCGGAATAGTCGTAGAAGCCCGCGCCGTTCTTCACGCCGAACTGGCCCTTGGCCGCACGGTCCGCCAGCATTCCGAAGGGTTCCTTCTTGTCGCACAAATCCGCGAACAGGTAGGAAGCGATGTTGTTGAAGATGTCCAGACCGCCCAGGTCGCAGACCTCGAAGGGTCCCAGGCACGCATAGCGCAGGCCCAGACCGTATTTCATCACGTCGTCCACCGCCTCGGGACTGGCGATGCCTGCCTCCACAATGTGCAGGCACTCCCGCAGAATCGCCAGTTGGATGCGGTTCAGGGCAAAGCCCGGCGCGTCCTTGACAATAACGGGCTTCTTCTCCACCTTCAAAGCCAGATCGCGGATGACGCCCGCGGCCTCGTCGCTGGTCTTCTCGCCCTGAATGACTTCGATCAGACGAATGATATGGGGCGGGTTAATCCAGTGCATACCGCCGAACCGCTCGGGCTTATGGATGACTTCGGCAATTTTGGTGATGGAAAGGCCGGAGGTGTTGCTGGCCAAGACCACGTCCTCGCCCACCAGACGGGAGGCTTCTTCCCAGAACTTGTGCTTGATTTCCATTTTCTCCAAGACGGCTTCCACCACAAAATCCGCCGTCTTGAAGGCTTCCATCTCGCCGGTGTACTGGATGCGCTGAAGCAGCGCGTCAGACTCCGCCTGGGTCACGATGCCCTCGGAAACCTCGGTTTTCTGGTTCAGGGTGATCAGGTTTTTGGCCTTTTCCAGCGCGGCGGGGAAAATGTCATACAGGACCACGTCATAGCCGAACTTCGCAAAGGTCTGGCCCATGGAGGAACCCATGGTTCCCGCGCCTGCGATAACGATTTTCTTAATTTCCCGCATTATTCTTCCTCCATCTTCTTCAGATCGGGACTGATGATCAGTTCACAGCCGGTAGCGGCCTTGATGTCGTCCAGGGTGAAATCCGGATGCAGTTCCTTCAGAACGATGCCTTCCGGAGTCACTTCCATCACGCCCATCTCCGTGATGATCATATTCACCACGCCGACGGCGGTGAGGGGCAGGGTGCATTCCTTCAGGATCTTGTGGGCTCCCTTCTGGGTGTGCAGCATCGCTACGATCACCTTCCGCGCGCCAACCACCAGGTCCATCGCGCCGCCCATGCCCGCGACCATCTTGCCGGGGATGATCCAGTTGGCAATGTTGCCCTTCTCATCCACTTCCATCGCGCCCAGGACGGTTGCGTCCACGTGGCCGCCGCGGATGATGGAGAAGCTCTCCTCCGAGCCGAAGAAATTGGCGTAAGGAGCATATGTAACATACGCGCCGCCGGAGTTGATGACGTCTACGTCTTCCTTTCCCTTTTCGGGTGCGCCCAGCAGGCCGGTAAAGCCGTTTTCGGAGTGCAGAACGATGCTTACGCCTTCCGGCAGGCAGTTGGCAACCATGGTGGGCAGGCCGATGCCCAGATTGGCGATATCGCCGTCCTTAAATTCTTTCGCCGCCCGTTTGGCGATTCTCATTTTCAGATCTGCCAAGGCTGCTCACCTCCTACAATATAATTGACATACACGCCGGCAGTGGTGAAGGTATCCACGTCCACCTCGCCGATTTCCACGACCTTCTCCGCACCGAGGATGACCGTATCCGCGGCCATGGCCATAACGTGGTTGAAGTTCTTGGTCGCCTTATAGCAGCTGAAGTTGCCGAACTTGTCGCAGATGCTGGCCCGGCAGAGGGCGTAATCCGCGTGGAGCGGCAGTTCCAGCAGGTACTGTTTGCCCTCGATGGTGAGGGTTTCCTTGCCGTCGGCAATGATGGTGCCCACGCCGGTGGGGGTCAGCACGCCGCCCAGGCCCGCGCCAGCGGCGCGGATCTTCTCCGCCAGGGAGCCCTGGGGAACCAGGGTGCATTCCAGCGTCCCCTCGTTCATGCCCTTGCCGATGATGGGATTCATGCCCACGTGAGAGGCGATCATCTTGTCCACCATACCGGCAGAGAGCAGCTTGGCCACGCCGCGGTCCGTCGTGCCGGTGACGGAGGCGGGAAGGCCGCCGTCGTTGGCGATGACGGTCAGATGCTTCACGCCCTTTTCAACCAGAGCGTCAATCAGAATCTCCGGCGTACCGGTGCCCAGGAAGCCGCCGACCATAATGGTCATACCGTCCTGGATCCCTGCAACCGCCTCTTGAGCGGTTCTCATTTTATTGATCATATCGTTTCGTTACTCCCTTCATCTCAGACAAATCAGCCCGCAGTCCAGCCGCCGTCAATGGGAATGGCGGAACCGGTGATGCCGGAGGCGGCGTCGGAGCAGAGGAACTTGACAACCTCGGCCACGTCGGAGGGGTCCAGCAGCTTCTTGATGGCGGCCTTTTGCAGCATGATCTTGCCCACAACTTCTTCCTCGCTGATGCCGTGGGTCTTGGCCTGGTCGGCGATCTGCTTGTCAACCAGCGGCGTACGGACGTAAGCGGGGCAGATGGAGTTGACGGTGATGCCATAGGGGCCGCCTTCCAGGCCGGCGCACTTGGTCAGGCCCATGAGGCCGTGCTTGGCGGAGACATAGGCGGATTTGAACTCGGAGGCCACCAGGCCGTGGATGGAGTTCAGGTTGATGATACGGCCCCAGCCGTTTTCCTTCATGGAATTCCAGCAGTATTTGGTCAGCAGGAACGGAGCGGTAAGCATCAGGGAAATGATGGTGTCCCACTTATCTTCGGGGAAGTCCACGATAGGGGCCACGTTCTGGATACCGGCAATGTTGCACAGGATGTCCACACGGCCATATTTTTCCATAGTGGCATCCACCAGGTTGCGGCAGCTCTCGCGCTTGCTCAAGTCCGCCACCACCGGCAGCGCGCCGACTTTCGCGGCTGACTCTTTCAGAAGCGCCTCGTTAAAGTCGCCCATGACGACCTTGACGCCTTCCTCCGCAAGACCCTTCGCGGTAGCGAATCCGATTCCGCTGGCTGACCCGGTAACGATTGCGACTTTGTCTTTCAGCATACTGGGTTCCTCCTTGTTTTTGATGTATATTGCACCAAATGAGCATGGGGACTGCTATACCGCCGCAGGACAGCGGTATGTGCTTGCCATTTTATACAAGCAAATTCCGTGCCAACTTTTGTAAACTGTGAAAACTGCCCTGTTTGCAAGGGATTGGAAATCCCACTTCTTCGGACGGAAAACGAAATCCCTCCACTTTTTTGCATTTCACGCAAAAAAGTGAAAGGATTTTCAGACATTTCCGTAAAATTTGACATAAATCCGTTCAGATATCCGAACATTCCACAAGAAACCTCAGAATTCCGTCCGGATACCCGTACACCTCTGCCTGTTGGCGCACGCTTCAAGTAATTCCGTATTTTAACATTTTTTCATACAGAGTTGTCCGGCTGATGCCCAGTTTCTTGGCGGCGGTGCTCTTGGAGTTCCGGCACTGAAGCAGCGTATCTACAATCGCCTGACGCTCCGCCTCCGCCACGATCTCTTTCAAATCGCCGCCCTTCTGGTAGGCCCCCGGGTGCGCCCCGGTGATGGAAACCGGCAGGTGTTCCACCTGAATCCAGCGGTCCTTGCCCACAAAGTTAATGGCACGTTCCAGAGCGTTTTCCATCTCCCGCACATTGCCCCGCCAGTCGTAGCTGGTCAGGCAGTCCATGGCCGCTTTCGTGATGCCCTCCACGGCCACGCCCTCTCGTTTGGCGAATTTTTCCACCAGTGACTTCGCCAGCAGCGGAATGTCCTCCCGCCGCTCCCGGAGGGCCGGTATGTACAGCGTCACCACGTTCAGGCGGTAGTAAAGGTCCGGGCGGAACTTCCCCTCCCGTACCATTTCATACAAATCCCGGTTCGTCGCCGCCAGAACCCGCACGTTTACCGGCTCCCGCACGTTGGACCCGATCCGCTGGACCTCTTTCTCCTGCAACACCCGCAGCAGCTTTACCTGCATGGAAAGAGGCAGGTCTCCGATCTCGTCCAGAAAGATAGTACCGCCCTCGGCGGCCTGGAACAAGCCCTGTTTTCCCTCCCGCTTTGCGCCAGTGAAGGAACCGCCCTCATAGCCGAACAGCTCCGATTCGATCAGATCCTCCGGCAGCGTACCGCAGTTTACCGTAATAAACGGCGCGTTTTTCCGCGGACTGGCCTGGTGAATGGAGTGAGCAAATAACTCCTTGCCGGTGCCGCTCTCTCCCAGAATCAAAACGCTGGAATTGGTCTTCGCCACCTTTTTGGCCGCTTCCTTCAACCCCAGCATCACCGTGCAGTTGCCTACAATGTCATTGATGTTATACCGGGCGGCGTTGATCTTCCCGTAGGCTTTTTTGTAGGAATTCAGCTCCCGCTCCATGGCGTTCATCTTCTCATACAGGGTTCGCAGGTCCTCGGTGTTGCGGAACAGCACCCGGCCAAAGGCCCCGATGATTTTCCCATCCTTCACAATCGGTATCCGGGAAGCGATCATCTTCCGGCCCTTGATGCTCTGGAACTCGCCCAGTTCCGCCACGCCGGTCTGAATCACCACATCCATCCGGGTGTTTTCAATAACATCCCGCACATGAAGTCCCACCACCTTTTTCTGGTCCACGTTCAGGAACTCGGCATACGCGCTGGAAAGTGCCTCAATATGCCCTTCTTTGTTGACGACAACCAGCAGCTCGTCCGTAGCGGACAGCATGGTTTCCCACAGGATATCTGCCGCAATTTTCGGCTTCCGGTCTTTCGCTTCCATGAGAATCCCCCTCTTTTGCCCTTACTTCTTCCAACTCTATTGTAAGTAGTTGTTTTCCCGATGTCAACGCCTGATTCGCAAAGTCCCCTTTTCCGCCCCGCAAAGCAGCGGCCGCCGTTTTATACGGCGGCCGCTTTATCCGGCGGACTTCCGGCTCTCCGGAAAACCGGAATATAAAAAGGATTGATATAGCCGCCGCGCAGCTCATCAATAGCAGACTCCCAGCCCGAAAACGCCGCCGGAATTCTTAACGCCCCCTGCGTCCCCGGTAGCCGTTCCGGGACCTCCCGGACCCGACGCTCTTGCCGTACCGGTAACGCCGTTTGCTGAAAACCGCTTTCCATACGCCGAACAGCGCAACCAGAACCGCCGCAACGCCCGTCGCAATTTTCACATGGGTTTTTGCAAAAAAGTCCTTGATATCCCGCCAGAGCACTAGAAGCCGCGACGCTTCCACGTCGGTGTACGCCAGCAGGTCTACGCTCGCCTGTTCTTTCCCGTCAACCCGCACCGACAGCGTTCCCAGCTTGTCCCCCTCGGCAATCGGGGCCTCTGCCGGGTCCGTATCCAGCGTGATTACTTTTTCGATGCTCTCCGGGTCCAGGTCCCGCGGTGCCAGAATTTCCACCGCCTCCGCAGGCCGCAGCGTCACATGGTCTTCCTGGGAAAGCGACACCGGCGCTTCTCCCGCAACGTCCGACTCATCCAAAACGGTTTGATAGACAAAATTGGAAAACGCCCAGTCAAACAGCCGGTTTGTCTCCCCAAAACTGTATGTCCACCAAATACCGTCGTCCCGCTTAATTCGTTCCGTTCCCAAAACCACGCTGATAAAGCCCAGACTCCCCCGCCGCGCCGACGAAACCAGGCAGTGTCCCGCCTGGGAGTGGGAACCGGTTTTAATCCCGTGCGCATCCGGATTCAGGTAATCCTTGGACCGCCCGGAGATTAAATAATTGGTGTTTCGCAAAGACCGTTCCGGCGAAAGATTGGTGGCCGGAATCGTGATGGCCGCCGTGTCGCAGATGGTCATAAACATCGGAAATTCCATCGCGGCTTTTGTAATCAGGTACAAATCCCAGGCAGAGGAATAATGTTGGTCATCATGCAGCCCATGGGGATTCATAAAGTGAGTGTTTTCGCAGCCCAGCTCCTTTGCCTCCGCATTCATCGCCTCCACAAATCCGCTCACGGAACCCGAAACCCGTTCGCCGAGAATATTGCACGCCTCGTTGGCCGAGACCACCAGCATACAGTACAGCAGGTTTTCCACCGTCATCACTTCGCCCGCTTCAATTCCCGCCGTGCTTCCGTCCACCGACAGCCCTTCCATGGCGGTCGCCGTCACTGTGATTTCCTCATTCAGCGAAAGCTCTCCCGCTTCGACCGCCCGCAGCACCAGCAGAGCCGTCATAATCTTCGTCAGACTGGCCGGGTACATCTCCTGATGTTCGTTTTTGGCATACACTATCGTCCCCGTCTTTTCATCCACCACCAACGCCGCTTTTGCCTGCACGTCCGGGGCCTCCGCCGCCCCTGCCGGGACCGTCCACAGGCTCAGCGTCAGGACCGCTGCAAAAAAAATGGAAAAAAAGCGTCTTGTTTTCATATCCATCCCCCATAAAGTATGTTATACTATGCTTGTCCGTCACCCTGCTTTTTTGAGGCTCCCGCCTCAAGCTCCGGCGCGGGGCCCCGCCCCGCACCCCGCCGCCTTTGTAAAGGCGGGCGAAACTTTTAACAAGTATACCAAAAAAAATAAGGAAGTGCAACCGTGGACCCTCAAAGAAAAATCGCCCGGGCAGAATATCTTCTCCTCGCCCTCACCGCACTGTTTCTCTGTCTCTTGCTCACGCTCCACCTCCGCGACCGCGCCGCCATGGAGGGTCCCTCCGGCATGGAAGTTGAGTTTACCGTTCCTTCGGAAACCATCCAGCCGGATATCACGCCCCTGAATCTGAACACCGCAACCATCGAAGAACTGACCGCTCTGCCGGGTATTGGAGAAGCTCTGGCCCGGCGGATTGTAGAGTATCGCGCACAAAACGGCCCCTTCCAAACGGTTGACGCGCTGACGAATGTCTCTGGCATTGGCGAATTCAAGCTCGCGGATTTGGAAGGACTTGTAACAGTGGAGGAACCCAAGGAATGAAAATATTGGTAGTAGACGACGAGCGCACCCTGGTAAAAGGGATGAAATTCAATCTGGAAAACGAGGGGTATGAGGTGGAATGCGCCTACGACGGCGCAGCGGCCGTGGACCTTGCGCGGGAAGGACATTTTGATCTGATCATCCTGGATCTAATGATGCCGGAGTTGGACGGTTTGGAAGCCTGTATGCGTATCCGGGAGTTTTCCAACGTTCCGGTTATTATGCTTACCGCCAAGAGTGAGGACGCGGATAAGCTGATGGGCTTCGAGTGCGGCGCAGATGATTATTTGACGAAGCCCTTTAATATTTTGGAATTGAAAGCCCGTGTCCGCGCCCTTCTCCGCCGGGCTGCCGGCGTCCAGCGCACCCGCGGAAGCATTTTGACCGCCGGCGGTCTCTCTTTGGATATGGAAGCCCGCGTCGCCGTCCGGGACGGAGAAACCGTCGACCTTACCGCGAAGGAATACGATCTCATCGAACTCCTCATGCGCAACCCCCGTCGTGTGTACAGCCGGGAAAATCTGATGAATGTTGTCTGGGGATACAGTTACGCAGGGGATTACCGCACCGTAGACGTTCACATCCGCCGTCTCCGGGAGAAGCTGGAGCAGAACCCGGCGGAACCGGACCATATCATGACCAAGTGGGGAGTTGGTTATTATTTCAAAGAATAAGCGAACCCTGTGGGACAGCCTTCAGTTTCGGTTTGGGCTGAGTTACATTTTGGTCATCGTCGGCGTTCTTCTTCTGTTGAATACCTATCCCCTTCTGGCGTCGGAGGATTTGGTATTCCGCTCCAAGACCGCCACCATGCAAAGCGGCATTTCTGTCATGATCAACTCCCTCTCCGGCCTGGACCGTCTCACGGAAGAAAATGTCGCCAACGCCATGGCGATCACCCAGGAAACCACCTTTTCCCGCATTATGGTGACGGACGGCGCCGGTTTGGTGCTGTACGACTCCCGCGAGACCGGCAGCGCCGTAGGTGATTACGCACTGTTTGCCGAAATCGTCCAGGCTCTCATGGGACTGGACGCATCCAGCTGCACCTATCAGGGCGGAGCCTTCCGCAGCCGCGCCGCCTCGCCGGTTTTGTATCAGAATCAGATCATCGGCGCGGTTTATGCCTACGAATACGACACCGAACAGGCCGTCCTGCTCTCCAACCTGCAAAGCAATCTTCTGCGCATTTCCGCCGTAACCGGCGCAGTGGTTATGGTTTTGAGTCTGATCCTCTCCAAAGCTCTGACACAAAAGATCGGACTCCTTCTGACAGCCATCCGGGAAGTTCGGGAAGGCGCGTACAGCCACCGCGCCGAAATCCGGGGCCGGGACGAAATTGCCCAGATTGGCGAGGAATTCAACAGTCTCACCGACCGTCTCCAAACCACAGAGACGGCCCGCCGCCGCTTTGTCTCCGACGCCTCTCACGAATTGAAAACCCCCCTTGCCGCCATCCGCCTCCTCTCCGACTCCATCCTGCAAACGGAAAACATCGACCTGGATACCACACGGGAATTTGTCTCCGATATTGGCCGCGAGGCGGAACGGCTCTCCCGCATCACCGAAGACCTCCTCCGCCTCACCCGCCTGGATAACGGCATTTTGGAACCCACGACGGACGTGGATGTCCTCCCGGTTTTGGAACAGGTTATGCGTATGATGAGCCTTGTCGCCCAGGAAAAAGGCGTCGATCTCACCTATTCCGCCGCCGAGGGCTGTACCGTTCTGGCCACAAGGGACGAGATTCATCAGGTAATTTACAACCTGACGGACAACGCCGTCAAATACTCCTCCGCAGGCGGGTTTGTGCAAGTCTCTCTGGGGCTGGAGGGAGATCAGGTTATGCTGTCCGTAGCCGATAACGGCGTTGGAATTCCCGAAGCCGACCTCCCACGTATTTTTGAACGCTTTTACCGGGTGGACAAAGCCCGGTCCCGTGCGGCAGGCGGCACCGGTCTGGGTCTTTCCATCGTCAGCGACACCGTGAAACGCCGGGGCGGCACGGTAGAGGCCGCGAACCGTCCCGGCGGCGGTTCCATCTTTACGGTTCGCTGGCCCCGCCTGAGCCGCATGGAAGGAGGAAATCCCCTATGACGCTGACCAAACGTCTGGCCGCTTTCGTATACCTTCTGCCGCTGTTGCTGCTGTGCGCCTGCGCCTCCGCAGAAAATGTGCCGGACGGATACGACCTCTATTTTCAGGAATCAAACCTGAACGCTGCCGCCGGCGGCGGCGCGCTTCAAACCGAGCATATATATCTGACCGCTGGAAACGACCCGCGGGAATTGGCGGAGACGCTGATGTCCGAGCTGTTGAAGGGACCCCGGGATGAGACGCTGAAAAGCGCCATTCCCGCCGGAACGTCCCTGCTATCCCTGGAACTGACGGGCCGCCGCGCCGTGGTGGATTTATCGGCGGCATACAGCAGCCTTTCCGGCGTATCTCTGACCATGGCGGACTACGCCATCACCCTGACGCTTACCCAGATTCCAGAAATCGTGGCGGTTCAGATCACCGTTTTGGGCCAGGAACTGGCGTACCGGGAAAAGCAGGTGTTTCTCAGCCGGGAAGCGTTGCTCTCCCAAGAAGAAGACGTTCTCCGCACCGTCCCCGCAACCCTGTACTTCCTGAACAGTGACGGCGCGCTGACGCCGGAAAACCGCCTCTTGGAGCTTTACGAGGGCGATACGCAGGTTGGCGCGGCGGCCAAAGCCCTGGAGCGCGGCCCGGAAAACCGGGATTTGTCTCCCGCGCTGCCGGAGGGCTTCCAGCTTAACGCCGTATGGCAGGAGGACGGCATTTGCTACGTCAATCTTTCCGCCGCGCAGATGGAAAACGGCACGGAGAATTTGCAAACCGCCATTCAGGCGTTGGGCCGTTCGATGTGTTCCTTGGAGAGCGTAAACGAGACGTGGTTTTTGGTGGACGGCGAATTCAGCGACGATTTCGCGCCGGTCACTGCGGAAAAATTTTATCCAATTTCATCATAAAGATTGCAAAACTGGAAAAAGTGTGATAATGTAGGAAGAAAATCGAAAATGGGACGTTGAAAAGCCCTTCCGCCTGGAATGGTTTCCAGGTTCCAGGATGGGAGAAAATACCTTTCAAACGTACAGAAAACCAGCAGGCCCGATCCTTTGACACCTGCTGGTTTTTCTTGGCTTCAAAACGGTTTCCGCGATTTTCTGGAAAATAATTCCACAGCCTGTTTTCTTTCAAAAACCTTGCAAAAACAAGTGAAAATCTTACAAAAATGGGAAACCCAAGAAAACAAAAGAGGAATGGGAGAGGATTGGAATATGATCGAAACCAGAAACGGAACGCCCTTTTTTGACGGCTGCGACACAACCCGGCTGGCCCAAAAATACGGAACGCCTCTGTATGTTTATTCACAGACCGCCATAGAGGCGCGGTTTGCGGAGCTGCGGCGGGATTTTATCGAACGCTGGCCCGGCGCACGGGTGGCCTACGCCGCCAAATCCTTTTTCTGCCTGGGCATGGCCCGTCTGGTTGCCCAGGCTGGGATGTGTCTGGACGTTGTTTCCGGCGGCGAGCTGCGCACCGCCCTGGCGGCCGGTTTTCCGGCGGAACGGATCGAGTTCAACGGAAACAATAAGCTCCTTGACGAACTGGAACTGGCCGTCGAAAACGGCGTGGGCCGGATCATTGTCGACGGCGCGCATGAGCTGGAAGACATCGAGGCTATCTGCCAGGCCAAGGGCAGGCGCATGAAGGTTCTTTACCGGGTGACGCCCGGCGTGAAGGCCGACAGTCACGACTATATCGTTACCGGCAAAAAGGACTCAAAATTCGGTTTCCCGCTGGATGAGGACGTAATTTATCCCGCGGTAGAAGCGGCCATCCGGTCGCCTTATGTGGATTTCCTGGGCTTTCACTTCCACATCGGCTCCCAGCTTTTCGAGTGCGAACCCTACAAACAGGCGGCCAGCGCGGTGCTGGAGCTGGTCCGGCAGGTAAAGGACCGTTATGGCGTCGGTGTTCAGGAGCTGAATCTGGGGGGCGGCTTCGGCATCACCTACACTACGGAGGAACGCAGACCCTACCGCTATTATCTGGACCCAATGATGGAGCTGATTGCCGCGCGCTTTGACGAAATGGGCCTTCCCCGTCCGGCGTTGGTGGTGGAACCGGGCCGGAGCATTGCAGGCGACGCCGCCATAACCCTTTATACAATCGGTTCCATCAAAGAAATCAAGGGCGTCCGAAAATATCTTTCGACGGACGGCAAAGAGGTCGTGGGCAGCCGAAAATATGTCTCGGTGGACGGCGGCATGACGGACAATATCCGTCCCGCGCTGTATCAGGCGGTTTACCGGGGCATCCTGGCAAACAAAGCGGGACAGCCCCCGGAAGAAACCGTAACCGTGTGCGGTAAATGCTGCGAGAGCGGCGACATTATCATGAAGGATGCCGAACTACCCAGGGCGGAGCGCGGCGATCTTCTCGCGGTATTCTCCACCGGCGCATACGGCTACACCATGGCCAGCAATTACAACAGCATACCGGTTCCCGCAGTGGTTCTGGTGCGGAACGGGCGGGACGAATGTATGGTCCGGCGGCAGACCTGGGAGGATGTGACCGCCTGCCAGCTCATTCCGGACACTTTGAAAGGGGATGAAAGGTGAAGCCATGAAAACGCTGATTCAAAACGGTACGATTATCGACCCCGCCAGCCGGATTCATTCAAAAAACAATCTGCTTTTAGAGGATGGAACCGTCCTCGCCTTCACGGCGGACACGCCGGAGGCGGATGTGGTTCTGGATGCCTCCGGCAAGTATGTCTGTCCCGGATTTCTGGACATCCATATGCACGAAGACCCCTATGACGCAGAGCACGACCGCCTGATTCCGGACATTACCCAGTCCATGCTCCGCATGGGCGTTACGACGGCCGTGGGCGGCAACTGCGGCATTAACACCGTAGACCCGGCGAAATATCTGGACCTCATGGACCGGGACGGCGGAGCCGTCAACATGGGGCTTCTGGCCGGACACACCTTTTTCCGGGAAGCGGCGGGCCACGGGGACAAATACTCCCCTATTACGCCCGAGGAACTGAAAAAACTCTCCGCCATGACCCAGGACGCCCTGGAGGCGGGCTGTTTCGGCGTGTCCTTCGGCATCCGCTACGTCCCCGGCATTTCCATGGAGGAAATGGTGGAGACCGCACGGGGCTGCAAAAAGGCGGGCAAATTTGTCGCCGCCCATGTCCGGGACGACGCGGAATTCATATTCAGCGCGGTCAACGAGCTCTTTGAGATCGGCCGAAGGCTGGATGTACCCGTCCAGAATTCCCACGTCGGCAGTATGGGCGGTTTTGGGCAGATGGAACGGCTCCTGGAGCTGATGGACCGCTCCCGCGCCAACGGAATGGACCTCTCCGGCGACTGCTATCCTTACTATGCCTTCAGCACCCGCATCGGGGAAACCACTTATGACGAGGGCTTTTTGGAGCGGTATCACGCCGATTACTCCGTTATTGAAATCTGCGACGGCAAATACAAGGGCCAGCGGTGCGACGAAGACATGTTCCGGGAGCTTCGCGCCGAGGCCCCCCGCACCATCACGGTCTGTCACGTAATGAAGCCGGAGGATGTGGACATGGCCCTTCTGCATCCGAATATCATGCTGGCCAGCGACGGCCTTATGAGCGGCGGTCAGGGCCATCCCCGGGCTGCCGGGACCTTCCCCCGCTTCCTGCGGAACTACGTCCAAACCGGACGGCTGAGCCTGGACGACGCGATCTCAAAAATGACCGCCATGCCCGCGGCAAAGCTGGGACTGCACAAAAAAGGAACCCTCCGCCCCGGCTCGGACGCCGATATTTTGATTTTCGATCTGGACACAATTGCGGACAAGGCCACGTTTGACCAGCCCAACCTTCCCCCGGAGGGGATTGATTACGTTCTGATCAATGGACAGATCGCCATGGACCACGGCAAAATCATAAACGGCCGTTTGGGCCGCAGCCTGCGGAAATAAACAAAGGAGGGTTCTCTCATCATGCTACAGCTTTTGAAAAACGTAAACGCCTACCGGGACGGGGCCTGGAGGCCCAGCGAAATTCTGCTTGCCAATCAGAAGGTTGAGCGCATTGCGGACAAAATCGACTGCGCCTATGACGGCTTGCAGATTCTGGACGGCGGCGGCAAAACCGCCATTCCCGGTTACATTGACCAGCACGTCCATGTGGTGGGCGGCGGCGGCGAGGGCAGTTTTATCACCCAGGTCCCCCCGCTGAAGTTCAGCGAACCGGTGAAAGCGGGCGTTACCACCTTGGTGGGGCTGCTGGGAACCGACGGTGCCACCCGCAGCGTGGCGAATCTGGTGGCGAAAACCAAGGCCCTGCGGGAATTCGGCCTCACGGCTTATTGTCTCACCGGTAATTACAGCTATCCCTCTCCCACCCTGACTGGCAGCGTTATCAACGACATCGTGTTCATCGACGAGATTATTGGCGTAAAAATCGCCATTTCCGACCACCGTTCCAGCAACATGACCAAGGAATCCCTCATCAAGCTGGCTTCCGACGCCCGAATAGCCGGAATGCTCTCCGGCAAGCCCGGCATTGTCCACCTCCACACCGGTGCCGGCAAGGCCGAGCTGGATATGCTCTTTGATATCGTGGCAGAAACGGAAATTCCCATCTGGAACTTCCGCCCCACTCATCTGGCGAACAAGTACGATTCCGCCATTCGCTTTGCCAAACAAGGCGGATACGTCGATTTTACCTGCGACCCGGAGGATATGGCCAACCGCACGGCTCTGCTGATTCGAGCCATCGGCGAGGCCCCGGAGGGGCTTGTGACCATCAGCACGGACAGTAACGGCAGTCTGCCGGTCTGGAACGAGAAAAAGGAACTGGTGGGCATCCGGGCCGCCGCCATCAGCGCGCTGCATGAAACCGTCCGCGCCATGGTGCAGATCCATGGGTATCCGCTGGAAAAGGCATTGGCCCCGGCAACGGAAAACGTCGCCAAGGCTCTGGGGCTTTATCCCGCTAAGGGCTGTCTTGCGGAAGGGTCCGACGCCGACCTTGTTCTGCTGGACGAAGACCTGAACGTTGACTCCGTTTTCGCCAAGGGCAAGTGTATGCTCTGGGGCAAGGAAATGCAGGTCCAGGCGAATTTTGAGTCGTAAGGCACCATTTTAGGGTATAAAGCGTCAGTTCCCGGCTGGCGTTTTATAGAATACGAAACGTGAGAGAGGAGAATCGTAATGTCAAACAAGGAAATCCCAAAACCGGAAAAAAAGGCGTTTAAGATGCCGAATACCTGGATCGTGGTTTTCGCTATGGTGGTCTTTGTGGCAATCCTGAGCTGGATTGTTCCGCCTGGACAGTATGACTATGTACAGGTAGAGGTTAACGGAACCATGCGGAATCTGGCGGTGGACGGCTCGTTCCACTACATCGACAAGGCCAACACTTCCCCTACGGGCCTGTTCGGCATCTTCCGCGCGCTGTACACCGGCACCGTGGAGGCGGGCAGCACGATCTTTATGATTATGATCTGCTGCGCCAGTTTCCGAATCATGGTCAGGACCGGGGCCTTCCATGCGGGAATCGGCGTAATCATGAAGAAGCTGGGCAACAAGGCGGTTGCTCTGGCGGTGGTGCTGATGATCGCCTTCGCGCTGTGCGGTTCCGTGTTTGGAATGTTAAGCGAGCTGTATGGATTTTACCCGTTGATTGTAGGCTTGGGCGTCGCTCTGGGCTATGACGCCATGTTTGGTTTTGCCATCCTGGCCCTGGGCGAATACATCGGCTTTACCTGCGGTACGCTGAACCCTTATAACGTGGCAATCTCCCAGGGCATTTCTGAGGTCGCCATGTACTCCAACCAGGGCTACCGCTGGCTGAGCTTCGTGGTGATGGTGGGCATCGCTCTGATTTACCTGCTGCACTATGGCTTTAAGATTCGCAAAGACCCCACCAAATCTGCGGTTTATGGCCGTCCCTGCATCCACTCTTTCGGTGACGGCGCGCTGGATGACTACAAGCTGACCAGGAAGGACGTTCTGGTCCTGGTGGACCTGCTGATCACGCTGGTTATTCTGATGGTCGGCCTGATGCAGTATGAATGGGGCAATACGCAGCTCTGCGGCCTGTTTATCATGATGGCCGCCGTGGCCGCAATCATCAACCGTTGGAGCGGCGACAAATTCGTTGACGAGTTTGTTGAGGGCATCAAGGGAATTGCCTGGGGCGCGCTGATCGCCGGTATTTCCCGCGCCATTCTGGTGGTTATGAATGACGCGGTGATTACCGATACCGTCATTCACGCCCTGGCCGAGCTGCTGAAGAAGGCTCCCTCCGCCCTCTCGGCTCAGATGATTTTGATTACCCAGACCATCATCAACCTGCCCATTTCCTCTGCCACCGGTCAGGCGGCTGTCACCATGCCTATCATGGCCCCGCTGTCCGATGCCCTGGGCGTCAGCCGCGACGTGGCCTGCCTGGCCTTCCAGTTCGGCGACGGCCTGTCTAACCTGCTTTGGCCTACGAGCCAGGTCGTGATCGTCTGCGGAACCTCCGATATTCCCTATGAAAAATGGGTCAAGTGGTTCCTGCCCCTGTTCTTCATCGAGCTGGTGGCCCAGATGGTTCTGGTCGGCGGCGCGGTGATGCTCGGCATATAACCCCGCGCAGCAGCTGCAAGATATTTATTTCCATGAAAGGACGCCCTTCGTTCGGAGGGGCGTCCTTTTTGCCTCCGGGCGAAAAATGAAGATGCATTTTATGGGTTCCTGTGTTATAATAACGTTTCAATATGCACAAGAAAGAAGGGTCTCTCATGGAATTGGAAGCCATGTATCAGAAACTGGGCGTAAGCCCCCGGGTTTACGCTTATGGACAGCGCGTTTTGGAGCGTCTGCGCGGACGCTTCGAGGAAATCGACCAAACGGCGGAATACAACCAGGGAAAAGTTTTGGCGGCGATGCAGGAAAACCGTCTGGCCGCGAACCACTTTGCCGCCACGACCGGCTACGGGTACGACGACGAGGGCCGGGACAACCTGGAGCGCATTTATGCCGGCGTCTTTCATACGGAAGCCGCCCTGGTCCGCCCGCAAATCACCTGCGGCACCCACGCTTTAGCCGTCGCGCTCTCGGCAAACCTGCTTCCCGGCGACGAACTCCTCTCCCCGGTCGGCGCGCCCTACGACACCCTGGAAGAAGTCATCGGCATCCGGGAGAGCACGTGTTCTTTGAAGGAATACGGCGTCACTTACGCCCAGGCGGACTTGCTGCCCGGCGGCGGCTTCAATTTCGACGCCATCCGCGCCGCGATCAACGGGCGCACCAAGCTGATTACCATTCAGCGTTCCAAGGGCTACGCCACCCGTCCCACGTTTTCCGTCGCCCAAATCGGGGAGCTAATCGCGTTCTGCCGTTCTGTAAAGCCGGATGTGAAAATCATGGTGGATAACTGCTACGGCGAGTTTGTGGAGACGGCAGAGCCTTCCGACGTGGGGGCCGATCTGGTGGTTGGGAGCCTGATCAAAAACCCCGGCGGCGGCCTTGCCCCCATCGGCGGCTATATCTGCGGAACAAAAGCGTGTGTGGACCGCTGTGCCTACCGGCTTTCCGCCCCGGGTCTGGGACAGGAGGTCGGCGCGAATCTGGGCCTCATGCCCGCGCTTTACCAGGGCTTTTTCCTGGCCCCCACCGTTACGGCAGGCGCGTTGAAAGGCGCGATTTTTGCTGCGAATCTTTACGAGCCGCTGGGCTTCCCCTGCGTTCCCGGCGCGGCGGAGGACCGGCACGACATCATTCAGGCGGTGACGCTGGGAAGCCGGGAGGCGATGGTAGCTTTCTGCAAAGGGATTCAGGCCGCCGCGCCGGTGGACAGCTATGTAACGCCGGAACCGTGGGCCATGCCCGGCTATGACAGCGAAGTGATCATGGCGGCGGGGGCGTTTGTACAGGGGAGCAGCATCGAACTTTCCGCCGACGGCCCGATTCGTCCGCCCTATGCGGTCTATTTTCAAGGCGGCCTGACCTGGCAGCACGCCAAGCTGGGAATTCTGTTAAGTCTCCAAAAATTAACAGACGCCGGGCTTGTCTCCGCCGATTACGATTCGTAATGTAGTGGTTTTTCCCACAGAAAATTTTTGAGCATTTTGTCAATTGCGCGGTTTTTTTCGGGCCGGGACCGGCAGCCGGCCGAAAATTTTCCCGGCCAATTTTCGCCCTTTTTCGACATTTTTGCCAAACTTTACAGAAAGCTCCACACATTCCGTCCGGCTTCTCCATTCGCCGCTTAGTTTACATAAATTTACGAATAAAATCTTCTACAAAGAGTTATTCACATTTTCCACGGAGTTTTCCACAGCGGTTTATCCCTTTATTTCCAGTGCTTTCCCGTGTTTATATCAATTTTTAACAAACCCTGTATCCGCATTTCTCCACGGATGGAAAATCCTTTTTTCTTGACATAATTCTGTTTTTTCGCAAAGAACAGTCGTTTTTTAGCGGCTCTTGTCTGCTGAAACGGGCGCCGAAAAATGGTCTTGACAGTTCCCTCTCAAACCTTCTCTGCCAAATTTCACCGTACTCCGTCTGCGGCAAGGCGGGATTCCAGAACGTCTTTCCCCTTGACCCTTGTAAAAAACGCAGACGCTGTGTTATACTGTATAAAATTGGATTTTTAAGGAGGTGCGGTATGGACAAGTATACCGTCTTAAAGCAATCCTTCGGCCATACCGCCTTCCGGCCTGGGCAGGAAACCCTTGTGGACGGCATCCTCTCTGGACGCGACGTTCTCGGCATCATGCCCACCGGCGGCGGCAAATCCCTTTGTTATCAAATCCCCGCATTATTGCTCCCTGGAATCACCGTTGTCATCTCCCCCCTGATTTCCCTCATGAAAGATCAGGTCGCCGCTCTGCATAACGCCGGAATCAGCGCGGCTTTTCTCAACAGCGCCCTTGATCAAGACGCTGCGCGGCAGGTCTGGGAGGGCATTCGCTGGAACGTCTACAAGCTGCTTTACATCGCCCCGGAACGTCTGGAGGACCCCCGTTTCCTGGACGTTTTGGGGGAGGTGTCCCTGGTAGCGGTGGACGAGGCCCACTGCATTTCCCAATGGGGCCAGGATTTCCGGCCCAGCTACCTGAAAATCGCAGAATTTGTCTCGCAGCTCCCCACGCGTCCCATTCTGGCCGCCTTTACCGCCACGGCAACCGTTCAGGTGCAGGAAGACATCGCCCAGTGTCTCGCACTGCGGGAACCCGTTCAAGTTGTAACGGGCTTTGACCGCCCGAATTTGTTCTTTGACGTACAGCGGCCCAGGCAAAAACTTCCTGCTGTTCTGGAACTCGTAAAGGAACGGCGGGGCCGGAGCGGAATTGTCTACTGTGCAACCCGTTCGGCGGTGGAGAAGGTTTGCGGGGCCCTCTGCGCGGAAGGCATTCCGGCCACGCGGTATCATGCGGGACTATCCGAGGAAGAACGCCTCCGTAACCAGGACGATTTTCAGTTTGACCGCAAGCCCGTCATGGTGGCCACCAACGCCTTTGGCATGGGGATTGACAAGTCCAACGTCAGTTTTGTGATTCACTACAATATGCCGAAAAACCTGGAATCCTATTACCAGGAAGCGGGCCGCGCCGGACGCGACGGCGAAGCGGCGGACTGCATTTTGCTCTATGGGGCCGGTGATGTGTCAACGGCCAAATTTTTAATCAGCCACAGCGATGATGGCGCGCTGTCCGAGGGAGAACGCGCCGCGCTCCAAAAGCAGAACCTAGACCTTTTGAACGTCATGACGGGCTATTGCAAAACCACCGGATGCCTGCGGGGATACATCCTGGAATATTTCGGACAGGCCCATCCAAACACCTGCAACGGCTGCGGCAACTGCGGAGGGACGTTTGAATCCGTGGACATCACCATCCCAGCGCAAATCATTCTCTCCTGTGTGAAACGGGTCCAGAAGCATTTGGGTTATTTTGTCGGAATGGGCATGATCACCCAGGTTCTCCGGGCAGGCAAAGGCCAGCGGGTGCTGGATTTGCGGCTGGACTCCCTCTCCACCTACGGACTTTTGAAGGAAACGCCCGCGCCTCTTCTGCGGCGGTATTTCGAGTGTCTGGAAACCGGGGGCTACACCTTCATCGAGCCGGAACACAGTACGCTCCGCCTCACGGAACGGGCAGGCGCGGTTCTGTTTCGCGGCGAACGGGTGACAATGCAGGTCAAGGCGGAACGGCACACGCCGGACACTTTCCGGAAGGTTCCGGCCCCTGGCATAGTATCGGTAAACGCCGATTTGCTTGCCGCATTGAAAGCCACCCGGAACCGTCTGGCGCAGGAGGAAGCCGTCCCCGCGTACATCGTGTTTTCCAACGCAACGCTTTCCGACATGGCGGCAAAGGAACCCCGGAGCATGAAGGATTTTTTAGAGGTCTCCGGCGTGGGACGGGTCAAGGCGTCCCGCTACGGCGAGGCATTTCTGGAAACCATCCGCCAGTTTTTCGCGGCGCAGCTGTGACGTTTTATGCTCTTTTCATACAACGAATTAAAAGAATCGGTACGGGAAGATTTTGACCGGTTCTGCAATCTGGGCTTTGAGGAAGCGCAGATCGTTCCTGCCGTCCTGGACGAATACCGGCACGGAGAGGATTTTTCTCCTGCGGAAAATCTGTGCATTCATCTCTTTCTTGCGCTGCATTATCAGGAAAAAGGATTTGCCCTTTCAAAGATAATCCAGAGCATAAATCGGCTCATGACCCAAGAGCTTTTCAACGAACTCCAAGGCGCATCCGGAACAGACGGCATATGTTTTGCGGCAGATCTCAGCCGTCTCCCGGGTCTTGGGGAAAAACCGGACCATCATCAGGAGGGCGCACGGCCATGAAAAAAGCGGTACTGATTCCCGACTCCTTCAAGGGAACGCTGACTTCCCAGCAAATCTGTGACATTCTCCGGCAAGAAATCCAGACCCATTTCCCGGACTGCGAGACCGTCTCCATCCCTGTGGCCGATGGCGGCGAGGGCAGCGTGGACTGTTTCCTCTCCGTCCTGGGCGGCGAAAAAGTTTTCAAAACCGTGAAAAATCCGTATTTTGAGGACATGACCGCCTTTTACGGTTTGATCGAAAACGGTCAGACGGCCATTGTTGAAATGGCCGCCTGCGCGGGCCTGCCGCTGGTGGAGGACCGGAAAAATCCGCTGAAAACCACCACTTACGGCGTAGGTCAGCTGATTCTGGCGGCGGCCTCCCGGGGCGTGAAAAAAATCATCGTTGGTCTTGGCGGCAGCGCCACCAACGATGGCGGCTGCGGCGCAGCTGCGGCGGCAGGCATCCGGTTTTTCAACGCCGCCGGGGAGTCATTCATTCCCACCGGCGGAACCACCGGCGATATTTTTTCCATTGATTTTTCCGGCCGGGACGCCGTTCTGGACGGCGTTGAAATCGTGACCATGTGCGATATTGATAATCCGATGTATGGTCCTGCCGGTGCGGCGCATGTATTCGGCCCTCAGAAAGGCGCGGACCCGGAAATGGTTCAGCTTCTGGACAGCGGCATCCGAAACCTGTGCGAAGTCATCCGGCGGGATAGCGGCCAGGACCTCCGGGAAACGCCCGGAGGCGGCGCGGCGGGCGCAATGGGAGCGGGTATGATCGCGTTTTTCGGTTCCAGGTTGCAAATGGGCATTCAAACCGTGCTGGACACCGTGAATTTCGACGCCGTTCTTGCCGGTGCGGACATGGTCTTTACCGGAGAGGGCAAGCTGGATTCCCAAAGCCTTCGGGGCAAGGTGGTCGCCGGCGTTGCCGGGCGCGCCAAAGCCCAGGGCGTGCCGGTGACGGTTCTCGTGGGCGGCGCGGAGGACCCTGCGATCAGCGCGGTCTATGAAATGGGCGTTACCAGCGTATTCCCTATCAACCGCCTGCCGCAGGATTTCTCCGTGAGCCGGAAGCACAGCGCGGACAATCTCGCCTACACCATGGACAACATTCTCCGCCTGCTGGCGCACAGGCCCTGACAGGAGCGCGTCTTCCTTTGGGTGGAAATGGAATCCCCTTTTCAGATCGGTGTTGCTAATGCTCAATTTTTCAAATTCTTCGTCGAAATAACGGGACAGCGCGTATAAATATAGTGGTCCTCAAACGGAAGACCACCATATTTTTCCTTTATGCTATGGTCTCCTCCTAAGTTTTCGGACCCATATGACAATAACGACAGCAGTTGCGATAAAAAATTCCGCCAATATAACCGGTCTTCCAAACACATCTGCTTCCAAGGAAAAACGAAGGTCATGTTCAACAAAGCATACTGCAAAGAATACCAGATCGGCGCTTTCCTTTTACAAATAAGCTGTAGCATCAAGCACTCCCAATGTGATATGGCTGACACCTTTGACGACCCTGGCTCCCATCCCTTGTTTTACAGTGACCGGGGACATCAATACGCCAGCCGGAAGTTTAAAGCGAAGCTGGATGGAATTCCATGCAACGCAGAGCATGTCCTGTTCAGGCCGCTGCATTACAGCGGCCCCATAAGGGCTTCTGGGGCGTTCTCAAATCCGAGATATACTATCTCCAGCAATTTCATACCTTTGAGGAATTGGAGATAGCCATCGACGAATGTAACACACTGAATGGGCATGGAATAGAGATCACCGTCTTTATAGATACGAAAAAACGGCGTTCCTCTTCCTCATACATGGTCCGTCCCCATGTCGACTGATGCAAGAATCAGTTCAACACAGCGGTCGATCCCCAACTTACTGCTGTTCAGACAAAGGTCATAATTTGCCGCCATCCCCCACGTCTGATCGGTGATATGCTTGTAGTAGCTGGAGCGCTTCCTGTCCCGCTCCTTCACATGACTTCTGGCAGCGTCAACGGCAACCCCATGCTCCGCGATGACACGGTTGGCCCGGCCAGGCAGTGCGCCGGTGATAAAAACGTGGAAGCAGTCCTCCCGCCCTTGCAGGATGTAGTCGGCGCACCGCCCCACGATGACGCAGGACTCCTTCTCCGCCAGCTCCTTGATCAGCTCGGTCTGGTAGGCGTTGATCTGATCCGGCAGGGCCATATTCCCCCTCTGATTGGCGTTATAGGCCGAGTAGCCCCGCGATGAAACGCTGGTGAACAGGCTGCTGGCGGAGGAGTATTCCCCCTCCCGCCGTACCGTCTCGGCGGACAGCCCGCTGCGCTCCGCCACGATCTGCACCAGCTTTTTGTCGTAGAAGGGAATGCCCAGCCGTTCCGCCACAGTTTTCCCGATGGTATGGCCCCCGCTGCCACACTGCCGCCCAATGGTAATGATACATTTTTTCATTGCTTTGCCTCTTTTCCAAAAATTTTCTTCCAGGACAACCACACGGTAATTAGGGAGATCACACCAGATAGCCCGTCACTGAACGGACCAGCCCAGAGAACCCCTTCCACACCCATAAAATATCCAAAAATCAACATAGCCGGAATCAAGAAAATAATCTGCCGGGACAATGAGAGCAGCGTGGCGGGAACGGGTTTGCCGATGGCTTGGAAGAAAATCCCGGTGACAGCTCCGGCAGGGATCAGGAAGCAGGCCAGCAAGTAGACCCGGAAGCATTTTACCGCAAACTCTATGTACAGTTCCGACTCCTTGCCAAACAGGTTGATAATTTGCTCTGGGAAGATTTGAAAGATAAAGAACGCCGCGACCATGATCGCACTGCCAATTCCCAATGCAAGCTTATAGGTCCTTTTTACCCTCGGATACTGACCGCTGCCATAGTTATAGCCTAAGATGGGCTGAACCCCGGCAGCAAGGCCCAGCGTAATCCCGGAAACAAGGCTGCTCACCTTCATCACGATACCGAACACCGCCATAGGAATGTCAGGACCATAAGGGGACGTAACACCATAGGTTACCAGCAGATTGTTGGTAACGGCAATAACAAATACAGAGGCGATTTGAGATATGAGACTGGATACGCCCAGGGAAGCAAGCCGCCTGGCAATTTTTGGTCTGGGAATAAAATATTCCCGTTTCAGCTTGATGGTCTTAAACCGGAACAGACAGACAGCAAAAAAGGCCGCATTCAAAATCTGCCCCAGGATGGTGGCCCAAGCGGCGCCTTTGACTCCCCACTGGCACACAAAAATGAAAATTGGATCTAAAATGATATTTGTGACACAACCTATGAGCAAGCCGATCATGCTGACTCTGGGACGCCCGTCCGCCCGGATTACGCTCCCGAAGGCGGAGCAGACAGCGGAGAAGGGAAAGCCCAGCACAATAATGCGGCCATAATCCAGCGCATAAGGGAGATTCCCCTCTGTAGCCCCGAACAACCCGCAAAGCGGCTCCAGGAAGAGCTGAAACAAGATCAGGAATATAAATCCTGTCCCAATCGTCAGGGTAATTAAATTTCCCACACCGCGGGCCGCATCATCGGGCCGGTTTTTTCCCAAGTTTAGACTCATATAAGCTGCGGCCCCATCCCCTAACATAAAAGCGATGGCCATAAGGATAGTTGTCAGCGGCATGATGACATTGGTGGCGGCATTGCCCAGGTAGCCAACCCCCTGCCCGATAAACACCTGGTCTACCATGTTGTAGAGCGAGTTGACCACAATGGAGATAATGCTGGGAATGGCGTAGCGAATCATCAATTTCCCAACCCGCTCGGTCCCCAGCGGGTTGGCTGCAACTTGTTTGTTCATTTCAAATTCCTCCTAATAAATGTGAATTGTTCAGGCAATGGCGCTGCCTGTGAAAAGCTGGTAATACCGGCCCTTTTCCTCAATCAACTGGTCGTGGGTCCCCCGTTCGATGATCCGGCCCTGCTCCAAAACCATGATACAGTCGGAGTTCCGCACCGTGGAGAGGCGGTGCGCGATGACAAAGGTGGTGCGGCCCTTCATCAGCCGGTCCATGCCCTCCTGCACCAGCTGCTCCGTGCGGGTGTCGATGGAGGATGTGGCCTCGTCCAGAATCAGAACGGGCGGGCCGGCAACAGCGGCGCGGGCGATGGCGATCAACTGCCGCTGGCCCTGACTCAGATTGGCCCCATCGCCGGTGAGTACCGTCTGATAGCCGTCCGGGAGCCGCCGAATAAAGCTGTCGGCGTTGGCCAGCTTCGCGGCGGCAACGCACTCCTCATCGGTGGCCTCCAGCCGCCCATAGCGGATATTCTCCATCACCGTACCGGTGAACAGGTGGGTGTCCTGCAGGACGATGCCCAGGGACCGGCGAAGGTCGGCTTTCCGAATTTTGTTGATGTTGATGCCGTCATACCGAATCTTGCCGTCCTGGATGTCGTAGAAGCGGTTGATCAGATTGGTAATGGTGGTCTTTCCCGCGCCGGTGCTGCCCACAAAGGCGATTTTCTGTCCGGGCGTGGCAAAGAGCTTGATATTGTGCAGGACAATTTTTTCATCGTTGTAGCCAAAGTCCACATCGTCAAAGACAATATCGCCCTCCAGCTTTTTATAGGTAACTGTGCCATCCGCCTGATGGGGATGCCTCCAGGCCCACAGACCTGTTCGCCGGGACGTTTCCGTCAAGGCGCCGTCCGGCTGCTGCTCCACATTGACCAACTCCACATAGCCGTTGTCTGCCTCCGGCTTCTCATCCAGCAGCTTGAAAATACGCTCCGCCCCGGCCAGGGCCATGATGATGCTGTTGAATTGCTGACTGACTTGGGTGACGGGCTGGGTAAAGTTTCGGTTCAGATTTAGACAGGAGACCAGAGTGCCAAGGGTTAGGCTCCCCATGCCGTTCAATGCCAGGACCGCTCCCAGCGCTGCGCACAGCACATAGCTGATATTGCCCAGGTTTCCGTTGACCGGCATCAGAATATTGGCAATTTTATTTGCATTTTTGGTACTCTCCCTCAGCTCCTGGTTGATGGCCCGGAACCGCTCTATATTCTCGTTCTCATGGCAAAACACCTTAACGACCTTCTGCCCCTCCATCATTTCCTCAATGTAGGCGTTGACCTTGCCCAAGCTGCTCTGCTGTTTGATGAAATATGTCCCGGCCATGCCGCCCAGCTTGGACGCCACCACCAGCATGACGGCCACCATGCATAGGGTCAGGATGGTCAGCGGGATATTCAGGCACACCATGCTGATAAAGGTGATTACGAGTGTGACCGTGGAGTTGACCAGTTGGGGAATGCTCTGACCAATGAGCTGCCGGAGGGTATCCACATCGTTGGTATAGACCGACATGATGTCCCCATGGGGCGTGGTATCAAAATATTTGATGGGCAGGGATTCCATTTGGGAGAACAGCTGTATCCTGATCTTTTTCAGCGTCCCCTGGCTGATGACCGCCATAAGCCGGTTATACCCGTAGGAGCAAAGCAGGCCAATCAGATACACCAGGGCCAGGGAGAGCAGGGCATGGGCCAGCGGGCCGAAATCCAGCGACTCCATACCAATCATGGGTTTGATGTACACGTCCACCAGATCCCGCATGAACAGCGTTCCCCGGAGGGTAGCCAGAGCCGCTCCCAAAATCAGCGCCATTACAAAGCAGAATTGCGCCTTATAATCCTGGAGCATAATATCCAGCACACGCTTCAGCAGAGGCATCAGATTTTTCTTATTCGCCTGCCTGTTCATGGTCAAAATCACCTCCGTCCTTCGTTTGAGCTTCATAAATCTCCTGATAGATCGTATTGGATTTCAGCAGATTTTCGTGGGTGTCAAAGCCGCTGACCCGTCCATTATCCAGCACTAAAATGCGGTCCGCGTCCTGCACACTGGAAATGCGCTGGGCAATGATGATCTTGGTGGTTCCAGGGATCGCCGTTTGCAGGGCCTTTCGTATCCTGGCATCCGTGGCCGTATCCACGGCGCTGGTGGAATCGTCCAGAATCAAGATCTTGGGCTGTTTCAGCAAGGCCCTTGCAATACAGAGGCGCTGCTTCTGACCGCCGGAGAAGTTTGTGCCGCCGCATTCCACCCAGGTTTCATAGCGTTCCGGCAGGCGATCAATGAATTCGTCCGCACAGGCCGCGCAGCAGGCTTTCTGGTATTCATTCATACTGCCCATCTCTTTGCCCCAACGCAGGTTTTCCAAAATTGACCCGGAGAACAGCACATTTTTCTGCAACACCACCGCCACCAGATTACGAAGCGTTTCCAGATCATATTTCCGAACATCCTCGCCTCCGACTTTGACCGAACCGGAAATCACATCATACAAACGGCTGATAAGGCTGACCAGGCTGGATTTGCCGCAGCCAGTCCCGCCGATGACGCCTATGGTTTCCCCAGATTTGATGTGCAGGTCAATATCGCTCAATGTTTTCTCGCCGCTCCCCTGGCGGTAGGAGAAGGTCACATGGTCAAAATCAATACTGCCGGCCTTCACATGGTCCAGCGGTTTGGGAGGAGCAATGATGTCCGCCTTTTCCTCCAGCACCTCCGCGATCCGCTTTCCGCTGGCCGCGCTCATGGTCATCATCACGAAGATCATGGACAGCATCATCAGCGAGGAGAACGCGGTCATCACATAGGTAAACAGGGAAGTCAGGTTGCCGGTGGTCATGCTGCCGGCCACGATGAAGCGCGCCCCAAACCAGGAGATCGCAATGATGCAGCCATAGACAATAAACATCATCACCGGCAGGTTCAGCGCCTGGAGCTTCTCCGCGCTGACAAACAGCTCGTAGAGCTTTGTTGCCGCTTTCCCGAATTTCTCGTTTTCGTAGTCCTCCCGGACAAAGGCTTTCACCACACGGATGGCCGAAATATTCTCCTGAACGCTGGCGTTCAGGTCGTCATACCGATGGAACACATGGCTGAAAATTTTCATAGCCTTGCTCATGATCAAGGCCACCGCCGCCGCCAGCGCCACAATAGCGGCCAGGAAAATCATGCTCAGTTTGGCGTTGATGAGCAGGCACATCACCATGCTGCAAATCAGCATCAGCGGCGCTCTCAGGGCGATGCGCAGGCACATTTGAAACGCCATCTGCATATTGGTGACATCAGTTGTCATGCGGGTGACGAGGCCCGCCGTGCTGAATTTGTCAATGTTGGAAAAGGAAAAGGTCTGGATGTTTTCAAACATACTCTGGCGCAGGTTGCAGGCAAAACCGGCAGAAGCGGAAGCCGCAAACCGTCCGGCCAGGATGCCGAATACCAACCCGAAAAAGGCCAGCACGATCATCAGCG
>CAJUTB010000009.1 GCA_910589315.1 uncultured Oscillibacter sp. | reverse complement strand
GCCCCGGAGCTTCTGAAGCGCGTCGAGGCCATGAACGAGAAGAACGAGAAGAAGGTCCTCAAGACCTGGAGCCGCAGCTCTACCATTTTCCCGTCCTTCGTGGGCCACACCATCGCCGTCCATGACGGACGGAAGCATGTGCCGGTGTATATCCAGGAGGATATGGTGGGCCACAAGCTGGGCGAGTTTGCCCCGACCCGTACCTTCCGCGGCCACCGGAAGGATAACTAAGGAGGATGCAGAGCATGGAAAAGAAAGAAGCAAGGGCGTATCTGCGCTATGTCCGCATCGCTCCCCGTAAGGTTCAGATCGTGTGCGACCTGATCCGCGGCAAGGATGCCGGCAGCGCGATGGCGATTCTGATGCAGACGCCCAAAGCGGCTTCCGAGCCTCTCCAGAAGCTGTTGAAAAGCGCGGTTGCCAATGCGGAGAACAATATGGGACTGGACCCGGCGAAGCTGGTGGTCTCCGAGGTGTTCGTCGCGCCCGGCCCCATCCTGAAACGGATGATGCCTCGGGCCCAGGGCCGCGCTTACCGAATCAACAAGCGCACATCTCACGTCACCTTGGCTGTGACGGAAAAGGCATAAGGGAGGAGAGCAGTTTATGGGACAGAAAGTAAATCCCCACGGTCTGCGTGTGGGCGTGATCAAAGACTGGGACTCCCGCTGGTATGCCAGTGACGAGAAGGTTGGAGACCTGATCGTAGAGGACCAGAAGATTCGCAAGTATCTGAAGAAGACCCTGTACGGCGCGGGCGTGCCGAAAATCGAAATCGAGCGCAGCGGCGACACGGTGACGGTTTTCCTGCACTGTGCCCGGCCGGGCATGGTGATCGGCAAGGGCGGCGAGCAGATTGAGCAATACCGTCAGGCCGTTGAGAAACTGGTGGGCAAGAAGGTCCGCCTGAACATCGTCGAGGTGAAAAACCCCGACATGAATGCCCAGCTGGTGGCGGAGAACATCGCCCAGCAGCTGGAAAAGCGCATCAGCCACCGCCGCGCCATGAAGAACTCCATGGCACGCGCCATGCGCGCCGGCGCCAAGGGCATTAAGACCTGCTGCTCCGGCCGTCTGGGCGGACGCGAGATTGCAGGCGTGGAGCATTATCACGAAGGCACCATTCCCCTGCAAACCATCCGCGCCGACATTGAGTACGGCTTTGCGGAAGCCGCTACGACCTTTGGCCGTATCGGCGTGAAGGTGTGGATCTACAAGGGCGAGGTTCTGAGCCAGACGCTGCGCACCACCCCGCGCACCATGGACACCTCTAAGCCCTATCAGGAACGGCGCGAACGCCGTCCCCGCCGCGACGGCGACCGCCGGGGCGGATTCAACCGCGGCGGCGCAGGCCGTCCTCAGGGCGGCGGCGGTTACAACCGCGACCGTCAGGGCGGCGGATTCAACCGCGGCGGCGCGCCCCGTCCCCAGGGCGGACTCAACCGCGCTCCCGCCCCCAGCCGTCCGGCTGCTCCCGCAGCCCCCAAGGAAGGAGGAGCCAACTAATGTTAATGCCCAAGAGAGTCAAATACCGCCGGGTACACCGCGGCCGCATGACCGGCAAGGCTACCCGCGGAAACACCCTGGCTTACGGCGAGTTTGGCCTTGTGGCCACGGAGCCGGCCTGGATCACCAGCAATCAGATCGAGGCGGCCCGTATCGCCATGACCCGTTATACCAAGCGCGGCGGCCAGGTCTGGATCAAGATTTTCCCTGACAAGCCCGTTACGAAGAAGCCCGCCGAGACCCGCATGGGTTCCGGTAAGGGTTCCCCCGAATTCTGGGTCGCCGTTGTGAAGCCCGGCCGCGTGATGTTTGAGATTGCCGGCGTATCGGAAGAAGTCGCCCGCGAGGCGCTGCGTCTGGCCAGCCACAAGCTGCCCATTAAGACGAAGGTCATCGCCCGCACCGAGGAAGCAGGTGAGTAAAGATGAAGGCAAATGAAATCCGCGAGATCCGCAAGATGACCCCCGAGCAGCTCAACGAGAAGCTGGCGGGTCTGAAAAAGGATCTGTTTTATCTGCGTATGCAGCACGCAACCAATCAGCTGGATAACCCCGTGAAGATCCGCGAAACCAAGCACGACATTGCCCGAGTCAAGACCGTGCTCCGGGAACTCGCCGCGGCTTCCGGCAAGCAGTGAGAAGGAGGTAAGGAAACATGGACGAGAAAAGAACTTCCTCCCGCAAGACCCGGGTCGGCAAGGTTGTCTCCGACAAGATGGACAAGACCGTGGTGGTCGCCATCGAGGACCGGGTGGCCCATCCGCTGTACAAGAAGATTGTGGGCCGGACGTACAAGCTGAAAGCGCACGACGAGCAGAACAGCTGCGGCGTGGGCGATAAGGTGAAAGTGATGGAGACCCGCCCGCTGTCCAAGGATAAGCGTTGGCGCGTGGTTGAGATCATCGAAAAAGCGAAGTAAGGAGGCGTCGAGACATGATTCAGCAGGAAACCTTTCTGAAGGTCGCCGACAACACCGGCGCCAAAGAGATCAAATGCATCCGTGTTCTGGGCGGTTCCAAGCGCAAATACGGCAACATCGGCGACGTGATCGTAGCTTCGGTCCGCAAGTCCGCCCCCGGCGGCACGGTGAAGAAGGGCGAAGTTGTGAAGGCCGTGATTGTGCGCAGCGCGAAGGGCGTGCGCCGGGCGGACGGCACCTATGTCCGCTTTGACGATAACGCCGCCGTTCTGATCAAGGACGACAAGAACCCCAGAGGCACCCGCATCTTTGGGCCGGTGGCCCGGGAGCTGCGCGACAAGGACTACATGAAGATCCTGTCCCTGGCGCCGGAAGTGATTTGAGGAGGGCAAGGATAAATGGCTATGAACATCAAAAAGGGCGACACCGTCGTCCGGCTCTCCGGCGACGGCACGAAGGATAAGGACTTCAACACCCATCAGGGTAAAGTTGTCGCCACGCTGCCGAAGGAGAACAAGGTGGTAGTCGAGGGCCTGAATCTGGTCACCTGCCACATCAAGCCCCGCCGTCAGGGCGAGGAAGGCGGCATTATGAAGCGGGAAGCCGCCATCGCCGCGTGCAAGGTCCAGGTGGTGTGCCCCAAGTGCGGCAAAGCCACCCGCGTGGGCCACAAGGTCGAAAAGAAGACCGTGAACGGAAAAGAGAAAAACGTCAGCATCCGCATCTGCAAAAAGTGCGGCGCAGAACTGTAAGAGAGAGGAGGAGTAACGCATGGCTGAAGAAAAGAAAGTGCCGAATCTGAAGGCAAAGTATCAGGCCGAGGTAGCTCCCGCTCTGATGAAGCAGTTTGGCTACAAGAGCGTGATGCAGATTCCGCGCATTGATAAAGTCGTAGTGAACGTTGGCTGCGGCGAGGCGCGGGAAAACGCCAAGATCCTGGAAAACGTCGTCCGGGACCTGGGCCAGATCACCGGCCAGAAGCCGATCATCACCAAGGCCCGCAAGAATATCGCCAACTTCAAACTCCGCGAGAAAATGCCCATCGGCGCGAAGGTGACGCTCCGCGGCGAGAAGATGTGGGAATTCCTGGACCGTCTTTTCAACGTGGCTCTGCCTCGTGTTCGTGACTTCCAGGGCATCAGCCCCAACGCGTTCGACGGCCGGGGCAATTACGCTCTGGGCATCCGCGAGCAGCTGATTTTCCCCGAGATCGAGTATGATAAGATCGACAAGATCCGTGGAATGGACGTGGTGATCTGCACCACCGCCCACACCGACGAGGAGGCCCGCGCCCTGCTTGGGCAGGTTGGCGCGCCCTTCGCCCGCTAAGAGAGGAATGAGGAAGTATGGCTAAGAAAAGCATGATCTTAAAGCAGCAGCGGCCTGCGAAGTACTCCAGCCGGAAGTACAACCGCTGCAAGCTCTGCGGCCGCCCCCACGCCTACCTGCGGGATTACGGCGTGTGCCGCATCTGCTTCCGGGAGCTGGCCTATAAGGGCGAGATTCCCGGCGTGCGGAAGGCTTCCTTCTGAGGAAACCAGCAGGAAGTCCGCTGCAATTTTTTGGAACAAGGGCCTTTGATATGGGGTCTTTGGGATAACGGATGGCGAAAGGTCATGACCAATCGGGCGCGGTTTGAAAGAACGGCTCCATTGGCCATGATACCTCGCCGCCGCAGCGGCTTTTCAAAAGGCCGCAACTCTAAAAACAGGAGGAATTATCACATGCATATCACCGATCCGGTTGCGGATATGCTCACCCGCATCCGCAACGCAGTCAGCGCGAAACACGACGCTGTTGACGTTCCCGCGTCCAACATGAAAAAGAGCATCGCTCAGATTCTGGTGGACGAGGGCTATATCAAGAGCTTCCAGGTAGTGGACGACGGCGCACAGGGCATGATCCACATTACTTTGAAGTACAATGCGGGCAAGGAAAAGGTCATCACCGGCCTGCGCCGCATTTCCAAACCCGGCCTTCGGATCTATGCGGGCGCAGACGAGCTGCCCCGTGTGCTTCGCGGCCTGGGCATCGCGATCATCTCCACGTCCAAGGGCGTCATGACCGACAAGAAAGCCCGTGAGCTTCATGTTGGCGGCGAAGTCCTGGCATATGTTTGGTAAGGAGGGTGTTTGAACCATGTCGAGAATTGGAAGAATGCCCATTACCGTTCCCGCCGGCGTAACGGTCAACGTTGCCGAGGGTAATGTGGTTACCGTAAAGGGACCCAAGGGCCAGCTCACCCGTACGCTGCGTCCTGAGATGATCATTGAACAGGAAGGCACCACGATCACCGTGAAGCGTCCTTCCGAGGATAAGCTGCACCGCAGCCTCCACGGCCTGACCCGTACGCTCCTGAATAATATGGTTGTCGGCGTAACCGACGGCTATGCCAAGGAGCTGGAAGTGAACGGCGTGGGCTACCGTGTCGCCAAGGAGGGCAATAACCTGGTGATGAACCTGGGTTATTCTCATCAGGTGATCGTTTCCGAGGTGGAGGGCATTACAATTGAAGTGCCGTCCCCGAATAAAATCATCATTCGCGGCTGTGACAAAGAGGCAGTGGGCCAGTTTGCCGCAGAAGTCCGCGAGAAGCGTCCGCCAGAACCCTATAAGGGCAAGGGCATCAAGTACGCAACTGAGACCATCCGCCGCAAGGCCGGTAAGACCGGCGCGAAGAAGTAAGGAGGTGTGCCGCTATGATTAAAAGACCGAATACCAACGCACAGCGCATGAAGCGTCATAAGAGGGTCCGCGCAAAGCTCTCCGGCACTTCCGAGACGCCGCGTTTGAACGTGTTCCGCAGCGAGGCCAACATCTACGCCCAGATCATCGACGATACGAAGGGCGTGACGCTGGTGTCCGCATCCTCTCTGGATAAAGCCGTAGAGGGCTACGGCGGCAACATCGCCGCCGCCGCTGCCGTAGGCAAGCTGGTTGCCGAGCGGGCCAAGGCCAAGGGAATTGAAACCGTGGTCTTCGACCGCGGCGGCTATCTGTACCACGGCCGTGTGAAGGCTCTGGCGGAGGGCGCCCGCGAGGGCGGCCTGCAATTCTGATGGAGGGGAGGAACAAATAATGCCTAGATTTGAAAGAGAACAGAGCGAGTATATTGAAAAAGTCGTCTATCTGAATCGTGTTTCCAAGACCGTGAAGGGCGGCCGGGTGATGAAATTCTCCGCGCTGGTCGTCGTGGGCGACGGCAAGGGCAAGGTTGGCTACGGCCTGGGCAAAGCCGCCGAAGTTCCCGAGGCCATTCGGAAGGGCATCGAGGCCGCGAAGAAAAACATGATCACTGTGACGCTGGCGGGCACGACCCTTCCTCATGAGACCATTGGCGAGTCCGGCGCAGGCCGCGTGCTGATGAAGCCCGCCGCCCCCGGTACCGGCGTTATCGCCGGCGGCGCAGTCCGCGCCGTGGTGGAAGCGGCCGGCATCAAGGACATCCGCGCCAAGAGCCTTCGCTCCAACAACCCCAACAACGTCGTCGCTGCGGCGTTTGAGGGCCTGAAGTCCATGCGCGGCCCCGAGGAGGTCGCCCGGGTGCGGGGCAAGAGCGTCGAAGACATTGTTGGTTAAGGAGGCGCAAAACATGGCAAACTTAAAGATTAAGCTCGTTAAGAGCCTGAACGGCCGCCTGGAAAAGCAGGTAGCCACCGCGCATTCCCTGGGACTGCGTAAAATCGGTGACGAAACTGTGCAGCCCGACAACGATCCCACCCGCGGAAAGGTGGCGAAGATCGGCTATCTGCTGCAAGTCACTGAAGTGAAATAAGGAGGCGCCGAAACCATGAAACTGAGCAAACTTTCTCCCGCGGAAGGGTCCGTCCGTCCGGCATACCGCAAAGGCCGGGGCGCAGGCTCTGGCAACGGGAAAACCGGCGGCCGCGGCCACAAGGGCCAGAAGGCCCGTTCCGGCGGCAAGGTCCGCGTGGGCTTTGAGGGCGGCCAGATGCCTTTGGCCCGCCGGGTGCCCAAGCGCGGCTTCAACAACATCTTTGCAAAACCCCTGGAGATCATTAACCTGAGCTCGCTGAACGCTTTCCAGGACGGGGATACCGTAACGGCGGAAACGCTGCTGGAAAAGGGCATCCTCTCCAAGTGCGAGTATGGCTTCAAAGTTCTGGGCAGCGGCAAGGTGTCCAGGAAAATCACTGTCAAGGCGAATGCCTTCTCCGCGTCTGCCAAAGAGGCCATTGAGGCGGCTGGCGGAAAGGCGGAGGTGAAGTGAAGTGATCCAAACCATTCGCAAGGCGTGGGCCATTCCCGAGCTGAAAAAGAAGATCATGTTTACCGCTGCGATCCTTTTGATCTTCCGGATCGGCAACGCCATCACGGTTCCCTATATTGATGTCATGCAGCTGGAAGCCCAGCTGGACAGCATGGGAGCCACTATCCTGGGCCTGTACAATGTTATGAGCGGCGGCGCATTTGCAACCGCCACGGTCTTTGCATTGAGCATTCAGCCCTATATCAACAGCTCCATCATCATCCAGCTCCTGACGGTGGCCATTCCGTATCTGGAACGGTTAGCGAAGGAGGGAGGCGAGGAGGGCCGGAAGAAAATCCAGTCCATCACCCGTTATACCACCGTTGGCATTGCGGTTCTGCAAGCCGTCGGCTATTATATGATGATGAAGCGTTACGCCCTTCTGGAAACCGGCGCGGACGGCATTTGGCCCGCTCTGGTGATTATCGTGACGCTGATTGCCGGTTCCTCCTT
The DNA here is from genome assembly GCA_910589315.1 of uncultured Oscillibacter sp. Lineage (GTDB taxonomy): Bacteria > Bacillota > Clostridia > Oscillospirales > Oscillospiraceae > Oscillibacter. The sequence goes on along the minus strand of CAJUTB010000009.1, from coordinate 65,022 downwards.
TGTGATGTGGATGGGCGAGCAGGTGACGGAGTTCGGCGTAGGCAACGGTATTTCGATTATCCTGTTTGCGGGCATTCTGTCTCGTATCCCCAAAATGGTGTCCGATATGTATCAGGGAATGACCCGCTGGTCTGCCATCAACAACAACACCATGTCCCTGGAGACCCTGACGGAAGCCGGTTACAGCGCGGAAACCGCCCAGCAGCTGCTGGACAGCGCCATTGCCCCTTGGGCCGTGGCTCTGCTGGTGGTGGGCATCCTGGCTCTGATCGTGTTCATCGTGTTCATCAACGACGCGGAACGCCGCATTCCGGTACAGTACGCGAAGCGTCAGGTGGGCCGGAAGATGTACGGCGGCCAGAGCAGCAACCTGCCCATGAAAGTGAATATGTCCGGCGTTCTGCCGGTCATCTTCGCCCAGAGCATTGCTTCTTTGCCCATCACGGTTTGGAGCTTCATCGGCGTTCCCGCCGAGGGCACCGTGTCCCGGAGCTTCTATGACGCCATCGACACAAAGTCGGTTCTCTATATGGTGGTTTATTTCATCATGATCATCGGCTTCAGCTATTTCTATTCCAGCATTCAGTTTAATCCTGTGGAGATTGCCAACAACCTGAAAAAGCAGGGCGGTTCCATTCCCGGCCGCCGGCCCGGCAAGCCCACGGTGGACTTTATCAAGAAGGTCCTGAATAAGATCACCATGTTTGGTGCGATCTATCTGGGCATTGTAGCGATCTGCCCGCTGATCGTGGGCAAGTTCATCGGCAACAACTCCGTAGCCATTGGCGGCACGTCGGTCATCATTGTGGTGGGCGTGGCATTGGAGACGGTGAAAGCTCTGGAAAACCAGATGCTGATGCGCCAGTATAAAGGCTTCTTGGAATAATCCGAAAAAACGGGAGGCCGGCCTTCGGGCCGGCAGCCCAGTTCGGCAAACCGCTCGCCGAAAGAGCGGCAGCCGCGCCAACGACGGTTCCCCGCCTGTGCGCGGCGGACAGGAGGAGTTATGAAACTGATCCTGTTGGGCGCGCCCGGCGCGGGCAAGGGTACGCAGGCGGAAATTTTGTGCAAGAAGCTGGAAGTACCCACGATTTCTACCGGCAACATTCTCCGGGCAGCCATTAAAAACGGCACTCCCACGGGCCTGAAGGCAAAGTCCTACATGGACGCAGGAAATCTGGTGCCGGACGAGGTGATCATTGGCATCGTCTCGGAACGGCTTGCGGAGCCAGACTGCGCCAAGGGCTACATTCTGGACGGGGTGCCCCGCACCATTGCCCAGGCGAAGGCTTTGGAGCAGGCGGGAATCCAGTTTGACAGCGTGATTTCCATTGAAATCACAGACGAAGCCATCATGGAGCGCATGAGCGGCCGCCGGGTCTGCGAGACCTGCGGAGCCAGCTACCATGTAGCGGCCGTGCCGCCGAAGACGGAAGGCGTCTGCGACAAATGCGGCGGCGCGTTGGTCCAGCGAAAGGATGATAAGCCCGAGACGGTCAAAGCCCGTCTTGCGGTCTATCATAAGGAGACCGAACCTCTGAAAGCGTTTTACGCGGAGCGGGGTCTTCTGAAAAATGTGGAGAATCAACCCACGGTGGAAGAAACCTCCCGGGCAATCCTCCGCGCGTTGGGGAGAGGCGCATGATTGTGCTGAAATCTTCCCATGAGATCGACTTGATGCGCCGGGCCGGAAAAATTACCGCGGCTGCCCGTGCTTTGGCAGGGGAAATGGTAAGGCCCGGCGTTACAACCCAGTCGATCAACGACGCGGTGGAGCGTTTTATCCGAAAGGAAGGGGCGGTTCCGTCTTTTCTCCACTACAACGGCTTTCCAGCCAGCGTCTGCATCAGCGTCAACGACGAGATCATTCACGGCATACCCAGCAAAAAGCGGGTGTTGCAGGAAGGCGATATCGTGAGCATTGACGTGGGCGCGTACATTGGGGGCTTCCATGGCGACTGTGCGGCGACGTTCCCCTGCGGAACGGTCTCCCCGGAGGCGCGAAACCTGATCGACGTGACCAGGCAGAGCTTTTTCGAGGGCATCCGCTTCGCCAAAGAAGGCCATCGCCTTCAGGACATGTCTGCGGCGATTCAAGCCTATGCGGAAAGCCACGGCTGTTCCGTGGTCCGGGAATATGTGGGCCACGGGGTCGGCACGAAAATGCACGAACCGCCGGAGATTCCCAATTACGGCCATCCGGGCCGGGGGCCGCGGCTGCTGCGGGGTATGACCCTGGCAGTGGAGCCGATGGTCAATGCCGGCAAGGCGGCCATCACCCAGCTAAGCGACGGCTGGACCGTGAAAACGGCGGACGGGAGTCTTTCGGCCCACTACGAAAATACGATCCTGATTACCGGCGGGGAGCCGGAGATCCTCACGGCCCCAGCGATTTGACGGGGAAAGTATGGAAATTGAAAAATCAAACATCGTCCGCTCCGGCGCGGGAAGGGACAAAGGAAAACTCTTTGTCGTTCTGGCGGTGGAGGGAGAGTACCTCCTGCTGGCGGACGGAAAATCGAGGAAGGTGGAATCCCCGAAGCGCAAAAAGCGCAGGCACGTTTTGTTCGTGTCCTCGGAGGAGACCCGCCTGTCTGAGAAGATCAAGAGCGAGGAGAAGATCACCAACAGTGAGCTTCGCAGGACCCTCGCGGCCTGCCGCGAGGTGATCCAGCCGGACCAGGAGGGATAACGTTTGGCAAAATCCGACATGATCGAAGTGGAAGGTGTTGTGGTGGAAGCCCTGCCCAACACGACGTTCCAGGTTGACATTGGAAATGGTCACATGATTCTGGCGCATATTTCCGGGAAACTGAGGATGAATTTCATCCGGATTCTGCCCGGCGACAAGGTCACGGTGGAAATGTCCCCGTATGATCTGACCCGCGGCCGGATCACCTGGCGCAGCAAGTGAACAACCGCTGAAAGGAATGGTTTGAACCTATGAAAGTAAGACCGTCTGTGAAGCCCATGTGCGAAAAGTGCAAGGTTATCCGCCGCAAAGGCCGGGTAATGGTCATTTGCGAGAACCCGAAGCACAAGCAGAGACAGGGCTGACAATTGAAAGTGGAGGTGCTTTAGAAGTATGGCACGTATTGCCGGTATTGACCTGCCGAAGGATAAACGAATTGAAATCGGCCTGACCTATATTTACGGCATTGGCAGAAAGAGCGCGAAGGATATTCTGACAAAGTCCGGCGTGAATCCGGATACCCGGGTGAAGGACCTGACGGACGCCGAGGAGCAGAAGCTCCGCGACGCCATTGAGGAGTACACCGTCGAAGGCGACCTGCGCCGCCAGACCGCGCTGGACATCAAGCGTCTGAGCGAAATTGGCTGCTACCGCGGCCTGCGCCACCGCAAGGGCCTGCCGGTCCGCGGCCAGCGCAGCAAGACCAATGCCCGCACCCGCAAAGGTCCCAAGAAGACCATTGCGAACAAGAAGAAGTAAGGAGGGAGAACCAATATGGCAGCAGCAAAAACTGGCGGCAAAAAGGTCATCCGCCGCCGCCGCGAGAGGAAGAACATCGAGCGTGGACAGGTCCATATCCGGTCTTCCTTCAATAACACCATGGTAACCGTCACCGACTCCCAGGGCAACGCCATTTCCTGGGCCTCCTCCGGCGGACTGGGCTTCCGGGGTAGCAAAAAATCCACCCCGTTTGCCGCCCAGACGGCCGCTGAGACTGCCGCCCGCGCCGCCATGGAGCATGGGCTGAAGACGGTGGAAGTATTCGTGAAAGGCCCCGGCCAGGGCCGCGAAGCCGCCATCCGCGCTTTGCAGGCGGTGGGACTGGAAGTGACGATGATCAAGGACGTCACCCCGATCCCCCACAACGGCTGCCGCCCCCCGAAGCGCCGCCGCGTGTAATCGAAAGAGGAGGTAACAAGCAATATGGCAAGGAATATGCAGCCGATTGCCAAACGCTGCAAGGCTTTGGGCATTTCTCCCGCCGTCATGGGCTACGCCAAGAAGGAGACCAATCGGAATCCCGGCGGCCAGATGCGGAAGAAGAAAAGCGAATATGGCATCCAGCTGAACGAGAAGCAAAAGGTCAAATTCATCTACGGCATCCTGGAAAAGCAGTTCCACAGCTACTATGAAAAGGCGGCCGCCGCCCCCGGCAAGACGGGCGACAACCTGCTGATTCTGGTGGAACGCCGCCTGGATAACGTGATTTACCGCATGGGCTTCGCCATGACCCGCCGCCAGGCGCGCCAGCTGGTGAGCCACGGCCATTTCACCGTGAACGGCAAGAAGGTCAACATCCCCTCTTATCTGGTGAAGGCTGGCGACGCGATTGAAGTTGCCGAGGGCAGCCGTTCTTCCGAGGCGTTCAAGCGTCTGACGGGACAGGACGCCCCCATTTTCCTCCTGCCCGCGTGGATGGAGCGGGAGAAGAACACCCTGAAGGGCACCGTTCTGCGCCTTCCCGCCCGTGAGGATATTGACATCCCGGTGGAGGAGCATCTGATCGTTGAGCTGTACTCCAAGTAATCGGAGGATACCCTCGACCATGATACGGACCGCAGGCGGCGTTTTGCATCGCCGCGTTGAGAAGATGAAGGAGGGTACTGCGTGATTGAAATTGAAAAGCCCCAGATCGAATGTATCGAAACGCCAGGCGACGCGACCTATGGAAAATATGTCGTAGAACCCCTGGAGCGCGGGTATGGCACCACGTTGGGAAATGCGCTTCGCCGCATTATGCTCTCGTCGCTCCCCGGCACGGCCCCGACCACCATCAAGATCACAGGCGTTCAGCATGAATTTTCCACCATCCCAGGCGTCAAAGAGGATGTGACGGAAATTGTCCTGAACGTGAAAGGGCTTTTGACAAAGCTCCACAGCGATTCGGTAAAAACGGTTTATATTGAGGCGGTAGGTCCCTGCGTGGTAACGGCGGGCGATATCAAGGCAGACGGCGAGGTGGAGATCCTCAACCCGGATATGCACATCGCCACGCTGGACAATGGGGCGACCCTCAATATGGAGATCACACTTTCCCATGGCCGCGGCTATGTACCCGCCGACCGGAACAAGCCGCAGCAGAACGTGATCGGTACCATTGCGGTGGACTCCATTTACACGCCGGTGTATAAGGTGAACTACTCGGTGGAGCCGACCCGTGTGGGTACGTCCAGCGATTTTGACCGGCTGCTGCTGGAGGTGTGGACGGACGGAACCATTTCCGCCCGGGACGCCGTGTCCCTGGGAGCCAAGATTTTGTGCGACCATTTCACGCTGTTCACCGATTTGTCGGAGAACGTCGGCAGCAAGCCCACCGTTGTGGAAAAGGCGGAGGCGCAGCGGGATAAGGTGCTGGAAATGACCATCGAGGAGCTGGACCTCTCCGTCCGGAGCTTCAACTGCCTGAAACGGGCAAACATCAACACGGTGGAGGATTTGATTTCCAAGACCGAGGATGAAATGATGAAGGTCCGGAACCTGGGGCGGAAATCCCTGGAGGAGGTCATTAACAAGCTGGCCATGATGGGCCTGCACCTGGCTGACGAGGAGAACAACTAACCGCCGCTCGAATTCAGACGGCGAGACGAATACGATAAGGAGGGAACCGAAATGCCCGGAACTCGGAAACTTGGCAAGACTACGGACCAGCGTATGGCGATGCTGCGCCAGCAGGTCACGGATTTCCTGGATCACGGAAAGATGGAGACGACTGTCACCCGTGCCAAGGAAATCAAGCCTTTGGCCGAAAAGATGATTACCCTTGGCAAAAAGAGCGACCTGGCCGCGTATCGCAAAGCGATGAGCTTTATAACGCGGGAGGACGTGTGCAAGAAGCTGTTTAAGGAAATTGCTCCGACCTATGCGGAGCGGAACGGCGGTTATACCCGTATCATCCGTACCGGCATCCGGCGCGGCGACGCGGCGGAAACGGCTGTGATTGAGCTGGTGTAATGAACTGCAATCTCCCCTGATGCGGCCAGTCCGCATCAGGGGTATTTCATAGACAGGGAGAACCGATGAAACTGGAAAAAATCCGTATTGGACGCATTGTAGGCGTCCACGGCATCCGGGGAGAACTGAAGGTCCAGCCGCGGAATGTGGATCCGGCGTTTCTCGGACGCTTTCAGACCTTTTATTTGGATGGCAAAGCCCTTGCACCCTCCGGCTTTCGGGTACACAAGGGCCTTGCCATGCTGAAATTTTCCGGCGTGGAGGAGCGGGAGGCGGCCCAGGCCCTGCGGGAAAAGGATTTGTATATTCTGCGGGAGGAAGCGGAGCTTCCCGCGGGAGAGTATTTCGATGACGAGCTGCTGGGCCTGGACGTTTACGACGCCGAAACCGGCGCATGTGTGGGCGAGCTGGTGCGGGTGGAGGACTACCCGGCCAGCAAGGTTTACACCGTGCGGGGCGTGCGGGAGTATCTGATTCCCGCCGTGAAGGACGCGTTTATCCTAGGAATTGATATGGACGAGAACCGGATGGATGTCCGAATCTGGGAGGGCTTGTAATGCAGATTGACATCCTGACGCTGTTCCCGGCTTCCGTGGACGCGATGCTGAATGTGAGCATTCTGGGCCGGGCGCAGGAGCGGGGACATATTGCCATCCGTACCCACCAGATTCGGGAATATACGACGAATAAACAGATGCAGGTGGACGATTATCCCTATGGCGGAGGCCGTGGGGCCGTGATGCAGGCAGACCCGTTGTTTCGGTGCTGGGAGCACGTGACGGAAACCCATGGACCGGGCCGGACGATTTTTCTCTCTCCCTGCGGCCGGACATTTACGCAGGAGGTTGCCAGGGAATTGAAAGAGCAGCATTCGCACCTGATCCTGGTCTGCGGGCATTATGAGGGCGTGGACCAGCGGTTTTTAGACGAGTGCGTAGACGAGGAAATCTCCATGGGTGATTTTGTCCTGACCGGCGGGGAGATTCCCGCGATGGCGGTTGCGGACGCCGTGTGCCGGATGGTTCCCGGCGTTTTGCCGGACGCGGAGTGCTTTGAGGAGGAATCCCACTGGAATGGCCTGCTGGAATATCCACAGTATTCGCGTCCCGCGGTGTGGCATGGCCGGGAGGTGCCGGAGATTCTGCTTTCCGGCGATCACGGAAAAGTGGCCGGCTGGCGGAAAAAGGAGAGCTATAAGCGGACCATGCGCCGCCGCCCGGACCTGTTTGCGAAGTTCGACGAGAGCCAGCTGACCACCAAGGCCGAGAAAAAGGTGTTGCAGCAGGCAAAAGAGGAATTGGCGTTGGAAGACGCGGAACCATAAAAAAACGTCCGGCGGAAATTGTTCCGCCGGACGTTTTTATTTCTATTTTCCGTTATTCAGGCAGGGATCGCCGTTGCAAAGATAGAGGTGGGGCCATCCGCTCCACCAATGACTCTCTCGTTGGCAGCGGAGGCAGAAGCTTCTTTGAAATCAGAGAAATCCGGGAAGGTGATTTTGACATCCTTGCCGGTGGCCTTTACGTCCATGTCTATATCCATTTTCATGGAAATCTTGAACGTACCTTGTTCGCCTTCGCCCAGATTTATATCCATAGTAAAGCCGATATTGAAGCTGACAGAGGCGTTTTTCAGCTGTCCATCTTTATCGAGGGTATAGGTGAACACAGAGCCGTCCATAGAGGAGGCCGTACTAATTTGACCGGCATCGGCCATGAAACTGAAAATCTTAGAAATAAAATCGTTCGCCGTATTAGCCAGAGCGTCATTCAAGGCAAGCGTGTAAATGGTATCCGTGCCGGAGGTTTTGGAAGTGACGGATTCCAGGAAGGGGAGAAGGGCCGCATTGGCCTTGACCGGCATCGCAGAGGCAGAAAGTTCCGCCAGACCGGGAATTTCTTCCTTATAAGTTTCTTCTCCGGAACGGACATAAACCATGCCGTCTTTCAGCCACATTTCGGCATCCATGGTTTCATCCTCCATCTTGAGGCCGAGCGTCATGGCCATCTCCATATCTTCTTCCGTCATACGAACCTTTGCATTGCCGGAACCGGTGAATTCCATGCTTTCCGCCATGTCAAGCGGCGTGCCGCCGCTCTGGCCCTTCATGGAATAGGAGAAGCCCGCTTTCATGCTGATATCCGTATCCAAGCAACCGCCCATGGTTTCCGTGGTAACGCTTTGCAGGCTGCGGTAAGTCTCAATCTTGTCCGTGACCGGCTTGGCGGCGGCTGCGTCAATCGCGCCGCTTTTGATGAGGCTGTCCAGCAGGTACGTGCTGCCGTCCTTCAAATCACAGGCCAGAGCCTGATAGGTAAGAGCGGCAAGGTCGTCCCGGAGAAAGGTTCCAGTGAGGGCGGAGGGGCTGAACAGTCCCCGCGTCAGACCAAATTCCTGGGCATTCGCAGTGGTAAAGTCTTCGCCGTCCTTATAGCCCAGAGCGCGGAGCAGGAAAATTGTGTAAGCCTTACCGGTGCAGGGATTCGCCGCGCCGAAGGAATCCGCGGAGACGCCGTTTGCAACGCCCTTTTCGACTAGCCATGCAACATAGGGCGCGGCGGTTTCGCCTACGTCCGCAAAGGGGCATTTGATATTCCCGGCGGCATAGGCGGCCTTCGCTTCTTCTTCCGCACCGTAAAGCCGGACCAGCATAATGGCGGCCTGGGAGCGGGTGGGGGCCTGGTCCAGCTGGAAGCCGGAGGCGGAACCCTTGAAAATGCCAATGGCAGACAATTCCTCCGCCGCGCCGTCGAAGCTGTAAGCGGAGACGCTGACGCACAGCGCGGCAGACAGCAGCAGCGTGGCGAATAGGATGGTAAGGAAGCGTTTCATAAAGAAAATCCCCTCTTTCCGGCGAAAAACCGCCTGATTTCAATTTCTATTATATACCGGTCAATCTCCATCGTCAAGGGATAAGACCGGAAACGGCATCGAGGGAGAGGGAGGATTTTACCCAAAGTTTTAACAGAACCTTGACAGAAATGGGAAAACGGCATAAGATAGAGGTATCTGGAAAAACTGCATAGGGTCCGGTAGGTAAGGCTGCCACAAGGATATGGATTGCTGCCGCGAAGGGATGGAGACATCCCAAGCTGGTTTGAACAGGCGGTATCGAACAGGAAGGTATCATCTAATGCAATTTCACCGCCTTGTGAGGCTAAAGCTCGAACGGCAGGCGAAGGGTAAAATCGTCGCCTGATAAAACAGGTTCTTCAATCGCGCCGGAAGGGACGATTGGAGAATTTTGCTATATATGCGAAAAAAGGAAAGGGGGGCCTGGGCTATGTTTGAAAAGAGAGACGAGCTGTTGGAAGAAATTGAGGAATTATTCCAGCGAAAACGCTATGCGGAGCTGCGGGACCTGCTGCTACCGATGGAGGCGGCGGATATCGCGTCGCTCTGCGAGGACCTGGACGAGCGGGTCCCGCTGATGTTCCGGCTGCTGCCGAAGGAGCTGGCGGCGGAAGTGTTTGTGGAACTGGACAGCGACGAACAGGAGCTTTTAATTCACAGCTTTTCCAACACAGAGCTTCGGGAAGTGTTGGACGAGCTGTATTTGGACGATACGGTTGATATTGTGGAGGAAATGCCTGCGAATGTGGTCAAACGCATTCTGCGGCATTCGGACCCGGAGATCCGGAAAAGCATCAATGAAATTCTGAAATACCCGGAGGATTCCGCTGGGAGCATCATGACCACGGAATTTGTGGACCTGAAGGAAGTCATGACGGTAGAGGACGCTTTGAAGCGTATCCGCCGGACGGGACCGGACAAGGAAACCATCAATATTTGTTATGTGATCGACGAAGGGCGGCGGCTGATCGGCCTATTGAGCATCCGGACGTTGCTTCTGGCGGAAGAAGACGATATCATTGGGGACATCATGGAGCGGAACATTATCGCCGTGCAAACGCTGGACGACCAGGAAACCACCGCCCGGGCCTTGAGTAAATACGACTTTCTGGCCCTGCCGGTTGTGGATAAAGAAAACCGGCTTGTTGGGATTGTCACGGTTGACGACGCGATGGACGTTTTGCAGGAGGAGGTCACTGAGGACATCGAAAAGATGGCCGCAATTCTTCCGAGCGATAAACCGTATTTGAAAACCGGCGTTTTTGAAACCTGGAAGGCCCGAACCCCGTGGTTAATGCTCTTGATGCTGTCAGCCACCTTCACGGGTATTATCCTGACCTATTTTGAAAAATCATTGATGGCCTGCGCGATTCTGACTTCTTTCATTCCCATGCTTTCCGGCACTGGCGGCAACAGCGGGACCCAGGCATCTACCGCCGTAATTCGTGCGTTGTCCCTGGGAGAAGTCCGGTTTTCCGATATGGTGCAGGTGCTTTGGAAAGAATTCCGAGTTTCGGTGTGCTGCGGTTTGTGTCTGGCGATTGCAAACTTTGTAAAAATGATGCTGGTGGACCGCTGGCTGCTTCAAAATCCAACCGTAACCCCACAAGTTGCCATGGTAGTCTGCGCAACGCTGATTGGGACAGTGCTTTGTGCCAAGCTGGTAGGCTGTGCCTTACCGCTGTTAGCCAAGCGCATTGGCTTTGACCCTGCGGTGATGGCCTCGCCGTTCATCACCACCATCGTAGACGCTCTATCGCTGCTGATTTATTTCCGTTTCGCCTCTATGATCCTGGGTCTATAAAAAGAATACGCCGCTTACGCGGCGTATTTGAGGGGTCCAGGGGGAGATCCCCCTGGGGCCTTTATTGAATAGATGTCACCGTGTAATCCTGGGCTTCGACGGCCTGCTTGAGCGCGTCGTCCGACACGGCGGCGGAGAGCGTTACCACCGCGGTTCCGCTCTCGTGGCTGACAGCGGCTTCCGTTACTTCCGGAAGGGCTTCCAGCGCCTTCTTGACGCGGGCCTCGCAGTGGCCGCACATCATCCCTTCAATCTTCATCGTCTTTTCCATAATCGTTGCTTCCTCCTTGCGTTTTGTTTGAATAGGTTTATCCTTTTTCGCGTCCCGCAGGTTGAAGAGATTCAGCCGCAGGGCGTTGGAAACGACACAAAAACTGCTTAAACTCATGGCCGCCGCGCCAAACATCGGGTTCAGCGTCAATCCCAGCGGGATCAACAACCCAGCGGCCAGGGGAATTCCAATTGTGTTGTAGAAAAACGCCCAAAACAAATTTTCATGAATATTCCGCAGCGTTGCACGGCTTAAACGAATGGCGGCGGGAACATCGGAAAGACGGCTTTTCATCAGTACCACATCCGCCGCGTCCAAGGCTACGTCCGCGCCTGCGCCAATGGCTATTCCGGTGTCAGCCCGCGTAAGGGCGGGGGCGTCGTTGATTCCGTCGCCTACCATGGCAACCTTGCCCTTTTCTTTCAGACGGCGAATGACGTTCTCCTTGCCGTCGGGCAGAACGCCCGCGATCACCTCATTAACGCCAGCCTGCTTTCCAATCGCCTTGGCCGTGCGCTCGTTGTCGCCGGTGAGCATGACCACATGAATCCCCATACCTTGCAGTTCCTTCACCGCCTGAGGGCTGTCTTCCTTGATCACGTCGGCTACCGCAATGATGCCCAACGGACGCTTCTGGGTTTCGTTAGCAAAAAACATCGGGGTCTTTCCCTGCGCCGCCAGAGCGTCCGCTTTCGCGGACAGTTCCCCAGGGGCTATGCCCGCTTCTTCCAGCATAGCCTGATTTCCGCCAATAAACGTATCGCCGTTCACCACCGCCCGTACGCCGCGCCCGTGGACGGCGGCAAACTTTTCGACGGAAGACGCAGGCAGATTCCGCTTTTTGGCCTCAGCAACGATGGCGGCGGCCAAAGGATGTTCAGAGGGTCCTTCCAGACTTGCGGCCAGGGCCAGCAAAGCATCCTCGCCGTTTCCTGGTACGGGGAGAATGTCGATGACATTCGGTTCGCCCTGGGTGATGGTTCCAGTTTTGTCCAAGGCGACGATTTCCGTCCGCCCGGCAGCCTCCAAAGAGGCGGCGGTTTTGAACAGAATACCATTTTTCGCGCCCATACCGTTGCCGACCATAATAGCGACGGGCGTCGCCAGGCCCAGCGCACAGGGACAGCTGATCACCAGCACGGAAATGCCCCGCGCCAGAGCAAATCCTACGGTTTGCCCCAGCAGAAGCCAGACAACGGTGGTAACAACCGCAATCGCAATCACCGCCGGGACGAACACGCCGGAAACCTTGTCAGCGATTTTGGCAATGGGGGCCTTGGTAGCGGCGGCGTCGCTGACCATCTGAATAATCTGCGACAGAGTGGTATCCTCGCCCACGCGGGTGGCGCGGCACTTGATGAAACCGGACTGATTCAGCGTTGCGGCGGAAACGGTGTCGCCAGGCATTTTATCCACCGGGATGCTCTCGCCGGTCAAAGCGGATTCGTTGACGGCGCTGCCGCCCTCCAAAACCACGCCGTCCACCGGAATATTTTCGCCGGGCCGGACAAGAAACACATCGTCTTTCTGCACCTGTTCAATCGGAACTTCCGTTTCCACGCCGTCCCGTTCCACGATGGCGGTCTTGGGAGCCAGCTTCATAAGACTCTTGAGGGCGTCGGTGGTGCGGCCCTTGGAGCGGGCTTCCAGCATTTTCCCGACGGTAATGAGGGTTAAAATCATGGCGGCGGACTCAAAATAGAATTCCATCATGTAATCCATGACGGCCTGTGCATCGCCGCGCATCTGCGCATCGGTCATGGCAAAGAGGGCGTAGGCGCTGTAAACGAAGGCCGCCGTTGAGCCAAGCGCAACGAGTGTGTCCATATTCGGCGCACGGTGCCACAGGCTTTTGAATCCGCTGATGAAAAATTTCTGGTTAATGACCATAATCATTATGGTCAGCAGAAGCTGGAGCAGACCCATCGCAATGTGATTGCCTGCCAGAAAAGCGGGGAGAGGCCAGTTCCACATCATATGGCCCATAGAGAAATACATCAGGACCAGCAGGAAGCCAACCGACCAAAGCAGACGCTGTTTCAGCGCGGGCGTTTCGTGGTCCTGAAGGGCGTCCGCCGGATTTTCCGCGGTTTTACCGCTTTTTCCGGCGTTTTTTTCAGACGCGCCATAACCGGCCTCCTGGATAGCCGCAATAATCTCCTGGGGCTGGGCGGAGCCTTCGACGCCCATGGAGTTTGTCAGCAGGCTGACGGAACAGGCGGTGACGCCGGGGACTTTGGACACGGCTTTTTCCACTCTGGCACTGCAAGCCGCGCAGCTCATGCCAGTGACGTTATATTGTTTCATAGCGACCTCCCGGACAGGCGTTGAACGCCGCCTCAGAGTGCGGACGTTCCACGCAGGTAGTTTCCCGCAAACGCGTCATTTCATGAATTTTTGCAGGATAGCGATTAAATCTTCAATGGTTTCGTCTTTTCCGGCCCGAATGTCGGAAGCGACGCAGGTGCGGATATGCTTGGCCAGAAGCTCGCGGCTGAAGGCATTCAAGGCGGCGTTTGCGGCGGCGGTCTGGGCGAGGATATCGGTACAGTATGCGCTGCGTTCCACCATGCCGCGGATGCCGCGGATCTGCCCTTCGATGCGGCTGAGGCGGTTGATAAGGCGTTTGGCTTCTTCTTCGGGACGGTTTTTTGTCTTTGGTGACGTTTCGTTCATGGCGGCCTCCCAATACCCGGTAGGGGTATTCTTAGGATATACCCCCCGAGGGTATTTGTCAAGGGGGATCGTCCAAATTTTTTCGTAAATTTTTCAAGGAGGCGTTATGGAAGACTGCCATACACGGTATCCGATTCTTCTGCTGCACGGCCTGAACTGCCGGGACGACTGCTTTTCCGGCTGCTGGGGCCGCATCCCGGAGGTCCTGCGGGAGAGGGGAGCCGTCGTATACCTGGGCCATCAGGACGCGTGGGGGACCATTGAGGGAAATGCCCGCGGGCTTCTGCTTCTGGCGGAAAAAATCCTGGAAACGGAACGCACCCAAAAGCTGAACCTGATCGCCCACTCGAAAGGGGGCCTGGAAGCCCGCTATCTGATCTCCACACTGGGATTTGCCGGGCAGACGGCATCGCTGACCACCCTCTGTACCCCGCACCGGGGCGCAAAGTCGGCGGAGGTCTGGCAGAAACGAAAAATGGTCTGTATCGCAGCGGGCCGCGCCTTGGAAATAGGCTGGCGGCGTTTTGGCGACCAATCGCCGGATTTCCGAAACGCGGTTGCCTCCCTGACGCCGGAGGCGTTGGAGCGTTTCAACCAGGAGAACCCGGACAGTTCCCAGGTTTACTACCAAAGCTGGGGCGCGCTTCTGGCGAAACGCACCTGGGACCTCATGGACCGCGCTCAGCTCTGGCTGACGAAATCCGACGGCCCCACAGATGCGCTTGTAACGCCGGAGTCGGCAAAGTGGGGGGAGTACCGGGGAACTATGGAGAATGTGTCGCACCAGGATTTTGCCGGGGCGCGGCGGCGGAAGCTGGCCCACTTTTCCGCGGAGGAATTTTTCATCCATCTGGTGCAGGAGCTGGCAGAAAAGGGATTTTAGCGAAAAGGACAAAGAGAGGGACGGGCAATGCCCGTCCCGTTTGCTCAGGTGTTTGCGGGGATTTCACGTGTGGAAGCAGGAGCGTCGGATGGTTCAGCAAGGTTCTGTAAAACGAGACGGTTCAGCTGGTCCCAGAGGGCTTTTCCTTCCTCGGTGACTTGGCTTTGGCCATGATCTCGGAGATAATTGATAACGTTTTCCCATTGGAGATGTGCCGCAGTTTCCCAGCCGTCGTTGTCCTCGTTAAGAATGGCGGCAAATTCAGCTAGGGATTGCAGGACGGTTTCCCGTTGGGCTTCGGGACGTTCTGCGAGATCATTCAGAAACCCAGCGGGGTCTCTTGCCAAAAGGTTCAGCAGCATCGGCCCGTCAAGCTGGTCCATAGACAGCAGGCCAAGTCCCTCCAGAGTGGGGAATTCGTCCATCCAGAACGTTTCGGAATCAGGGGTACAGTCGTTTGCCATAGTGCTGTACAGATACTTCCGGGAGCCGTCCTCTGCAAGATGGAAGATAAGCCAGTCACACCCGGGGTAACCGGGGGATACCCAGCCGTCGTCGGTGACATAGCGTCCGCCGGCCGTAATGACGTATTCCGGCGTATTTGTGTGAAGCTGGTAATCTATCCGCCAGACCTGGAAGGTTTGACCATAAAAATTGCTGTTGTAAGGTCCTTCCAACAGAGAAACACGCCAGCCGTCAAATTGCACAGGCATGGTAACAAAGTCGCCGTTTACCAGCCGCCATCCCTCGGATTCCGACTCGATTCTTTCTGCAACCATCTGTTTTGCGGCCTCCTGCACGTCGGTTGAAACGTGGATGTTCTGTGCAAAATGATTCGGATACGGCTGCTGGTCTTTGTACAACCGCAGGTTTTCCCCGTCGAAATAGAGGAAGCGGAAGGCGGTTCCATCAAGAGTTCCGGTGGGGTCGTGGGTTCCCTCAAAGGGCACTTGAGCATACAGAGAGACGCAGCGGGCGGAGGTATCAAAACTGCCAAAGTGGATATGTTTGGCTTTTGTCCAGGCGTTGGAAACGACAGTGAGCAAATCCAACTGATAAATTTGCCCATCCCGTTGGAAATAGACCTTGCAGTCATCTCCCGCGCCGGAAGCGAGTTCCTTTTCGCCGTTGCCGTCCAGGTCAATACATGTGGGCATATACGCGTTTTCGATCCGGACCAATAAGACCGGCGTGCCGTTCTCCTGGAAGTAATAGTAATCTGTGAGTGTCCGGCCAGAGGCTTCATAGTTGATGGAGAGACCGTCGTGGCCAAACAGGCTGCGGAAATGTTCAATGGCATAGGTGCCGCTGCTGGCTTCAAGGAAGTATTTGCTGGGCCAGGAGCTCAAAAGGATACTTTGCACAGCGAAATGAACGTTGCCGTGTTCCGTCCGCATGGCGCACAGTGCATAGGTATCAATACCGGTATCTGCACCGTCCAGCATTTCCACGTAACGTCCGCCGTAAGTCTTCAGCTCCACGGCAGGCGCGGTATAGGGCTGTGCATCGTCCAGGGGAATGACCAGTTCGGGTTCCCAGGAGGGATAGGCGGTGGGAAGGCTTTCGGCAAGCTGATTGGAGACGAACCAATATCCGCCGCCGGACCGTTCCTGCAAGGTGAGATGGAGGGAGTCAAACAGCACATCCTCACCATGAGAAACCGTGCCGTCATAATAGAGGTGAATCAAATCTCCATCCCGTGTTCCAGCAGTAAATGTTACCGGTTCTGTGTTGGTGTCGCCGTGGAAGTGATAATAGGCGTTGTAAGTGCCAAGCCAAGTGAACTTTTCCAGGCCAACGCCAGGATTTTCGCCGGAATAGCCAGTGTTTTCCCGCAGAAACCGCGTCATATGGTCATAAGTGATTTTGGTCAAATCCAGTTTGGGGTCCGTGCCGCCATAGCCAACGTTGATTACCCGCTGGCGTTCGTCTTCGGTAATTGTCTCTGGGATATCCGTACCGTTGTAAAGAAGCTGGAACAGGTCGATATCCTCGGGCTGGTCATAGAGGGAGGTGAGGAACTGCGTTTTGTAAGGCTGCTTGAAGAAGTCCTCATTGAAGAAGGCAAGTTCCTCCGCCGTCAAGGAGCGGGAGACGTTTTCCGTCTGGTTGGCTCCCTCCAGCCAATGGGAATAGAGAAAATACCGGTTGGACCAAATCTTTTTGAAAGTAAAGCAGAATCTGCCGGAAATCTGCTGGATGCCTCTGGAAACGTAGCCATCATAACGAATCTGGACCGTATTGCCTTGCCGCAGGCCGGTACAGTTGGAGAAAGACATTTCTGGAGAGTGGCTGTCAGTGCTTATAAAATGATAATAGGCGTCATAATCCGGCAGGTAAATAAAGCGGTCCAGGGCGATTGCCCTGTTGGAAAGGGGATAACCGGTATATTTGGTTAAATAGGCGTTCATTTGAGATGTGGTGATTTTAACAAGGTAATCACCGGAGGAATCTCCGCCCATTTGCTCCAAAACCAGATCATGTTCTTCCTGGGATACTTCTTCGTTCTTCAAACCGGTGCCGTAATAAAAGAGCTCATAGAGATTAATATCATGCGGCGTACTGAAAAGAACATTGCAGAAGAAGGAAGGACTGAAACCGTCTTCGTCCTCGGTTTCAAAGAAAGCATCCATGAATTCCCGGGCTTCTTCGCCGCTCATTTTCTTCGCCCCGCTGGCCTCTGTAAACGTCACCGCGCAAACCACCGCGGCAAGCAGGGCCACGGCGGCAAATGCGGCCTTAACCGTCTTGTAGTTTTGGGCGATGCGGGTAATGCGGTCCTTCAGCTGTTTTTTGTCCGCCGTCATGGTGGTTGCGGAGAGCATTGGATTTGCCGGCGTTTTCCGTACGGGAATCAAGGAGAGCAGCGTTCTGCCGTAAGGAATCCGTTCCTTTTCCCCCAAGCGGCGGAGAGCGTCCTCATCGCAGGCAAGCTCGCAGTCGGTCCGGGAGGCCGCGGCGGCCCACCATACCAGCGGGTCAAACCAGTAGACGGCAAGACATACGCTCCGCAGCAGCGACCAGAGGGGGTCCAGGTGACGGGCGTGGGTCTCCTCGTGGGCCAGGACGTGCCGCAAGGCGGCGGGAGATGCAAGGGCGGCGGGCGTGAGATAAACGGCGGGCCGGAACAGCCCGAACAGGCAGGGAGAGGGCAGCCCGCTTTCCACCAGATAAACGGGATATTTGCACGCCTCCGCCGGATAAGGCGTCCGAACCTTGCGGAGCTTTTGCCAAAACAGCAGATTGGAGAGCAGCAGCCAGCAGGCCATCACGGCTATGCCGCCGTACCAGACGGGCCGCAGAAGGTCCGCCAGATTGATTTGGTGTTCGTACGTTGTCTGGTGGATGACATCAAAGCGGTCAAGGGAAATCTGAACGTTATTCTCCGTGGCAGGGCCTACCGTCACGCGGGGAGCATCGACAGCCTCCACAATAAACATTTGGTCCGGACGAGAGAGCGTGTCCTGGGCCGGAGTGACATAGAGGGACTCCATATTCTGCATGACCGGTTCCGCAGCGGTCAAAACGTTTTTGCTGATAGCGGGCAAATTTACGGGAATCAAAAGCCGCAGCAGTACCAGCCCCCAGAGGGCGTATTGAAAACGGCGGGAGATTTTCGTCTGAAACAGCCGCCGCAAGAGCAGCAGCGCGAGGATCAAAACAGACGAAGTAAGGAGAATTTCTTTCATGTCTGCCCGCCTCCTGCCTGTTCCAGAATTGCGGAAAGCTCGGCCAGGTCCGTTTCGGAGAGCTGACGGCTTTCCACCATGGCATGAACCATCAGGCCGAAGCTGCCGCCGTAAACCTTGGAGAGAAAGTTTTCGGTTTCGGCGCTGGCGGCGTCCTTTCGGTCCACGGCGGGGAAATACTGCCGGGCCCGCCGGCCCTCCTGGTAGCGGACGGCTCCCTTGGCTTCCAGCCGGGAGAGCATGGTGATAACGGTGTTTTTGCTCCAGCCGGTTTCGTCCCGGAGGGCGGCGGTCAGTTCGGTGATGGTCATGGGCGAATGGTCCCAGAGACGGTTCATCAGTTTCCATTCGCTGTCGGACAGGTTGATTTTCATAGGCACACCTCCTGTAAAAAAAGAATGGTATACAAGTGTCTACCAATAAGATAACAGAAAGGTAGACGTTTGTCAACCAAAAGAAAGTGACAATTTGGCAACAGCGTCTAAAAAACGCCCCAAGACGTTGAAACACGTCTTGGGGCGTTTGCATCATTCAGTCCCACCAGAAAAACCAGACCGTAGAATCTTCCAGCTGGTTTGCCAGCGCCTTGACGCTGCCAATTCCCTGGTCGACGATATCCGGGCACCAGAAATACTGTTCCTTTGCCAGCTGTTCCGCCCGCGCTTTGCCTACGGAAGAAGGGAGGGAGAATTCCAGGATATCCTGTGTCACCAGCGCAGGGACCGCGCCGTATTCCTCAAACCAATACTTGGAAACGGACATCAAAACCGGTGTGTCAGGGCACTCGTTCCAGCCGCCGAAGGGGAGCCAGGCAAAGACCTCCCAGGGTTGTTTCACCGGGATTTCCGCCAGCAGGAGAGGAAGGGTTTTCTTGGAAAAGAGGGTCTTTTTTGCAAAATGGTCCAGGTATCCATAAAAAGAGCGGCTGGGCGCAGCTTCCACAGAGGATTCCCCCATAATTTCCTCAAGATAGCCTTCGTCCAATATGCCTTCCATACGGGTGCGTTCCAGGTCCTGAAAAAATTCCCGTCCATTCTGCAAAGGCGCAGCTAAGGCGTCCTTGCGATACCGCGCCACTTTTTCCGGATCAAACTGCAAGAGGCCCTGGCCTTCGCCGCCGCAGGCGTTGATCGTAAGTATTTCCCACAGGGTTTCGTTCGCCGGAATGAGCATCGGGACAAACCCATTCCGTTTTCCGCGTTCACGCGCCTCGCGGTAGGCGGTCATGATGGGTTTGTCATGCTTCGCCGGCGGGAAATATTGACAGGGGCAGTCCAGGTATTGCGCTAAAACGGCAAACAGTTCCGGCATAGCCTCATTTTTGGACATAAAGCGTTCTCCTTTCCGGTTCAACGTGTATTTGCATCTTTTCTCCTTGAAAAAGCGGGAAGAAACGGCTATAATAAACACTTACATTCATTGTAGCAAATGGAAAATGAAAATTCAAGATCAGGTGAAAAATTACGAAACCCGCCGGAGGGGCGGGAGAGACAGGAGGAACCATGCCGGAGACAAGAGAAAAGAGCGCTTTAATCGCCATGAGCGGCGGGGTAGACAGCTCCGTAGCGGCGCATTTGATGCTGGAAGCGGGATACCGCTGCGAGGGCGCGTCCATGGAGCTGCATGACGGCGCGGACCTGGCGGACGCCCGGACGCTGGCGGAGCAAATCGGAATACCTTTTACGGTTTTGCCCTACTCCGAAGCGTTTCGAGAGCAGGTGATTGACAAATTCATCCGCGTTTACGAGGCAGGCGGGACGCCTAACCCCTGTATCGACTGCAACCGTCAAATGAAATTTGGTAAAATGCTGCAAGCGGCGGCAGACAAGGGCCTGGAATACGTTGTCACAGGCCATTACGCCCGCATTGCATACGACGAAGCGTCAAAGCGGTATGTGCTGAAAAAAGCGTTGCATACGGAAAAGGACCAGAGTTATGTCCTATATATGTTGACTCAGACGCAGCTGGCACATATCCAGTTTCCGCTGGGCGGCATGGAAAAGCGGGAGGTGCGGGCAATTGCGGAGCGTCTGGGCTTTTCGAACGCAGAGAAGCAGGAGAGCCAGGACATCTGCTTTGTGCCCGACGGCGATTACTGCGCCTTTATGGAATCCTATACCGGCAAGCCGTATCCGCCAGGAGATTTTCTGGATTTGGAAGGCCGTACAATCGGGCGGCACCGGGGCGCGGTGCGTTATACCTTGGGACAGCGTAAAGGCTTAAACCTTGCCATGGGCGCGCCGGTCTACGTCTGCGGCAAGAGCATGACGGAGAATACCGTGACCGTTGGCCCGGAAAGCGTTCTGTTTACAAAGACTGTTTTTGCGGAGGATGTGAATTGGATTCCCTTTGAAGTGCCGGACGGGCCTCTGGAAGTTACGGCGAAAACGCGATACCGCCAGAAGGAGCAGCGCGCCACGGCGTATCCCTTGGAGGGGAACCGTCTTCGTCTGGTATTTGCGGAACCCCAGCGGGCGGTGACAGTGGGACAGGCCGTCGTTCTGTACAAAGGCGATCTGGTTGTTGGCGGCGGGACAATCACAGGAACAGAATGAGGGAAAAGATGGATATTATAGAACAAATCCGGCAGTTTCAGCCCTGGAACCCCCAAGAGGAGCAGGACCGTGCTGAACTCCTGCGGCGTTTGTCTAGCGGCGAGGAACTGTATACACGGAAAAACCCGTCGGCCCACTTGACGGCTTCCGCGTGGGTGGTCAGCCCGAACCGGCGGCAGGTTCTCTTGGCGTATCACAACCTTTACGACTCCTGGGCGTGGCTGGGCGGCCACGCCGACGGCGAGCGGGATCTGCTGTCCGTGGCATTGCGGGAAGTTCAGGAAGAAAGCGGTCTGAAAGCGGTGCGTGTGGTTTCCCCAGAGATTTATTCCCTGGAAATTCTGACAGTGGACGGCCACGAAAAGCGCGGCGCATACGTTTCCTCCCATTTACATTTGAACGTTACCTTTTTGCTGGAAGCCGGCCCGGAACTCCCCATACGCTGCAAGCCGGACGAAAACAGCCGCGTAGGCTGGTTTGGTCTGGAGGAAGGCGTGGCGGCGTCAACCGAGCCGTGGTTCCGCGAGCGGATTTATGCCAAGCTGAATGCAAAACTCTCCGCTTTCCCCCCTGGGCCGCAGTCTGAAGCGTAGAAAGGAGCCGATGGGATGCAGACGGCAGAATTGATGATTCTGGATTGGATACAGACCCATTTTCGCTGTGAAGCGTTGGACACTGCGCTGACTTTCATCAGCCGCCTGGGGGACCATGGGGAAATATGGATTGTCCTGGCGGCGGTTCTGCTGGTCGTTCGAAGCTGCCGCCGGCAGGGAGCCGCAGTTTCCTGCGCGTTAATCCTGGACCTGGTTGCCTGCAACATTTTGCTGAAGCCTCTGATTAACCGCGGCCGTCCGTTTTTGCTGCATCCGGAACTGCCGCTGCTGGTGCCGCCGCCGGGGGACGCATCGTTCCCCTCCGGCCATACGGCGGCATCGTTTGCGGTGGTGTTTGCGCTGAAAGGGTGCGGAAGTCCGTTGTGGAAACCTGCGCTGGCGTTGGCGGCGGTCATGGCCTTTTCCCGGTTATACTTATATGTTCACTGGCCCAGCGACGTACTGGGCGGCATACTTCTTGGAGCCGCCGTCGGTTGGGCGGGGGCAAAGATGATGGAGAGCCTTCCCAAAGGAAAAGCGTGACCAATAAGGGAACGCCCCGGGTCCCAAAGGACCCGGGGCGTTCTTTGTACACTTGGAGAATCAGCAGCAGGGAGCGGGGTTGTTGCAGCCGCAGTTGCAGCCACAGCCGCAGCCATTGCCGCCGCAGCCGTTGTTGCAGCCGCAGCCGCAACCGCAGTTGTTGCCGCCCCAGCTGTTGTTGCCGCAGCAGCACCAAATGATGATGAGCAGGATGATGATCCAGCAGCAGTTGCCGCCGCCAAAGCCGTTATTGCACATAATTGGGACCTCCTACGAGATGTAGGCCGTTTGGATTGGCCTCAGTTCATCATATGCCATCCCAGGCAGGCGGTTCCAAATTGGACGCGCAGGGCCGAAATTTTTTCTCACAGCCTCCAGCTGGTCACAAGTGCGGCGGCATCCTCCCATTCCTGCAGATAAAAAACGCCCTTGTCCAGCAAGGATTCTCCCAAAGTCCGGTTACTGTCCGCAAGAAGCGCATCCAAAGCGTAGTAAGAGACGTATACCAATTCGGCCCGCAGGAATGTTCCCGTTTGCAGCATGGATACTTCGCCAAGCGTAAGCAGTCCCGCTTCCTGCGCCCGGAAAAGGGTGTCGGAAAGATTTGTGTTGCCGGCGGAGCTGTATCCCATGGCCCGCAAGAGGAATTCGGTGTACTGCCGCGCGTTCACCGGGTCGGAGGGCCGGAACTGCGTGGCGTTGTAGCCGTTGGTATAACCGCGCTCAAAGGCGTAGCCGACGTAACGTTCCGCCTGGGTGCCGGGCTGAATGTCGGCAAAGGGCAGCGAGCCGCTCCAGGAAAGGGCGTCGTCCTCCTCGCCCAGAACGCGGATAAACATAATCAACGCCTGCAAGCGGGTGGGCGTGCGTTCCAGATCGAACCCCTGGCCATATCCGGTAAAACTGCCCTGGAACAGGTGCAGGGTTTTCAGTGCGGAGGTAATGGCGTTGTAATCAATGGTATTGGAATATTGAAAGGAGCAGCCGCCCTGATAATCCACCACCGCGGTTTTGCTGGTAACGGTAAAATTGGCGGCGGTATCCTCCGCGACGAGATAACGGTGATTGACCGCCAACGCGCTTCCGCTTGGCACGACGGCCCCCGCCGATACGTCCACCACCGCGCCGGAGGCGTAGGAGACCCGCCCGTCTCCGGCCAGAAGCAGAACGCTGTCGCCGGTAGACCCTTGCAGCAGGTCGTCTTGTTTCAGCCGCGCTTCGGTCCAGGCGGAAACGCCGCTGTCAACCGGCGGGGAGGGAATGTTTTCCTCAAAATTGCTCCCCAGCCCGGCGGCGTCCAAACGCTGGTCAACTTTGGCGTCTACGGTGTTGGTAAAGACGCCGCGGAGGTAGGAGAGGGTTGCCAGGGGGTCCGCCGTATCTCCGGCGGCAAAGGCCCAGACGAACCCCAGGAGCAGAATGCACAGCGGGAACAGAAAAAGCGATTTTTTTCGCATTGATCAGGCCCTTTCTCCGGCGTCAGCGGTTCGCAATGCGGTAGCTGAGGGTCAGCAGGCTGTCCGCAAAGTGGATGTTTTCAAACTGCACTTCGGGTACGGAGCTGGAAAGTTCAACGTTGGTAAAATTCCAAAAACCCCGCACGCCCAGCCGGACCAGCCGGTCAGCGGTTTCCTGTGCAATGGACTGGGGGACGGTCAGGACAACGACATCCACGCTGTGGGAGCGGATGTAGCCCTCCAGGGCTTCCATGGAGTAAATGGGGACGCCGTTAATGGAGGTGCCGATGGCGGCGGGAGAGATGTCGAAGGCGGCGTCGGCGGAGAAGCCGGTTTGGGAAAAGGGAAAGTTGTGCAGCAGGGCCCGGCCCAGGTTGCCCACGCCGATCATGATGAGGTGATGGTTTTTGTCCACGCCCAGGATATGCCCAATCTCGGCGCGAAGCTCCTCGGCGTTGTAGCCGTAACCCTGCTGCCCGAACTCTCCGAAGCAGCTCAAATCCTGCCGGATCTGGGAAGCGGTGATGTTCATTTCCTGTCCCAGCGAGTGGGAGGAAATTCGCACGACGCCCCGGGCGCAGAGCTCCGTAAGTTGGCGGTAGTAGCGCGGAAGCCGCCGAATCACCGCGTCGGATATATTTTCCTTTTTCAAAATGCTTCACTCCTATTGCGTGAAAAGTCTTCAAAACGGTGGCGATTGAAGAAAATCGGATGATTTTATCAATTCCTATTAGTTTAGCCCAAAAGCGGGAGCTTGTCAATTTGTTTGTACATCCTTTTCATAAAACTTTTTATTTTTTGAAAAGATTTACAATTTTTCTCATTCCACAATACGGAAAACAAAGCCCTGCGCCATCGAAATCATGGGGGTTTTGGGGGCCTTTTCCGGTTTTTCGCCTGGATTGTGAAAAATGATTCTCCAGCAAATCGTTTTCCCTGTTGCACTTCGCTTGTAAATTTGTTATACTGAAAAGGAGTGTAAATTGGAAGGATTTGATGATGCGTATTTTAGGAATCGACCCCGGCTATGCCACGGTCGGCTTTGGATTGATCGAAGCGGTGCGGGGACAGGTACATATGCGGACCTACGGTACGATTACCACTCCGGCGGGTCTTCCGCTCAGCCGCCGCCTTTACCAGCTGGGCACGGATATGGAGGAGCTGATCACACAGCTGAAGCCCTCCGTGATCTCCATTGAGGAACTTTTTTTTAATACGAACATCACCACCGGCATCGCCGTAGCGCATGGACGGGGCGTTCTTTTATACGCCGCTGAAAAATGCGGCGTTCCCTTATATGAGTACACGCCGTCCCAGGTGAAGCTGGCGGTCACGGGCTACGGGAAAGCGGAAAAACGGCAGGTGATGGATATGACCCGGCGGCTGCTGAAACTGGAATCCATTCCCCGCCCCGACGACGCCGCCGATGCCCTGGGGCTGGCCCTTTGCCATGCCCGGAGCTTTACCTCCCGGCTGCCGCAGGCGGGGACCGTGCGGGAGACCATCTGAAAAGAGGACAATGCGTTATGTTTTACTATGTGAGCGGGACTGTGGCGGAGCTTCTGCCGTATCTGGCGGTGATTGACTGCGGCGGCGTCGGCTACGCCTGCAAGACAACAAATCAAACGCTGTCGCAGCTGAAAAAGGGAAAGCCGGGCAAACTGTATACCTATCTGAATGTTGGAGAGGACGTGTTTGATCTTTACGGCTTTGCGACTCGGAGCGAACTGAACAGTTTCCGGCAGCTGATCAGCGTTTCCGGGGTTGGACCAAAGGCTGCGCTGGCGATTTTGTCCGTAGGGACGCCGGAGAGTCTGGCGATGGCGATTGTCACCGGCGACGAACGGGCTTTGACGGTCGCGCCTGGAGTGGGAAAGAAGATTGCCCAGCGAATCATATTGGAGCTGAAAGACAAGGTGGCGAAAGAGACCGCGGGCGGTCTGGATTTTTCCGGCGGAAAGGGCGCGCCTGCTGCGCCGGCGTTTGCCAGCAAGGCGGCGGAGGCCGCACAGGCCCTGGCTGTTTTGGGCTATACCAGTCAGGAAGTATCGGTCGCTTTGAAAGGCTTGGACGTAGAGAATCTACCCTTGGAGGAAATTATCCGGCAGGGCTTAAAACGTATGGCGAAGCCATAAGGAAATAATAGAGGAGGAGTCCATGTTTCTTCTTACAAATGAACAGCGGGCGTCAATGGGCCTGGGATTGATAGAGCCGGAGTGGGAATGGATGCGTCTGAAGGGGCCGGAGAATGGAAACGCGGAAACCTGGGCGTGCTTTGACGGCGATATCATCCGCAAATCCATTCTGGAAGGACCGGCGGTTTATGTAGAGCGGGACTATGAGGAGCGAACCATAGAAAATCGAACCGTACTTCTTGCGCGTACCGGACGGGGCGCGCCGAAGAAGCTGTCGGCAACCTCTCTTGGATGGGGGCGGCGTTCCTTTGGTATGCGGCTGAGCTGGTCGGCGGAGAGCGGCGCGGTGGAGCTGTGGCATACGGATACGGCCCGGTGTTTTTATAGTTCCGGTCTGGACGGTGTAAAGGTGGAGACCTTTGCAGATTTTCAGCGGTGGGCGGAGCGATGGGAACAGGAGACCACGCCCGAAGATCTGGACAGGCTGAAAAATTTTATAGAGGAAAAACGGCGGCATCAGAAGGCGAAAGAGGGAGATTTTTTCCGCTTCCAGATTGGGCGGCGGGAATATGGATATGGACGTGTTCTTCTGGATTATGAGAAAATGCGTAAGCAGAAAAAACCCTTCTGGGACATTCTGATGGGCAAGCCTCTTGTGACGGCGGTTTACCAGATCATCACCGATAACCCCGCGGTTTCCATTGAGGAATTAAGCGGTCTGCCCATGCTGCCGTCCAGGTTTATGGCGGACGATTTGATTTACTACGGGGAATATCCGATTATTGGAAATCTGCCCTTGGAGCAAAAGGAACTGGATTTCCCGGTGATGTATGGGACCGGCGTTTCCGCCCGGGACCGGGGCAAACGGAAGGTTTACTTTCAATGCGGCCGCATTTTCCGGGAGCTGGAAGGCGTGGAGGTTGTGCCCGGCTGCGAGACGTTCCGAAACAATACGATATCCGTCCCCGCCCTTCAAAGCCGCGAGGTGCTGGAGGAGTGCATGGCCGCCGGAGACAACCGGGCCTTTTGGCGGAATCAGAGCGAGGACCTGCGGGCCTATCCCCGCAAGCTGAAAGCGGTTTGCAGGCAGTTCAGCCTGTTGGTGGAGGATTTGTATATCAAAAAGTGATGGGAGGAAGAAGATGGCGAAGTATGAGCGGAGATTCCGGGGAGACTTTGGGACCGTGCTGTCCCAGCTTCACAATGGAATTCTGAATGGAAGCGCGTCGGCCAGCTGGGAGGACGGCAGTGACTACGTGTCCGGAGATTTCCGCTGCACGGTCCGGGTTTACGAGCGGTACAGCTTCGCCGGCGGCAACCGTCTGAGCGTGACGGTCACGCTGGTTGGAAACGGGGACGACTTGTTTCTTTCCGCCATTACCGCTGGAGGCAGCCAGGCGGTGTTTTTCAAAATCAACACCTGGGGCGAGGAAGCCTTTTTAGAGAAGGTCCAGGAGATTGCAGAAAGGCTTTGAGTCCGTTTTGTGAAAAAGGAGGAGCCGCATTTTGAGTCCGTCTGTATTCATCACCATTGGGTTTCTCGGCAGCGTAATCACAATGATGCAGTTTGCGAAATACTGCGGTCTGCTGAACAAGAGCCAGGGACTGGACCCGGAGACCGTGAAGCATTACCAGAACATGGCCCAGCGGTATCTGGCGGCCACAGGCGCATTGCTGGTCGTGGCGGTCCTCGCCATCATCGTTGGAATTTTTGTTTCGTAACATTTCCCGGGAAAAGAGGGTGAACGTTTGAGCATTGATTTTGGAAGCGACATCTATGAAGAACCAATCGTCGCAAAGACGTTTCTTCAGGAGGACGCTCAGGAAGGGTCTCTCCGGCCGAAAACGCTGCGGGAGTATATCGGGCAGGAGAAGGCGAAGGAGAATCTTTCGATTTTTATAGAGGCCGCCCGGAAACGGGAGGAAGCCTTGGACCATGTGCTGCTACACGGCCCGCCGGGCTTGGGCAAAACGACCCTCTCGGGCATCATCGCCCAGGAGATGGGGGTTAATATCCGCATTACGTCCGGTCCTGCGATTGAGAAGCCGGGGGATCTGGCGGCGTTGCTGACAAATTTGAGCGAAGGCGACATTCTTTTTGTGGATGAAATCCACCGCCTGAATCGAGCGGTGGAGGAGATTCTCTATCCGGCGATGGAAGATTATGTGCTGGACATCATCGTAGGAAAGGGGCCGTCGGCGAATTCCATCCGGCTGGACTTGCCGAAGTTCACGCTCATCGGCGCGACCACACGGGCCGGACAGCTTTCCGCGCCGCTGCGGGACCGGTTCGGCGTGACGCTGCGTTTGGAACTGTACACGGCGGAGGAGCTGTCGAAAATTGTCACCCGGTCCGCGGGGATTTTGAATGTGGACATCGTGCCGGAGGGGGCCTATGAAATTGCCCGCCGTTCCAGGGGCACGCCCCGGATTGCAAACCGGATGCTCCGCCGGGTGCGGGATTTTGCCCAGGTGCGGGCGGACGGCGTGATCACAAAAGAGGTTGCGGACCAGTCGCTGTGCGCGTTGGAGGTGGACTTCCTGGGCCTGGACCCCATTGACCGCCGGATGATGGAGGCCATTATCGAAAACTACAACGGCGGCCCCGTGGGTTTGGAAACCCTGGCGGCAACCATTGGCGAGGAATCCGTGACGCTGGAGGACGTATATGAGCCGTACTTGATGCAGCTGGGCTTTTTGACCCGGACGCCCCGCGGCCGCTGCGTGACGCAGAAAGCGTATCAGCATTTGAATAAACCGATTCCCGGCGGCGCGCCGTCGGAGGATATCATGGAGCAGCTGAGGCTGTGAGAAGAGGAGCGGCTGTGAAACAGACCTATCTGGTTTCCGTCCGCCTGCGGCGGGAGCTGCCGGAGGATACCTATCTGCGGCGGCTTGGCCCGGTGCGGCATTTGATGGAAGGAAATGTGCTGGAATTTGACCGGCCCGTTACGTTTCTGGTCGGAGAAAATGGGATTGGAAAATCCACGCTGCTGGAAGCCGTTGCGGTGGCCTGCGGGTTCAACCCGGAGGGCGGGACGCGGAATTTCAGCTTTTCCACCAGGGCCACCCATTCCGTTTTAGGAGATTACCTGACGCCCGCCCGAAAGCGGTATCCCCGGGACGGCTTTTTCCTTCGGGCGGAGAGCTTTTATAACGTAGCGACCAACATCGACGAGATGGACGAACTTGTCGGCGGGGGTCCGCGTTTGATTGACAGCTACGGCGGCGTTTCGCTGCACCAGCAGTCCCACGGCGAGAGTTTTCTGGCCCTGGTGCAGAACCGCTTCGGCGGAGAGGGGCTGTATCTTCTGGACGAACCGGAGGCGGCGTTGTCTCCGTCCCGGCTGCTGACGCTGCTGGCGGAGATGGACCGTCTTGTAAAAGCGGATTCCCAGTTCATCGTGTCGACCCACTCCCCGATTCTGATGGCCTTTCCCAATGCCCGCATATATGAGCTGAACGAGAACGGCGTCCGCGCCGTGGCGTACAAAGAGACGGAACACTATCAGCTGACGCGGCGTTTTTTGGAAAATCCCGAGCGAATGCTGCGCTATTTATTGGAGGGCTGACATAGAATGGAAAATGCATTTTGGATTTTTGCGTTTGTGACGGCGTTGCTGGTTCCAGGGATGATGCTGTTTTACGGCTGGCTGTTCCTCAAAGAACCACCCCGGGATGTCAATAACAGCTATGGCTATCGAAGTCCCCGCTCCGCGAAAAATAAAGAGACGTGGGCCTTTGCCCACGCTTACGCCGGACGGTTCTGGGTCCGTGCAGGGCTGGCGGCGCTGGCGGTATCCGTCATGTGGATGGCAGTGACCGTCAGCGAATACCCAAACAGTGCCGGACGTTCGGTCTGTATTTTGATCTTCTTCCAATTGGTTGCGGCCCTGGCGGTTATTCCGGTGACGGAACGGGCCTTGAAACGGGAATTTGACGAGTCTGGAAAAAGGAGGCGGTCCGATGATATCTGAGACAGCAGAAAGAGATTTCCAAGCGGTGAAGGCCCTGCTCCAACAGGAAAAGCTCAAAGAGGTTTACGAGGCGTATGAGCCGGTACTGCGGGATATGCTGTCGGTTTTCAGCGAGGCGGAATGGTTTGAATTCTGGAAGCAGAACGGCGAACTGGAAGAACAGCCCCTGCGCCTTCACCTGGCCGCCTGGAGGGGCGATTGTCTGGAGATTGGCTGTTATGAGGAAGACGTGACCGAAAAGCTGGCGGACTTCCTGGAAAAGAATCTGCCGGAGAAAGCGTTTAACGAGCTGAAATGTCTGCCGGTAAATGTGGACGCCGACGAAGAAGGCGGGGATCTGGAGCCGCAGCTGGAGCCATACCGGAAGCAGGTGAAAGCCTGGGGCTTTGACCTGGGCGTCCGTTTTGACGATACCTACTGTTCCGGCCTTTACTTTGTGTTTTTGGAAAAGACGTATCCGCAGTAACGGGAAAATTGCGTGAGCCATGAAATGAGAATTTGATGATCTTGGAAGAAAGAGGTAACATAATATGGGGAAATTATTTGGTACGGACGGCATCCGCGGGGTAGTCGGCGAGAATCTGACGGCGGACCTGGCGTTCCGGGCGGGGCAGGCTGTGGGCACGGTTTTGATGGAGGAGAAGGGGGGACGCCCGACCGTGGTTCTGGGCAAGGATACCCGGATTTCCTCCGACATGCTGGAATCCGCCCTGATGGCGGGCATCTGCTCCGTAGGCGGCGACGTAAAGCCGGTGGGGACGATTCCAACCCCCGCTGTGGCGTATCTGACCCGGCAGGAGCGGGCGGACGCAGGCATAGTGATTTCCGCGTCCCACAATCCCTATGAGGACAATGGCATTAAGATTTTCAGCAGCCAGGGCTATAAGCTCTCCGACGAGCTGGAAAGCCGGATCGAAGAAAAAATTCTCTCGGATCAGCCGATGAAGCTGCGCAGCGGCGAGGAAATCGGGCGGCGTCATCATGGAATGAGGCAGCTGAAACGAGAGTATATCGATTTTGCGGCGTCTACGATTGAGTCGGACTTGTCCGGCCTGCGGATTCTGGTGGACTGCGCCAACGGCGCGGCCAGCGCCACGGCCCCGGAACTCTTTGGCCGTTTCAAGGCCCATACAGTGTTTCTGCACCGGAGCCCCGACGGTCTGAACATCAACGCCCGCTGTGGTTCTACCCATATGGAGGAGCTTGCGGAGCTGGTGGTGAAGGAGGGGTACGACGTAGGCGTAGCCTTCGACGGCGACGCAGACCGCTGTCTGCTGGTGGACGAAAAGGGCGGCATGATCGACGGCGACAAGGTGATAGCCGTTTGCGCCCTGGATCTGAAGCGTCAGGGACGTCTGAGGGGAAACGCCGTGGTTGCGACGGTCATGAGCAATCTGGGCCTTCACGAGTTCTGCCGGAATTACGGCATCGACCTGTATTGCACCGATGTGGGGGACCGCTATGTCCTGGAAGAAATGCTCCGCCATGATTACCATATTGGCGGCGAGCAGTCCGGCCATACGATTTTCACCGAGCTGGAAACTACCGGCGACGGCGAAGTAACCGCGCTGCAATTTTTGCAGGTCCTGGCCAATTCGGAAAAGAAGGCGTCGGAGCTGGCCGCCGTATGCGCCGCATATCCCCAGGTGCTGGAAAACATCGAGGTGCCCCACAGCGGCGGCGTGAAGGAGAAGATCATGGAGTCCCCCGCACTGGCCGAGGCCATCCGGAAAGAGGAGGCAGCTTTGGCCGGAGACGGCCGGATTTTGGTCCGCGCCTCCGGGACACAGGCCCTGATTCGCGTCATGGTGGAGGCAAAGACCATCGAAATTGCCCGAAATACGACCGGCAGATTGGTAGATTTCATAAAATCACTAAAATTTTAACAGCAAATTCCCGTAATTTTGATAATTTGCTTGACATTTTCATGGACAGGCGGGTATAATACAAGATGTGCAATGTATATGAGAGCGATGCGCGGACGCTGGACCAAAAATCGGATGAGGAGCTGTGCTCTATGGCGGCGTCTGGAAAGCGTGAGGCGGAGGAAATCCTCGTCACGCGGTATAACCGTTTGGTGCGTACCTGCGCCCGGCCCTTTTTCCTCGCTGGCGGCGACAGCGAGGACCTGACCCAGGAGGGGATGGTGGGCTTGATCAAGGCGGTGCGGGAATATAACGTAGAAAAAGAGGCGTCGTTCCGAACCTTTGCAGAAATTTGCATCCGCAGCCGGCTGTATTCGGTCCTGCGCGCCGCGGCGCGGGATAAACAGCAGCCGCTCAATCAGTCGGTTTCTCTGGATACTCCCTACTTTGACAGCAATTCCTACACCTCTGGTACCAATAACTTGGCGCAGCGTAATCCTGAAGATTTCCTGATCGACAGGGAGCACACGGCAGCCCTCTTATCCGGTGTCCGGAAACAGTTGTCCGAATTTGAAGCGAAGATTTTGGGGTACTATTTGGACGGTCTTTCTTGCAGGGAAATTGCCAAAGCGGTGAAAAAACCTCAAAAATCCGTGGACAACGCTGTGCAGCGGATCCGACGCAAGGTGGCGCAGCAATTACTTTCCGGCGATCTCAGCAAAAGCTGAACGCATATATAATTTTCTTTTCAAAGAGAGGGTAAAATCATGTACGAAGACAAGACCTTAGTGTGCAAAGAGTGTGGTCAGGAGTTCGTGTTCACCGCCGGTGAGCAGGAGTTCTATGCCGAGCGCGGCTTCCAGAACGAGCCCCAGCGCTGCAAAGCCTGCCGTGACGCCCGCAAGAGCGCGGCCCGTGACGGGAACCGGCAGTTCTTTACGGCTGTCTGCGCTTCCTGCGGCGGCGAGGCCCGTGTGCCGTTTGAGCCGAAGTCTGACCGCCCTGTGTATTGCAGCGAGTGCTTCGCTAAGATGCGCGAGCAGCAGAGATAACGTTTTTTCGGTTTGATCTCTTGCACCAAACGCTTGAAAGCGGCCCGTTTCCGGGCCGCTTTTCTGCGGACAGAGGCTTTTTCTTGGATTATCTATTGAATTTGGGTGAACAATACGTTATAATAGCCGAAAAGCGGCGATGCGCCGGGCAGGCTGTCCGGTACGGGCCGAACGGAATCTAAAAAACGGAGGAACCCTGTATGATTACCATTACAAAAGACACGATTATTGGCGATATCCTGGATCTCGCGCCCCACACCGCGCCGATCTTCCTTTCCATCGGAATGCACTGCCTGGGCTGCCCGTCCTCCCGCGGCGAAACCGTGGAGGAGGCGTGCATGGTCCACGGCGTAGACGTGGAAAAGCTGCTGGCCCTGGTGAACGAGGAAGCCAACAAGGCGGCGGAGTAACGGCAATGGCCCCGCCGCAGGACTTTTCCTGCGGTGGGGTATGTGGAGTTTGCGGATGAAAACCTTGGAATTGACGCCCCGGCTGCAATTGCTTGCGGACCAGGTGCCTCCCGGCGCACGGCTCGCGGATGTTGGCACAGACCATGCCTATTTGCCTGTGTGGCTGCGGCTGCATGGGCGCGTGGTATCTGCCATTGCCTGCGATCTGCGGGAAGGTCCCCTGGCCCGCGCCAGGGAGACGGGCCGGGCTTACGGTGCGGATGGAATTGACTTTCGCCTGGGAGACGGTTTGTCGGTGGTTTCGCCGGAGGAGGCGGACACGATAGTAATTGCCGGTATGGGCGGGGAAAACATCGCCGCTATTTTGGAGCAGGCCCCTTGGACGGCGGACGGCGTTCACCGGCTGTTGCTCCAGCCTATGACCCGGGCGGAGGCGCTGCGGCGGTTTTTGATGGACCATGGCTATGCCATCCGGCGCGAGACCCTGGTTCGGGACCGCGGAACGCTGTACCCCGTGATGGAGGCTGCCGGAGGCGAAATGACGCTTTCCCTGGGCCAGCTTTACGGCGGCGCGGCTTTGCTGCACGACCCGCTGGGGGAGCGGTACATCATTGAAAAAATCATCCGTCTGACCAACGCCGTGGCGGGGCTGAACCATGCCCGCGAGCGGCAGAAAGCGGACGCACTGCGGGAGATCATCACCGCGTTGCTGTCCATGAGAGAGGAGTGGCGGCGTGCCAAGAGTTGGCGAGATTGAAGCGGCGTTGTTTGAGATTGCGCCCCGCGAGTGTGCGATGGACTGGGATAATGTGGGGTTGCTGGTAGGCAAACCGGGCCGCGAGGTAAAAAAAGTTCTGGTGTCGCTGGATATCACGGAGGCCGTGGTAGACGAGGCGCACCGCTGGGGGGCTGATCTGATCGTTTCCCATCATCCGGTGATTTTCCATGGGCAAAAGCGTGTGACGGACCAGGATGTCACTGGACGCCTGCTGCTTCAGCTGGTGGAGTGCAACCTTTCGGCAATCTGTATGCACACAAATATGGACATAGCGGAGGGCGGCGTCAATGACACTCTGGCGGAGTGGCTGTCTCTGCGAGATGTCTACCGGCTGGAACATACCGGTGTTGTCCGCGTGGGGACGCTGGATGCGCCGGTGGAACTGCCGGAGTTTGTCCGCCATGTCTCCAAGAAACTGGGCTGCAACGGTGTGCGCTATGCGGACGCCGGGCGTCATGTGTATCGCGTGGGCATCGGCGGCGGGGCCTGCGGCGAGTTCGAGGACGCCGCTATTGAGGCGGGCTGTGATACCTATGTCACCGCAGATTTGAGCTATCACCAGTTTGTTGACGCCAAAGCAAAGGGAATCAACCTCGTCGATGCAGGCCATTTTCCCACGGAGGACCCGGTCTGCCATGAGGTCGCTGCCTATTTAGAGGCGAAATTTCCAGCCTTGAAAATTCAAAAATCAGCTGTCCATCGGGAAGCCATTCAATATTATGTGGAAGGAGTTTAACTGCCATGTCTGGACATTCTAAATGGCATAATATTCAAAAAACGAAAGGTGCGGCGGATGCGAAGCGCTCCGCGGCCTTTACCAAGATTGCGCGGGAAATCATCGTCGCCGTCAAAGAGGGCGGCTCCGGAGACCCCAACAACAACTCCCGCCTGGCGACGGTCATTGCCAAGGCCAAGGCCGTCAATATGCCCAACGACAACATCAAGCGCACAATTGACAAGGCTCTGGGTGCAGGCAATACCGACAGCTACGAGGCGGTCACTTACGAGGGCTACGGCCCTGGCGGCGTGGCGGTTATCGTCGAGGCGTTGACCGACAACCGCCAGCGGACGGCTCCGGAGGTCCGGCACGCCTTTGACAAGTGCAACGGCAACCTGGGCGCGATTGGCTGCGTGTCCTGGTCCTTCGACAAAAAGGGCGTCATCGTGATCGACAACGAGGACGGCAAGCTGGATGAAGAGACCGTTATGATGGACGCTCTGGACGCCGGCGCGGCGGATTTTGAGGCCGACGGCCCGGCATTGGAAATCACCTGCGACCCCGATGCGTTTAATGATGTGGTGAAGGCCCTGGAGGAGAAGGGGTATAGCTTTGTCAGCGCAGAGGTGGAGATGGTTCCGCAGAATTACATCACCCTCAGCGGCGAGGGCGATGTGAAAAATATGCAAAAGCTCATCGATATGCTGGAAGACAGCGACGACGTGCAGAACGTGTGGCACAACTGGGATAACAATTGATGTTTCCGGTACGGCACGGCTCAAAAGGGGCTGTGCTGTACTTATTGCCAAAATTATTAAACAAAACCGAGATTTTGTGCAATTGAGGAGAATTAACAAGCGAGCGCGCCCGGTGGAGGAAAGACTCTACTGCTGGTCGGTTGCGCTTTTCACCCATTGAAGATACACTTAAAACAAGAGGTGATTGTATGAACAAAGAGGCAATGGGGGCATTCATCGCCCGAAACCGAAAGAGCGCCGGTCTAACCCAGCGGGAGCTGGCGGAGCGGCTGCATGTGACCGATAAGGCGGTAAGCAAGTGGGAACGGGGCTTGAGCTATCCCGACGTAACCCTGCTGGAACCGTTGGCGGAGGTGTTTGGAATCGGCGTGGAGGAGCTGGTGGCGTGCGAGAAAAGGGAGGAGGAACCGCCGGTGCGAGCAGTACTGGAGATTTCCCGGGAAAACCAGCAGACAGAACGGCAGCGGGCCGACCTGCGAATGGTCCTGTCCGCAGTCGTCATGCTGTGCGTAGCTCTGGCCGTGTCTTGGTGCTTGTATGCTTATGGGACTTCTTACGTCCGTGAACAGAGACAGGCCGTCATTTACATGAAGGAGACGGAAGACGGCGCAAATTATCTGTATATAGAGCGGGAGGGCCATCTTCTGCGCCTGAAATGCGGCAGCGGCGTAGATTTTGACAGCCTTGCGCTGACGGATGAGAATGGAAATGCACTAGGTTACCGTCTGGACTGCCGCTGGAATGAAAAAACGTACGAAGGCACTGTGAATGCCTGCGAGGAAATGGGGATCATGCTTTCTCCCCGCGAGCTGTTTTCCATGGGCGGGATGGCGGACGCCTTTTTTGAGAAACAAAGCGTGGAGTCTTTGTTCGGGGAACCGCTGGTGTACTATGCCGGAGGGAACTATTTCCCGGACCCCTACAGCGAGGCGGAGGGAAGGGTTTATCTTTGCGATTACAGCTTCTGGACAGGGCGATTCTGGGACGCGGAAGCAGGCGTGTGGAGAAACGAAGGGGAGAACCAAATCCTTCGGATTGAACGGTGCATGGCGGTCACGGTGTCGGATATTGACGGGGATGGGGAACTGGAAGTCATCGCCCGCAACCGCTGGCCGGAAAAGCCCTACGCCGTCTACGACTGGGATGGAGAAGAAATTATACGTCTGTGGCGGGACAGTGTGCCGGAGGAAATCCGGCAGGACCTGCGCTGCGTTCTGGTAAACGAATCCGCGTAAAAACAGGCCCCGGCCGCGTATTCCGCAGCCGGGGCCATATTCTTTGCGAGCAAAACTGTAAGCCGGGTTCTGTATTTGACAGTCATCTATCTCGACGCGCTGTTACCAACGCGCTCTAGCCACCCCGGGAGCGGCCGGGCCAGCCTGTGCGCTCCCATACCGGTGTTGCTCCGGATAGAGTTTACAGCGACGGACGCTTCCACGCCGTCGGGTGCGCTCTTACCACACCTTTCCATCCTTACTCCGCCAGCCCGTTTCGCGTCATCACCGGCTATGCCGCCGACTCTGCGTCACGGCGCGTTCCCCGAAGGGAGGGCGGGGCGGTATATCTCTGTTGCACTTTTCCTGAAGTCGCCTTCGGCGGGCGTTACCCGTTATCCTTGCCCTGTGGAGCCCGGACTTTCCTCATAGACGGCCTTTCGGCCTGCCCACGCGACTGTCTGTTTTCCTCGCGGCATCTATTTTACATAAAAGTACAGAAGTTGTCAACCGCGTTTGAAAGACTTTCCGGAAATCAAAACGGTTTTGCCCAGTCGATTCCCGGATAAGGCGTTCCGGTCCGGATGAACCACTCGACACATTTGGATACGGCGTCTGAATCCTGAATCGTATATTTTTTCAAAAAATATCCTGGTCATATCGTATCGGCGATACTTCGTCCGAAGCGGCATATCGTGAATTGTAACTCAAATAGCTGGTCCATTTTACACAGTTGTCCACACAGGTTTCTATTCCAATAGCGAGCGCAGCATACCCGTTTTGCCGGACCATCTGAAAAAAGCTCGATTCTCCATCGGGGTCTAAAGCCAAATACAAATGCTGAAACGTTCCCTTGCGAACGTTTTTAATAATTTTACGCACCGTTTTTTCATTTATCTCGTCAAAACCTTCCGCATATTGTACGCAGATGCCGGAAGGAACTTCAAAGGGAATTTCCTTTTTTGGAAAAATTATCTCTTGCTGCATAATGTGTCACCCTCTTTATTGTACCATAAATAAAAGTTTCGCTCAAGCCTTTACAAAGGCTTGCGGGGTCCAGGGGCAGCGTCCCTGGAAGGCTGCGTAAATGCCAATGTAACGAAAGTCGTTGCTATTTTTCGGAAGGCGTGGTATCATCGTAGAGAAAAACCCGCCGGGCTGCGGCGGACATTTTAAGGAGCGATTTCCGATGCAATTTGAGGACTATCTGGACTCCCTGAAAAACAAGACGGTGGCGGTGATTGGGATTGGCGTGTCAAACCGTCCCTTGATTGAGCTGCTGTTGTCCCGCGGGGTGTCGGTAACGGCCTGCGATAAAAAAACAGAGCTGGGACGTTTTGGGGAGGAGCTGAAAGAAAATGGGTGCCGCCTTCAGCTGGGGGAGGATTATCTGAACGATTTGAACGCGGATGTAATCTTCCGTACCCCCGGTATGCGGCCGGATCTTCCAGAGCTGACTGCCGCTGTGGAGCGGGGAGGGATGCTGACCAGCGAAATGGAAGTCTTTTTCGAGGTCTGTCCCTGCCCGATCATCGCCGTCACAGGCAGCGACGGAAAAACCACCACCACCACCATAATTGCGGAACTTCTGCGGGCGGCGGGGCGTACCGTTCACCTGGGGGGAAACATTGGCCATCCGCTGCTGGCGGACACCGGCGGTATGAAACCGGAGGATATTGCGGTGTTGGAGCTGAGTTCTTTTCAGCTCATGACCATGACGCACAGTCCTCATATTGCCGTTATGACGAATTTGGCTCCGAATCATTTGGACGTGCATAAAGATTTCGCAGAGTATATCGCTGCAAAGGAAAATATCTTTATATATCAAGCTGCACAAGATATTGCGGTTTTTAATGCTGATAACGAAATTACGCGGAAACTCTCGGAAAAGGCCGTCGGAAGCGTCGTGCGCTTCAGCCGCCGGACACCGCTGGAACGCGGCGTTTATATCGGTGCGGGTTCCTCCGGAAAACCGAATGCGATTTGGGTGGCCAATGAAAAAGACAGCCGCTGCGTATTGCCATTGGCGGACATCCAACTTCCGGGCGTCCACAACGTCGAAAACTACATGGCGGCAATTGCCGCTGTGGACGGCTTGGTCCCCGATGAAATCATTCGGGAATTTGCCCGAAATTTCAGCGGCGTTGCACACCGGATTGAACTGGTTCGGACCCTTCGTGGCGTCCGGTACTATAACGACTCCATTGCTTCCAGTCCCAGCCGGACAATCGCTGGCCTGAATTCGTTCCCGGAAAAAGTCATCCTCATTGCCGGCGGAAAGGACAAGGGGATTTCCTACGAAAGCCTCGGACCAGTGGTCAATGATCATGTGAAGCTGCTTATTCTCTGCGGCGCAACGGCAGGCGTCATACGCGCTTCCGTGGAGCGGGCGGACAATTTTGACGGATTGGAGATCATCGACGTGGAAACCTATCCGGAGGCGGTTTCCCTGGCTCAGAGCCGGTCAGGAGAAGGGGACGTGGTGATTTTATCCCCTGCCAGCACGTCGTTTGACCGGTTTGCGAACTTCATGGAACGCGGAAACGTGTTTAAGGAATTGGTAAACCAGCTGTCTTAAATCCAGGACTGTCCTGAAAAATTCCGGGCCATATGCCCAAGCTCTCCTGCATAGAATTCCGGGAGGAGGTGGGCGTATGCGCTCTGGTTTTTTCTACTTCCAGCGGCGGCTGAACCGCCGGACATTTCTGCGTTTTGCGGCGTTTTCCGCCGTCGTTCTGCTATTGACGCTGACCTTCCGCGCAACCGTTCAGATGCGTCCCATCCTGGAAAGCCTTGCGGTGACGCGGGTGTCCAACGCCATCAATTCCATCGTCAGCGAAGCGGTGGACGAGGCCATTGATAACGGCGAAATCAATTATGACGATTTGATCTCCTTTGAGAAGGACCGCGAGGGCCGGATTACAGCGGTTTACAGCAACATGGCGGCCTTCAACCGCTTGCAGTCCAAGATTCTGGACATCATCCTGAAACGAGTTGACCAGGTATCGGCGCGGGATTTGTCCATTCCGGTGGGAACGCTCACCGGCTCGACGCTTCTGGCAGGCCGCGGGCCGCGGATTTCTGTGCGGATGGAATCGGTGGGCTCGTCCTCGGCAACGTTTGAAAATGAATTTACCTCTGCCGGGATCAACCAGACGAAACACAAAATTGTACTAAAAATTGACGTATCCGCCAGCATTTTGCTGCCGGGATTTTCCACCGCCGTCGTCGTTTCCAACAATGTTACCGTAGCGGAAACGGTGATCGTCGGTTCTGTGCCGGATACCTACACCTATTTCAGTACGACGCCTTCGAGCTACGAAAGCGACGCAAAAGACTATATTTTGAACTAATTGAACAACAGGGAGGATACCATGGACTACCGCGAGGAAATCAAACAGCTGCGGGACACGCTGAACGAAAACGGCTACCGCTATTACGTGCTGGACGCCCCCACCATAAGCGACTATGAGTACGACATGCTCAACCGCCGTCTGGTGGAGCTGGAAACCCTGCATCCGGAAGAAATAACGCCGGATTCCCCCACCCAGCGCATCGGCGGGAAAACCCTGGAAGGGTTTTCCCCCTATGCCCACGAGGTTCCGCTGGAAAGTTTGCAGGACGTGTTCAGCGCAGAAGAAGCGGCGGAGTATTTTCAGCGGATGGAGGAGGCCCTTGGGCCGGATGTCCGTTACTCCGTGGAACCCAAAGTGGACGGGCTGTCGGTGGCGTTGGAATACCGGGACGGCGTGTTTGTCCGTGGGGCGACCCGCGGGGACGGCCGCACAGGCGAGGACGTGACGGAAAATCTGAAAACCATCCGCTCGATTCCAATGACGCTGCCGGACAAGCTGCCCCGCCTGATCGTCCGCGGCGAGGTGTATATGTCCCGCGCCGTGTTTGAGGAGCTGAACACCCAGCGGGAATTGCAGGGGAAACCGCTGCTGGCGAACCCCCGCAACGCTGCCGCCGGGTCTCTTAGGCAGTTGGACCCGAAGGTGGCGGCGGAACGAAAATTGAGTATTCAGGTTTTTAATTTGCAGTTGGCAGAGGGGAAGGAATTTGTCTCCCATACAGAGACATTAGATTATTTGGCCTCGCAGCGTTTCCGTGTAATTCCGCATAAAACACTTTCCAGCGCAGCCGAATGCCAGACGGAATTTGTGCGGATCAATGATGAACGAATGGAATATCCTTTCGATATCGACGGAGCAGTTGTAAAGGTTGATCACTTGTCAGACCGTGAAAAATTAGGCAGTACCGCCAAATTCCCCAAATGGGCAGTTGCGTTCAAGTACCCGCCGGAGAAAAAACCGGCGCAAGTATTAGACATTGTCATCCAAGTGGGCCGCACAGGCGTTCTCACCCCCAAGGCGATCCTGACACCTGTCCGCCTAGCAGGGACAACCGTCACAACTGCCACACTCCACAATCAGGATTTTATCACTGAAAAAGACATCCGTATTGGAGATACCGTAATTGTGCAGAAGGCTGGGGAAATCATCCCGGAAATCGTGGAAGTGCTGACGAAGGAACGGCCGGAAGATACGACGCCCTATCAGCTCCCGGCGGTTTGCCCGGTCTGCGGCGCACCGGTTCGCCGGGATGAAGACGGCGCAGCCCTTCGCTGTACCGGCGCGGAATGTCCCGCCCAGCTTCTGCGCAATCTAACCCACTTCGCCAGCCGGGATGCCATGGACATTGAAGGACTTGGCCCCGCTATGGTACAGGCTCTTGTTGAAAACGACTTGATTTCCAGTCCTGCCGATTTATACAGTCTTCAGGCGGAGGATGTTGCCAAATTGGAGGGAAAAGGGAAGAAGTCGGCGGAAAACCTTGTAAAAGCGATTGAAAAATCCAAAGACAACGATCTTGCAAAACTGATTTACGGTCTTGGTATCCGGCAGGTGGGGGAGAAGGCGGCGAAGATCTTATCCACTCATTTTCGCACAATGGACGGCCTGTCCGGGGCCAGCTTGGAAGAATTGACGGAAATTGACGACGTAGGCGGCGTGACGGCCCAATGCATAATAGACTACCTGTCCTCGCCGCAGGCGCAGGATCTGCTTGCCCGCCTGAAAGCCGCCGGAGTGAACATGGAGAGTAAAGCGGAGCTGGTAGACGAACGGTTTGCAGGGATGACCTTCGTTCTGACGGGAACGCTTACCCGTTTTGACCGGAAAGCGGCGCAGGCAATGATTGAGGAACGGGGCGGCAAGGCGGCCGGTTCCGTGTCCAAGCGGACGACTTATGTAGTGGCAGGGGAGGCTGCCGGAAGCAAGCTGAAAAAGGCGCAGGAATTGAACATCCCCATTTTGACAGAGGATGAGTTTGCAAAGATGCTGGAGTGAAAAAAGGCGGCGGCAAAATGCCGCCGCCTTTTTTATTTGTCGAAAGAGGGGTTCATATAATAAACGTTTTTCTCGTTTATCTTGTCCTTTGCAAGACGCAAGCCTTCGCCAAATCTTTGGAAATGGACGATTTCCCGCGCACGCAGGAATTTGATGACGTCGTTAACATCCGGGTCGTCAGACAGCCGAAGAATGTTGTCGTAGGTAACGCGTGCTTTCTGCTCTGCTGCAACGCTGTAAGAACAACCTCAACCGTTGTTGTGGGTCTGTTGATCCAGGGTGCGTTCCATCAGCTCCAGCAGAAGCGGGATGTCAATTGGCTTTGCCATATGTGCATTCATCCCGCTTTCCGCCGACATTCTGCGGTCCTCGTCGAAGGTGTTGGCCGACAGGGCGATGATCGGAATACTCGCTAACGCCGGGTTTTCCAGCGCT
This sequence comes from uncultured Oscillibacter sp., assembly GCA_910589315.1. Lineage (GTDB taxonomy): Bacteria > Bacillota > Clostridia > Oscillospirales > Oscillospiraceae > Oscillibacter. The sequence goes on along the minus strand of CAJUTB010000009.1, from coordinate 23,082 downwards.
CGGATGGCCCGTGCGGCGCTGTGTCCGTCCATAACCGGCATTTGCAGGTCCATCAAAATCAAGGCGTACTCGCCAGGCTGGGAGGCTTGTACTTTTTCCAAGGCAAGTTGTCCATTTTCCGCCGTATCTACCAGGAAGCCTTCGTCTTCCAGCAAGGCAACCGCAATTTCCATATTCAGAGGGTTGTCCTCCACGACTAGAATCCGCTGGGATTCTTTGTCCTTCATCCGCTGGGCGGCCGTAGTTTCCGATTTCTGTTCGCTTTGCATACGGAGGCTTAGGGAGACGATAAACGTGCTTCCCTTGTCGGGTGTGCTTTTGGCTTCAATTGTGCCGCCCATCATATCTACAATGCTCTTGACAATCGGAAGACCCAGACCTGCGCCTTGAATACCGCTCATGGTAGTGTTTTTCTGCCGCTCGAATGGCTCGAAAATATGTCCAATGAAATCCTCGCTGATGCCAATGCCGGTGTCCTCGACAATGAATTGATACGCGGCATAGAGCCGGGTGGCGTTCTGCTCGGCAAAGGTAACGGTGACGCGCCCGCCCGGTTCCGTGTATTTGATGGAATTGCCAATGAGGCGGAGGAGGACCTGGGTCAATTTTTCCCGGTCTGCGAAAACCGTGGGATGCTCCAAGCCGGTAAAAGCCACGGAAAACGCCAGGTTTTTTTCTGCGGCCTGGGGTAAACTGTGTTCCTGAACATCACGGGCAACATCCAAAAGGTTGCACGCCGTCTCCTCCATGTGAATACTGCCGGATTCAAACCAGGAGATTTCCAATACGTCGTCCATCAATTGCAGCAGCTGCGCGCTGGAACGCTCAATGGCGTCCAGGTAGCTTTGCAGGCGGCTGGAATCATCCTTGTGCGTTTTGGCAAGAGATGTGAAGCCGACGATTGCATTCAGGGGGGTCCGCATATCGTGGGACATGTTGGAGAGGAAGGTATTACGGGCCAGATTGGCGGCTTTGGCCTGATGGAGCGCGTTTTCCAGAAGCTGATTGCGTTCCATTTCCTGGCGGATCTCCTCGTCAACGCTGCGGAGTCCGAACATGATTTGCGAAACCGTTCCTTTCTCGCCCACATTGACGATGAAAAGCTGCAAATATTTGATATCCCCATCCTTCAGGATACGGAAGTTTGCATGAAAGGATTTTTGATTTTCCAGGGTCTGCTGAATATAAGCGGGATTTACAGACCGGGAGAAGATTTCCTGGTCTTCGGGATGAACCCAGGTTTTGCAGTAATCGTCGGCAAAACCGGAAAACCGGCGGACTTGGAGGTCCTTGCCAAACTGATATTCCGGATGGCTGCCCACTCGGTAGGGCTGAATAAAGTCCCCCTGCAAGTCTACATAAAACATGGATTCATAGTTGATGCTGAGTCCGCCGATCAATTCCAGACGGCGCTGCAATTCGTCGTTGATATGCTCGAGAGCGAGGCTATACTCCTCCGACTGGTTTTGCAGCTGCTGCTGCCGAAGGCTGTTTTCGTCCAAAAGAGCGGCCCGCTCCTCGATTTGATGGATACGTTTTTCCGTTGCGTCCGCAAGAAAAACGTAAAATACATCCCCGGCGATGCTGTGGAGGAAGTGACCGTAATCCTCCACCCAGCAAATCTGCCCGTCTTTTCGAATAATGCGGTATTCCACATAATCCAGGTCATACTGGCTTTTGGTGATTTGTTCCCAAATGCTGGCTTCCACATCCTCAAGGTCGTCGGGGTGAACGAGCCCGCGGAAGGAGTTGCCGGTCATCGCGCGAAGTTCTTCCTCCGTCTCACAACCGAAAATGCGCAAAAGCGCCCGGTTGGCGTAAAGAAGTTCCTGCTCTCCATGGGCGCGGTAGATGAAAAAGCCGCCGGGCATTTGGTCGATAAAATGCCGAATCTGTTTTGCATTTTCTCGGTCTTGTTCGTTGAGCAAGGGCGGCCGCGTTTGGGACGGTCCTTGGCTGGAGGCTTCTGCTCCGCCAGGTTCCAAAAGATTCACCCCGGTCAGAAGATATTCAATCAAGCTGTGATTATCACGCAACTGTTGGCCCTCCCTCATAGCAGAATGCCGTCTGATTACCGATAATCATAACATATTTTAAGGAGTCTGTCACCATAATTTCCTCAATTTCCTAAATTTTCGGGGGAACCGTTTTCCAGGTTCTGCAAAAAAGCAGCGCCGCGCCCAGTTGCGTGGAGCTGCTTTTTGCAAGGCTTGCGTTTTGGGAAACAGGAGAGGCAGAATTTTGATCGCATTTTCTGGTGGCATTCTCCCGGAAAACTGCATTTCCCCGGTATTTTAGCACCTAATTCTGTTGCATTTCATTCGCAATGCGGTCAATTTCCTCTCGCAGCCGTTCCAGCTTTTTCTGTAAGACCATTCGGTCAACGTCGCTGTCGCTGGCGGACAGACGGGCCAGGGCCAGCATTTTCCGGAGACGCAGTTCGATTTCATCCAGGGCTTCTTCGACAGCCTGGGGGAGAGGGGCAGAGGTCAAACTGTGTTGATTTTCGGTTTTCTTGTTGCCGGACGGCGCGGGGAGCGTCAAATTTTCTTGGTCATCCATTGCGTCAAGTTCCTCGTTTCTAGGGGAAGATGGAGAGAGTATAGCACAGAAACAGAAAACTTGCAACTCCCCGCCAGTCTCTTGGCGCAGTCTAAAAACGCCAATGGATTTCAACAGGCGGGTGTGGTTCTCCCAGGGTGCGTTTGCCGATGGTAATGAATTCGATCAAAAGATCCACCATTTCCCGCGTTAAACGCTGGGGGTGGGAATATGGGCTTTGCCCGGCCTCAACGGCCGTCTGGGCCTTCAAGACATCAAGCTGCTCCTGGGTATCCTTAAGCTGCTTCGACAGGGCTATGCGCCCCGCTGTGAGACCGTCCCGGAGGCGGATGAAGTCGGGTTCTGTAATGGCGCCCGCCGCCCGGTCCAGGTATAATGTCTGAAGGCTTTTAATATATGCAGTCTCCTTTTTCTTGCAGGCGGTCAGACAGGCTTGAAGGCCGTCCATTTGCCGCTGTATACCGGCGCTGAGCGGAAGGCTTTGGGCCAGGATACCAGCGTCCAGATATTGTTCGCAAAGGCGTTGCAGTTCGTTGAGGACGATCTGTTCCAGCGTTTCTGCGGCAATGAAGCTGCCAGTACAGGTGTCTTTGGAGACGCGGCGGGTTGGACATTGCAGGTAATGCCGTCCGTGGCTTTTGGAAGAACGCAGCGTATAGCCGCAGCAGGCACAGCGTGTTTTCCCGGCAAAAAGACCGATACTGCCGCCGGAAAAGGGTTTTGTCCGCTGGGAAAGGAGTGCCTGCGCCTGATTCCAGAGGTCCAGACTGATCACAGCTTCATGGGTATGCTCGACCCGATACCAAAGGTTTTTCGGGCGGGGACGGTTTTTTTTGGTCTTGTAGGATTCGCTCCCGTATTTCCCCTGAACCATATTGCCGATGTACATTTCGTTTGACAGGATGTGCGAGATAGCGGGATATTTCCAAAGCGTACCGCTTTTCCCCGGAGGCAAACGGGTGCAGATTCCATGCAGACGCTTATATTCCGTAGGATTTGGGATGCCTTGTTCATTCAGCATCCGTGCAATGGCGGTTTTTCCGCAGCCTTGTACAAAGAGCGCGAAAATCTTCCGGACAACAGCGGCGGCTGTCTCGTCAATCAATAGATGGCCCTTTTGCAGAGGGTCTTTTTGGTAGCCGTAAAGGGCGGTAGAGCCGATATGAAACCCGTTTTCCCTGCGGTTCACCAGAACGCTTCGGATATTTTTCGACATATCTTCCAGATACCATTCGTTGACAAGTCCGTTAATTTGCCGGGATTTTTTATTCCCGGCGTTCTCGGTATCGGCGTTGTCTACCACGCTGACGAATCGGATTCCCCAGCGGGGAAAGAGCCCATGGAGGTATTTTTCCACCAGCTCCAGCTCACGGGTAAAGCGGGACTGCGTTTTGCAGAGAACGATTTCAAACCGCCGCTGTTCTGCATCTTGCAGCAATTGCCGGAATGCCGGACGGCTGCGGTCAGAGCCGGTGTAATCGTCGTCGCTGTAAACGCCGTAAACGTCCCATCCCTGCGCTTTGGCGTATTGCAGCAGCAATGCTTTTTGGTTTTGGATGCTGCCGCTGTCGTCCGTATCCCGCCGCTTGTTCCGGTCTTCTTCAGACAGGCGGCAGTAAACAGCGGCTTTCATTCGTTGCCTCCAACTGCTGAATCAGATCCATCCAAGCATGGGTAAAACGCTCTGTGTCCGTTTCTGCGGAACCATCCTGGAAAACGCTTTTGCAAAGCTCTTGCCGTTCTTCCCGCATCGGTATTCAACTCCTTTCAGCAAAGACTATGCGGCGTCTGACAGGATAGAAGCTGTTTTTTGCACATAGCGGCATCTGCTGCCAAGTCCTCGGTCAGATCAGCAATCAGGTCGCCGGTGACTTGCATGGAGGAGGCAGACCAGGGGTAGCCGGAAGCGAATTGTGGGTATACGCCCGCCGTGTGGTCGACAAAATAGGTGTCAAATCCAGCGGTGCGAATCTGCTCCTCGGTCAGATTGCGGGTGAGCTGGTGAACGATGGTTCCTACCATCTCCAGGTGACCCAGTTCCTCTGTACCTAGAGGTTATCTGAAATGATGCCTCGCTTTTTATCAACGTCTGCCGCCGGACTGTATGCAGGAGTTGAACGGCATATAACGTTGTGGTATACTGGACCTGAGAAAAACTTAGGGGCGACAGTCTGCGACTGAGGAGGACCAGTATGATGGATTTTTCGTATTGCAAAATTGAGGTGTATATTCCAGAGACGCATTTTGCCGCTTTGCAAAAAGCGTTGCAGGAAGCAGACGCAGGACACATCGGCAAATATGATTCTTGTCTTTCTTACAGCAAAGTGATGAGCTGCTGGCGTCCTTTGGAGGATGCACGGCCATATATTGGACAAGTGGGGGCGATCAGCACAGAAGCGGAGTTGAAGGTGGAAACGGTGTGCCCTACAGAAGCAGCAGATCGAACCGTCTATGCAATCAAGCAGATACACCCTTATGAGGAACCGGTCATCAATGTCGTTCCATTGTATCGCACGAGCTTTGATTGATGCAATGGATCGCGATGATCGATGGAAAACGATGATCGATGTGTGATAGATGATTGATGCGCGCACGTCAGAAAGAAAGCTGATAAAATTATAGTATTTTACAAAAAGCGAGGATGCCATGAGGAATCAAAAGCCATCGTTTGAAATGACGAACGAAATCATTAGTCAGGTTATGGAAACTGCGGAGTTGGTGGGGAGACTGACTGTGTTGGATCGTTTTACCGCCAATTCCGCATGGCGCCGCCGGAATCGTATTTCTATGATCTATGGGTCCCTTGCTTTGGAGCAGAATGCTTTGACGCTGGAACAGGCCGTGGCTATAGCGGACGGCCGCCGGATCATTGCGCCGCTGAAGGACATCGCAGAATGGCAAAACGCCTGGGAAGCCTATGAAAATCTTGAAAAGCTGGACCCGTTTTCAATGGATGTTCTTTTGGATGTTCATCGAACGATGATGCATAGTTTTGAGGGAGAGGCAGGAGTGTTTCGGCCTAAAAAGGTGAATCTTGTGGATGAATCTGGTCAGATTCTGCATTTTGGCACCTTGCCGGATTACTATTCGAAGCTGGTTGCAGAGTTGTTGGACTGGGTGCGCGGCAGTGATCTGCCGATGTTGGTTAAGAGCTGTGCATTTCGCTTTGAGTTTGAGCGGATTCATCCGTTTGCCAATGGCGCCGGACGATTGAGCCGCCTTTGGCATACGCTTTTTCTGACAAAATGGAATCCCCTGTTTGCCTGGATACCGGTTGATGCTGTAATCCAGGAGCAGCAAACGGAGTATTATAAGACGATCAACGCCGCTAATGATGCCGGAGAAGCAGGAGTTTATATTCAATTCCTGCTAGCATCAATCAACTCATCGCTCGAGCGAGTGATGGATGCGATGGATGAGAGTGATGGATGTGTGAGTGATGATTGCACGAGCGATGCGATTGATGACGAGGGGTTGATTGATGTATGCGTGAGTGATGAAAAAGATGATTTGCCGCTTTCCGTGGAACAGAGCGTTCCACGCTGGGAGGAAGTGCGGCAGTTTTTGGACAGCCATGAGCTGGTCCGAAACGCAGACGTTCGCACGCTTTTCCAGGTATCGCCTGCTACGGCAAATCGTATTTTGGCAGGATTGGCCGCAGAGGGCAAGTTGGTGAAATGTCATGAGGGAGGGCATTGGGCCTATCGCCTGCGAAAATAATGACGGGTTGAGAAAAAGAGGCAAACCGCCTCCATCTGCTGAATATCCTTGAACAAAGGAGGGAGAGCATGGAGGCGAAATTGATTCAAATTACGAAAGACCGGGAAATTACGCAGAAAACGGACCCGGAATTCTGGTTTATATGCCAGCAAAGCGTGCTGCTTGCTTTGAAAGAACTTGGGCTGCTGAACGAGATGCAGTGCCGTTCAGCGGAAGAAATCCTGAGAAATCAAAGCGGCCCGGCGTCCGGAGAACCGTATGATTAGAGTTGCGTCTTACTGCCGGGTGTCCACAGACCGGGAGGACCAGGCAAACTCTTTTGAAAGCCAGCAGCGGTATTTTAAGGAGTACATCCGCCGTCAGCCGGATTGGGAGTTGTATGAGGTCTATGCCGACGAGGGCGTTACTGGCACATCTACAAAAAAGCGCGCTGCATTTCACCGCATGATGCACGACGCCTGTTCCGGCTGTTTCCGGCTGATTCTCACAAAAGAGGTCAGCCGGTTTTCCCGTAATATTCTGGATACCATAGCCTGCACCAGAGAACTGCGGCGGTATGGCGTAGGCGTTTTGTTCATGAATGACGGCATCAACACGCTGGACCCGGATGCGGAACTGCGGCTGTCCATTATGGCTTCCATAGCGCAGGAGGAAAGCCGCCGGACCTCCAGCCGCGTAAAATGGGGCCAGACACGGCGGATGGAACAAGGCGTGGTGTTTGGGCGGTCTCTGCTGGGCTACGATGTAAAAGACGGAGGAATAGCCGTCAATCCGGAAGGAGCGGAGATTGTGAAGCAGATTTTTTACAAGTACGGCATAGAGAAAAAAGGCACGACGACGATTGCAAAAGAACTGCAAGAGGCGGGATATAAAACCCGTCGGGGGACTGCGGAATGGTCCAACAGCCATATTGTAAAAATCCTGAAAAATGAGAAATATGCAGGCGACTTGGTACAGAAAAAAACCTATACGCCGGATTACTTGAGCCATACGAGAAAATACAACCATGGGGAGGAGGAGCTGGTCATTCTTCCCGATCACCATGAAGCGATCATAAGCCGGGAGTTGTGGGAGCTGGTGCAATCCGAGCTGAAAAAGCGGGACCGAAGGTCTGGAAGCGGCCACGCGAACCGCTATTTGTTCTCCGGGAAAATCCGTTGCGGCGAATGTGGAGCATCTTTTGTGTCACGAACAAAAAAGCGGAAAAACGGCGTCAGCTGCAAACGGTGGGGATGCTATACCGCCGTCATGAAAGGAAGCGGCCAAACGCACGGCGGATGCCGGATAGGCTGGATGCTTCGGGATGATCTGGCGTTGGAGCTGCTAAAGCAGGCCATTGGAACGCTTCAAGTAAATTGGGCGGAAATTGCGGCTCAGACAGTTGCCGCCATCCAAACTGCTGTTTGTTTAGAAGGGGAGCAGAAGACGGATTCAATCAGCCTTCTGACCCATGAACTCGACCGCTTAACCGAAAAAAAAGAAGCGGTCCTGGATGCCTTTTTCTCCGGAAGCATTTCGGAAGCGGATATGAAGCGTATGAACGAGCGTTACAACCGTGAACAAGATACGCTGCAAATCCGCCTGCAAACTGTAAAAAGACACCCGAAAACCACCAGAACCCAGGAACTGAAAGAACGAATATTCGATATCGTAAACGGTTTGACAGAAAGCGAAGCCTTTTACAAGAATCTTTTGGACCGCCTGGTGGTCTTCCGGAATGGAAGGGTGGAAGCAAGTTTGAACGGCCTTTCGCAAGTATGGACCTTTCAGGTGGAGAGCAACCGGAAAAAGCGCGGCCCAGTTTGACGCCGTAATACCAATATCCGTCAGCAAACCTTTCAGTTCCGCGTAGGGCATGGAATAACGCTGGCTGAGGTAGCGCAGGGACGCGCCCAACTCCCCGTCCGGCCCGCCATACTGGGAGATGATCACCGCCGCCAGCTTGGGATTGGTGTTTTTGATTTTGACTGGATATTGCAGTTTCTTCTCATAAACAAACATCAGTCATTACCTCCTACATCCCAAGGCCACGGGTCTTTCAGCCAGGCGTAGCCGTCTTCGGGGGTCAAGTCCGTAGACTGCAAGGGACCATACATTTTTTCATATTTTTCACGGCCCTCTTTTGCGAGCTTCAGATAGGACCAATAAAGCTGTAAAACCTCCTGGTCGTTGGCGTGAGTATCCAGGTAAAGATTCAGCTCTTTGACGGCGAAATCAAGTGCCATCAGTTCCACCAGAGCGGTATTGGCCAGCTTGGTTCTCGCCTGGATGGCGGCTTTGAAGGGCAGATCCAGGCCGGGGAACAGCGTGCCGGTTTGAAGGGCCTCCGAACGGCTGAAACGGGGAGGATTTTTTTCCTGCATCGGAATATAAGGAAACGCCAGAGGGGCGCAGCAGCCGGGGAGACCGCCTTCGCCGGGGCGGCAGGCTCCTGGGGTCGGCGTAGGAGTTTGCTCGGGTTTCTCCATCAGGGAAAACCTCCTTTTGAGAGAGTTGCGCGAGAGCGTATCCCGCGCTCAATCCAGTGTATGCCGCAGAGCGGCGGATGGTCCTTGGGGCAGTCTGGTTGCATTCCGGCAGAAAAGCCGCTATAATAACGAATTGGGAATATAGGATAAGCTGGGAACCATAGGATAGCATTGATTCTGCTGCTAAGAGGAGGCGTTGCCTGTGGTTATCCTGCTGCGTAAACGCGATGTACTGCTTACCGTATTTTTCTGCTGTTTTTTTGCCGGATTGAGCGCTGTGCTTTGGAAAGGAACATCACTTCCGGCCTTTTCTCCCGCCGGCGAGGAACCGGTGATCGTGATTGTGGACCCTGGTCATGGCGGAGAGGACGGCGGAGCAGTATCCGCCGAAGGCGTGAAGGAAAGCCAGCTGAACCTGGAAATTTCCCTGCGACTAAATGATTTGCTGCGTTTTGCCGGACAGCGGACCGTCATGACGCGCATGGAGGATGTCAGCACTTGCGACGAGGGCCTGAACACCATACGCCAGCGGAAAGTGTCCGACCTGAAAAACCGTGTGGCGTTGGTAAATGAACAGACGCCCGCCGTATTGCTGAGCATTCATCAGAACAGCCTGCCGTCCTCTCCGGCAACGCATGGCGCACAGGCGTTTTACAACAGGCAGGAAGGCGCGGAGGCTTTGGCGGAGTCGATTCAGAGTGCGCTGAACGCCGCCGCCAATACAGAAAACGGAAAACGGGCCGGTAAGATTCCAGACAGCATTTATCTGATGAAAAATATCACCGCGCCGGGAATTTTGGTAGAGTGCGGATTTTTGTCCAACAGCGCGGAGACCGGACAGCTGCAAGATCCGGCATACCAGCTGCGTCTGGCGTCCGCGATCGCGGCGGGGTATCTGCGCGGCGCATATGAGACCAGCTGAACGAATAAGGAGATTTACAAATGAAACAACGAACGGGTTATTATTGCACAGAGTGCGGAAATGAAACGCCTAAATGGGCGGGGCGTTGTCCCGCCTGCGGGGCCTGGAACACGGTGGTAGAGCGGCCGGAACCGGTGGTGCAGAAGAAGGGGAGGGCCTCCCGGATTGTTTCGGCCCCGAAAGCCTGCCCAATCACGAATCTGCAAGAGAGCGCAGAGATTCGGTTTTCCACCGGAATGGGCGAGCTGGACCGGGTTCTGGGCGGCGGAGCGGTCAAAGGCTCTTTGGTACTGGTGGGCGGTGCGCCAGGAATCGGCAAGTCAACGCTGATGCTGCAAATATGCAGCAAGCTGTGTGAGTTTTCCAAGGTTTTGTATGTATCCGGCGAGGAATCCCCGCGTCAGCTGAAACTCCGTGCCGGGCGGCTGCATGTGGAGAGTGAAAATCTGCTGGTGCTGTCGGAGACCGGCCTGGGGGAAATGCTGGAATCCGTTGCGGAGGAACAGCCGGACGTGCTGATAGTCGACTCGATTCAGACGCTGTGCAACAGTGCGCTGGATTCTCCGGCGGGCAGCGTCAGCCAGGTAAAGGACTGCACCATGGCGTTGATGCAGCTGGCAAAGGGGCAGAATATCACCGTATTTGTGATTGGCCATGTGAATAAGGAAGGGTCCATCGCCGGACCAAAGGTCCTCGAGCATATGGTGGACTGTGTTTTGTATTTTGAGGGCGAGAAGCACACGTCCTGCCGGATTTTGCGGGCGGCGAAAAACCGCTTTGGAGCCACAAATGAGATCGGCGTTTTTGAAATGCAGGACAACGGCTTAATGGAGGTGGAAAATCCCTCGAAGCTGCTGCTGTCCGGCCGTCCGGAGGACGCCCCGGGCACCTGCGTTACCTGCGTAATGGAGGGAGCGCGCCCGGTTCTGGCGGAGATTCAGGCGTTGGTGGTGTCCTCCGCCGGAGGCAATCCGCGGCGCACCAGTAACGGCTTCGACTATAATCGGGCAACGATGCTCCTGGCGGTTTTGGAGAAGCGTGGCGGCTTGAAGCTGTCCGTCTGCGACGCTTATTTGAATATCATCGGCGGATTGTGGCTGGATGAACCCGCCGCCGATCTGGCCGCCGTAATTGCCCTGGCGTCCAGCTATCTGGACAAGCCGGTCCCGAGCGATCTGGCGGCCATTGGCGAGGTGGGCCTGACCGGCGAGCTGCGGACGGTCAACCAACTTTCCCAGCGGGTTTCCGAGGTCCGGCGGCTGGGGTTCAAACGCTGTGTGGTTCCCCGGGTGTTGGAGGCGGATTCTGGTCTGGAACTGATTCCCGTTCATAATATCGGTGAGGCGATCCGAGCCGCTTTGCGGGGATGAAATGGACACATGCGCCGCCCAAGGCGGGCAGTCCGGCGGCAGCCGCGCTGTCCAGGGTGCAAAGACCGTCGGTTTGGTAGATGCATTCACTGGTACATGGAATCAAGGTGATCCTCCATTCTGACTTTGTGATGCAGATAGCTTGACCAAAAATGTGAGGTTTTATCCCTGAGAGGCGAAAACAAGGAGGCGTCCGGCACAAAAGCCGAACGCCTCTGAATTTTTTACCGGTGATAGACGCCTCCAATTTGCCCTTCCTGCAAAATGTGTCCCTGCATGGCCTTTACAAGCGCCTTGCGTCTTGCGGAAGCATCCAGCTGCAAAAAGCAGTCCAGGGCATAAACGCGGAAGACATAACGGTGGGGCTTTTTCAAGAAAGCGGGAGGATAGGGTCCGCGATAACGGTTTTTTCCGTACGCCCGTCCCTGAACCGCGCCGCGAAGGGTGGAGGGACCATAGGGAATATTTGCCGGGATTTCCTCCATCGGCGGAAGGTTCCAAAGCAGCCAATGGCTGTAATTCGGGATAAGCGGAATGTCCAGGTCATCTAGAATGACGGCCAGAGAGACCGCATCGCGGCAGAGCCCTTGCAGCTGCAAAGCGGGGGAAATGTCCTCGCCGTCGCCGGTATGTATCTTGGGAATCCATTCTCCGGACGAAAAAGCGGGACTTGTGACGTTTAGTGTCTTCTGCATTTGTCCGCCTCCGTTAGTTGTCCGCATAGCGGGCCAGGAATTGCCGGGTACGTTCTTCTTTTGGGTGGTCAATGATCTCCTTGGGGTCGCCCTGTTCCACAATCACGCCGCTGTCCATGAAAATCAGCTGATCAGCCACGTCGCGGGCAAAAGCCATTTCGTGGGTGACAATGATCATGGTGGTTTTCTGCTCCGCCAGGGAACGAATTACCCGTAAAACCTCGCCGGTCAGTTCCGGGTCCAGGGCGGAGGTGGGTTCGTCAAAGCAGAGAATGTCGGGATGCAGAGCCAGCGCCCGCGCGATGGCTACCCGCTGCTGTTGTCCGCCAGAGAGCTGATGCGGGTAATGATTTGCGCGATCGGCCAACCCCATTTGGTCCAGCAGGGTCAGTCCGGCCTGGAGGATCGTCTCCCGGCTCTCGTCGTTTTTCTTTTTTGCCCGCAGTTCCCGGGCAAGCGTTACGTTTTGCAGGGCGGTGTATTGTGGAAACAGATTGAAGTTCTGAAACACAAGCCCAAAGTGCAGCCGCTTTTCCCGGATATCTTTTTCAATTTGCATCGCAGGGTTCCCGGCGTCAAAAATGACGCTGCCCTTGACGGTAATCGTGCCGCCGTTAGGGCGTTCCAGGAAGTTGAGACAGCGGAGGAGGGTGGTTTTTCCGCTGCCGGAGGAACCAATGATGGACAGTGCCTGTCCGGCTTCCAGGGAAAAACTGATGTCGTTGAGGACCTTAGTGGGTCCGAAATGCTTTTCAATGTGGTTGACTTCCAGAATGGACATATCGGACGCCTCCTTATTTGAAATAGTCCAGTTTTTTCTCGCACTGGTTCAGCAAAATAGTCAAAATGCCGCTGAGAATCAGGTAAAAGACCGCTGTGTAAAAGAGCGGCCAGATCAGGCCCTTTTTGATGTATGTTTCCCCCATCCAGATCAGCTCGTAAACAGAGATCACCCGAATCAGGGAAGTGTCCTTTACCAAGGTAATCATCTCGTTGCCCATAGGCGGCACGATGCGCTTGACGACCTGAAGCAGCGTGATCTTGAAAAAAATCTGCGGTTTCGTCATGCCCAGCACCTGACCCGCCTCGTATTGTCCCTGCGGAACCGACTGAATGCCGCCGCGGTAAATCTCGGAGAAGTAGCAGGCATAGTTGACGGCAAAAGCGACCAGGGCCGCCGTGAACCGGGGCAGGAGGGGAAGGCCGAAAATCAAACCGGGGCCGTAGAAGATGATTAAAATTTGAATCATCAGGGGGGAACCCCGAATAATCCACACCACAGTTTGCACCAGCCGGCGCAGAGGCGTGAAGCGGCTCATAGAGCCGAAGCTGATCACCAGTCCCAGCGGCAAGGCAAAGAGCAGCGTCAGGAAAAAGAGCTTCAAGGTAGTGACCATACCTTCCAGCAAGCTCAAGGTAACGGGGATAAACATAGAGGCATCTCCTTTCAAAACCGGGAAGGGCAGAGGGCCCTGAAAACAGAGTCCTCTGCCGATTACCTGTTTTAGCCTTCAACGACACCCTTTACAGCTTCCTGTACGCCGTAAATTTCCGCAACTTCCAGAACCATACCTTCTGCATACATATCCTTCCACCAGGTATTGAAGGCGTCCACCAGATCGGAACCCTTCCGGAATCCCACGCCGTATTCCTCGTCGTTGAGCTGAACGGTATAAGTTAAATCGGGATAGCTGGTGCCCTCGCCGATCATGGCTCCGGCCATCAGCCGGTCAATGACCGCGGCGTCCGATGCGCCGGAGGCCACTTCCATCAAGGCGGCGGCCTGGTTCTGCATGGCGGTGTAGGAGATGTTCAGCGCGTCCAGCTGCTCCGCGCCGGCGGAGCCGTTTTCCACAGCGAAGCTCAGTTCGCCAAGACTTTCCACAGTTTGATACTGGCTGGCCTTATCCGCAGCTACCACGACCACTTGTCCGTTGAGGCAGTAGGGGTTCGAGGTTCCCATGAGGGCTTTCACGTCGTCGGTGAGGGTCATGCCGTTCCAAACAACGTCGATGGCCTTGGTATCCAGCTCCATGGATTTCGCGTCCCAGTCGGCCAGTTCCAGGAACTCGACCGCCACGCCAAGGCTCTCACCGAAAGCCTTGGCCATGTCGGCGTCAAAGCCAATCCATTCGTCGCTTCCGTCTTCCTTATAATCCATCGGGGCAAAATCGGTCATGCCGACAATCAGCGTGCCCTTATCCTGGATATAAGCAATGTCGCTGTTGGCCGCCGCTTGGTCGCCGCCGCTGACATCCTCCGGCTGTTCGGCATTGCCGGATGTGTCCGCAGGGAGCGTGCCGTCGCCAGAGTTTTTGGAATCGCCGCCGCAGGCGGTCAGGGCCAGGACCATCGTCAGGGCCAGCGCAAGGGCCAGAAGTTTCTTTTTCATTCCATTCATCCTCCAAATGCGAACCAGGAAGACCCCGGTTCTTTTAATACGTTAATAGTTTACCATGCTAAAGCAATGCTGTAAATGCAGGAAACACACGAATCCTGGCAAAGTCTGGACGGGGATTTCTGTGCAGTTTCTCCAAAGCGAGACGGGCTGTCATACTTTTCCTTGGCCGGACATAAAGTAAAGCATGAATATGGAGCGGAAAAAGGACGGGATATAACTATGAATACCACGATCTATCAGAATATCGCCACCCGTACGGCGGGCGATATCTACATTGGTGTGGTGGGGCCGGTGCGGACCGGGAAATCCACCTTCATCAAGCGTTTCATGGAGACCCAGGTCATTCCCAACATCGAAAACGTTTACCGCAAGGAACGGGCGCGGGATGAACTGCCTCAGAGCGGTTCTGGACGGACGATCATGACGGCGGAGCCGAAATTTGTGCCCGAGGAAGCGGCCCAGGTGCAGCTTGCGGACGGCGCGTCGTTTTCCGTGCGGCTGATTGACTGCGTGGGCTACATGGTCCGGGGGGCCATCGGGCAGTTTGAGGACGATTCCCCACGCATGGTTACAACGCCCTGGTACGACCACGAAATTCCCATGACCGAGGCGGCGGAGATCGGCACGCGGAAGGTTATCACGGAACATTCCACCATAGGCATTGTGATCACCACGGACGGAACCATCTCCGACATTGCGCGGGAGGACTATCTGGAGGCGGAGGAGCGGGTGATCCGGGAGCTGCAAGAGCTTGGGAAACCGTTCATCGTTCTGCTGAACTCCGGGGACCCCAGGTCTGACCGCGCCGTTGCCATTGCCCGGGACATTGCCTCCCGCTACGAGGTTAACTGTGTTCCGGTGAACTGCCTGGAGCTGTCGGAGGAGGATGTGGCGGACATTCTGAAAGGAGTCCTTTACGAATTCCCCATGCAGGAGCTGGATTTATTTCTTCCGCCGTGGGTGGACGCGCTGCCGCCGGAGCATCCGATTAAGGCGAGCCTTTACGAAGCTGTCCGGGAGAGTACAGCGCAGCTTCAGCACATCCGAGAAGTGGACGGCGTGATTTCCGCACTGGGAGACTGCGAGAACATCAGCGAAGCGCAGATTACGGCCATTGACCTGGGCACCGGTGTAGCGGCGGCCCGTTTGAACCTGCCGCGGGAACTGTTTTACCACACGCTGTCGGAGCAGTCCGGCTTTGAGGTTTCCGACGACGGCGACCTGATGAGCCTTCTGACGCGTCTGGCGGCAGTAAAGGCGGAATATGACAAAGTAGCCGGGGCCTTGAAGGATGTACGGGAGACCGGATACGGCATTGTGGTTCCCAGCATTGACGAGCTGCAATTGGAGGAGCCGGAAATCATGAAGCAGGGCGGGCGGTACGGCGTGAAGCTAAAAGCCAGCGCACCCAGCATCCACATGATACGCGCCGACATTGAGACGGCCGTTTCCCCGATTGTGGGCAACGAGAAGCAGTCGGAGGACATGGTGAACTATCTGCTTCAGGAGTTCGAGGGAGACACCGGGAAGATTTGGCAGTCCAACATTTTCGGCCGCAGCTTCCACGAGCTGGTGAGCGACGACTTGCAGGCGAAGCTGAAGCGGATGCCGGACGATGCGCGGAAAAAGTTGCAGGAGACGCTGACGCGTATTATCAACGAGGGCAGCGGCGGACTGATTTGCATTATCCTGTAAAAGTAAAGCGGCGGACGCTGGAAACAGCGTCCGCTGAATTATGCTGGACAGACAGCGAAGGGGCGATGCAGAAGAAAAATCCGACCGCCTTTGTGGACTCCGTTGATAACGTGGAATCTTTATTCCGGGAATTTGGTTAAAAATTACAAAAAGTTCTGGACATCAAAGGTTGTCCATGCTATAATGAACAAATAAAAGACGCGTCATGCGTCCTTGAGAAGAAGGAGGCAACCTTATGGAACCTAAGTTTTTTAATATCCCAGTCTGCGTTGGAGACGTAACCCTGCGCGTAGCCCGCGGTCACTTTGTAACCCGTCACAGCCATACCAATTACTTTATCGACGTTACCCGCCAGCAGTCCTGCCTCCAAGGGGCGGAAGCCGTTGCCCAGCAGCTGGGGCAGCGTCTGAAATCCAATACCATTGTGGATACGATTTTGTGCATGGATGGTACTCGTGTGATTGGCACAAGTCTGGCCCGTCAGCTGACACAGGGAGGGTATGTTTCTGTAAATGCAGGAAAAGAGATTTATCTTCTCCGCGAGAACGTCAGCTCCAACGGCCAGCTCATTTTCCGGGACAACGCTCGTTTCATGCTGGAAGGAAAAAGCATACTGGTTCTCCTGGCCTCCATTACGACCGGAACCACGGTGGAAAAAGCCATTCGCTGCGTTCAGTATTACGGCGGCAATGTGTCGGGCATTGCTTCGATTTACAGCCATGTGAAGGAAGTGCAAGGGTTCCCGGTAGTATCCCTGTTTAACACCGATGACCTTCCAGAGTATGCCAGCTATGCGCCTCAGGACTGCCCGCTGTGCCGGAAGGGTGTGGAAGTAGACGCGGTAGTGGACAACTTTGGCTATTCCAAGCTCTAAGGATTTTGGTACATAAAAAGGCGAACGCTCAAACAGCGTTCGCCTTTTGGCTGAGAAAACCGCCGCATACCGTATACCGTTTCATTCAGGCATTTCTTCCGGCAAGGGCTTCCGCACATATGGCAAAAGATTTTCCTGAACGGCTCCCACACGCTGGTACATCTCCCGGCCCTGGCTCAATGTCATGCCGTGGTTTTCATCGCTGGGATATTCCTCGCTGGAACCAAACAGATCGTTTTCCCAAAAGCATACTGGACAGATGTAGGAGACGGCTTCTTCCTTTGGAACTGGAAACGTTTTATAGCCGCAGCAGGGGCAGGGGAATTTTCCAGGCCGCAGCGGTTTTTTGACCGGTGTGTGGGATTCGGCAGGTCTGACGGCGGAGGGAGGCTCTGAAGTTTTTCCTTTGACAAGGGTGCCTTGTTCCAGATTCAGCAAAAAGCGTTTTCGTTCCAAGCCGCCCGCATAACCGGTTAACGTACCGCCTTTTCCCCGGTACATGGACCCAAGGACACGGTGACAGGGAATGAGGATGGAAATTGGATTATGTCCCACCGCGCCGCCAACTGCCCGCGGTGAGGAACCGATGGCCTTGGCTAAGGCTTTGTAGGTCGTAATTTTGCCGTACGGAATTTGCAGGAGTTCTTCCCAGACAGCCTGACGGAATACGCTTCCTTTCGGTGCGAGCGGCGGGAGGGGAGGCAGGCTCTTTTTGGAAAAGTAGCAGTCCAGCCAAGTCGCTGTTTCCTGAAAAACCGGAACGTCCAGCTTTTGGTTCAGGGCTTGGAGCGGAACGTTGGGAAAATATTTCTGACCTTCCATCCAAAGTCCTGTGAGAGACTTTCCATCTGTGTCCAGATAGAGCGGGCCAATGGGAGAGTGGTATTTATACATCACGGGCCTCCTTTTTTCTTTTCAGTGTAACACCTTCCAGCCGGACTTGCAAGGGCCTGAAATCCGTGTTATGATAAAGAAAAACGATGAGAAGGAGACGGAAACCATGCTGCTGGCAATTGATGTAGGGAATTCCAACACCTCGGTAGGACTGTTTGACAAGGAAAAAAAATTGCGGTTTCTGGCCTCTCTGGACACGGACAGCCGGAAAACCGCCGATCAGATCAGCATTGACCTGATGAATTTGTTTGCGCTGTATAAGTACCGCTATACCGATGTCACCGGGGCGATTTTGTGCAGTGTGGTGCCGCCGCTGAATTTTATGATGGAAAAGGCGTTGACACGGCTCCTGGGCCGTCCGCCGATGGTGGTGGGGCCAGGGGTCAAGACGGGGCTGAATATCCGCCTGACGCTTCAGACGCAGGTAGGCGCGGATATTGTGGCAGACGCGGTTGCGGCGTTGGAGAAGTTCAAGCCGCCGATTATTACCATCGACATGGGCACAGCTACCACCATCGGCGTCATCTCTGAGGGCCGTACATATGAAGGCGGCCTCCTTTTGCCGGGCGTCAACGTCTCTTTGGAGGCCCTAAGCCGACGGGCGGCGCAGCTGCCGGATATTTCCCTTCAGCACCCGAAAGCGTTGATTGGAAAAAATACCGAAGAATGTATGCGCTCCGGCATCATCTACGGTACGGCTGGAATGCTGGACGGCATCATTGACCGTATCCGGGAGGAATTTCCCGGTCGGGAAATCAGCGTTGTGGCGACGGGCGGCAACGCGCCGGTGATCGTGCGTTACTGCCGGAACCAGGTGGTTTATGACAAGTATTTGCTGATGAACGGCCTCTGGGCGATTTATCAGAAAAATCGTTGAAAATACAGCGCAGATGCTTTTGCTTACAATTTACAATTACAATAAAGAAACGGAACGGCATGGCTTGAAGCCATGCCGTTCCTACACGAAAAAGACGTTTCAGAGTTTATTTCACGATAACTTTCTTGAGTTTCGCGAACCGGGGCAGAGAGTCCTGCTTAGGCAGCTTGGGTTCGCCCTGGACCAGAGGAAGGACGTAGTCAATGAAGGGCTTTTCAATGCCATTGTGAGCGGCGTTAATCCATTCCAGGGGCACTTTCTTCTCGGTGTTGGCAACATCCGTCAGGCCCAGCAGCTTGGTTTTGCACACGTACTGGCCACCCTCATAGCTGCGCTCGAATCCAACCATTTTGTCAGTAATGCCAGCGACGGCGTTTTCCACCGCGGCCTTGCCGGACATATAAGATTCCTCGATGTCGGTTTCAGACGCCAGGTGTGCGCCGCAGCGTTGAAGCAGGCTCAGCTCAATGCCGCGGACCTTGGCTCCGGTTTTCTGCTTGACGGCATCTGCCAGCATCGTCGCCAGACCGCCCAGTTGGGCATGACCAAAGCCGTCTGTTGCAGAGGTCTTGGCTTCGGAGACGAAGGAACCGTCGGCGTAGTGGATGCCCTCGGAAACGGCAACCATGCAGTTGCCCTTTTCCTTATAAATGCGTTCCACGTCGGTCAGGAATTGTTCCATGTCGAAATCAACCTCGGGAACGTAAATCAGGTCGGGGCCTGCGCCGTAAGCGGTGGCAAGAGCGGCGGCGGCGGTAAGCCAGCCCGCGTGACGGCCCATAATCTCAATGATGCAGATCATGCCTGTGTCATAAACCCGCGCGTCCTGGTACACTTCCATGCAGCTGGTGGCGATGTACTTGGCGGCAGAGGCAAAACCAGGACAATGGTCCGTACCAAACAGATCATTGTCAATGGTCTTGGGCACGCCCATAACCCGGCACTCATAGCCAACCTTTTGCATATACTTGGAGATCTTGTTGCAGGTATCCATAGAATCGTTGCCGCCGTTGTAGAAGAAATAGCGGACATCATATTTCTTGAAAATTTCCAGAATGCGCTTATAATCGGTGTCGTCCACATCGGGGTCCTTCATCTTGTAGCGGCAGGAACCCAGAGCGGAGGAGGGGGTGTATTTCAGCAGCTCCAATTCGGCAGGGTCCTCCTGGCCCATGTCGAAAAGCCGGTCGTTCAAAACGCCCTTGATGCCGTGTTCTGCGCCGAAGACACGGGTAATATTGGGGTTTTTCAGTGCAGTGCTGATGACGCCGTAAGCACTGGCGTTGATGACAGACGTGGGGCCGCCGGACTGGCCGAAGATGCAGGCGCCTTTCAATTCACTCATGAGAAAACAGCCTCCTCAAAATTTTTTCTTCCTTGTTTAACCCAAAGAGCAAAGTCCATGGTACGTTTTATCATACCATTGAAAAAATGAATTGTAAATACTTGCATTTTATTTTTTCTGTGATATGATGAAAAAAGGCAATCGTTTTCGCCCTTGGCAGACAGGCGTTTCTCAAATGCTGCGCCGCCGCACGGGAAAACGGGGCGGGACAAGTCAAATTTTTTCAGGAGATGATTGTTATGGCAACCTATACCAAGCCGGTAACGACAACCGAGATGTTCAAAAAGGCGTATAGCGGAGGCTATGCCATCGGTGCATTCAACGTAAACAACATGGAGATTGTCCAGGGCATTACCGAAGCCGCCCGCGAGATGGAAGCTCCCCTGATTCTTCAGGTTTCCAAGGGTGCGCGTGCCTATGCGAACCATACCTACCTTGTTAAGCTGGTAGAAGCCGCCATTATCGAGTGCCCGAGCATTCCCATCGCCCTGCATCTGGACCACGGTCCGGATTTCGAGACCTGCAAGAGCTGCATTGACGGCGGTTTCTCCTCCGTCATGATCGACGCTTCCAGCAAGCCCTTTGCGGAGAATATCGAAATCACCAAGAAGGTCGTTGAGTACGCCCATGATCACGGCGTGGTCGTCGAGGCCGAGCTGGGCACCCTGGCCGGTGTGGAAGATGATGTAAAGGTTTCTGCGGAGGATTCTTCCTACACCCGTCCAGAGGAAGTGGAGGAGTTCGTGACCAAGACCGGCTGTGATTCTCTGGCCATTGCCATCGGAACCTCTCACGGCGCGTTCAAGTTCAAGCCGGAACAGTGCACCCGCAACGAGCAGGGCATTCTTGTGCCGCCCCCGCTGCGCTTCGACGTGCTGGAGGAAGTCTCCAAGCGTCTGCCCGGCTTCCCCATCGTTCTGCATGGTTCTTCTTCCGTGCCCCAGGAGTTTGTGAAGATGGTCAACTCCAACGGCGGCGCGATGCCCGACGCGGTGGGCATCCCCGAGGAGCAGCTGCGTAAGGCCGCTACCATGTCTGTGTGCAAGATCAACATTGACTCGGACCTGCGTCTTGCCATGACCGGCACAATCCGGCAGTTCTTCAGCGAGCATCCCGACAAGTTCGACCCCCGCGAGTATCTGAAGCCCGCCCGCGCCGCCATCAAGGAATTGGTGAAGCACAAGCTGGTGGACGTTCTGGGCTGCGACCACAAGGCGTAATTTTCACAATCTCTCCGGCGAACGATAAACCGGGGTACCCCAGGGAGGACGGAAACACGGTCCTCCCTGGGGTTTTTGTGAGGTGTTTTCCTGTTTCATGCACAGCGTTCCCGACCTTTGCATAAGCTGGAAGGAAGGAGAGGGGGAGCGGTGTGGAATTACAGGCATATGACCGCAAAGCGGCCGTATTATACGCCCACCAGTGGGCTTACGGCCGAAATCCGGTGTTTTACGACTATGAGCATTTAGGCGGCGACTGCACAAATTTTGCGTCCCAGTGCATTTACGCAGGCAGCGGCGTGATGAACTACACGCCAACTTACGGCTGGTATTACATCGACGCAAACCGAAAAGCGCCCGCCTGGACAGGCGTACCGTATTTGTATAACTTTTTAACGCGAAATAACGGCTCCATTGGCCCGGTAGGGGAGTCCTGCGAGCTGGAAGACCTGCTTCCAGGGGACTTGATTCAATTGTCATTCAAGGGACAGGAGTTCCAGCATTCCCCAATCGTGGTGTCCGTCGGCACACCGGCAACGCCGGAAAATGTGCTGATTGCCGCCCACAGCTACGATGCCGACAACCGTCCGTTGTCTACATATGAATACCGGACAATCCGCATGATTCATATTGTCGGCGTAAAGCGGCCCTAAATATTTTGTTCAATTATTTGCCGGTTTTATCACCGGGAAAAAGAAAAACCCCGTCTGTCAGGACGGGGTTTTATCTTCCTTTTTTTCGGGTTTCCTCGTGTTTTTTACTTGCGAAAGGGGGGTGGCGTTTGCGGCAATTCGTAAGGATTCATTGGTGACATGGGTGTAAATTTGGGTGGTGTTCAGGTGATCGTGTCCCAAAACCTCCTGGATGGACCGTACATCCACGCCGCTTTGAATCATCAGCGTTGCGGCGGTGTGGCGCAGCTTGTGGGAGGAATATTGGGAAGCGTCAATTCCGGCAGCCGCAAGGCGTTTTTTCACCATGGCGTGGACGGTCGACCGGCTGACGCGTTCGTCACGGGACGAGAGAAAGAGAGCGTTGGCGTCCCGCCCGGTGATGGGCCGCCGGACATCCAGATAACGCCGCAGGGCGTCCAGGCAGGCTTCGTTCAAGTATAGAATACGAACTTTGTTGCCCTTGCCCAGAACCCGCAGAGATTCGCCTTGAATGTCCCGCAAATTCAGATCAACCAGCTCGGAAATCCGAAGGCCGCAGTTCAGAAACAGCGTCAAAATGCAGTAATCCCGTTCCTGATTGGCCCCGTCGACCGATTCCAAGAGCTGCAAGCTCTGATCCAATGTCAGGTATTTTGGCAGGGTTTTCTTGAGTTTGGGCGAGTCGATGTCTTTGACGGGGTTATCCTGAATCAGATGGGCCTTGTTGGTCAGGTAATTGTAAAAGGAGCGAATGGTGGCGATTTTCCGGGCGCGGGACGATGCGCTCAGCCCGCAGTCGGAATGCCGGCTGTTTTGGTGCAGGACCCGGTCGCGGCTCAAATAGGTCATGTAATTGTAGATGTCTGTCAAGGTCACGCTGGACACCAGCGGTAAATCCACATCCAGAATATCAATTTCATCCAGATCTTTGCTGGCAAGGTTTGGGTCGCGGAGCTGCTTGATGTAGCGGAAAAAATTCCGCAGGTCCAGAAAATATTCGTCGACGGTGCGTTTGGAATGCGCTTTGATGGTTTCGTGATAAGATAGAAAATCCCGCAGGATTTCAGGCGCTTCCGTGCGATAGTCAGTCATGGCGTTGTTTTAGTACATATTATTGGTTTTGGAGGGCAAAACGGGAAAATCCGTCTGAACACCCCCTCTCAATTGAACAAAATTTTTATTTTGTTCAATTGCCAATGCTATGTCATACATCCTCCTCAATACATGATTTTCGGTTTCTCTACATTATATCACGGTTTGTTCAGCTGGGCAACTGCTACCGGTAAACGGCTGCGCGATTATTTCGAAGGATTTTCGGTTTCTCTTTACGGGATATTACTTTCGAGAAAAAAGCTAGGAAAGATGGATCGAGTGTGTTAAAATAGA
>CAJUTB010000008.1 GCA_910589315.1 uncultured Oscillibacter sp. | reverse complement strand
TCAACGTCTTTTTCTCTTTTGGACCGTCCACGGCCCGTTTTCTCTTTTTCTTCGCCAAGAAAAAGAGAAAATGGGGGGTGGAAAAAGGAGGATTCTATGACGAAAGACGAACTGAGGGAGAAGGCGGCGGCGTTGCCCCTTCTGCCCGGCGTGTACCTGATGATGGATGCCAGCGGAAAAGTGATCTACGTCGGCAAGGCCAAAAAGCTCAAAAACCGCGTCAGCCAATACTTCCAGGACAGTGCGTCCCATACCGGCAAAACCCGCCAGATGGTATCC
The DNA here is from genome assembly GCA_910589315.1 of uncultured Oscillibacter sp. Taxonomy (GTDB): domain Bacteria; phylum Bacillota; class Clostridia; order Oscillospirales; family Oscillospiraceae; genus Oscillibacter. The sequence continues at coordinate 75,329 of CAJUTB010000008.1, read as the reverse complement.
CAGGTGGACCATTTCGACACCATCTTCGTTTCCAGCGAATTTGAAGCCCTGGTGCTGGAAAACTCCCTCATCAAACGCCATATGCCCCGCTACAACATTCTCCTGAAAGACGACAAAGGTTATCCCTTCGTTCGCCTCTCCCGGGAAAGCTATCCCCGCTTCTCGATGGTCCACAAATGGGCCAATGACGGGGCGAAATACTTCGGCCCCTTCGGCGGACGCTTTGAGACCCGGCAGGCCCTGGACGCCGTTTGCGCCGCCCTGCGCCTGCCTACCTGCAATCGCCGTTTCCCCCGGGACATCGGCGCAGAACGCCCCTGCCTCAATTTTCATATGGGCCGCTGCGACGGCTTCTGCCGCCCGGATATGACCGCCGAAGATTATAACCGCCGTATCCGGCAGGCGTGTCAGATGCTTGAGGGAAAGGCAAAACAGCTCTTGCAGGAAATGACCGGCGAAATGGAGGCAGAGGCGGAGGCTTTGCACTTTGAACAGGCCGCCCTCCTCCGGGACCGCATCAACGCCATCAGCGCCCTGAGCAAAAAACAAACCGTGATTGCCGGTCTCTGCGCGGATACGGACATCTGGGGCCTTTACCGCGGCGCAGGCAAGTGCTGCTATGCCATTCTCCACATGGAAAACGGAAACCTCGCCGGTCGGGAAACCGAGTTCTTTTCCGCGCCTATGGAGGAGAGCGAGGAAGAAATGCTGTCCGCTTTGACGGCCCAGTTTTACCTTCCCCGCGCAATCCTCCCCCACGAAATTCTCCTTCCCTTTGAAACCGAAGGCCATTGTGAAAATTTATCCGCCGTGCTTACCAAACGGGCGGGCTATAAAGTCTGGGTCCACGTTCCCCAGCGGGGCGAAAAAGCCGACCTGCGGGCCATGGCCCAGCGCAATGCAGCCGAGGAGACCGAACGCGCCACCACCGCCGAGGAACGCACCGCCCACACCCTCGACCTGCTTGCAAAGCTCCTGGACCTGCCTGCGCCCCCCAAACGCCTGGAGTCCTTCGACATCTCCAACACCGGCAGCAGCGATATTGTGGCCTCTATGGTGGTATACAGCGGCACGCGGCCTTTGAAAAGCGCCTACCGGCGGTTCCGCATCAAAGGACTGGACGGCCGCCCGGACGATTATGCCTCCATGCAGGAGGTTATCCGGCGCAGGCTTCAGCGGGCCGCGGACGGCGACGAAAAATTCCTTCCCCTGCCGGACGTATTCTTGATCGACGGCGGCCAGGTCCACGCCCAGACCGCCCTTGCCGTTGCGCAGGATTATGGCGTTTCAACGCCGGTATTCGGCATGGTGAAGGACGACCGGCACCGCACCCGCGCCCTTGTAACGCCGGACGGACGGGAAATCGGTATTGTAAATCATCAGGCGGTATTTGCCCTGGTAGGTCAGATTCAGGAGGAAACCCACCGCTTTGCCATCACCTATCACCATGAGAGCCACAGCAAAAGCGTCATGCGTTCCGCCCTGGACGGCATCCCCGGCGTGGGGCCCAAACGCCGGGACGCCCTGCGAAAGCATTTCGGCACCATCAAGGCCATCCGGGAGGCCAGCGCAGACGCTCTGGCGGCTGTGGTGCCCCAGGCCCAGGCGGAGGCGGTCTGGCGGCATTTTCATTCTTCTGAGAAGCCGCCTGCGGAATAAAAAAATCCCCCTGTCCGAGACAGGGGGGACTCCGCACAAAGCAAAGCCTGGAAAGGGAAAAATGGAGGAAAGGAAAACACAAATGGAACACTGGCCCCTCGCTGTTCCTTCCCACTCGGGATAAACAGGAGGTAAAGAAATACCCTGCTTTGGCATATACCAAGCAGGATATTTCAAAGCCTGGAGCGGGCAACGAGGCTCGAACTCGCTACCTCCACCTTGGCAAGGTGGCGCTCTACCAGATGAGCTATGCCCGCGACAACAATTGGAATTCTAGCAAACTTTCCGCAATTTGTCAAGGGGTTTTGGAAAAATTCTTCCGTAATTTTTCCACCCTTCTCCGCTGCGCCGTCACTCCTCTGCAAATCCTTTCGGTCCGGCCTCAAGCCCCGGAAAAAGCGGAGGAACGTGTCAAAGGCCGTTCCTCCGCTTTACATATTGCCGTATCAGGGAGCCGCTTCAATCTCCCGCACCGTCAGCCGCTTTCCCGCTACGGAAAAACGGACCTCCAGACCCGCAAAACCAAAGCCGTAAACCCGGTCCGGGTCCTCCTGATACCGGGGACGGGGGTCTAACGCCAGCACGCCCCGCAGGGCCTCCCGCCGCTCTGGCGGAACCCGTTCCAGCAGCTCCGGCGGAATCTCCACCTCCAGCGTCTCCCCCGCCGGAACCGCCGCAAAGCCCCCCGCAGCCTCCGGAATGCAGTCGGCATAGGGTAAGTAGGGCTTGATGTCTAAAACGGGCGTGCCGTCCATTAAATCCGCACCGCGGATGTGCAAAACCGGTCCCCGGTCCGCCGTCTCCTCAATCCCGGCCAGCTCCACGACAGAGAGGCCCACCGGATTCGGGCGGAAGGGCGAGCGAGTCGCAAATACCCCCAGCCGCGCATTGCCCCCCAGACGGGGAGGGCGGACGGTGGGAGACCACTGCGCCCGCGCCGCCCGGTCAAACACCCAAATCAGCCAGAGATGCGAAAAGCCCTCCAGGCCCCGAAGGGCGTCCGGATTTCGGAACTCCGGCGCAAAGACCACGTCCGCCTCCAGAGCGGGAACCAGCCCGCTCTGGCGAGGCACGCCGAATTTACTGGAAAAATCGCTCCGCACGTGGGCAATCGCCCGCATGGAAACCAGCCTGGACATCGGGTCCCTTACTGGCCGTCCCGTTCCTCGACCTCTTTCAGACGGTTGAGGTACGGGCTGGCCGTGCAGCTCATTTCCGAGGCTTCGTTCTTGAATTTATCCACCGTCACCGTGCTTTCCTTTACGGGCCGGATGGTGCCCGCGCCGGCCACGCAGCCGCCGGGACAGCCCATGCCTTCCAGCAAATAGCCATCGCGCTTTCCGGCCTTTGCCATTGCCAGCATCTTCCGGCAATTCTTCAGGCCGTCGCCGTATTCAATCTTTACCTCCCGCTCGGGGTCGATGTGCTTGATGGCCTCTACCACAGCCGCCGCCACGCCGCCGCCGACCGCAAAGCCCCGGCCCATGCCGGTGCCCTCGTCCATGTTGTCCTCGGGGTTGGCTTCCAGCTTGGCGAAGTCAATATCCATGGCGTCAAACATCCCCTGCAATTCCTCGAAGGTCAGCACGAAGTCCACGTCGGAACGGACGGTCCGGCGGTTGGCCTCCAGCTTTTTTGCAGAGCACGGTCCGATAAACACGATCCGCGCGTTGGGCCGGTCCTTTTTGACCATGCGGGCGGTAATGACCATCGGCGTCAGGGCCATAGAGATATAATCGGCAAACTCTGGATAGAGCTTTTTGGCCATGACGCTCCACGCCGGACAGCAGGATGTCCCCATCCAAGGCTGTTTCGACGGAACTTCTTCCAGGAAATCCTTTGCTTCCTCCACCGTGCAGAGGTCCGCGCCGATGGCCACTTCCACCACGTCGGCAAAGCCCAGGATGCTCATGGCGGCCTTCAGTTTTGCAGGGCTGGCGTCCTTGCCGAACTGGCCCACAAACGCAGGGGCCACGCACGCAATGACCTCCTGGTTTTTCTTGATGGCCGAAATGACCTGATAGATCTGGCTCTTGTCAGCAATCGCGCCGAAGGGGCAGTTCACCAGGCACATACCGCAGGAAACGCACTTGTCATAGTTGATTTTTGCCCGGCCCAGCTCGTCGGACTCAATGGCGTCCATGCCGCAGGCCGCGGCGCAGGGGCGTTCGATTTTGGATACGGCCCGGTAGGGACACTGATTGTAGCACTTGCCGCATTTGATGCACTTGTCCTGGTCAATGTGGCAGTGCTTATCTTTGTCGAGGTAGATGGCGTCCTTGGGACACACGTTCATGCAGGGATGGGAAATGCAGCCCTGACAGCTGTCCGTAATGCGAATCTGCTTCGGCGGACAGGCGTTGCAGGCAAAGGGAATGATATTGACCAGCGGGTTTTCAAAATATTTCTGGTCCGTCGCCGCCTCGTCGATGGTGGCGGAAATCGGGAGCTGATCGCCCATCAGGCTCATGCCCAACGCCAGACGGACGCGCTCTTTTACAATGGCCCGTTCCAGGAACACGTCATGACGGTGCTTCGCCACGTCGCCCTGTATCATTTTATAAGGAATCAGGTTCACCCGGGTAAGATCGCCTTCGCCATATGCCAGCATAGCGACCTCTTTGAATACGGTGCGCCGGATATCGTCTACCGCGCTATGTACGCCTCTCATAGTAAGTCCTCCATATTCGCCGGGCGGCTGCCCGGGTTGTTCACCGTCCAATCGTGAAAATTTGGACAAGCATATTATATGCAACTCTCTCCCAGAATGCAAGGACTTCTTGTTGGAAATTCTGCGGTGAAACGCGGATCTTCAGAGCCTGGTCAGCCGGAGACGCGAACAATGCAGGTGCGGGACTGGCCGTTCCAGGACGCGGTAATGGTGGCCTGGCCCTTTCCGACAGGCGTAACGAGTCCGTCGCCGGAAACCGTGGCTACGCTGGTATTGGAGCTGCTCCATGTAATCCCGCTGCTCACGCCGGAGACCCGAAGCTGTACGGAGCCTTCCGCAACGGTGCGGGTAAAGTCGGTTTTGTTCAGGTTATTCGAGCCGCTGGAACCGGAGGACCCGGAGCTGGACGGCTGCTGGGTGTTTGAGGAGGAGGAGTCGCTTCCGCCTTTTACCCGGACGATGCAGACGGCGCGCTTGGAGCCGTCCGTGACCAGGATATTGGTCGTACCGGCGGAAACCATCGTCACTTTGCCGGAACTGTCTACGGACGCAACGGAGGGATTCTCGCTGATCCAGGTGTAGGACCCGTTTCCGCCGGAAACCCGGAGCTGTACCGGCGGGCTGGAAACCGACTCGGTAAAATCGGTTTTGTTCAGCGTCAGGCCATCGGGCAGCTTGGCCGCTACGGAATAACTGGTGTCGCTGGAAGACGCGCCGCCGGAGCTGGGGGTTTGATCCGGCGTGCCGGCCGTGTCGGGGCCTTCCGGCATTACGCCGGTTCCGCCGCCGGATGTGTTGGGGGGTTCCGGCGTGGTATCGGGGGTGTCCGGCGTATCGGTATTCCCCTCCGGGTCCACATCGGTATCCGGACTGCCGGACGTATCCGGGTCCTCTGCGTCCGGATCGTCCTTCGTACCGCCGGGGTTCGGTTCCACCGGGTCCACCACGCCTGGGTTATCCGTTTCGTCATCGCCTCCGCCGAAACGACCGGCGATCTTGTCGCCGTACAGCAGGTATACCAGCAGCAGGGCCATAATCAAAATCAAAACAATCAGCGTCGGCGTGATCAGATTGTATTGCAGGCCGTGGGCGGGCTTCCGGCTGCTGCGGGGCGCGGGGCGGCGGGGTTCTTCTTCGTCCCAATAGGCTTCTTCCTCGCAGAATGGACAATTTTTATATGTATCCGAATATTTTTCCCCGCAGACCGGGCATCGCTTCATTGCCATAAGAAACCTCCTGTGTCCTTTACATCTCCATATATCTTTTAAGTACGGCAGACAACGCCTGCGCCAAGCGATAAAATTACGGATACCATCATATCGGCTTTTGGGGAAACAGTCAAGTCCGGGGCCGTCAATTTTTTGAAAATTTCGCGTTTTTCTTGCAATTTTTCACAGCTCCCTTATAATGGTACTGGACACTTTTGACAGAATACGGGAAAGGCGGGGAATTTGCAGCTATGAAAACCATTCTGATCGGCATTGCCGGAGGCACCGGTTCCGGCAAAACAACCCTCACGCAGCACCTGAAAGACCACTTCGGCGGAAATGTGGCCGTGGTGGGACATGACAGCTATTACAAACGGCAGGTGGGTAAGACCTATGAGGAACGGGCCTTGCAGAATTACGACCATCCCAACGCGTTTGACACCGACCTTCTGGTTGGACACCTGAAACAGCTCAAGGAGGGCCGCGCTATCCGTTGTCCAGTGTATTCCTACGTGGACCACAACCGGACGGACGACACCGTTTTGATTCAGCCCGCGAAGGTGCTGATTGTCGAGGGCATTCTGATTTTCCAGGACCCTGCGCTGCGGGAGATGCTGGATATCAAAATCTTCGTGGAAACCGACGCCGACGAGCGCATTCTGCGCCGCGCCCTCCGGGACGTGGAGGAACGGGGCCGGACGCTGCGCTCGGTTGTGGCGCAGTATCTGGCCACGGTTAAGCCCATGCACGAGCAGTTTGTGGAGCCTTCCCGGAAATACGCGGATATCATTGTTTTGGAGGGCGGACATAATCTGGTCGCGTTGGAAATGATCATGCAGCGGATTCAAAACCATATCGACTCCCAGGATTGAAACCGGGTCTCGGACAGCGGGCGGCGCTGTCAAGAAAGGAAAACCTTGTATGAAACGTTTTTTTGTGTACTTGTTTGGATTGCTGCTGGCCTTTGCCGTGGTTGGCGTGTGGAGGGCCGGTTCCGTTCCCGCGGTCACGGCGGACTCGCTTCCCGTCGCGGCCGGCGCGCCGGGGGACGAACTCCCTCAAACGCCGGAATCCGGCCAGCCTTATGGGAACCCGGTAAGCTTTGACCGGAACGGCCTGCCCGCCGCCTATGCGGACGCCGTGGAGGTCTATTGCCGGACGGGCGTTTTCCCTGACGGCGCGGACGCCTGGGAAATTCCAGGCAGCGTTTCTTATGCCGTCTGCGATGTGGACGGCGACGGACGGGACGAGCTGATCTTGAAAAACGAACACGCCGCTATGGCGGGCATGGTGGAGCGGATTTATGACTATGACGCGGAAACGCAGACTTTCCATCAGCAGTTCTCCGGCTTCCCAGCCCTGACGTACTACGAAAACGGCGTTATTCTGGAAGACTGGTCCCACAACCAGGGCCTTTCCGGCGACGGCCTCTGGCCTTACAACCTGCATCAATACCAGCCGGATAGTGACGAATATCTCTGCGCCGCCTCCGTGGACGGCTGGAGCAAAGAGCTTGCGGAACACTCCCCCGATTGGGGCGATTTCCCCGCCGGTATTGACGCGGACGGAAACGGTTTCATCTATTTCATTCTCACCGGCGACTGGAGCTGGTCCAACTACGGCCGTCCTGTGGACGACGCGGAGTATGAATCCTGGCTTGCCGCTTATCTGGACGGCGCAGACAAACTGGAGATTTCCTATCAGACCTTGGAGATCGAAACGGTTTATCCCAACGCCGCGGGATGAGGGAGTTTCTTCGCATAGTATAACGCCCCGCCGGACCCGGCGGGGCGTTTGCTTTGTATGAATTCTTATTTTTGCAGCGCGGCTACCCATTTGCCGTATTTGTCCAGGTTCGCCTGGGCTCCGGCGGCGTCCTTGCCCTGGGTCAGAATGTATACCTTGATCTTCGGTTCCGTACCGGAGGGCCGTACAATTGCAGACGTGCCGTCCTCCAGCTCAAACCGCAGCACGTTGGACCCGGAAAGCTCCATAGCGCTCTTGGCCCCCGTGGCGCAGTCCACCACGGAACCGTCCTTGTAGTCCTTGAACTGCAAGACCTTCACGCCGGAGATTTCCGCCGGGGGATTGTCCCGCAGGCCCGCCATCAGCTTCGCCATATCCTTCAGGCCGTCCAGTCCGGGCATAACCAGATTATATGTATGCTCCGCGTAATAGCCGTACTTCTCATACAACGCCGCCAGCGCATCCGCCAGCGTCAGGCCCTGTCCGGCATACCATGCCGCCATCTCCGTCAGAGCCTGGGCCGCCGTCACCGCGTCCTTGTCCCGGACATAATCGCCCAGCATATAGCCATACGATTCCTCGTAGGAAAAAATCACCGTGCCGTCGCCCGCGTTTTCCAGCTTATCCTTTTTTTCCGCCAGGAATTTGAAGCCGGTGAAGGTATCATAGCACTGGAGGCCGTTGACCTCGGCCACCTTCCGGGCCATTTCCGTCGTGACGATGGTTTTCAGAGCCACCGGCTTTTCGGGCATGGTGCCGGTCCGCTTTTTCGCGCCAATCAGATAGTCCAGCAGCAGCACGCCGGTCTGGTTGCCCGTGATGACCTTGAACTCGCCGTCCCCGGTGCGGATCATGATGCCCACGCGGTCGGCGTCGGGGTCGGAACCCAGGATGAAGTCCGCGCCTTCCTTCTTCGCCAGATCCACCGCCAGATAGAAGCCCTCGGGATTCTCCGGGTTGGGCGATTTGACGGTTGGAAAATCGCCGTCGATCACCATCTGTTCCGGCACGCAGATCAGATTCTTCACGCCCAGACGCTTGAGGGTCTCCGGAATGAGCTTATGGCCCGTGCCGTGGAAGGGGGTATAGACCATCTTGAAGCTGTCCGCCACCTTTTCCACCGCGGCCCGGTCAATGACCTGCCCTTCGACTTTTGCCAGGAATTTTTCGTCGGTCTCCGCGCCCAGGATCTCGATCAAGCCCGCCTTTACGGCCTCGTCATAGTCCATACGCTTAATGTCGTTGAAAATATCAATCTCGCCCAGACGCTTGGCAATCGCGTCGGCGTGATGGGGCGGAAGCTGCGCGCCGTCCTCCCAGTAGACCTTATAGCCGTTGTACTCCTTGGGGTTATGGCTGGCGGTGACGTTGATGCCCGCCTGGCAATGGTACTCCCGGACGGCGAAGCTGAGTTCCGGCGTGGGGCGAAGTTCGTCGAAAATCCGGACGTGAATGCCGTTGGCGGCACAGACCTCCGCCGCGGCCCGCGCAAACTCCATGGAGTGATTCCGGCAGTCCATGCAGATGGCCACGCCGCGTTTCTTTCCCGCCTCGCCCTCGGCGGCAATCACGTCGGCGAAGCCCTGGGTGGCCCAGCGGATAACGTGTATATTCATGTTGTGCAGGCCAACGGCCATGGTGCCCCGCAGGCCCGCCGTGCCGAATTCCAGCGGCCCGTAAAACCGGGACTCAATCTCTTTGGCGTCGTTCTGAATGCCTTTCAGCTCCGCCCGTTCCGCCTCGTTCAGCGCGGGACTGGATAACCATTTCTCATATTCCTTCATGAAGTCCATTTGTGCTGTTCCTCCTTATTCACATTGACAATATTCCGTTCCGTGCAGCCGGGGAAATCCTTCATATTGCATAAATTCATTATACGTGCAAGCCCCGCCTTTGTCAAGATTTCCCCGCCCGGATTGTCCTCTGGACAAATGTTCTTCCGCCGCGTTTCTGGATAAATTGTAAAATTTCAAAAAAATCTACCGTTTTTTCTGGTAACGTCCTGCACGGTATGTTATACTGTTGGAGTAAAATCCGGCGGAATTATCCGCTTTACTTTTTTGAAGGAGGTCCCCTTTATGGCGAATCACGTGGCCGTTACCATCTGCGGCGCGGAATACACCTTCGTCGCGGAGGAGTCCGCTGCTTATATGCACAAAATCGGCGCATACGTCGGAGAGAAAATGGAGGAAATCCTTGCCTCCAGCAAAGTTGGCCGCACAGACGCCGCCGTCCTGACCGCCGCCAATATTGCCGACGAGCTGTTCAAGGCCCAAGCCGCCGCCGAACAGCTCCGCCGCCAGCTGAAAAATTACATCGACGAGGCTTCTAAAACCAAAAGCCAGGCCACCGATCTCCGGCGCGAAATCGTGCGCTCCCAGAACGAAGCCTCTAAACTGCAAAGCCGTATCAACGAACTGAAAAAGCAAACCACCGGCCTTCAGGACGAAGCCGCCAAGGCCCAGGACCAGATTGCCGGCTTGGAGAGCAGTCTTGCCCACGCCCAGGAGGAAACCGCCGCGTCTCAGGACGAGCTCCACGCCCTTCAAAGCGAAACCGCGCGTTTTCAGGAAGACATCGCGCGTCTTCAGGAGGAGGCCGCCCAGGCGCAGCGGGAACGCAGCGGCCTTCAGGAGGAACTGGCCAAAGCCCAGGCCGCTATGGAAAAGGCCCAGGGCCAGGCCGAGGAGCTGAAACACAAAGTAATCCGCCTGCAACAGCGGCTGGATACCCGGAATTTGAGAAAATGAGGCCGGAACTGCTTGCCCCCGCAGGGTCCCCCGACGCCCTCCGCGCCGCTGTGGAACACGGCGCGGACGCCGTATATCTTGCCTGGGGAGCCTTCAACGCCCGGCGCAGTGCGCAAAACTTCTCCGAGGAGGAATTTGCCGGGGCCGTTTCTTACTGCCATATTCGGGGCGTTAAGGTGTTTTTGACCTTGAATATTCTCCTCTCTGACCGGGAGCTTCCCGACGCCGTGGAAACCGCCCGGCGGGCCTGCCGTCTGGGCGTTGACGCCGTGCTGGTTCAGGACTGGGGCCTGTTTTTCCTTTTGCGGCGGACCCTGCCGGACCTTCCCCTGCACGCCAGCACGCAAATGAGCCTGTTCACCTCCGGCGGCGCACAGGAGGCCGCCGCAGACGGCTGCCAACGGGTGGTGCTTGCCCGGGAGTGTTCCGGCGGCGACATTGCCGCCATCTGTCAAAATTCTCCCGTTGAAATCGAGGCGTTTGTCCACGGCGCGCTTTGTATGTGCTACTCCGGCCAGTGCGCCATGAGCGCGCTGATCGGCGGACGCTCCGGCAACCGGGGCCGCTGCGCCCAGCCCTGCCGCCTGCCTTACGGCGTGAATGAGGCGGCGGGAACACAGTACCCCTTGAGCCTCAAAGACAACTGCCTTGCCGGACACCTGAACGAATTGGCGGACATGGGAGTCTCCTGCCTGAAAATCGAAGGGCGGATGCGGCGGCCCGCTTATGTCGGGACCGTTGTGGACATTTACGCCCGGCTTCTGGACGAACGCCGCGGGCCAACCCCCGCGGAACAGGCACTTTTGGAAGATGCCTTTTCCCGTTCCGGGTTTACGGACGCCTACTGGCACGGAACCCACGGCCCGGAGATGTTCGGCGTACGGCCGGAAAACGCACGGGAACCGGAAACGCTTCCGACTGCAAAAACCGAAGGACGGGTCGCGGTCTCCTTCCGCGGCACAGTGAAGCAGGGACAGCCCTGCGCCCTTACCGCACGGGACGAGGCCGGACATTCGGTCACTGTGACGGGGCCTGTCCCGGAAACTGCCCGGACGCGGTCCCTTACGCCGGAGGATGTTTGCGCCCGCCTGCAAAAAACCGGCGGAACCCCTTACCGCTGCACAGACGCATTTGCCGAAGTGGACGGCGGGCTGTCGCTGTCTGCGTCGGCGGTGAACGCCCTGCGGCGGGACGCCCTGGACGCTCTCAGCGATGCGCGTTCCGCGCCGCCGGTCCGGCGGGAACTGCCGGAACCGGTTTTGCCGGAACTGGACTGCTCTGCCGCCGCGCCGGAATTCACCGTCTCCGCGGAAGACTTCCGGCAGATTACGCCGGAACTGCTGGCCCTGCGGCCTGCGCGGGTCTCCGTGCCCTTGGAGCAGTTCGCAGAGCGGGCCGCCCTGATGGATACTGAAACGGAATGGTGCGTTGCACTGCCTCGGGTCTGGCGAGACCGGGACGAGCGGGAACTGCGGCAGATGCTGGAACACGCCCGCACCCTCGGCGCGGCGGGCGTTCTGGTGGGAAACCTGGGACATCTGCCGCTGGTTCGCGGTCTGGATTTCCGTCTTTACGGCGACTTCGGCCTCAACGTTTTCAACAGCTTTTCCCTGGCCTATCTGCGGGACAAGGGGCTCTCGTCCGCTTGCGTCTCCTTTGAGCTGCGCTTCGCCCAGATCCGCGACCTGCGGAAAATTCTGCCGGTGGAGGCGATTGTTTACGGACGCCTTCCCTTGATGCTTACGGAAAATTGTCTGGTGCAGAACAGCGGCGGCTGTCACTGCGGTGATTCCAATATTTTGAATGACCGGACCGGCGCGGCGTTCCCGCTGCTCCCGGCTTGGGGCCACCGGACGGAGATCGAAAACAGCCGGGTCCTTTGGCTGGCGGACCGGCCGGATTTCCGCCGTCTGGGGCTGCGATATGCGCGGCTGCGCTTTACAACGGAAACCCCTGCGGAATGTGTCCAGGTCTGCCGCGCCTATCTGGACGGCGCGCCGGCCCCCGGACCTTTTACAAGAGGGCTCTATCAACGGGGCGTTGAGTAATTCCGTTTTGTAAATATTTATTTGTCTATTACAGTTTGTATTTTCACATAAGATTACAAATCGTAATTTCAGATTATAATTATACAGAAAATCAGGTGAATTCAACATGAAAGAACTAAAGGTGAAATATTTCACAAATGATATCGACCATCTTGCCTGCGTTCCCGGCTCCGATTGGGTGGACCTTCGCGCCGCAGAAGAGATTGTTCTTAAAACCGGTGATTACTGCCTCATTCCTCTGGGGGTTGCGATTGCTCTGCCGGAGGGTTATGAAGCGCACGTCGTTCCCCGAAGCTCTACTTTCAAAAACTACGGCATCCTTCAAACAAACTCTATGGGCGTTGTTGACGGCTCCTACCGCGGCGATAATGACCAATGGCGTTGGCCGGTTTATGCCACGCGGGATGTGACCATTCCCAAAAACTCCCGTATCTGTCAATTCCGCATTGTGGAAAATCAGCCGCCTCTGCTCTTTACGGTTGTGGAGCATTTGGAGGATGCCGACCGGGGCGGATTCGGTTCCACCGGCAAATAAGGAGGAACGTTATGCCTGCTATTATCTTAGCCTCTGCCTCTCCCCGCCGCCGGGAGCTTTTGGAGCGTATCGGATTAACGGATTTCCAAATCCGCGTGCCGGAAACCGACGAATCCTTTCCTGACAGCCTGACGCCTCCGGAGGTGGTGGAATACATCTCCCGGAAAAAGGCGCAGGCGGCGGAATGTACGGAACGAGAAATCGTTATTGCAGCTGACACTATGGTTTTCCTGGACGGCCAGCGGCTGGGCAAGCCGCGGGACGAGGATCATGCTCTGGAAATGCTCACGGCTCTCCAGGGACGGCGGCACACCGTCTGCACCGGCGTAACGGTCCGGCAGGGCGGGCGGCTTCTTACGGAATCCGAATCAACTGACGTATTTTTCCGTCCGGCTGCGGCTGAGGAGCTGCGCCGTTATATCCAGACCGGCGAGCCGATGGACAAGGCGGGGGCTTACGGCGTACAAGGCCGCGGGTCGCTTCTGGTGGAACGCCTGGAGGGCGACTTTTTCAACGTAATGGGCCTGCCGGTTCTCCGGCTGTCCCGTATGCTCCGGGAATTTGGTGTAAACCTCTTTTAAGTTTGGTGGTTAAGTTGAAAAATTTCCTGAAAAACAATGGATTATGGATCTTGTTTGCAGCGGCGGTGATCTCCGTCGGACTTGCCGCGCTGTCTTTAATGAGTACCAATTCCTCCCCTCTGGTGGATATCACCGGAACCATCACCTCGCCGCTGAAATCTGCTTATACCGCCGTTGCAACCTGGTTCAACGATATGCAGAGATACTATAAAGACACTGCCGCTCTGGAGGAAGAAAATGCGCAGCTGAAGCAGCGCATTGCGGAGATGGAAGAAAAAGTCCGGCAGGCGGAAGAAGCTCTTGAGGAAAACGCGCAGTTCCGCAAGCTGCTCAATTTAACCGAACAGCGGCGGGATCTGTCGGATTTGGAAATAGCCACGGTAACGGAACATTCCGTAACGAATTGGACCTCCTCGCTGACGCTGAACAAGGGCACTTCTTTAGGGATCGAAGTGGGAGACTGCGTGATTGACGAAACCGGCGCGCTTGTCGGCGTCATCAGTCAGGCGGGGTTGAATTGGTCTACGGTGCTGACCCTGGTGGACACAGACACCTCCCTTGGCGCACAGGTGTTCCGGACAAAAGATTTGGGGGTAGCCCAAGGCGATTTCTCCCTGATGGAACAAAAACGGCTGCGGCTGGATTATCTTCCGGCAAACAGCCAGCTTTTGAGCGGGGATTTGGTTGTGACTTCCGGCTTAGGGGAATATTATCCTTCGGGCTTGGTGATTGGTTCCATTGAAGAACTTCAAATGGATGATTCCGGCGCGGCGTCTTATGCGATTCTTGTTCCAAAAGTAGATTTTGACGCGCTTACCGAAGTTTTTGTCATTAAATCGTTTGAAATTGTGACTTGATCTCTGTCATTTATTGAGAAGAAAGAAACGGGCGGGCACAGAGGCCCGCCCCGCAAGCCCCCGCAAGCCCCCGCAAGCACCGCAGCAGCGGCAGCGTGGTTAGACGCAGAGGCAAGTCGATTTGGACTTCTCGTTTGGGGGCCACCAAGCTAACGTTTTCCACCGAGCTTATAAAACGCTCTTTTCTTTTGGACCGTGAACGGCCCGTTTTCTTTTCTCTCGCCAGAGAAAAGAAAATGGGGGGTTCAAAATTGCACCCGCCAAAGGAGGTATCAACCTTTGATTGCAAGAAATGAAACCATCTTCAAGTGGCTCCTGTATGCTCTGGCTGCGGCATTCTGCATCCTCTTACAGGGGAGCGTCTTTCAACGCCTGACCGTTTGGGGCGTCATCCCCTTCATTTATCCCCTCCTGGCCGCTATCCCCGCTTCCTACGAGGGCCCCTTACAGGGAACCATCTTTTCCCTTTGCACCGGCATCGTCTGCGACCTCCTCCTTCCCTCCCCCATCCCCTGCCTCTGCACCTTAATCTTTCCCCTGGCCGGACTTTCTGCCGCCCTGCTCTCTCAAAGTTTCCTTCCAGCCGGTATCCTCTGCTCCTTCATCGCCTGCGCCGTCTCTTTCCTCCTCCTTGACAGCTTCCGCTGTCTTCTTCTCTGGATGGCCGGAAACGCTGCCTGGCGCGCCGGTTCCTTTATCATGCTCCGTGAATTCTGCGTCACTTCCCCCCTCGTTATCCCCGTCACCTTCCTCTTTCGCGCCGTTTACCGCCGGACACACCTGGACGGCTAATCAAAGGAGTACCCTATGGACCACAAAGAAATGCAAAATGCCCGGCTTTATCTCTTGGCCGCTTTCCTCGTCGCCGCTTTACTCGCTTTCCTCGCCATCTTATATGATACGCAAATCATTCACTATGAAGATTATTCCGCTAAATCCATCCGCTCTATCGTGCGGCCCGAAAAAGTGGAAGCCTCCCGCGGCATCATTACCGACCGTAACGGACGCGTTCTCGTCTCTAACCGCTCTACCTATAACCTCACCTTTGACTCCTCCATCCTTCCCCCGAACGCGGACGCAAACTCTGCCATCCTTCGTCTCCTGGAGCTCTGCCGTGACCAGGAAATCTCCTGGATCGATAACCTTCCCATTTCTTACGAGGCATCCTATCAATACACCATTGATCAAATGGACAGCCTCCAAAAAAACCGCTTCCTTGGCTACCTGAAAAACCTTTCCTACTCCCGTGACGCCCTGGGCGCGTATCTCCTGCGAAACTCCCATCTTGTGCCGCCCCCCGCAGACGATGAAAAAACTTCTGCTCCTGCCGTCGGCACAGCTTCCAGCGACTCCGCTTCCGAGCCTGGAAAAACCCTTTCCCCAACCGAACATGGTCAAGCCCTCGTGGACCGCTTAACCTCTGCAAATCTCACCGCGGACCTCCTTAACAAAGCCGGTATTACTCCCGTACGTCTAATGGAAATCATGCGGACGGAATTGAAAGTCGACCCAGACCTTTCCCTTGCACAAGCACGGCTTATGCTGGGCGTACAATACGAACTCTCCCTGCGGACCCTCAACACCTCTATGGACGCCTACGTCCTGGCGGAAGACATTGACACCGCCTTTATCTCCATGCTCAGCGACGGCAATTACCTCGGTGCAAAAGTCGTTAATTCCTCCGTTCGCGTCTATGAAACCACCTATGCCGCCCATATCCTGGGCTACATGGGCAGCTTTGAAAGCCCGGAGGAATACAAAAACATCTACAAAGATCAGGGTTACGACTATAATGACCAAATCGGCCGGACAGGCGTAGAAGCCGCTTTTGAAAAATATCTCAAGGGTACAGACGGCAAACGCATGGTTTCTTCCAACGACAGCGGCAAAATTACCGGCGAATTCTACCAAATCGAACCGGAACCCGGCGCAATCGTCGAATTAACCATCGACCTCGACTTCCAACAGCAGGTTGAGGAAATCCTTGCCGCCACCATCCAGAATATGAACCGCACCAAGCCTGACGCCGAACGGGGCGCGGGGGCCGCCGTTATCAAAGTTGGTTCCGGGGAAGTGCTGGCCCTGGCCTCCTACCCCACTTTCGATATATCCACCTTCCGGCAGAACATGAGCGAAATCAACGCAGATCCCGGACGCCCTATGTTTAACCGCGCTACCGTGGGCACCTATCCCCCCGGCTCCACCCTGAAACCCCTCACCGCCGCCGCCGCCCTCCTCAGCGGAAACACCACCCTGAAGGAAAAAATCCGGGACACCGGTGTCTGGCGTTACCCCGGCGACGAGAAAAACAGCTATGCCAGATGCTGGTATCATGCAGGCCACGGCAAACTCAACATCACCCAGGCCATTACGCACTCCTGCAACTACTTTTTCGCTGAAATGGGCTACCGGATGGGAATGGACCTGTTTCGGGAATATCTGGTCAAATTCGGCCTCGGCGTTTCCAGCGGCATTGAAATCTCGGAAAACAAAGGCACCCTCCCCGAAAACCCCGAAGGCCAAAACCAGGCTCCTTGGGCCGCTTTCGGCCAATCCAACCAGCTCTATTCCCCCTTACAGCTGGCAAACTATATCGCCACCCTCGTCTCCGGCGGAAAGCATTACTCCGCACACCTCCTGAAAGCGGCCAAATCTTACGACAATTCCTCCGTGATCGCTGTGGGTAACACGGACCCCGTCGACGTGATCGACATCGGCGAGGCAAACCTACAAGCCATCAAACAGGGTATGCGGGGCCTCGTTACCGGAAGCCTCGCCCCCTACTTCCGTAACTGTGTGGTGGACGCCGGCGCCAAAACCGGTACGGCACAGGTTTTCAGCAACGTAAATGACAACAGCGTTTTCGTCTGCTTCGCCCCCTACGACGAACCGGAAATCGCGGTCGCCATCGCCTTGGAACGAGGCGGAAGCGGCTCGGTCCTCGCCTCGACTGCCGTGGAAATCCTCAACGCCTACTTCACTCAGGACGAAACCAGCTTTGTAATTACCGGAGAAAATCAACTTCTTCCTTGACTTTCACCGGGTTTTCCTTATATACTAATGCTGTTTTCTAATACAAAAGTGTACGAATCTATAAACCGAAGGAGAATTCGAATGCATGACGTATTCAATCCCCGTTCCGCTCACTGCAAAACGCCTTACGGCGCACTGGCTTGCGGAGAGCGTGTAACGCTCTGCTGCCGCCCGCTGGCTATTGACGATTTCACGCACTGTTCCGTCATCGTCCAGCGGGAATTCGCAGAGACCCGGACGGAATCCGAGCTGGCATTCACCGGCTATTGGGAGGACCGGGCTTGTTTTTCCACTTCCTTTACCGTCCCGGACGAACCGGACCTGCTGTGGTATCACTTCCACTTCTGGCGGGATGACGGCACCGGCTGTCTCTACGACAAAACCGGCTACCGCAGCAAAGGCGCGCCCGAATCCTGGCAGATGACCGTTTATCAGGAAAGCCATACCCCCGCGTGGTTCGGCGAGGGCGTCACTTACCAGATCTTCCCGGACCGCTACTGCCGCCTGTCCATTCCGGATACAACCGGGATGCTGGGGGACCGGTGGGTCCATGAAAACTGGAGCGATCTGCCTGCATGGCGTCCGGAAAACGGCGAGATCAAAAACCGGGACTTTTTCGGCGGCTCCCTCGCCGGTATTCAGGCCCACCTGGATGACCTGGAAGCCCTGGGCGTCTCTACCATCTACCTTTGCCCGATCTTCGAGGCGGCGTCGAACCACCGCTATAACACGGCAAACTATGAAGTCATTGACCCTATGCTGGGCACAAACGAGGACTTTGAAGCCCTCTGCGCCGCCGCAAAGGAACACCATATCCATATCATCCTGGACGGCGTGTTCAATCACACCGGTTCCCAGAGCATCTATTTCAATGCAGATGGCTTCTATCCCACCATCGGGGCCGCTCAGAGTGTGGAAAGCCCTTACTATCCCTGGTTTTCCTTCCAATCCTGGCCCAATGTCTATGAGTCCTGGTGGGGTATCACTACTCTGCCGAACGTCCGGGAGGACAATCCTTCTTACGTTGACTATATCATTGAAAACGAAAACTCCATCGTGCGGCGGTGGCTCCAGGCCGGAGCTTCCGGATGGCGGCTGGATGTGGCGGACGAGCTTCCAGACGAATTCATTCTCAAGCTGCGGAAGGCAATGGAGGAAACCGACCCGGAGGCCATCTTAATCGGCGAGGTCTGGGAGGACGCAAGCAACAAAATCTCTTACTCCCAGCGGCGGCGATACTTCCTTGGTCAGGAACTGCACGGGGTGATGAACTATCCCTTCCGGACGGCCCTTCTCTCTTACCTGCTGGGCGGAAACGCCGGTGAATTCCGGGAGGCTATGGAAACCATTCGGGAAAATTATCCGCCCAAGGCATTTTATTCCGCCATGAATTTCCTCGGGACCCACGATACTCCGCGCATTTTAACCATTCTCGGCGGCGCGTCCTTGTCGGACGACCGGGAATGGCAATCGGGTTTTCACCTCTCGCCGGAGGCCCGTGCGCTGGGATTGGCGCGGGTGCGGCTGGCGGCGGCGGTGCTGTTCACCTTCCCAGGCTCTCCTATGATCTATTACGGCGACGAAGCCGGTATGGAAGGCTGTGGGGACCCCTTTAACCGCGGGACATTCCCCTGGGGCCAGGAGGACCGGGATTTACAGGGATGGTTCCGTAAGCTGGGCGAGCTGCGGAAAACCCGCCCCTCCTTGCAGCGCGGCGCAATCCGCTGGCTTCACGCAGACGGTCCCTTGCTGGCGTTCACCCGCGAAACCCCCGGCGAAACCACCATTACCGTGGTGAACGCCGGGGCGGAGGGCCGGGCGTTCCGGATTGGCGTGGATGTCACCGATCTGATCAGCGGCGAACGCCTAACGGGAGGGGAGCTGTGGCTGGAACCCTATCAGGCCCGCGTTTTCCAATAATGTTTCACGTGAAACCATACAGGAGGAGACATTTGTCTCCTCCTTTTTTGACAGAAAATCTAGCAAAATTTTCAGATTGCCCTTGCAAGTGCCTACACGCCTTGTTATAATGAAATTTGCCTTATATGTCTAGGGGCCTGGAGCGGCCCGACTGGCCGGGCCGAAAAATCCAGAAAGTAGGTGTTTCTGTGGCAAAAACCATTGCAATCGTCAACCAAAAGGGCGGCGTGGGCAAAACAACCACCTGCGTAAACCTGTCCGCTGCGCTGACGGAGCTGAAGCAGCGGGTCCTTTTGTGCGACTTTGACCCGCAGGCAAACGCAACCTCCGGTATGGGCGTAGACAAAACGGTTTCCAAGGGCGTTTACTCCGCTGTCATTGGTGAAATTCCGGCGTCCGAAGCCGTGGTCCATACCCGGTTCGGAGACGTTTTGCCCTCCAACAAGGCGCTGGCAGGCGCAGGTATCGAGCTGATCTCCATGGAACGGCGGGAATTCCTTCTGCGGGAAGCCCTGGCGGGCCTGGGGGAAGCCTATGACTTTATCCTGATCGACTGCCCGCCGTCGCTGGAACTGCTGACGCTGAACGCGCTTTGTGCGGCGGATACCATCCTTGTTCCCGTGCAGTGCGAGTATTTCGCGCTGGAGGGATTGTCTGACCTGATGAATACCGTGCGGCTCGTCCGGCGGTCGCTGAATAAGTCGCTGGAAATGGAAGGCGTTTTGCTGACGATGTACGACGGGCGGACAAATCTGGCCCTGCAAGTCGCGGAGGAAGTGAAGCATTACTTCCCGGGGAACGTCTACGCCTCCGTTATCCCCCGGAACGTGCGGCTGTCGGAAGCCCCCAGCCACGGAAAGCCCATCACCTCTTACGACCGGGCTTCCCGCGGGGCGGACGCTTATTTGTCCTTTGCCAGCGAATTTTTGAAGCGGCAGGAGAAATAATTCCCCCTCCCCCTTATGAAATCCCCTAAAATTTGGCAGACTAATTACATAATTTCATTTTTTACGCTGCGGAACGCAGGAAAGGAGTGCTATGGCAAACAAAAAGCCTTCCGGCTTGGGCCGGGGACTGGGTGCACTGCTGGGCGACGACGTGATGAAGCCGGATAACGCCGGAGTCCGCAGCCTCCCCATTTCTCAGGTGGAACGCTGTTCGTTCCAGCCCCGTAAATCCTTTGACGAGGCATCCTTGGCAGAGCTGGCGGAATCTATTCGGGAACATGGAATCATTCAGCCGCTGACGGTGCGGAAGCTCTCGTCGGGATATTACCAGATCATCGCCGGTGAGCGGCGTTGGCGCGCCGCCCGCATTGCGGGCCTGAACGAAGTGCCGGTGGTGGTCATCGAGGCGGACGACCAAAAAGCCTCCGAGCTGGCCCTTGTGGAAAACTTACAGCGGGAAGACCTGAACCCGATGGAGGAAGCCGCCGGGTTCCAGGCGCTGATTCAAACCTACCACATGACCCAGGAGGAAGCCGCCAAGCGCGTGGGCAAATCGCGGAGCGCGGTGACAAACGCCCTGCGTCTGCTGGGGCTGAACCCCGCGGTTCGGAAACAGGTGGAACAGGGCGCGCTTTCGGCGGGCCATGCGCGAACCCTCCTCCCCCTGGAATCCTCCGTACAGGTGCGGGCGGCCAGCGTGGTGATCGAAAACGGATTCTCCGTGCGGCAGACCGAGGCGTTGGTAAAACGCCTGCTGGCGGAAAAAAAGACCGACGATCCTCCCGCGCCGTCCAACGAAGTGGACTACGCCGCCGAGGCCCAGCGGGAGCTTTCTACCAAACTGGGCCGGGGCGTGCGGATTGTCAACGGGAAAAAGAAGGGCCGGATTGAATTGGAATACTACGGCCTGGATGATTTGAACGACCTGCTGGAGGCCCTGGCGTTTCTGCGGATGCGGGAGAAAGGACCTCAGATATGAAGTTTGAAAAGCGTAGCGGCGGCGGAGAACTCCCCCAGGAGCCGGAAGTCAAAGACCGGAAGCCGGTCGTCGTTTACATCATGATTCTATTTATCGCCGCGTTTCTGCTGATGGCATTGTCCTTTTTCATGCACCAGCGCAGCAACACGGAGGCTCTGGGACAGCTGCAAAGCTCGGTTTCCGCCATGCAGGAGGCCCAGGAAACCCAAGAGCATGTGATGCAGCTCCAAAAGGAGCTGGCGAAAGCAAACGAAACCATTGAGCATCTATCAGAGCTGAAAGGCGCACTCGCCTTGGCTGAAAACCAGATTGCAGCCAACCAAGAATATCAGGCGTGGTTCCAAACCGCGCTGGACGTATTCTGGCAGATGAACGAAGCCTATCTTTCGAACGATTTAGAGCAGTGCCGGGAAATTCTGGACGAATATTACGCGGCCCACGGCGACCGGCCTCTGGGGGGCTTTACCGGCGGCATCGCGTATCGTTATGAGGAAATCTGCACAGCTCTGGAAAGTCTTCCAAGCGAGGACACCCCCGAAACCGAAAACAAACCGTGATGTTTCACGTGAAACATTGACCATCATTGAGGAGAGGATTGAACGATGTTAGATATTCGATTTGTGCGGGAAAACCCGGAGCTTGTCCGGGAAAATATCCGGAAAAAGTTTCAGGATTCCAAACTTCCCCTGGTAGATACGGTGATTGAACTGGATGAAAAACGCCGCGCCGCCATCTCGGAGGCCGACCAGCTGCGGTCCAACCGCAACAGCTTATCCAAGAAAATCGGTATGCTCATGGGGCAGGCGAAAAAAGAACCCTCCAAGCTGGAGGAGGCCGAGGCCGTGAAAAAGCAAGTCACCGAACAGGCGGAACGCCTTGCGGAATTGCAGAAACTGGAAGCCGAACTGGAAGCCGAACTCCATCACAATATGCTGCTGATTCCCCAGATCATTGATGAAAGCGTTCCTATCGGCAAGGATGACAGCGAAAACGTCGAGGTGGAACGCTTCGGAGAAGCCGCTATTCCCGATTTTCCCATTCCCTATCACACCGAAATCATGGACTCCTTCAACGGCATTGACCTGGATGCCGCAGGCCGCGTCTCCGGCAGCGGATTCTATTACCTCCTGGGCGATATCGCCCGGCTCCATGAGGCCGTCCTCGCCTATGGCCGGGATTTCATGATCAGCAAAGGCTTTACCTACTGCATTCCCCCTTTTATGATCCATGGAAACGTTGTGGAAGGCGTCATGAGCCAGACCGACATGGACGGCATGATGTACAAAATCGAGGGCGAGGATCTGTATCTCATCGGCACCAGCGAACATTCCATGATCGGCCGCTTTATCGACCAGATTCTTCCCGCTGGAAAACTCCCCCAAACCCTCACCTCCTATTCCCCCTGCTTCCGTAAGGAAAAGGGCGCGCACGGCATCGAGGAGCGGGGCATTTACCGGATTCACCAGTTTGAAAAACAGGAAATGATCGTCGTCTGCAAGCCCGAGGAATCCAAGGAGTGGTATGAAAAGCTCTGGCGTTACTCCGTCGAGCTGTTCCGCTCTCTGGATATCCCCGTCCGGCAGCTGGAATGCTGCTCCGGCGACCTGGCGGACCTGAAGGTCAAATCCTGCGACATTGAAGCCTGGTCTCCCCGGCAGGGCAAATTCTTCGAGGTCTGCTCCTGCTCCAACCTGGGCGACGCCCAGGCCCGCCGCCTGCGTATCCGCTACAAGGACGAATCCGGCAAAACCCAGCTCTGCCATACCTTAAATAACACCTGCGTAGCCCCGCCCCGTATGTTAATCGCCTTCCTGGAGAACAACCTCCAGGCCGACGGGACCGTTAAAATCCCCGAAGTCCTGCGGCCTTACATGGGCGGAACGGAGCAGCTTACGCCGAACGCACGCTGATTGCAGAAAGGGCGCGTATGGAACAGTCTGCGCGGCTGGATGCCCTGCTGATCGAATTCCCCAAGCTCTGGAACAGCCTGAAATTCAACATTTACCCGGAAGATTTTCTCCGAAATGTCCTGGGCTTCGGCCCCAAGCTCTGCGAACGCCTGCCGCAGTATTTAATGTGCTTCGTTGGACTTTACCTCCTCTGCGGCGGGCTAACGGCCTTTTTCCGTTTCCGGCTGGGGCAAAAACCACTCAACAGCGTCCCCCGTCAAATTCACGCCGCGTTCCTGGCCGGCTGCACCACAGTTCTCATTCCGCTGCTGATTATGCTGGCAAAGGTCTGCGCCTATATCGTGCGCTATGACATCGCTCCCCTCCAGGGGCGGGGCGATTACCTCCGGTACGCCGGGGACGCCTTTTCCAATATCCTGCGCGTCGCTATGGTCTTTGCCGCTCTTTTGCTGGCGGTGTGGGTCCCTCTACACTCCGTTTTCCGATATCTCCGAGTTTACCGTCTGCGGGGGGTGCCGCACCTGATTTTCGAGGTCGGAACTGGAATTTATCTGCTCTGCGTGGTCCTGCTGGCAGCCGCTTTTGAAAACAAACTGATTTATACCCTCATTCTCCCGGCGGGCGCGCTGCTGGGCGTCGTCCAAAGCGCGGGGTATATCCCGGAGGCAGACAATTCGCCGTTCCCGGAACGCCTGGAGCTGCAAGAGCTGTCCAGCTTGATCAAAACCCCTGACCTGGCGGAGAGCGCGTCCCCCGGCAAGGAGGCATGGCCGGACTGACCTGCGCCGGACTGCGTTTCCCCACCCAATTTTGAACCGCTTCGATTTTTATTACGAAAGGGACTTTATCTTTATGGCTGAAAAAACCACCGGTTTTCTGGCAGAATTCAAAACCTTCATTGCCCGGGGCAACGTGATGGACATGGCCGTTGGCGTCATCATCGGCGGCGCGTTTTCCAACATCACAAACTCGCTCATCAACGACATCGTCATGCCGGTCCTGGGTATTTTTACCAACAGCATCTCCTTTGCCGAGCTGGCGGCGAACATCGGCCCCGCTGTGATTACCTACGGCAATTTCATTCAGGCCATCCTGAATTTTCTGATTATGGCTTTCGTCGTCTTTTGTCTGGTGAAGGGGATCAACGCTTTTCATCGGAAAAAGCAGGAAACGCCTCCTCCTCCCGCGCCGCAGGAGCCGTCGGCTGAGGAAAAACTGCTGACGGAAATCCGGGACCTGCTGAAAAACAAGTGATGGAACAACGTTTATGCGCGGGCCTTGCGGCCCTAGGACTTCCCACGGAGTCCATCCCCGCCCTCACTGCTTACGCCTCTTTGCTGGCGGAGAAAAACAAGGTCATGAACCTCACGGCCATCACCGACCCGGCGGACGTGGCCTCGCTCCACTTTCTGGACAGCGCGGCGCTGTTGACCCTGGCGGATTTCCGGGAAAAATCTGTCGTCGATGTGGGCACCGGGGCCGGGTTTCCGGGCCTGCCGCTGCGCATCCTGGAGCCCTCCGTCTCCTTAACGCTCCTGGACGCCCAAAACAAACGCGTGGAATTCCTGCGGGAAGTCTGCGGCGCGCTGACACTGACAGATGTGGCGTGTGTCCATGCCCGCGCCGAGGAATTCGCCAAAGAACGGCGGGAGTCTTTTGATTTCGCCGTCAGCCGCGCCGTAGCGGCTCTGCCGGTTCTGGCGGAACTATGTCTGCCTCTGGTCCGGGTAGGCGGGAGCTTTCTGGCTATGAAGTCCGTGGACAGCGGAGAAGAGCTGAACGCCGCCGGACGGGCCGTGCAGCTGCTGGGGGGCCGCCTGGAAAAACCGCTGGATTACACAATTCCCGGCACGACGGTCCGCCATCGTTTGGTAATGATTAAAAAAATTTCAAAATCTCCCGAAAAATTTCCCAGAATGTTTGCAAAAATCAAGAAGAATCCGTTATAATAGACGGGAAAGCCGCCGGAAGGAGGGCGCGGAATGACAGGTCAATGTATCGTCGTTGTATCCGGCAAAGGCGGGACCGGCAAAACGTCCTTTACCGCAGGCGTAGGCTCCGCCCTGGCACAAGAGGGCCTGCGGGTTCTCTGCTTTGACTGCGACGTAGGGCTTCGGAATCTGGACATTGCCCTGGGCCTTTCCGACCGGGCCATGATGGATTTTACCGACGTGGCCCAGGGCCGCTGTTCGCTGGAAAACGCCGTGGTGGAACACCCCGACATACCGGGCCTGTTTCTCCTGACGGCCCCTTCCCGTCCCCGCGGACGGCCCGTGACGGAAGCCCAGATGAAAAAGCTGCTGCAAGCGGTCAGAGGGCAGTTTCAATACTGTCTGCTGGATGCGCCGGCGGGCCTGGGAAGCGGATTCCAGCTGGCCTCCTGCGGGGCTGACCGGGCGGTGGTCGTCACTACCTCCGACGCCTCCTCCCTTCGGGACGCCCAGCACACGGTCATGGAGCTGAACCATTTTCCCGCCGGTTCCCTGCATCTGGCCGTAAACCGGGTGCGGAACAAAATGCTCCGCAATATGCACGCAACCATTGACGACGCCATTGACAAAGCGGGCTTGCCCCTCATTGGCGTCATTCCGGAGGACGACGCTCTTCCCCTTGCCCAAAACCGGGGCGTGCCGCTGCTTCCCCGCTCCCGGGGCGCCGCCGCTGCATACCGCAACATTGCCGGACGGCTGCAAGGCCGTCGGGTTCCCCTGATGCGCATGAGATAAGCTGAGAAAGGAGCTGCCATGAATATCGCACTGATGGCCCACGACAACAAAAAAGAGCTGATGGTACAATTCTGCACCGCTTACACCGGAATTCTCTCCCGCCACCAGATTTACGCCACGAACACCACCGGCCATATGGTCGCCGACGCTACTGGCCTGAACGTCCACTGCTTCCTCACCTATGCCCACGGCGGAAGCCAGCAAATCGGGGCGCGGATTGCCTACAATGAATTTGATATGGTCTTGTTCTTCAACGACCCGAACAACGAGGACCGGGCTGGCGAGATTGCGTACATCTCCAGGCTGTGCGACCAGAGCAACGTCCCCTTTGCCAGCAACATTGCCACGGCAGAAATGCTGGTTCTGGGACTTTCCCGGGGCGATTTGGACTGGCGGCTGATCGTCAACCCCTCCCCCCGGCCCATTGCCTGAACAGGGCGGCGTTTACAAAAACCCCGTTTCGTTTGGCGCGCTCACGTCCTCCGGGCGTGAGCGTTTGCGCAAACTGCTGAAAATTTTAATGACAGAAAGAGGAGCTGCCTTATGGCCAAGATGACGCCCCGGACGCTGTCCGGTTTTATGGAGCTGCTGCCCGCGCCTCAGCAGCAGATGGAACGCATTCTGCAAACCCTGCGGGAAACCTATTCCCTCTACGGCTTCACGCCCCTGGACACGCCGGTAATCGAATCCAGCGAGGTCCTTTTAGCCAAGGGCGGCGGCGAGACGGAAAAACAAATCTACCGCTTTCAGAAGGGCGACGCCGATTTATCCCTGCGGTTTGACCTGACGGTCCCGCTGGCGAAGTATGTGGCCCTTCATTACAATGACCTGGCCTTCCCCTTCCGGCGGTATCAGATCGGCAAGGTTTACCGGGGCGAGCGCGCCCAGCGGGGCCGTTTCCGGGAGTTTTATCAGGCGGACATTGATATCATCGGCGATGGAAAATTATCCATTTTGAATGAGGCGGAAATTCCGTCCATCATTTATCAAACCTTCTCCTCCCTGGGACTGAAACGCTTCTGCATCCTGGTGAACAACCGGAAGATTCTCAACGGCTTTTACGCCATGCTGGGGCTGACGGAACAGTCCGGCGGCATCATGCGGACGGTGGACAAGCTGGACAAAATCGGCTCTGAAAAAGTGGCGGAGCTTCTCACGGGGGAACTGGGTATTCCGGCCGAAAAGGCCGTGGAGATTTTATCCTTTATCGCTATCAATGGGGAAAACCAGCAGGTGCTCTCCAATTTGGAAGCCTATCGGGGACGGGATTCCCTCTTTGACGAGGGCCTGGACGAGCTGAAAACGGTCGTCCGACACCTGTCTGATTTCGGTGTCCCGGAGGAAAACTTCGCGGTTGATCTGACTATAGCACGGGGCCTGGACTACTACACCGGCACCGTGTATGAGACCGTTTTGCTGGATTATCCGGAGATTGGTTCCGTGTGTTCCGGCGGGCGGTATGATAACTTAGCGGAATATTACACGGATAAACAACTTCCGGGAGTCGGAATTTCCATCGGTTTAACACGGCTGTTCTATATCTTGGGCGAGCAGAAGCTGCTGAATCCCGCCATGAATACCGCTCCTGCCGACGTGCTCATTCTGCCCATGACGGATGATCTCTCCGCCTCCATCCAGACCGCAACCAGCCTACGGGCATCGGAAATCCGGGCGCAGGTTTACACGGAACAGAAGAAATTCAAGCAGAAAATGTCCTATGCGGACAAGCTGGGCATTCCCTTTGTGATCTTCTTGGGAGAAGACGAGATCGCCCAGGAAAAGGTTTCCCTCAAAAATATGCACAGCGGCGAACAGGAGCTTCTTTCCCTTGGGGAAGCCGCCGCAAAAATTCTGAAGAAGCTGGGAGAGTTTGACGCAATCCAACCGATCTGCTGACGCACCTTCGCAGAAAGGAGTCCCATGAAAACCTACAAACCCCGTATCATCGTTGCCGCAATCCTCTTGGCTGCGGCGTGGTGTCTCTGGTACGCAAGGCCCGTGAACTTCCGTGTATTGACTGGAATACAGGACCCGGACTACATCGACATCCTGGTTTACTCCATTTCAGAAGACGAAATTCCTCATTCGAGCTTCCGCTTACGTCCTGGGGACCCGGACATGGAAACCGTCTTGCAGGAGCTGGAAACGCTGCAATTTCACCGCAATCCTTTGGATTTCGTCCAGAAACTCGGCGCAAAAACCGGCTTGTTCGACGGAACGGGTAGATGGATGTCCTATGACAAAACGGACTATGATATCTGGATTGGTTTCCATGAAGGGGACCGCCGTTCCGCAGTTCGGAGCTTTGGCAATAATAACTGGTTTTACGAATATATCAACCATTATGATATTCCGATCTCCCTTACGAACAATTCGCGGGGCCGGGAGTTCGGCACGTTTCTGTTTGAAATGCGTCAGGCACGGGAAAATAGTCCGGCTGGCTGACTTCTTCCAATGAGGAATCTGCGTTTCAGCACAAGTAAACTTTGATATTGACGCATTGGGCACAGGGTTATGGGAATTTTCTCAAAAGGTAAATCCATTTTGTTAAAAAACGAATAATATTTACTATTTGTATTGGATTTGAGGGATGTTTTATGTGGAAAAAACGAATTTTCAGCGTTCTGCTGACGGCCATGCTGATCCTCCCCTCCTCCGCCTTCGCGGCGGAAAACGGCGAATGGCTTCTGCCGAAAATCCAGGACGCCCCCGCCTTCACCGACATCACCGGGACCATTTGCGAAACTGCGGCGGGCCTATGCTGTGAAACCGGCCTCATGACCGGGGTCGATGCGAAACACTTTATGCCCGAGGTGGGCTTGAGTCGTGCACAGACCGTCGCCCTCTCCGCCCGCCTCCACACCCTGCTCCGCACCGGAACCCTGGACACTTTTCAGGAACATTCCCAAACCGGCGCGGACTGGTGGAAACCTTACGACGCATATCTGCGGGAGCAAATTCCCGCCTTGGCGGAAAATCAGGTTTATGAGAGTATGTGTGACTATCCCTCTACCAACTGCTACCGGCATGAATTTTTTGAAATCTTATCAATTGTTCTCGAAGACACAGAAACGGTTCTGCCGGAGATCAACGACATAAACGCCGTGCCGGACTGTATGGAGCCGAATATCATCCAATTTTACCGGGCCGGAATTCTCAGCGGCAAGGACGCCTATGGAAGCCTCCACGCCGGAGGCCCTCTGTCCAGGTGCGCCGCGGCGGCCATGCTGGCGCGGCTGATTGACCCGGCCCAAAGACTTACCTTGCAGCTTCAACCCCTGGAACTGTGCCAGGAACTCCTAGGCATTGCGCCGGACACCGTTCTGATGTGGGTTGGCGGACAGGAAATCACCGCCGGACAATTCATGCCTTCCCTTGTATCCGCCTTTTCCTATTACAACCACAGTCATTTTGCCAGCATGGTCCTGACCGGCTGGGAAGGTGATATCGCCCTGGAAGAAGTCGCCCAGATGGTGCAGGCGGAAGCCTTGGCGCAGGAATTGGGACTTGCTTTTTCTGACGGGGATGCGGTATACTATGACGGCTATCACGGCCTTACCGCCGAAGGACAGGCTTGGACCGCATCCTGCACCGCGCTTTATGAACAGGTGAAAGCCGCGCTGGAACCGGAAACGCTGCCGGACCTGCCGGAAATTCAATACGCGGAAATCTGGGACTCTCTGCCGTTCCAGGATGCCTTTGTCCAAACCCGAAATCTCCCCTATTGGGGCAACACTTTTTGAAAAACTGAGTTTGTATTTCAAACGACACCATAAGAAAGGCTGATTACTATGCAAAACCGAACGCATACCTGTGGAGAACTGCGGCTCCCCGACGCAGGCAAGGAAGTGAAAATCTGCGGCTGGATGGAGAACATCCGAACCGTCAGCGCGGGGCTGGCATTTATTGTTGTGCGGGATTTCTACGGCACTACTCAGGTTGTCGCGGAAAGCGAGGCCCTGGTGAACCAATTCGAGGCCATCCATAAGGAATCCACGATTTCGGTGGAAGGCGTTGTCCGGGAACGGGACAGCAAAAACAATAAAATTCCCACCGGTGAAATTGAAATCGTCCCCACCAAGGTAGAAGTTCTGGGACAGTGCCGACACAATGAGCTGCCGTTTCCGATCAACCGCAGCCGCGAGGCAGACGAGGCCCAGCGTCTGAAATACCGATATCTCGACCTGAGAAATCCGGCGGTAAAGGATAATATTGTATTGCGCTGTCAAGTGGTGGCCGCTCTGCGGAACGCCATGACGGAACATGGTTTCCTGGAAATTACCACACCGATTCTGACGGCCTCCTCTCCCGAGGGCGCGCGGGATTACCTGGTCCCGGCCCGGAACCACCCAGGCAAATTCTACGCCCTGCCGCAAGCTCCACAGCAGTTCAAGCAGCTTCTCATGACCTCCGGTTTTGACCGCTATTTCCAGATCGCGCCCTGCTTCCGGGACGAGGACGCGCGGGCGGACCGCTCGCCGGGTGAATTCTATCAGCTGGACATGGAAATGGCGTTTGCCTCTCAAGAGGACGTGTTTGCCGTTTTGGAAGATGTGCTTCCTCCGATTTTTGCCAAGTACGGAAAATACAACCGGGCCAGCGACGCGCCGTTCCAGCGGATTCCATTCAATGAGGCCATGGAAAAATATGGCACGGACAAGCCCGATTTGCGGATTGACCTGACGGTCCAGGATGCGACGGACGCCCTTGGCGCGTGCGGTTTTGGACCGTTTGAGAATCAGGTGGTAAAGGCCGTTGTGGTCTCTGATTTCCATGAGACCCGGAAATTTATCGACAAAACCTTAGCCGATGTGGAAGTAGTGTCCGGCAATAAGGCGTATTGGTTCCGCCTGGACGAAAAGGGCGAGGTTGTTGGCGGCATTGCGAAATTTGTTGCGCCGGTCAAAGATTCCGTGATTGAAAAGCTCCACCTGAAGCCGAACGATTTCGTAGCTCTTTCCGCAGGCAAGCTGGGCGCGGCGCAAAAAACGGCCGGTGTCTTAATCAAAACATTCGGTACTGCGGCGCCGGGGCATATGGATAAGGAGCAATACAGCTTCTGCTGGATTGTCGATTTCCCGATGTATGAGATTGGTGAAGAATCGGGCGAACTGGAATTCTGCCATAACCCGTTCTCCATGCC
Source organism: uncultured Oscillibacter sp. (assembly GCA_910589315.1). Lineage (GTDB taxonomy): Bacteria > Bacillota > Clostridia > Oscillospirales > Oscillospiraceae > Oscillibacter. Next base: position 44,616 of record CAJUTB010000008.1, on the reverse strand, counting down.
CTCCGGCGGCCTGGATGTACTGCTGAAAGCGGAGCGGGGCGAAATCGATCCTCTGGCGATTACGGCAGATCAATATGACCTGGTGTGCAACGGCGTAGAGCTTTCCTCCGGCGCGGTGCGGAACCATGACCCGGAGATTATGATCAAAGCGTTTGAGATGGTCCGTTTGGGCGAGGAAGATGTGAAGGCAAAATTCCCGGCGATGTATCATGCGTTTACCTATGGTGCGCCGCCTCACGCGGGCATTGCGCCGGGTGTTGACCGCATGGTAATGCTGCTGGCAGGCGAGGACTCCATCCGGGAAATCATTCCGTTCCCGATGAATAAAAATGCACAGGATGTCATGATGGACGCGCCCAGTGAAGTGACACAGAAGCAGTTGGACGAGCTGCATATTGCACTGGTAAAACCCGCGGACTGAGCTTTAACAAAACGGGAGGGAGAATCCCTCCCGTTTTGCAAAAGAATCTGTTCATTTTTCATAGAGCTTGCATATTTTGGCAATCATGGCAGAATGAAACGGGCAGGCACAGAGGCCCGCCCCTACAAGCAGCCATGTGGCTGCACGGAATTAGGTGCAAAACCCTTCCCCAAACACCGCAGCAGCGGCAGCGGGGTTAGACGCAGAGGCAAGTCGATTTGGACTTCTCGTTAAGGGTCCACCAAGCCAAAGTTTTCCCCCAAGCTCTTAAAACGCTCTTTTCTTTTGGACCGTGAACGGCCCGTTTTCTTTTCTCTCGTGAGAGAAAAGAAAATGGGGGGTTCAAATTTGGACCAGCTATTGCAAATAGCAATTTCACGCCCGCGCCGCAAGGCGCGTCCCCCATCCCCCAACGGGGAGACCCTACAGAAAGCCTGTGGACGCAGTCCACAAAAGGAGCCGCCTATGCAATATGTTTTGGTAGAATGGGAGCATGATATGGAGGACGAGCCATACCTGATCTATTCAGAATTGAACGAAGACCGGATGGAAACCCGAAAAATGGAATTCTATCGAAACGGCCTGAGTTTTTCCTACGGCGCGGAACGCGGCCACTTCGATGCCTTGGCCGACGTTCCATTTCCCTCCGACCTGCGGGAAATCGAACGCCAGGGCGCGCCCGGCGAGTTTACCGCCCGTTCCATCTCCCCCTCCCTCTTTTACGACATATGGAATCAAACCCAGGAACGCCCTGACGGGTTCATGGGAATGTTTTTCTGAACAAAGCAGACAAAAGCGGCATGACGTTTGTCATGCCGCTTTTTCAGCAGGCTCGTTCATCGCAGCCGTAATATACTGTCTGCCATACAGCGCGTCATAAATCACAGCGTCCCGAAGCTGCAACAGCTCCTCCTGTTCCGGCGCCAAACGGCTTGCAACGCCTTCGCCATTCACAAAATATAATTCCGTATTCGTCAAGCAGACCTCGCTGACCTTCTCCAGCAATCCCCAATACCGGGAAACCGGCTGTCCGGTCAGCTTCAAAAGCTGCGGCCCAATGGCCGTAATGCTGCTTTCCTTCTTCGTGCCCGCCTGGCCTTGCAGCAGCGCGGCGTCATTCGCCCAAATCAAATAGTCCGTTGAATACAAATCGTTAATCTGTTCCGCGGTCCAATGCAGCGTGTCATTCTCCGGGCAAAGTCCCAGTTTCGTATAAACCGTTTCCCCATCTATCATGAAAAGATTCGGACGGTGGTCGCCAAAAAAGACCACAACCGTCGGTTCATCCGATTCCCGCAGCGTATCCGTCAGCCAGCCCAGAGCCTGATCCGCTCTCGTAATGCCCTCCAGCATGACTTTCAGAATGAACATATTATCCCGGTCCAATTTGCCGCATTCCACGCCAATCTGACACTCATAGCCAAACTTTTTGGCATCAAACGGCTGGTGGTTCTCCATCGTGATTCCATAGAGAAACGCCCGCTGGCCCTCCGCGTTGATCTTCTCCATGCGCTCCAGCATTCCCTGGAACAAATACTGGTCCCTCAGATAATAGCCGCCATAGACATTCCCTTCCCACTCCATGCCGAAATTCTGAACATCCTCCGAAAAATGGAGCTGATCAAATCCCAGCAGCGGATATGTGACCGTCCGGTTATAGAGACTGTTATCAAAGGCGTGCAGCATTTCCGCCCTGTACCGGCCCGATTTCGTATACTGTTCCGGCAGCGCGTCAAAGCGTTCATAAAGGCCGTTATCCATAAAACAGATATTGCTTCCCGGCGGAATGTCCAGGCCATTGATGCCGTAAAGCATCGACATTTCAATATAACCCGTCCCATAGCCCAGATAATGACTGTGAAACGTTCCGCTGACGCTTTCCTTTTCCAGCGCGTGAAAGTTTTCCAGCGGGTCCCGCTCATAGGCGATATCCGGCAGATTGTTCAAGTCAAAAAACGACTCCGATAAAATCATAATCACATTTGGCGTTGTCTCCGGGAAAGGCTCCTCCTCCCCGAGCAGTTCGTCAATCCGCGCAAGAACCGCCTGCATATAGGATTCGCAATAGCCCTCCGGGGCCGTTTTGCCCTGAAGAAACCGGTCCCGCCATAAGCTGAGGGTCAAACCGTTTTCATAGTGGTTTTTCGCCGCGTCAATGCGGGTGTAAAAATCAACGTTCAGCCGCTTTGCCACCGCGCCTGTGCCAGGCACCGAGCAAAGCCCGATCACCGCCGCCAGAGACACGCCGAAGGTCAAAAACCGCACCCGGCCTTCCAGGCGGGTAAGGCGCGTTGTCACAAATAACACCGCCACGCAGAGAGCAAGCGCAGCCGCGGCCATCCAAAAATCCTGGGGCGGCGTCAAATCGCCCGCCAGCCCCGCCACGTCGCCGGCCTGGGCGGCAAGGCCAAAATCCTCCAGCGTCAGGGGCGTGCCGTTAATGGCGTTCTTAAAATAATCCACCAACGCCAAAATCAGCCCCACCGCTCCCACCGCTGCGCCGGACGCCCAAAGGCGTCCGGTCAGCGCACCGCCGGTAAAGACCGCCGCGGAATAGAGAAACACCGTCATCCAAAAGGGTCCGGGGTAATGCTCCGCCCACCAGAAAACGGCAGGCAGCGTATCGCTGATCACCCACTGAACCGCCACCGTAACCGCCGTCCCCATGCACACGGCCCCAGCGGCAAACAATATCCAGCGCAGCCACGCCGGGCCAAGTGTCCGGGAAAGCGTTTTTCTTTTCAACATACTGCCTCTTTTCCAGGGGAAACTCGCGTGTTTAATAGGCCAGTTTTTCCGTCAGATAGGCTTTCAGCTCTCCAATCGGAATCCGAACCTGATCCATAGTATCCCGGTCCCGGACGGTAACGCAGCCGTCGCCGGCCTTTTCCGCGTCGCCTACGGTGTCAAAGTCCACCGTCACACAGTACGGCGTGCCGATTTCGTCCTCCCGGCGGTAACGCTTGCCGATGGAACCCGTTTCATCAAAATCAACCATCCAGTCTTTCGACAGCTCCTGCTGGATTTCCATTGCCTTCCCGCTCAGCTTCTTGGACAGCGGCAGAACCGCCGCCTTAAAGGGCGCGATGGCCGGATGGAACCGCATGACGGTGCGGACATCATTTTTCGCCGCGTCCACTACCTCCTCGTCATAGGCTTCCACCAGCAGCGCGAGGGTCATCCGGTCCGCGCCCAGGGACGGCTCAATGACGTAGGGAATATAGTGCTCGTTCTTCTCCTGATCGAAATAGGTCAGATCCTGGCCGGAGTGCTTCTGGTGCTGGCCCAGATCGTAATCCGTGCGGTCCGCCACGCCCCAAAGCTCTCCCCAGCCGAAGGGGAACCGATACTCAAAGTCGGTGGTTGCCTTGGAGTAGAAGGCCAGCTCCTCCGGCTCGTGATCCCGCAGGCGGAGGTTTTCCTCCTTCACATGCAAGCCAATCAGCCAGTCATGGCAGTAGGTGCGCCAATACTGGAACCATTCCAAATCGGTATCTGGCTTGCAGAAGAATTCCAGCTCCATCTGTTCAAATTCCCGGATACGGAAAATGAAGTTGCCCGGCGTGATTTCGTTGCGGAAGCTCTTGCCCACCTGGCAGACGCCGAAGGGAAGTTTCCGCCGGGTGGTCCGCTGAATGGCGGAGAAATTGACGAAAATGCCCTGGGCCGTCTCAGGACGAAGGTACACCTCGTTCGCCGAGTCCTCCGTCACGCCCTGATGGGTTTTGAACATCAGGTTAAACTTTCGGATATCGGTAAACTCATTCTTGCCGCAGCCGGGGCAGGGAACGTTTTTCTCCCGGATGAACGCGACCAGATCCTCCTGGGTCATGGCTTCTACATTCACATCCAGTCCGTTTTCGTTCACAAAGCCCTCTACCAGCTTGTCGGCGCGGTGGCGCATTTTGCAGGCTTTGCAGTCAATGAGGGGATCGTTGAAGGTGGACACATGGCCGGAGGCCACCCAGACTTGCGGATTCATCAAAATCGCGGCGTCCAGGCCCACGTTGTAGGGATTTTCCTGCACAAACTTTTTCCACCAGGCCCGCTTGACGTTGTTCTTCAGCTCCACGCCCAGGGGGCCGTAGTCCCAGCTGTTGGCAAGGCCGCCATAGATCTCGCTGCCGGGAAACACAAAGCCGCGGCTTTTGCAGAGGGCGACAATTTTTTCCATCGTCTTTTGCTTGTTGTCCATAATAAACGCTCCTTATTCAAAATATTTGGATCATCGCGGGTCAATGTTCTCGAAAATACGCTTCAGGGTTCCGTCCTGATAGAGGAATTTCAATTGCAGGCAGAGACCGGCCAGCTCTCCGCCGGAGGTCAGCTCATAATCCACGGCAAAACCGCTGCCGTCGCGGTATTCATAGAAGGTGGCCTCGTGATGATACGCATACTGCGGATGAAAATTACAGGGAACGCCGTATTCGTCAAAGGTATCTAAACCATTTATCTCCAAAGTTCCCTGGACGCACTCCCGGATTTCCTCCGGGTCGTTCCACTTCATTTCATCCACACAGGAGGGCAAATCCTCATAGCGTTTTTCATGAAGGACATGGAGAATGTTTTTCAAAACCTCGACGGCCTGTTCCCGGCGCTGTTCCGTCAAATCGTCTCACCTCCCCCGTAAAGAAAAAACGCCCCAAGCCGAAGCCCAGGGCGAACTCAAAAAAGTCCGTGGTTCCACCTGAATTTCCCCCCAGGGGGGGACACTCGATCCGGTAACGGGGGAAACCGGCGGGACATTTCCTTCCCGCAGCTCCGGGGCGCCGCCCTTCCCGCCCGGAAGGACTTGCACCAGCCGTCCTCTCTCTAAAACCGGGTGATGGGAATTTGCTCCCCTTCCTTGCATTTGATAAATGAGTGTAGCACCTTTTGAGGGTTCTGTCAAGGGCGCAGCGGCATTTTTCTGTTACTCTTTTGGATTTCCGCAGTCAACTTCATTGAGAACGTCTTGAAGCCTGGAACCATCCATGATAAAATCAGAAACATTGTTTAGAGTTATAGGAGGGTTTTCCATGGCGGAACGACCGGCGTTTTATACGCAAAACGGAGCTGTGACCAGCAGACGGTATACCTTTGAATGGTTTCCCGGCTTTGCGGCCTCTCAGAAGAGAAAATCCATTGAAAGCCTGCATCGGGCCATTCAAAACGCGGATGCAGACGCCAGGCCCCTGGAAATCAGCACCAAGAGCAGCAAGCCTCTGGGCCGAAAGCTGAGTGCATTCAACCTTAAATTGCAGCAGACTCCTCTGGAAAACATTTTTCAAAGCGCGAAAGTTTTTGAAAACGGCGGGCCGTATCCCGATTTGCTGGACGTTCCGCCGAAGGACGCCAAACGCGACGAACGGTTAAAAAATTCCGGGGGTTTGACGGCGTTTCGGTATCAAGGCGAAGACTTTTCTCTCATCCCTCAAACCGCATTTTACGATTTCATCTATTTAGCCGCGGTCAAAGAATCCCTTGCGGCGGATGAAATTCAGGCAATTACAGACTACCAGTATTTTACAGACATCGAATTCAACCCGGCAAAAAGCCTCAACACCCAGGCCAGAACGGCCGCCTTGCTGAAACTGCTTGTGGAGCAATACGGGCGCCTGCCGGATTTTTCAAAAGAGGATTTTCTTCGCTATCACAAAGAACACGTTGTATATTTGGAGGATCTCCCAAAAGGCAAACCGAAATTCTCATAATTCTGAAAAAACAGCGGAGGCATCTATGGACGTAACCTTTTTACATGGCCTGGGACAGTCGCCCCAGGACTGGGCCGAAACCGTTGCCCATCTGCCGGAAAACGTCACGGCGGACTGCACAGACCTTTTTTCGCTCTGCGGCGAGGCCAGTTATCTGGCCTTATACCGGGCGTTTGAGGAACGCTGCGGAACCGCGCCGCTGCATCTCTGCGGCCTTTCGCTGGGGGCCGTGCTGGCGTTGGATTTCGCAGCGAACCACATCCGGCAGACGCGTTCTCTGGTACTGATTGCGCCCCAATATAAAATGCCGCGGCTTCTGCTGGGGGTGCAGAACCTGATCTTCCGCTTTCTGCCGGAGAAAACCTTTGCGGAAACCGGCCTTGCCAAAGGGGATGTTCTGCGTTTAACGGGTTCCATGGCGAAGCTGGATTTCCGGCAGGAGCTGAAACAAATTGCCTGTCCGGTACTGATTGTGTGCGGAGAAAAAGACCGGGCCAATCAAAAAGCCGCACGGGAATTGGCAGAGCAAATTCCCAGTGCGGCGCGGCAAACCGTCAGCGGCGCGGGGCACGAGGTCAACAAGGACGCCCCTGCGGCCCTGGCCGCGCTCCTCTCCTCCTTTTACGAAAGGATTGGAGCCATACCATAAGCCGCCGTTAAGCGATGCCGGATAATTTTTCAGCAGCCTCCTCTTTCGTGGAAACAAAAAAGAAGTCTTTTCCGTTGTTGGACTCATAGATAAAATCCTTCAGCGGCTTGCTGGTGTAGCGGGAGTAATCCCCGTAAATGGCCGCCTTTATGTGGTAATTGATGAACTTCTGAAGAATTTCTCCAGCAATTCCCGTGCTGAGAAGGAAGAAATCTTCACAGAAAATCCGTTTGTCCAGGACAAGCTTTGTCGCGGACGTTTTGTATTTTACGCTCATTGCCAGGTCCAAGGCGGACGGTACGTCTGTAATCAGAACCGTCTCGCTGGTGACAGCGGCTATGTCGGTTCCATATTCTTTCAGATGTTCAATATTCATAATTTTTCTATATCTCCTAAGCCGGTTTTTTTGTTTTTGCCGCCCGAATGGCGATCAGCCGCAGCACGTCGTTATACAGCGCGTCCTGGTCCTCCAAATCAATCATCAGCCATCTCATTCCGTTCCCTTCTTTGGTGTTCTGATAAATTTTCCGCATTTCGGGGGAACATGCGGGGAGAATGGCCTCAAAGGGTTCCTTTTCCGCTCTCCCGACCACCAACATCGCCGTGAAATAGGACTCTCTCGGGTAGATGGTACAAAGGGCTTTCCCGGATTTTTTGAACTTGACATTCCAGCCGGGTTCCATGCTGCACGCACTGTATTCGATTTTTTCGCGGCATTTATAATTCGTTTGAAGGTTGGAGCAAAACTCCTGGAAAAGCGGATTTCGGATGTGTTCCGCAATTTCCTCCAGAGTTGGGGCCGTTGTCCGGTCTTGCAAATTCATGTTGTTGAACCTCCAGGCAGCAAATTTTATTGGATATGTGGATAGCAGCAGCTGAAAAGAATTATAACATCCTTCTGAAAATTATACAATGGTTTTAGAAACAAATATACTATTTTCGTTAAAATTCTATTTCATCTTCACATGCTTTATCATGATCAGGAGAACACAGGAAACGAGAGGTGAAACGAGGTGCTTGATTACAAACGGCTGGAGGCAAACCGTCTTTTATGGGCGTCCGGATGGACTCCACATCACAAAGGACTTTTTCAAAAACATCTCTCGCATCTTCATAAAAATTTTCCGCCTCAAGTTCCGCTCAACGCCATTTTTGAACGCGCCAGGGAGATCATCGACGCTCTGGATGGAATCTGCATCCAGAACCAATGCGACGGACTCGGCGTCGGTCCATTCTGCTCGGCGATTGAGTTTGATTTCTTTCATTATGACGCTTCCGTTTATCCGAAACTGGAGGCGGTTTGCCGTCAGATTGGCAAGCCAGCCGTTTATATTGGAATTGGCTATGACATCCTTGGCGATTGGCTTATAGACAAAACCGGCGTCATTTATTTTCAAAATCAGATACAAAAAACCCTTACCCCGTTTTCTCAAAACATCTATGACTTTCTGGAAAAAGACATTTACCGGTGTGCGGATCTGTTCCAAAAAATTTAACTTCATCTTGAAAATTAAAGACCGCTCGTTTCTCAATCGGGCTGAAAAATAGTCTCCCTCTTGCCTAAAATAGAAATCTATGCTAGAATATAACCCATCACAAAGCAAAGGATGGATCACCAAATGAAAAAATTATTAAAACTGGCTCTGGCATTTACAGCCTGTGCCGCGGCTCTGTGCCTCACCGCCGCCGCTGTGGAACCCCTCTCTCCTGTAAAGGTCTGGGGCACGGTCTCTCCCTGGGATGGAGAGGGTATTTTCCTGAAAAACAGCGATACCTCCACTTCTCTCAATGAAGTGGTCGTCCACCTGGGCGACGCTCCGGTAGTGGATGCCGTAACTGGCCTGCCCATGGAAAAAGACAGCATCAAGGAAGGCGATACGCTGTATGCTTGGGTTGGTCCTGCGATGACCCTGAGCCTGCCGCCCCAGGCAAGCGCGATTGTGGCCGTTGGCAACGTGCCCGCAGACGCCGCCGCGCCGGAATATTATCAGGTCTCCAATACCATCGTCAAGCCTGCCGGCGAAAAGGAAATTCAAGTTCCGATTCTGGGCGGCGAGACGCTGGTTGTTCCCGAAGATGTGAAAATTAACCCCTGGCTGACCCGCCAGATCGTAACCGTGGATGATCTTGTCCCCGGCACACAAATTCTGGTTTGGAAGGATGCCGAGGGCAAGGCGGAACAGATCATCGTATTTGCATACTCCTATGAGGGCTATCTGAATATGACCGTTGCATCCCGCGGGGAATCGCTGGCCTGCGTTAATGGAACTTTTGATGGCAATACGCCTCAATTCTACTGCAAAGGGGTGGATACTGCGGTCATGGTGCCCGTCCGCGCCGTGGCGGAAGCTGCCGGGTACGACGTGCGCTGGGACAAGGAACTGGGCGCGGTCGTAAGCCGGAACGGGGAAACCGTACTTTCTGCGAAGCCCGGCGCAGAGGTCATCCAGACTCCCAACGGCGAGGCTGGCATTTCGGCCCCCTGCATGATTGAGAAGGGCGTGACATATCTCCCGGCGGAAGACTTTGCTCATTGGCTGAATCTGTTTCTGGTCAAATAACACCGGAACCAACTGAAAAAAGCGGACCGCCGTGAGTTTCACGGCGGTCCTTCTTTCTGGAAAGCATTATGCAAATGTCAACTGGAATTTCGCGCCGGGGTCGCCTGCAAAGACAATCAAACCGCCCTCGGTCAGCTCTGCTGTTAGATTGTTGGGCCACAGGACAGAGGAAGCCGTAACCATTCCGTTTTCATCGTAGACCCAGAATCCAGCGTTTTCAGGCACCTGAACGGTCACGGTTTTGCCGGCGGCCTTTTCCCCAACATGATACCAGCGGGCATAGCCGTCCGGCTGAATGGTGGTAACAGTCCGGTTGTCCTTTCCGGTAGAGAGGTCCGGCGCGGCGCGGCCGTCCATGAAAATCATGCCGTTGCTCTGGTAAACCCAGACATTGTCTTTTTCATCCCGCCGGATTTCCAGGTCCACGCCGTCCCGGCCCATGTTGCCGGGAATCTGAATCGCATAGCGGATATGGTTTTCATCCTCAATCCGATAGCCAAGGCTGTATCCGGGAATGCTTTCCAGCTTCATTTCAGAGGCATTCCCGGTCATGCTGATAGAGAGATACGTCTGGGAGCTGTAACGCTCGTTCATCGGCAGAAGGTTCGTCTCGGCCATGAAGGTATCCCAGAACGCCTGCAATTCGTCGGAGATCTGGTTTTCCGGCAGCTTCACCGCGGCATAATTGGAAGTGCCCAGTCCGCCCAGTCCGGGGAGATCGGTGAAGGCTTTCTGATAGAGGTAAACCTGTCCGTTGGTCTCCTCCACAAACTTCAGATAACTTGCGCCGGAAGCGTCCCGGAAGGTGCCGTCATCGTGGTAAGTAAAGGTTTGAGCCGGAATGTCGGAACGGGTCAAATACCCCATGGTTAAGGTTCCATCGGCTGTAACGTCGACCTTATAGGGCATCATGGAGCCGTAATAGCCCGCATAATCCAGCAGTTCCTTGGGCATGGCGGCTGGAGCGGCTTCCGGAAGCACAGGAGCGGTCTGGTCCACAGCAACGCCCTCTTTTTCCAATACCTTGATCAGCATCTGGGACGCCGCCATTTCGTTGTAAGTCGAAACGCCGCCGGAGGTCAGCACGGCCGCCGCCAGCTTGTATTCCGGGATAATCACCAGTCCGGCATGATAATACTGGCTGTCGCCGCCCTTGACCAGAGCCTGAATGCCGTTCTGACTGAAGGGGAACCAGTTCACATTGTCCCAGCCCAGGCCGAAGGCCAGAGCGTCAAGCGTATCCTCGGGCCAGATGCCCTTGGCATACTCCTCCGCGGCCATGGCATCCAGAGAGGCTTGCTTCAAAAGAGTCGTGCCGGTCAGCGCGCCGCCGAAGGCCGCAAGGTCCTCCGCAGACGCATAGATACCGCCCGCGCCCAGAATGCCCAGGCAGTCCATGGGCAGGGTGTGCGTCGTTTCTCCCGCCGTAAAGAAAATCGGAGCCGGATCAAACGCCACAGGTTCCTTTTCACGGTCGGCTGGAGCAAAGGTGCGCTTCAAGCCCAGGGGCTTGAGGATATTTGCCCGCACATAATCCATGAAGTCCTGACCGGATACCGCTTCGACCACCAATTCGGCCAAGGTGAAACCGTCGTTGCAATAGACGCTGTACGCGCCGGGATCGGCTTTCAGCCGCTGGCCGGCGAGATTTTCCAGCAGATGGTCCGTTGCATAGGAACTGGGGTCGTCAAATAACATTCCGCTGCTCAGGGTGGAACCCATCAGACCAGAGGAGTGATTGAGCAGCATCCGGACGGTAATATCCTGATACCGTTCGTCAGCCATTTTGAATGTGGGAAGATAAGCTGTAACCGGTTTGTCCAGGTCCACCTTGCCCGCCTCCACCAGCTGCATGACCGCTACGGTGGTATAGATCTTGCTGATGGAGCCAATGCCGTAAATGGTTCCGGAGGAGGCGTCGGCCAGCTGCTGCAGGTGCGTGGCGTCTGCGGGCAGAGAAGAAGTGCGTCCACTGCTTATAATGCTTCCGTCCTGCCAGACAGCCCAGGTTGCGCTGACCGCGCCGCCGTAGGTCAACGCGATTTCAGCCGTTTCCTCTGCAAATTTGTCAAGGGATTCCGGCGCAGCGGTTTCCTCTGCCGCCAAGGCGGGCGCTGAAAGGCTCAAGCACAGCGCAAGAGCCAAAAACAGTGCAGCGGTCCGCCGGAAAAAATGGATGCTCTGTTTCATTTTCGTTTCCTTTCCCGTCCTCCAAAAGAGACGTATCCATAGAATACCGCTAGAATATACCTTCCACCAGGGGGAATGTCAAGAAGATTTTTGTAAATTTTTTCATCCCTTCCGGAAAGATGGACGCCGTTTGCCGGAAAGGTGAAATCTTTCACTTTTGTTAGAATTGAGAAAGAACCTGGAAAGATTTCTTTGTTATGCTGAAGGTGTCGAAAGACAAATCCCTTTTTGGAGGTAATGGCTATGACCATTTTGGAAACAAAATCCCTGCGGAAAATTTACGGCTCCGGCGAAGCGGAAGTCCACGCCCTGGACGGCGTAGACCTTACGGTTGAAAAAGGCGAATTTCTCGCCGTTGTGGGCACCTCCGGTTCCGGCAAATCCACCCTTCTTCATATGCTGGGCGGCTTGGACCGCCCCACATCCGGTTCCGTAATTGTGGACGGAAAAGATATCTTCTCCCTGAAAGACGAAGCCCTCACCATTTTCCGCCGCCGGAAAATCGGGTTTGTATTTCAAAATTACAATCTGGTTCCCGTCCTCAATGTCTTTGAGAACATTGTTCTTCCGATTCAGCTGGACGGCCGCCAGCCCGACCGGGCTTATGTAGACCAGATCATTGAAACCCTGGGCCTGGAAAACAAGCTCCGCAACCTGCCCAACAACCTCTCCGGCGGACAGCAGCAGCGCGTTGCCATCGCCCGCGCCCTGGCGGCCAAACCAGCCATCATCCTAGCCGACGAGCCTACCGGAAATCTGGACAGTCAAACCAGTCAGGATGTCATGGGCCTGCTGAAAGTCACCAGCCAGAAATTTGCCCAGACCATCGTCATGATCACCCATAACGAGGAAATATCCCAAATGGCCGACCGCGTGATTCGCATTGAGGACGGCCGGATACGGTCTTCCCATGAAATCGTCCGGAAGCCCGAACAAGACGGCGAGCGGGGGTGATTTCCATGATTAAAGTTGCCAACAAAGGCTGTATCCGGCGTCTGGGCTTCCGATCCATGAAAGCCGCCCGCACCCGCAATATTGTTGCCGTTCTGGCAATTGCGCTGACAACCGTGCTGTTTACGTCCCTCTTTACCATCGCTTCTTCGATCAACTATTCCTTCCAGCAGCAGAATTTCCGGCAGGCGGGCAGCGATATGCACGGCTCTGTGAAAGACCTTACCTGGGAACAGGTGGAGGAACTGCGGACAGATCCGCTGATTCAGGAGGGCGTTGCCCGGATGTTCCTAGGAATGCCTTCGGAACCGCCCTTTAACAAGTCTCATGTGGAGGTCTCCTATCTGGAACCTGCCGCCGCGCCCCACTACTTCTGCACGCCCGTGGAAGGCGCCCTTCCCCGCGAAGGCACCAACGAGGCCGCTATGGATACCCACGTCCTGGCCCTTCTGGGCGTGGAACCGGAAATCGGCGCAGAGTTTACCCTTACGTTTAACGTGGACGACAATACGGGAACTCCCATCCCCGTTACCCGGACCTTTATTCTCTCCGGCTGGTGGGAGTACGACAGCGCAATCGTTGCTAATCACGTGGTTTTACCCCGATCCGCCGCGGAGGAAATCTGCGCCCTGAGCAGCGGGGACCCCTACTCCTTGACCGGCAAATGGTCTCTGGACGTGATGTTCAAAAACGCCATGAACATTGAGGAAAATCTCTATCAGGTTCTGGAGAACCACGGCTATCAAGGGAGGGATTTCCAGGCGGAGAACTATCTGGATATTGGCGTCAACTGGGGTTACTCCGGGGCCCAGCTCTCCCAAAATTTTGATATTACAACGTTGATTGCCATTGTGGTCCTGCTGCTTCTGATTATTTTCACCGGCTACCTGATTATTTACAACGTTTTCCAGATTTCCGTCACCAACGACATCCGTTTTTACGGCCTTTTGAAAACCATCGGCACCACCGGAAAACAGCTCAAACGCATTGTCCGGCAGCAGGCTCTGCTCCTGAGCCTCATCGGTATCCCCATCGGCCTTCTGCTGGGCTTTGTGACCGGCAACAAGCTCACGCCGGTCATCATGGCCCAGCTGAGCTACACGCATACCTTTGTCTCCTTCAATCCCTTGATTTTCATTGGCGCGGCGTTGTTTGCCCTGGTGACGGTGTTTCTCTCCTGCGCCCGTCCGGGCCGCATGGCGGCGAAGGTTTCTCCCGTAGAGGCCGTGCGCTATACCGAGGGCGGCAAAACCGGCCGGAAGAAATCCGGCGGCCGGACGCAGGCGCACGGGGTCTCCTCCGGCGCGTCCCTGCCGAAAATGGCCTGGGCCAACCTGGGCCGCAGCAAGGGAAAAACCATTGTGACGGTTATCTCCCTCACTTTGGCGGTGGTGCTGGCTACCATGACCTATACCTTTGCCAACGGCTTTGACATGGTAAAATATTTGCAGACTAAAGCCAACGTGGACTTTATTCTGGGAGACGCCGCGTATTTCCAAAGCAATTTTTACAGTAAAGACGAGGAGGTCCCGGAAAGTGTTCTCTCCGATGTGACCGCCAGGAACGGCATCGAAGAAAACGGACGAATCTACGGTAAGGTCTCCGACATTGAGCAGTTTGTCTCCGAGGAGTGGTTCCGGACTGCCTGGAGCGCCTGGAATTCGCCGGAAATCTTGGACCTGATGGTAGAGCAGGCGCAAAAGGTGGGAGACGGCCTCCTGGCGGACCGGGTGGGGCTTTACGGCATGGAGGATTTCCCCCTGTCTCTGCTGACCGTACTGGACGGAGACCTGGCCCCCCTGTCGGACCCAACCCAGAACGCCATTGCCGCCGTGTACCTGACGGACGACTACAACGCCAGCATATGGGGCAGCCACTGGGCCAAGCTGGGCGACAAAGTGACGCTCCGCTATGTCTCCCAGCGGGAATATTACTACACCGACACCGGCGAAATCATTGAGGATCTCAACCAGATAGACCCCAACCGGAATTACAATGCCCGGGCGGCCGTCTACGAGGACAAGGAATACACCGTCTGCGCTCTGGTGAATATCCCCCACTCCATTTCTTACCGCTACTGGGGCGCGGACCAGTTTGTCATGGGCGCGGAGCAATTCAAACAGGACTCTGGAACGGAAAGCGTCATGACCTATATCTTCAATACGACCGACGAGGCGGAGGCGGATATGGAATCCTTCCTGGCGGAGTACACCGAGAACGTCCAGCCCCTTTACGACTACGAGAGCCGGGCCTCCTACGTTGCCGAGTTCGAGGGCTTCAAGGGAATGTTTGCCACCATGGGCGGCGCGTTGAGCCTGATCATTGGTTTAGTTGGCATACTGAACTTTATCAACGCCGTACTGACGGGTATTCTCACCCGGAAACGGGAATTGGCCGTGCTGCAATCCGTAGGCATGACGGGAAAACAGCTCAAATCCATGCTGGTCTATGAGGGCTTATATTACACGATTCTCGCGCTGCTGGTATCTCTGGTGATGACGGTCTGTCTGGGTCCTCTGCTGGGGAACGCCGTATCTGGAGTTTTCTGGTTCTTCTCGTACCGCTTCACCATTGTGCCTATCATAATGATTCTGCCGGTGTTTGTGGCTCTGGGCGTGCTGGTGCCTTTGTGGACGTACCGTTCCGTTGCCAAACGGACCATTGTGGAGCGTTTGCGGGAGGCGGAAGCATGAGGCGGCATTTCTGGATATTCGGTTTGATTCTCCTCCTCTCCGCCTGCGGACGGGCGGAACCAGTCGAGGGAAATCTGATTCTTACCAACTACGCCTCAGAACCGGTCTCCAATATCACCGTTATATGTGACGGCAATACCTTTTCGTCAGAGGAGGCTATTTCAGACACGCAGCTTTGTTCTTTCTCTCTGCCGGAAAAGGAGAACGTTTCCTATACCGTCTCTTTTGAAACAGACGAAGGCGAAACGGTCTGCGAAAACTTCACCGGCAGTTTTGCCGAAGGAACCGCCGTCTATCTCCGGGCGGTCCGGGCGGAGGGTTCCTGGCAGCTGGGATACGACCACCCATCCTGAAAAAACGCCCTGCGGTTTCTTTCAGCCGCAGGGCGTTTTCCTCTGATACTTGATGTATTCTATGCGATTCTGACCGCAAGACGGGCAGCTTCGTTTCTCTTACTGTTGCCTATATGCTTTGACAAGGCTGTATGTTATCAACAAGTGATTTACAAGGGTGGAAAGCCATGTTACAATAAAAACGGCAGCTTCCCATGAAAAAATCGGAAAGGATTGTATAGCATGAAACAACAGCATACCGTAATTGCGGGCGCAGGGATTATGGGTGCGTCTCTCTCCCAGGTTTACGCCCAGGCAGGCTGGCGCGTCACCCTCTGGAACCGGTCGGCGTCCGGCTTGGAACGGGCGAAAAACCTCATTGCTCTGAATCAGGAAAGTTTAATCAAATCCGAGCTTCTGACTCCGGAGAAATCCGCCGCCCTGCTGAAAAACATCGCCTATACCACCGACCAGGAGGTTATGCGGGACTGTGATCTGATTTTAGAAAACATCGTGGAGCAGATGGACGAAAAGCAGACCTTCTGGGAATGGGCCAGCCGCCTCGCTCCAGACGACGCCCTTCTCGCCAGCAACACCAGCGGGCTTTTGATTACAGAAATGGCAAAGCCGGTTTACCGTCCGGAACGGTTCATGGGACAGCACTGGCTGAATCCGCCTCATCTTCTGCCGCTGTGCGAAATCATTCGCGGCGAAAAAACCGCAGACGTATACGCAGACCGTATGTATGAGCTGGTAAAGGGCCTGGACAAACAGCCCGTGATTGTGCAAAAGGACATCAACGGCTTTATCATCAACCGCATTCAATACGCCATTGTCCGGGAGGCTTTGTATCTGGTGGAAAAAGGCGTCGCTTCCTTTGAGGACATCGACACCGTTTGGAAAGCGGGCCTGGGCCTGCGCTATGCCGCCGTCGGCCTGTTCGGCGTGGCGGATTTCAACGGCGTGGACTCTTTCAACCGCGTCAACAAATATATGAACGCTTGTCTCTCCGACCGCAAGGACGGCCACCCGATCTTGGAAAAACTGGCGTCAGAAGGCCGCTGGGGCGTCAAATCCGGCGCGGGCTTCTACGATTACTCCGGCGACAAAGCCGACGAGGCCATTCGGGAACGGGACCGGCTGTACATTGCTCTGGCAAAAGTTCTCTATAACCTCTGATCACTCCACAAAGCTCCGCTTTCTGGAGAGGTCCAGCCGCACCAGCGTCCCCTGTCCGGGCCGGGAGGAAATGGAAATGTCATGATTCAGGCGGTCCATGACCTCCCGGCACAAATATAAACCGATTCCGGTGGATTTCCGGTTTTCCCGCCCATTGAAGCCCGTGAACCCTTTTTCAAAAACTCTGGGCAGGTCCTCCTCCTGAATTCCAATGCCGTTGTCGGCAATGACCACCGTTTCCCCGTCGTTATAAATGCGGATCTGCCCGCCCTCCGGCGTATACTTCAGGGCGTTGGACAAAAGCTGCTCGATCACAAAGGAAAGCCATTTTTCGTCCGTCACCACCGAGCGGTTTGTCTCTTGGAAGTCCAGAGAGATTTTTTTCAGAATAAACAGACGGGCGTATTTCCGCACCGCCTGCCGCAGCATAAGATCCAGGGATTCCTCCCGGAACACGTAGTCGGTGGAACCGCTGCCCAGGCGCAGATAGCCCAGCACCATTTCCACATACTGTTCAATTTTCAGCAGCTCCACTTCCAGCTCCGGCTGGGGCGTCTCCTGAAAAAGCAGGCGCATTGCCGCAATTGGCGTTTTGATCTGATGCGCCCAAAGGGTATAGTAATCCGTCATTTCCTGAAGGCAAACGTCGTTTTCCTGGGCTATGGCGGCCCGGTCCTTACAGACGGCTTTCAACAACGCCTGATAATCTTCCTCCAGCAGTCCCCGCGGCGGCGGAAGGGGCAGAACTCGTTCCCTGGCCTGCCGCAGCAGCCATTCCAGCTCCTTATGTTTCTGGCGGAAGCGGATATAGCTCACAACAAACAAGAATAAGCCCAACACCATACACAGCGCGGCGGCGTACAGCACGGATTCCACCGGCAGACGGTAGAGCCAAAACACCGCGCCGCTCAGGCAGGCGAATGCCGCCAGCATAAAGATCAGCTTCCATTGCCGTTTCAAATAAGCTCCCAGCATATTTACCCCTCCACCAAGTAACCCGCTCCCTTGCGGGTGTGAATAAAGTCCGGAAGACCGGCGGCCTCCAGCTTGCGCCGCAAGCGGTTCACGTTGACGGAGAGCGTATTTTCGTCTACGAAGCTGTCGGACTCCCAAAGAGCTGTCATAATTGCGTCCCGGCTGACGGTCTGGCCCTTGTGTTCCAGCAGAAGCTGGAGCATTTTCAATTCGTTTTTCGTCAGCTCCACCCGCTGGCCGTTTACGGATAAGGTTCCGTCGGAGAGGTTCAGCACCGCGCCGCCGCAGTTCAGAATTGTCGGGGAGGGACCGAAATCGTAAGCCCTGCGGAGCATCGCCTGAACCTTGGCCGACAATACCGGAAGATCAAAGGGTTTTGCCAGCAGGTCGTCTCCTCCCATCTGCATAGCCATGACAACGTTTACGCTGTCCGACGCGGACGTGAGAAAAAGGACCGGCACCTTCGATACCCGGCGGATCTCCTGACACCAGTGATAGCCGTTGAAAAAGGGAAGGGAGATGTCCAGCAGCACTAACTGGGGATCGAATTCTGCAAATTCTGACAGAACGTCGTCAAAACGCTGGGCGCACCGGGCCTCATAGCCCCAGCTTTCCAAATGCCGCCGGACGGTCCCGGCTATCACGCCGTCATCCTCCACAATAAAAATACGGTACATTCCTGCTCCTCCAAAAATTTTTTCTATGGTAACACGATTCCATAGAATTTTCAACAACAGAAAGGGGATTTTCCCAAATGGAACAACTGTCAAAAGATCTTTGGAGACTTGAAATTCCCCTGGTAGGGAGTCCCCTGAAAACGCTGAACAGCTATTTAATTCTCGGGGCGGAACGCAGTCTCCTGATCGACACCGGCTTCCGGCAGGAGCCGTGCCGGGAGGCGATGGAACAGCAGTTATCCGCTCTGGGCGTGGACCGAAACCGGCTTGATATTTTTCTTACCCACCTTCACAGCGACCACACCGGTCTTGCCCCGGAACTTTTACCGGAGAGCGGACAGATTTATATCAGCCGTGCAGACGGTCCCGGCGTATGCGAAGCGGTCGACGATCATTCCTGGCGGCGGCTGTATGCCGCTTATGTCCGCGAAGGGTTTTCGCAAGAGGAAGCGGACGGCTTCTGGAACTCGAACCCTGCTCAAACTGCCGCTCCCAAGAACTGGCGTTTTACGCCTCTGGAGGATGGCGACACGCTTTTTTACGGCGGACATACGCTGCAATGTATTTTGACGCCGGGACACACGCCGGGGCATATGTGTCTTTATGAGCCGGAAGAAGGCTGGTTCTTTTCCGGCGACCACGTATTATTTCACATTACTCCGAACATCTGCCGCTGGGAACGCCTGCCCGACGCTCTGGGCAGTTATCTCGACAGTCTGGAACGGGTGCGGGAACTGCCGGTCCGGCTGCTCCTGCCCGCTCACCGGAGCGAACGGGGAGACCTTGTCCAGCGGATCAACGAACTGAAGGAGCATCATGCGAAACGTCTGGCCTCTGCGCGTCATATTGTGGAACAGAATCCAGGTCTTACCGCTTATGAAATCGCCGGTCTCATGCGGTGGAGCATCCGGTGTCAGGACTGGAAATCATTTCCTTTGACGCAGAAGTTTTTCGCCGTAGGCGAAGCCCTCTCCCACTTGGACCATCTGGAAGCAAAGGGTCTTATCCTTCACCAGGAAGCCGGCGGGGTAAACCGGTATTATGGAAGTGTTTAACCGGATTTGTCTGGAGCCTCCGGCGTTTCGCCGGAGGTCTTTTTCAGCGGAAAACTGTTGATTGCCAGCGCAACGGCAATGCCAATGGTGGTGTCAATCATGCGGCTGATGGCAAACAACACCGGACTTTCGTCGCTGCCATGGGTTACGGTAACACATAGAAAAACCACGCACATTAAGTAAGTACCGCTTTGGAGGCTGAACGCAACCGACACCTGAATAATGGGAATTAAGAGCAGCGAAAGCGCGAGATACCGCAGCAGAGGCGTTGTGATCAAAAAGACATATTTCTCAAAAATCAGAAAGCACATCCCGAAAAGGCCCCCGATTAAGGTTGCAATTTCCCGATTCTTAGCCGCTTTAATGCTGGAATGAATGTCTTTTTGTACACACAAAACCGCCGCGATTGCGGCGTAAAAGGGGACTCCGCCGGATCGGAAGTTGTCGATTACGAAGCACAGGTAAACGGCTGTTACCGTTTTTATGGTCCGCATACCGATTGGAAATTTCCACTTCATAGTTTACCCAGTCCTTTGTTGTTTTCAAAAAAGCAAGTTCAGTTTACAGGAATTCCTGGAAAATTTCAACCGCCATTCTGGAAAACCCGGTTGACAACCGGTCCCTTTTTTCTCTATAATATTGCCGAATTCAACAAAGAAGGAGCCGAATTATGGACAAGAAATTTGATGTAAAAGAAAAGATTGAGGAACTGGCAGAGCGGATTCAAAGTGATAAAAACATCCTGGACAGTTTCCAGAAAGACCCCATCCGGACGATTGAATCTCTGATTGGCATTGACCTTCCGGACGACCAGCTGAAACCGCTGGTTGCAGGAATTAAAACGAAGCTGGCGGCCGCTGGAGCCAGCGATCTTTTGGACGGCATTAAAAAACTGTTTTAAGCGGCAAAAAAGGACATCAAAGGGGACCACCGAAGTGGTCCCCTTTGATGTGTGTTTTAGGAGGGAGAAAACGCATCGGGTTGGGAGTACCCTTTGCTGATTATTAAGATACCGGAAAATTTTTTCTAAAGTATGTTATCCTTGTAAACAGTTTGTGAATGATCTTAAAGAAATCGTTTGCTTTCAGAAACGGCCAATTCATCACAGCGGTTGTTGAAGGCGTTTTCGGCGTGGCCCTTGACCCAGTGGCAGGTGAGGTTGTGGATGTCCATCAGGGCCAGGAGGCGTTCCCAGAGATCTGGATTCAGGGCAGGTTTTTTGTCGCTTTTGATCCAGCCGCGTTTCTGCCAGCTCCGCGCCCAGCCTTTTTCTAATGCGTCGATTACGTATTTGGAATCGGACCAGAGGTCCACGGCGCAGGGTTCTTTCAGGAGGGACAGCGCTTCGATGACTGCCGTCAGTTCCATTCGGTTGTTTGTGGTTTTGGGTTCCCCACCGGAGAGTTCTTTTTTATGTTCGCCATACATTAAGATGGCTCCCCATCCTCCCGGACCAGGGTTCCCTGAACACGCTCCATCGGTATAGATCGTTACTCGTTTCATAATTTCTCCAAATTTTGGGTAGTCGCGCCTCGCGGCGCGGGCATTTGATTGCTATTTGCAATAGCTGGTCCAAATTCGAACCCCCCATTTTCTTTTCTCTGGCGAGAGAAAAGAAAACGGGCCGTTCACGGTCCAAAAGAAAAGAGCGTTTTGAATGCTTGGTGGAAAACTTCAGCTTGGCGGAACCCAAACGAGAAGTCCAAATCGACTTGTCTCTGCGTCTAACCCCGCTGCCGCTGCTGCGGTGCTTGGGACAGGTCTTTGCACTTAATTCCGCTGCCTCCGTATGGGTGGTCGTAGGGGCGGGCCTCTGTGCTCGCCCGTCCCTTTCAACCACCATCGTTTCAAAAAACAGTTTTTTTGATTGGTCAGGAGGATTATTCCTCCTGTCCTTCATCTTCAGTGATAGACTCTGGTTTTTCCTCAATTTCTGCTTCTTCCGCTTCTTCTTTCTGCGTCAGAGCCATCGAAATAACCTGATCTCCTTCTTCCTTGAAGCGCATCACAATAACGCCCTGTGTTGCCCGTCCAGCCGATCGGATATTCTCCACTGCCGTCCGAATCAAAATACCGCTCTGCGTTACCAACAACAAATCTTCACTGCCATCCACAACTTTAATTCCCACTACACTCCCCGTTTTATCAGTAATCATGTAGTTTTTAATACCCTGCACAGCGCGGTTTGTTACCCGGTATTCTTCCACCGGCGTTCGTTTTCCAAAGCCCTTTTCTGTAATCGACAGCACTTCACAGCCTTCTCTTGCCCGTGCCGCTCCAATGACATAATCGCCCTCTTTAAGCTTAATGCCTCTCACACCAACAGCATCCCGGCCCATCGGACGTACTTCACCTTCACGAAAACAAACCGCCATACCGTCATGCGTCGCAATCAAAATATTCTGACTCCCATCCGTCTCCCGAACCGTAATCAGCTGATCGCCTTCATCCATCCGCAAAGCGCGAATTCCATTATTCCGCAGATTTTTCAGAGTATTAGCAGGCAGACGCTTTACAGTACCGTTCCGCGTCACCATAAACAGGAACCGCCCGTCTTCTTCGATAGACCGCGTATGAATCATCGTCTGCACACGCTCGCCCTGCTCAATCTGAATAATGTTAATAATATTGGTTCCCTTGGCGGTCTTGCCCGAAACAGGAATCTGATAGCCCTTTTTCCGATAGACTTTGCCAGTGTCGGTAAAGAACAAAAGATAATCATGCGTTGAAGCAGTAAAGACATCAACAACTGCATCCTCATCTCTGGTTGTCATGCCCTTCTTTCCCATGCCGCCCTTTGACTGCGCCGTATATTCCGTCACCGGCGTCCGTTTGATATAACCCGCCTGCGTCAGCGTAAACACACACTGTTCTTCTTCAATCAAATCCTCAATGTCAATTTCATCTTCCACATCTTGGATTTCCGTCACGCGGTCGTCACCAAATTTTTCAGAAATAGCGGTCAGTTCTTCCTTCAAAATCTGTCTTACAAGTCCTTCATCTGCAAGAATCTTATTGAAATAGTCGATTTTTTCCTCCAGTTCCTTGTATTCATTTTCCAGTTTTTCCCGGTTCAGGCCCTGGAGCGCGATCAGACGCATTTCACAAATTGCCTGTGCCTGTACGTCGTCCAAGCCATAGCGGTTCATCAGGTTTTCTTTCGCATTATCATAACTGGTACGGATAATTTTGATCACTTCGTCAATATTATCCTGGGCAATCAGCAAACCCTCCAGCAAATGCGCCCGCTCCTGCGCTTTCCGCAGATCAAAGCGCGTCCGGCGGATAATAACCTGTTCCTGATGCAGAATATACTCGTCCAGAATATGTTTCAGGGACAGAATTTTCGGCTGCAATTTCCCGTCAACTTCCACCAGAGCCAGCATATTGATAGCAAACGTCGTTTGCAGCTGGGTCTGTGCAAACAGCCGGTTCAGAACCACTTGAGGATTTGCGTCGCGTTTCAGTTCAATCACAATCCGCATACCGTTCCGGTCGGACTCGTCCTGAATATTGGAAATACCCTCCAATTTCTTGTCCTCAACCTGATCGGCCATGTTTTTAATCAGCATCCGTTTGTTGACCTGATACGGAATCTCCGTGATAATAATACGCGTCCGGTTCTGGCCGAATTCCTCAAATTCATGCCGGGAACGAATAGTTAAGCGGCCCCGTCCAGTGGCATAAGCAGCGCGAATACCGGACCGGCCCATAATAATTCCCCGCGTGGGAAAATCCGGTCCTTTGATATAGCGCATCAGCTCTGACAAATCCGCTTCCGGGTTTTCCAAAACGCAGATCACTGCGCCAATGACCTCCCGCAGGTTATGAGGCGGGATATTGGTCGCCATGCCGACGGCAATGCCGCTGGAACCGTTCACCAGCAAATTCGGGAACCTGGAGGGCAGTACCTTTGGTTCCTTCCGGGTTTCGTCGAAGTTTGGGTCCCAGTCCACGGTTTCCTTTTCGATTTCCCGCAGCATTTCATTTGAAATCTTTGCGAGCCGCGCTTCCGTATACCGGTAAGCCGCTGGAGGGTCGCCGTCCACGGAACCGAAGTTGCCGTGTCCGTCAATGAGCATATAGCGCATGGAGAAATCCTGCGCCAAACGGACCAGCGCGTCATAAACCGACGCGTCTCCATGAGGGTGATACCGGCCCAGCACGTCACCGACGGCGGTGGCGCACTTGCGGAAGGCATGGTCATAAGTCAGATTGTCCTCGTACATGGCGTACAGAATGCGCCGGTGTACCGGCTTCAGGCCGTCCCGCACGTCGGGCAGAGCCCGGCCTACGATAACGCTCATCGCATAGTCGATGTAGGATTTTTCCATCTCCGGAACCAGCGGTGATTCTACAATCTTCTGATTCGGATACCGAATCTCCTCGGGATCATATTGGGGTTTTTTACTCATTTATCCTTTTTCCTCCTTGTTAGAGGTTCCTTTTTACAGGAAACTTACCAAGTCATTTTCAGCCAGTCCATACCGGGGTAGGGTTCTCCGGTATGAATATACCATTCCACGCATTTTGCGGCGAGTTCCCGATCTTTCATCGTGGTTTTCATTGCAACAATGGATTGACCGTCGCTGCATTCAATAGGAGCCTCCTCGTCGGAATCCAAATAGTCCGGGTTAAAACATGTCCAGGTAATTTGCTCCATTTCATCGCTGATCTGGAGAAAAATCAAATCCTCAGAACATTCCATCAGGAGAAAACCTTCTTCCCCGCAATCATCCGGACAGAGAAACAGGCTCCAGTAAGTTCCATCCCGGACTTTCTCGACAATATTCTTTACGCCCGCTTCTGACAGGTCTGTAATCTCCGTATCCTCGCCCGTGTTAAACTCCTCGTTTGCATAATGAATAAATATTCGTTCCGGCAATTCCGGAACTTGTCCTTTTGGAATAATTTCTTCCATAAATACAAACCGTCCTTAATAGTCCAGGTTCACCACGTACTTGGCATTTTTCTCAATGAACTCCTTCCGGGGTTCCACCTTTTCACCCATGAGAATGGTAAACGTCTCGTCGGCCTTAACCGCATCGTCCAGAGTAATCCGGCGCAGCGTCCGCGTCTCCGGGTCCATGGTGGTCTCCCAAAGCTCATGGGGATTCATCTCGCCCAAGCCCTTAAACCGGCTGATATCCACCTTCACATTTGGATTTCCGCCCCGCATTTCAGCAGAAATCCGGTCGCGTTCCGGCTCGTCATAGGCAACCCTGGTCGTCTTGCCGCGGGTGAGCTTGAACAGCGGCGGTACGGCGGAATAAACATACCCCTGCTCAATCAAAGGCCGCATAAAGCGGAAGAAAAACGTCAGCAGCAGCGTCCGGATATGGGAACCGTCCACGTCGGCATCCGCCATGATAATTACTTTGTGATAACGAAGCCGGTTCGCGTCGAATTCGTCCCCAATTCCCGCGCCCAGCGCGGTAATGACCGGCTGGAGCTTATCGTTTCCATACACCTTATCGGCTCTGGCCTTCTCGACGTTCAGCATCTTGCCCCAGAGCGGCAGAATCGCCTGAAAGCGGGAATCCCGTCCCTGGGTGGCGGAACCGCCTGCGGAGTCGCCCTCGACGATGTAGATTTCAGTCAGTTCGGGGTTATTTTCATTGCAGTCCCGGAGCTTGTCCGGCATGGCTGCGCCGCCGAGAGCCGTCTTGCGCCGGATGGATTCCCGCGCTTTTTTGGCCGCCTCCCGTGCGCGGCTGGCCGTCAGGGCTTTATCCAGAATCATGCGTCCCACCTGGGGGTTTTCTTCCAGGAAAGTGTCCAGCCGGTCCGCTACAATGTTATTCACCAGAGTCCGAATTTCGGAGTTGCCCAGCTTTGCCTTTGTCTGGCCCTCGAACTGGGCGTCGGTGAGCTTGACGGAAATCACGCAGGTCAAGCCTTCCCGGCAGTCCTCGCCGGAAACCTTTTCGTCATCCTTGAGCATTTTGGTCTTTCGGCCATAGTTATTCAAAACAGTCGTCAGCGCGCGCTTGAACCCTTCCTCATGCATACCGCCTTCCGGAGTATGCACGTTATTGGCGAAAGAAAGAATCATTTCGTTATAACCGTCGTTGTATTGAAGGGCCACTTCCGCAACGGAGTCCTCCCTTTGACCGGACATATAGATCACGCCTTCATGCAGAGGCTCCTTGTTCTTGTTGAGCCAGGTGACAAACTCCCGAATGCCGCCCTCATAGCACATCGAGTCTTCCTGTTCCTTGCCGGGGCGTTTGTCCACGGTGTTAATCCGAAGGCCGGCGTTCAAAAACGCCTCCTCCCTCATTCGGGTATGAAGGGTGTCGTAATTATAAACCGTATCCTCGAACATCTCCGGGTCCGGCTTAAACGTTACCGTAGTGCCGGTATGATCGGTCTTTCCAACCACTTTCATCTCCTGGGTAATCTGCCCGCGGGAGAATTTCATCTCGTAAATTTCGCCGTTCTTATGCACCTGGACCGTCAGCCACTCGGAAAGCGCGTTGACCACCGACGCGCCCACGCCGTGAAGTCCGCCGGAGACCTTATATCCGCCGCCGCCGAATTTACCGCCCGCATGGAGGATGGTATAGACCACTTCCAGGGCAGGTTTTCCGGTCTGGGCCTGAATATCTACCGGGATACCCCGTCCGTTGTCCACAACCGTAATCGTATCCCCTTCGTTGATCTGAACCAGAATCTCGGTACAGTAGCCCGCAAGGGCCTCGTCAATGGCATTGTCGACGATTTCATATACCAGATGATGCAAACCGGAGGACGACGTGGACCCAATATACATACCAGGCCGTTTCCGAACGGCCTCCAGGCCCTCCAGCACTTGAATTTCCGATGCGTTGTAATCATTTTCCGCATCGACTGCTGTGGATTGCAGGATTTCGTTTTCGCTCATATTCTTCTCCTTTTACAGCGGCAGTTCCAGGATGAAACCGCCGTGGATTGTTCCATCTATCTAAAAACAGCCCCGAGCCTCTAGAAATTCGTTTCCAGGCCCTCCGCCCGCTTTTGCAGCGTTCCAGAGTTCAGCTGGGAGAGATATACAATCTGCTGGTGATACGGGTGGTCGCACACGACGAAGGACCGGGGCAGATCGCCGGAAACGTCCAGCACCACGCCTTCTTTTTCCACCCTTGCCAGATACTCCCTCGTCCGCTTTTCATAGCTGCATTTATCCAAATCGAAGATACCGATCACCCGGCGTTCGTAAATGATTTCGTTTTGTCCCAAATGAAGATACATAATATTCGTTCCAGCTTCATAGAATTCAATGAAAAACCTTTTAACAGGTGATTTTCCCATGTTCCACGTGAAACACCTGCCCGCCCAGCAGGGTCGCCAGGCGGTCCTCCTCACAGCAGGTAATGAACACCTGCCCTCCGGCAATGCGGTTCAATACAAAATCCTGCCGCTTTGGGTCCAGCTCGCTCAAAACGTCGTCCAGGAGCAATACCGGATATTCGCCGGATACGTTTTTATAAATTTCCCGCTCTGCAAGTTTCAACGCCAGAGCGGCGGTGCGGGTCTGGCCCTGGGAGGAGTACGTCTTTGCTTCCCGCCCGTCGATCTTTACCAGAAGGTCGTCCTTATGAGGACCCGAGAGGCATAACCGGCTGGCCTGTTCCGCCGCCTGATGGGAATCCATATGCCGCCGCAGATCTCCAGCTACAACGGGCAGTTCCGCCGACGGATTCTTTACGCTGGAAACTGTCTGGTAGTCAATTGTCAGCCGCTCCCGTCCGCCGGAGCATTCCCAGTGATGAACGGCGGCATATTCGTTCAGCCGCTTCACAAATTGCTGGCGGTAATGGATTAAAACCGCGCCGTAACGAATCATCTGCTGGTTGAACTCCGGCAGGGTATCCAGGAGGGCGGGCCGGTCTTCCGAGTCTCTCAGAATTCGGATCTTCTGTTCCTGTGCCCGGTTATATGCCGACAGTGCGGACGCATACCGGGGACGCAGCTGGCAAAGCGCGTTGTCCATAAACCGCCTTCGCACCGCGGCCCCCTCCCGGATTAAGAATAGGTCCTCCGGACGAAACAAGACCGTGTTGTAGACCTCGCTGAGCACTGCGGCCGTTTTTGCCGGAACCTGATTCACCCACAGTTTCCGTCGCCGTCCCCGCATGAAATCCGCTTGAATTCGGAAATCCCTTCCTCTGGCGGCTATCTGTCCCACCAGACGCGCTCCATCCTTGGAAAAACCAATCAGCTCCCGGTCAGTCCGCGTTCGGGGGGACCGGCCGCAGGAGAGATAGACAATGGCTTCCAGAAGGTTTGTCTTTCCCTGGGCATTTTCGCCCCAGATCACGTTGCACTTGGAATCAAACGCCACCGTTTGCCGTTCATAGTTCCGAAAGCCTTCCAACTCCAAGCGGTCAACCTGCATAGGACACCGTATAGGCCGCGCCGTTGAACGTCACCTGATCGCCGGGGCGCAGCTTTTTTCCCCGCTGCGTACAAACCTCGCCGTTGACCGCTACTTCTCCAGCTTGGATATGCTCCTTTGCCGCACCGCCGCTCTCCACGGCGTTGGCATATTTCAGCAGGTCTTGCAGCTTAATGAATTCCGTGTGAATTGGAATCTCTTTTCCTACCATAAGCATTTCCTTTTTTCACCAAAATCAAAACTTTTCCCGGGAAAAACCATTTAATTTGCCTTCAGACGAACCGGAAGAACCATATACAAAAATCTTCCGTCGTCCTCCACCGGCAGAATCAGCGCGGGCGATACGCTGGTATTCAATTCAATCCGCACTTTGTCCGTCGGCGCATACCGTAGAGCTTCCATCAAATAGCGGTTGTTAAAGCCGATTTCCAGCCCGCCGCCGTCTCCAGTCATCGAACATATGTCCTTCGCGTCGCCTGTCGCCGTTTTAGCGGACAACAGTATCTTATCATGGTCGAACACACACCGGACGGGACTTTTCAGCTTCTCAGAAATCATGACCGAAACCCGGTCGATGCTTCCGATCAGGTCTTTGGTCTCCACGGTCACGGAAATTGGGTTATTCTTTGGGATTGCGTTCCGGTAGTCCAAAAATTCTCCTTCCAAACGGCGGCAGATCAATTCCGTGTTTCCAACCGCAAACAGGATATGCCGTTTGCCCAGCGTGACAGACGCAGAGGTTTCCTCATCGCCGCTTGCTTTGCTCTCTCCGCAAATGCCTTTTACTTCATTCAACGCCTGTCCAGGGGCTACAAAGAAGAATTCGCCGCCCTCTACCTTCTCCAGCGGTTCCCGCCGGACAGCCAGACGAAAACCGTCTACAGCCGCCATTGTCAGAGAATTGTCTGCAACCTCAAACAAAGCTCCCGTATGAATCGGGCGGCTCTCGTTTGTCGAAACGGCGAAAGCCACTTCTTCAATCATCTCTTTCAGGATCTTCCGGTCCATCCGGATGGAATATTCGTCCTCCACCTCCGGCAGATCCGGATATTCCGCCGCAGAGAGTCCCGAGATCTCAAAATCCGCCGCACCGCAGCTCAGGTGAACCGTCATGCGCTCACTTACAAAGAACGTTACCACATCATCCGGCATTTTTCGGATAATCTCACTGAACAGCCGGGAACTGACAACGATTTCGCCTTCTTCCACAACGTTTGCGGAAAGCCGGGTCCGGATGCCGGTCTGCATATTGTAGCCGGAGAATATGAGTTCCTGTCCGGATGCGCGGATCAGGATTCCCTCCAGGGCGGGAATGGAGCTCTTCTGCGCTACTGCGCGGCCAGCGGTAGAAATTGCATTTTGCAGCAAAACTTTTTCACAGGTAAATTTCATTCAAGAGAACCTCCGTCGTCTTCGCGCTTCACCAGGCGGCGGCGCGGCGTAGATTTTAAGGTATGAAACGGTATACGCTCTGTAATCAAGAAAGGCTTGTTCAAAGAAGTGTCCGTGAGAGACGGACAGGGTCTGTTTTTCTAAAAATATAAAATGAATAATTGTTTTTAGAAAAAGTAGACGTAGAGCAAAAAGATGTTGAAAAAAAGAAAAAAGAGCGTATTTGCAAGGTTTTGCGCCTCCACGGCAGGTTGTGGAGAAATTGGTAGTTTTTCCGCGTTCTTTGGCGGAGAGAATTTTTTTAACACTGTGTTTTTCTTTTTCCGCTATGGATTGTGGAAAAAGAAAGATCAGTGTCGGGAATTGATATTGGTTTTCAGCTCTTTTACAACCTCGGCAAAGGCCGAGTCTTTTTTCATTTTCTTCTCTACCTGGGTAAGAGAATACGCAACGGTGGCATGGTCGCGGTTGTCAAAATAGCGGCCGATATTCTCTTGAGAAAGGCTGGTCATGCTCCGAATCAGATACATAGCGATCTGCCGGGCAGTCACGGCGTCACGGTTGCGCTGCTGGCCCCGGACTACGGATTCGTCTACATTATAATAACGGCTGACATAGGAAAGAATCGATTCCGGCGTTGGAATGTATTCGTTGCTGTCCTTCAGGATGTCCTTCATGGCGCGAGTGACTACTTCTTCGTCTGTTTCATTTCCAAGCAGGTCCTTGTAAGCAAGAATTTTGTTGATCGTACCCTCCAGCTGGCGGACGTTGGCCGTGACGTTCTGGGCAACATAAACTGCAATTTTGTCCGGCAGTTCCATACCCAGCAGGGCCGCTTTATTCTTGACGATGGCAAGACGGGTTTCAAAATCCGGCGGTTTTACGTCTGCCAGAAGACCCCATTCGAAACGGGTCCGAAGGCGGTCGTCCAGGAGCGTCATCTCAGACGGGGGCCGGTCGGAGGTCAGGACGATCTGCCGTCCGGATTCGTAAAGGGTGTTGAACGTATGGAAAAACTCGTTTTGCACCTGATCTTTGCCGGCCACAAACTGCACGTCGTCCACCAGAAGAAGGTCCGCCTGCCGGTATTTGGCGCGAAATTCGCTGCCGCGCCCGGCGCGAATCAGTTCAATGAATTCGTTGATGAAATCGTCACCTTTGACGTAAACAATTTTTGCTTTTGGATCGTTTCTTCGGATAACGTTGGCAATTGCGTTCAGAAGATGGGTTTTGCCTAGCCCGGAATCGCCGTAGATCAGAAGGGGGTTGTAATTCTGGGCGGGATGCTCCGCAACGGCCATAGAAGCGGCGTGGGCAAGCTTGTTGGAGGGGCCGACTACAAAGGTCTCGAAGGTAAATTCGGCGGACGTGAACCGGTCAGACTGCCGCTGGGGCGCAGTGCCGCCCTGAAATTCAATCAGGCCGTCGTCGTCGAGAATTTTGACCTCGAAATCCATGGAGAAAATGTCATGGAGAGAGTTTTTGATGTTGCTGAGAAAGAGGGATTCAATGTATCCCTTTTTGAAGTCGTTGGGACAGTGGAGAAAGCAGGTGTTTCCCCGGATATTGACAATAGACAATTCGTCGAACCAGGTGGAGATGGTGGTTTCGGAGAGAGTCCCCCGAAGCTGCCGGAGGACGTTTTCCCAGATATCGGTTACGGAATTCAAGCGGAAGCACCTCTCTCTTTATAAATTTGCATAGTATGTCTTCATAATTATAACAAAAAAAGAAAGTGTAGGCAATACTATATTAAATATAATTAGAATATATTTGTTTTCAATTATTGTTTGATTCGCAATGTAAGGGGATATTGTTCCCGTTTCATTTCACAAGATGGAAAAGAGGAAAAGGTTATGATAATTTTTGAGAGCTGTAGATAAAAAGGGGTTGCATTTTCCACAGCAATCGCTTATACTAGGAACAGAAACAACTGCATACTTTGTCTTCAGGGCGGGGTGAAATTCCCCACTGGCGGTATAGTCCGCGACCGGATGCGTTTGCATCCGCTGACCCGGTGCGACTCCGGGACCAACAGTTACAGTCTGGATGGAAGAAGATGAATACGGCGGGAACGGCGTGTTTTTGCGCGCTTCTTTGCTGCTTGATCACCTTGGAGAAGTCAAAGAATTGAGGGTGTTTCAAGTTTGTGAAGGAGTGTTTTTCTATGTCTCAATTGGATGCAAATGTAATTCCTGTCTCACGGTCGAAACTGGATGTCCGAAAATTGTCTTCCCTGGCCATGCTGACGGCACTGACTTATTTGGCAATGCTTTTGAGCAAGATACTGCCGCAAGTGATGTTTTTGCAAATGGAGATTAAGAGCGTTGTCGTAGCAATTTGTGGTTTTTTGTTTGGACCGGTTTCAGCGGCGGCGGTCTCGATTGTTGTTGCGTTGATCGAGCTGTTTACGGTAAGTGATACCGGAATTATGGGCTGTATTATGAATGCGCTGGCGGCTTGTGCGTTTGCGTGTCCGGCGGCGTTTGTATATCGGAAAGTACATACGCGGAAGGGTGCGGTAATTGGGTTGTCTGTGGGTGTCGTGACATTGGTTGGGGTAATGCTGCTGTGGAACTATTTGATTACGCCGATTTATATGGAAGTGGAACGTCCTGTAGTAGCGGCGATGCTTCCGACGCT
Organism: uncultured Oscillibacter sp.; assembly: GCA_910589315.1. GTDB lineage: Bacteria > Bacillota > Clostridia > Oscillospirales > Oscillospiraceae > Oscillibacter. The sequence goes on along the minus strand of CAJUTB010000008.1, from coordinate 12,825 downwards.
GTTTCTGCCGTTTAATCTGGTTAAGGGCGGATTGAATATGGCGTTGACTCTGCTTCTTTATAAGCCGGTTGTAGGCGCACTGCGAAAGGCGCGGTTAGCACCGGAGTCACAGACAACGGCAGGAGCCAGTGGACGGATCAACGCAGGATTTTTGATGTTTTCTCTGGCACTTTTGATCACATTTGTGTTTTTGCTGTTGGTTTTAGCAGAGAAAGTTTGAGTTAGAAACAGCGTCTGTCAATTTGACAGACGCTGTTTTTTTAGATAACTAATTTTGGCAATTATGGCGGTTGAAAAAAACGAGCGGGTGCAGAGGCCCACCCCAAGCACCGCAGCAGCGGCAGCGGGGTTCGGCGCAGAGACAAGTCGAATTGGACTTCTCGTTTAGGGTCCACCCGTCTAAAGTCTTCCACCAGTCCTCACAAACGCTCTTTTCTTTTGGACCGTGAACGGCCCGTTTTCTTTTCTCTTGCCAGAGAAAAGAAAATGGGGGGTTCTATTTTGGACCAGCTATTGCAAATAGCAATTTCGCGCCCGCGCCGCAAGGCGCGTCCCCCCCACTGCTGGAAAGCAATGAAAAAGATATTTCTCTTGACGCTGAATAGAGGATGTGCTAGTATTTAGCGGTGTAAAGTCCCAAACAATTCCGAAGGAAGAAGGAATCACCATGCCAGTGTCCATCTATTTGGAACTCGCCGCTTACGCCTGCGCCACTACCTTTTCGCCTGGACCCAATAACATCCTCCTGTTAAGCAGTACCAGTAAATTCGGCTTCCGGCGGTGCCTGCCGCTCATCTACGGCATCTGGAGCGGCCTCCTCTCCATTATGCTGATCTGCGGCTTCGGCTGCGCCGTCCTTGGAGAATTAGTCCCCCAGATCGTTCCCTACGCCAAATACGTCGGCGCGGCCTACATCCTCTACCTCGCCTATAAAACCCTGGTCCGCAAGGTCGGAGATTCCAGCGGCGGCGAAACAAAACCCCTGACGTACATCAACGGATTTCTTCTGCAATTCCTCAACGTCAAAATCATGAGCCTCGGAATTGCAGCATATTCCGGCTACATCCTCCCCCATGGCTTCCATGTCCCCTCCATCCTTGCCTTTGCGGTCATCATGGCGGGCTGTGCCGCCACCGGAAACCTCATCTGGGCTACGCTTGGCTCTATGCTGTTCCCGCTCTACAAGCGGTTTAACACCGTCATAAACGCCGTTATGGCCCTCCTCCTGGTCTGGTGCGCCTGGAAAATCATCTTTATGTAAATATAAAAGCGGCTGTGTTACAAAGTAGCACAGCCGCTTTTCCATACGCGTCCATTCCCTTTCCCTACGGGAAAGAAACTTACCGCAAATTTTCTTTTGCCAAAAGTTCCAAAATGCGGGCGTCGTCCTCAATCGTCGCATTGGGCATGGGGAACGTGCTCGCGCTGGACGTAACAATTCCGCGCAGCTTGATAGCTTCCTTCAGCACTGGCAGGAACGGCTCCCGAATCCGATATAGATCCATCAAACGGTCAATGCGCTGTTGACCCAGGGCAATGCCTTCCAGATCATTCTCACGGAATGCCTTCACCCAGGCCGAAGTCAGCTCGGGAGCCAGATTGCTCAAAGCCGCTATGCAGCCGTCGCCGCCGGAAAGTACGTTCCGGGCAAAGTTGTCGTCAAACCCAGAGTAAATCTCAAAGGACGGAACCCGGCTCTTGACAACTTTAATCAGTTCCCGCGTGTGGTCCACACCCGGAATTGTGTCCTTCAGTCCCACGATATTCGGATGCATCAAAACCAGCTGCAAAACGGTTTCCACCGGAATGCTGTAACCGGTATTGTCCGGGAAATTGTAGATATAAATAGGCCCGTGGATTTCCTTTGCCAGCCGGTCGTAATATTGCAGCAGCGCCTCCGGTCCAAAATGGAAGTAATAGGGCGGCAGAATCATGACCGCATCCGCACCGGCGTCCAGACAGAAGTTAGAGAACTCGCTGATTTCACTGGCTACCATATTCGACGTGCCAATGATTAACTTTACCCGGTGGTTGACCTTTTCGATGGCGAATTTTGCCATTTCCCGGCGTTCGTCCATGTTCATGGCGAAAAATTCGCTGGAGCTGCCTTCCACCAGAATTCCGTCAATGCCGTTTTCAATCAGATTGTTATATAAACGCTCCTGACTGGCAAGGTCCAGAGTGCCGTCCTCGTTAAACAAGGTAATTGCGGGGGCTAAGTAAGCTGCTTTCATAAAGTATTCCTTTCTTTATTTCTCCAAGCCGCCGCCCTGCATGGCAGAGTTTGCGTTCTCGGTATAAATACGGTAGAAGCCCTTACGCGGCTCGCGGGGGATAATGCCCTTCTTGGCGCGTTCGGCAAGAGCGGCGGCGGCTTCCTCAGGGGTGCAGGGCTTGCCGTGAAGGCCGGTCAGATTGAGGGTGCGTTTTTCCACGCTGTAAGAAATCAGGTCGCCTTCCTCAACAAAGGCAATCGGTCCGCCCGCAGCGGCCTCGGGGCTGACGTGTCCAATCGCCGCGCCGCGGGTTGCGCCGGAGAAACGGCCGTCAGTGATCAGAGCAACCGAACCGTTAATCCGCTCGTCGCAGCAAATGGCCTCCGTCGTAGCGACCATTTCGGGCATACCGCAGCCGCGGGGACCCTCGTAACGAACGATAATCACTTCATTGGGATTGATGAGCTTCTTGGCAACGGCGTCATAAGCGTCTTCCTCGCAGTTGAACACGCGGGCAACGGCGTTGACCACCTCGCGCTGGTTCTCCGCGCAGGCGGCGTATTTCACCACGCTGCCCTCGGGCGCGATGTTGCCCTTCAAAATGGCCACGGAACCCTTTTCGTGGGCCTTTTCCACCGGGAAAATCACGTCGTCCCGCTTCAGGCCATAGTTGGCCAGATAGCCGAGGTTGCGCTCGAACCAGTTGGACTTGTGGAGATCCTCCAGGTTTTCGCCCAGAGTCTTCCCAGTGACGGTCATCACATCCAGATCCAGCATGTCTCGAAGCATCCATTGAATCATAGGCACGCCGCCCGCAAACCAGAAGGATTCGGTCAGCTGCGTACCAGAGGGATATACGTTGCCGATATGGGGAATCTGGTGGTTGATCTCGTCAAACAGCTCAATAGGCAGTTCATAGCCCATTTCCCGTGCGATCGAGGGAATATGCAGGGTAGCATTCGTGGAACCGCCAATCGCGCTGTGCACAATGATGGCGTTACGGAAGGCGGCAGGCGTCATGATCTGGCTGGGCTTGAGTCCCTTTTCCGCCAGGGCCATAATCTGGCGGCCTGCGTCGCGGGAGTATTGCAGCAGGTCCCGCATGGTGGCGGGCACCAGCGCGGAGCCGGGCAGAGCCAGACCCAGAGCTTCCGCCAGACACTGCATGGTGGAAGCGGTGCCCAGGAAGGTGCAGGCTCCCACAGACGGGCAGCCGGTCAGCTTGTAATCCCGGACTTCCTGGGGCGTAATCGCGCCGTCGCGCTTCTCCCGCAGGGAGATATCGCCCGCGACGATGGAAGTGGTCATGTTGGGACCGGGCCGCATGGAGCCGCCGGGCATGAAAATGGTCGGAATATCCAGACGGGCCGCCGCCTTGAGGTGGGCGGGAATGGACTTGTCGCAGCTGGAAGCGAGAATCATGCCGTCCCAGGGCACGGCGCAAGCGTGAATTTCCACCATGTCGGCGATGGCTTCCCGAGAAGCCAGGACGAAATTCATACCGTCGTGACCTTGGGCGCAGCCGTCGCAGATGTCGGTCGCATAATACTTGGCCGGCTTGCCGCCCTTTTCATAAACGCCGTATACCGCCTGCTCCACCATCTGATTCAGATGATAACTGCCGGGGTGGGAGTCGCCGTAAACGCTTTCCACCATGATCTGGGGCTTGGTGATGTCGGATTCATCCCAGCCCGTGCCAAGCTCCAGGGCGTCGAACTGCGCCCAGAAACGCCGTTCCTTTTTGCTTCTTTGTTCCATAGTAAAATCTCCTCCAAATCGTTTTTGAATGTTGTGCGGCCGGTTTCTTTGAAAAAACCGTCCGTTTGTTTTTCTTTTTTCTGCGGCGCGAAGCCGCTGTCCGGGGCAAAGGGACCGCCGCCGCCAGTTCTGAAGGCAGCGGCGGTCCTGATGTGTTTTCTTTCGTAAGAGGCCAATACAGGAAGGGATTATGCGGAATGATCGTCTTACATGATGCCGGCTATGATGAGGATTGCGCCGATGATACCGGCAAACAGACCGGCAACGCCGCCCACGAGGGTGTTATACTTGAAGGTGCGGTTGGTATCCATATTGAACATGGACATAGAAACCCACCAGCCGGAGTCGTTGACGTGAGAGACAATCATGGTGCCCGCGCCAATCATGACGGCACAGGCGACGGGAGTGATGCCCAAGGAACCCAGCATGGGCAGGCAGAGACCAGCGGCGGTCATGCCGGCCGTGGTACGGGAACCGACTGCGCATTCCATCGCGGCGCCGATGACAAACGGAACCAGCAGACCGGGGATGCCGAACTTGACAACCACTTCGCCCAGTTCCGCAGCGGCGGGAGCCTCTTTGATGATCTGAGCAAAGCCGCCGCCGAAGCCGGTGATGATCAGGGGAGCCAGCGCGACTTCCAGAGCCTCGCCAACCCAGCCGTTAAACAGCATCTTGCTCAGGCTGGTCTCGTTCTTGCCGGAGGTCTTGTTGTAGGAGGCCAGAGCCTTGTCTTTATGCGTGAAAGCCAGCAGCCAGCCGCAGCAGACGCCCAGGAACAGAGCAATGTTCCGGTTGCCGATGGTGTCCAGGAAGGTACGGACGGAGTTGCCCTCTTCCAGGGCCATGTCCGCAAAGGAAGCCGCGGCAATGAGGATGACGGGGAGCAGAATGGGGGACATGGCGGCCAGAACGTTGGGCAGGCCGTCTTCCTTGATCAGAAGATCACGATAGTCGTTGCCCTTGGCTTCTTCCACGCCTTCCACGTAAGTGGGCTTCGGGGGATAGTAGTCCTTGGCAGCCCAGCCGCGCATCAGCGCCCAAGTAAGGATGTAAGCGGCCAGAGAGCACACGATACCCCAGAGAATGACCATGCCCAGGTCCGCGCCCAGCAACAGGGAAACGGCCAGGATGCCGGGGGTGGGGGGTACCATGGAGTGGGTCAGGTTCAGGGGCAGGATGGTCATGGAAGCCATCAGGCCCATAGGACGGTTCTGCCGCTTGGAGATCATGGCGCACAGGGGGCTGATCAGAACCATAGTCACATCGCCAAACACGGGGATGGACATGATGAAAGCGGCAAGACCGGTGGCCAGTTCCAGGTTTTTGCCCCGGAACAGGGAGATAAAGAAGTTGACCATCGACTTCGCCGCGCCGGAGTCCCGGATGGAGCAGGCGATGATCGAGCCGAAGATAATGGTCATTCCGATGCTGGTCAGCGTGCCGCCGAAGCCGCTGGCAATCGAGCCGACGGTTGCGGTGAGGGGATTGCCGAGGATGGTGCCTGCGATCACGCCGGCAACAAACAGGGAGATGACCGGATGTACGTTGAGCTTTACGATGAAGAAAATCAGAATCGCAATGGAAATGATGATTGCAAGAATGAATTGCGTCATAAAAGCAAAACCTCCTAAAACAAAAATAAGGGATGAATTGTCCGCCCCAGGGCGATCCGGACGGCACGGGGTTCCCGAACCCGCAGCCGTTTCGTAGACAGATGCGCCGTCCCCCTTTCTTCCAGATTTCGCGCAAACGATTTCGTCTCGCGTGGACCGGAAAGGCCCAGATGTCTGAACGACCTCTACGATATTGTATTTTATCACAATATATGAACTTTTCAAGAACTATCCGCTTATTGAAAATGTGTATTTTAATCTCAAATGCCGACCTTTTGGACCAGCTGTTTTTGTCTGTTTTGCACAAAGGCAGAAATCCCGTATTTTTTCTATGTTTTCAAGGGATTTGCCATGTTTTTTACCATTTTCTATGTTAGAATTCTGTCGAATGAAGATTTGTATTGTGGGTTTTGCACAATGAATTTGATATTGTTTTCTGACTTTTTCTTTTCATTTTTTGATTTTCTGCGGCCGTTTCATTTATTTACCGGTCCCTTGGAACTGGGGAAAAACGACATTTGAAATCTCCCTGCAAACCGCTTATGCCGGTTTTGACGGCCTGGAGTCAATTCCGGAACATTTCGGAGGATATTTTAACAAATTTTACAAAAAAGGGTGATATTATCTGCAAAAAGATTCAAAAACTCTGAATTTTGCAGCATCCGGCGGGGCCTTTTCCAACAGTTTGAAAGGATGAAAAAAGTCAGAAAAATAAAATTAAAAATCAAAAAACAACATTCACAAAGCCCTTGGATTTCCGGTACAATACGGGTATTCCTGGTGAAATCGGTGTAAAAACGCGGAAAAATTCGTCTGGATTCGTCCGAAATGCCGAAAAACGGCATCCATTATTTTGCGTTTTTTGCGAAACGGCCCTTTCTGCAATGCTGTCGGCATTTGCAATGAAGAACGCGATAAAGGTTATCGACCCTGCCAGGTAAAAAAGCTATATTTAAGAAAGTGCAAGCTGCGGAAAATTCCAAATTCCCGCGTGATTCTGTGCGCAGGGGGAGGGATGGTCTGCGCCGCACCGCCGGACGGGGCGTAAAAACCGAAATCAGACAAGAATCGAGGATCAGATCAAAAATGGGACATAAAGCAGTCATGGATGGCAATACCGCCGCGGCGTATGCCTCTTATGCCTTTACAGAAGTCGCGGCCATTTATCCGATTACCCCTTCTTCTCAAATGGCGGAAGCGGTGGACGAGTGGGCTTCCCAGGGACGGAAGAACCTGTTCGGCCAGCCGGTGAAGGTGATTGAAATGCAGTCTGAGGCCGGTGCGGCCGGCACCTGCCACGGCTCCCTCCAGGCCGGCGCGCTGACCACCACCTACACCGCCGCTCAGGGCCTTCTTCTGATGATCCCCCCCATGTTCCGCATGGCGGGCGAATTTCTCCCCGCAGTGTTCCACGTCTCCGCCCGGACGGTGGCCCAGAATATGTGGTCCATCTTCGGCGACCATTCCGACGTGATGACCTGCCGTTCCATCGGCTTTGCCATGCTGGCTTCCGCCTGCCCCCAGGAGGCTATGGACCTGGGCGCGGTGGCGCATCTGGCGGCTATCAAGGCCCGTCACCCCTTCATGCACTTCTTCGACGGCTTCCGCACCTCCCACGAGGTCCAGAAGATCGACGCGCTGGAATATGAGGACCTGCGGCCGCTGGTGGACATGGACCAGGTGAACGCCTTCCGTAAGCACAGCTTGAACCCGGAACATCCTCACGTCCGCGGCACTACCGCCAGCAGCGAGACATTCTTCCAGGGCCGCGAGGCGGGCAACTCCCATTATGAGGCCATTCCCGACATCGTGCAGCACTACATGGACGAGATCAACAAGCTCACGGGCCGGAATTACAAGCTCTACGATTACTACGGCGCGCCCGACGCCACGGAAGTGGCCGTCGCCATGGGTTCCGGCACGGAGACCATGCGGGAGACCGTGGACTTCCTGAACAGCCAGGGCCGGAAGGTCGGCATGATCTCCGTCCACCTGTTCCGCCCCTTCTCCGCCAAGCATTTCCTGTCCGTGCTGCCGGAGACGGTGACGAAAGTTGCCGTTCTGGACCGGACGAAGGAATCCGGTTCCGTGGGCGAGCCGCTGTATCTGGATGTCAAGGCTGTGCTCACCGGCTCCGACCGGAAGTTTGACGCCATTGTTGGCGGACGCTTCGGTCTGGCGGGCAAGGACACCACCCCCAGCCAGATTGCCGCCGTGTTTGACAACCTCGATAAGGATCAGCCCAAGAACGGATTCACCATCGGCATTGAGGACGACGTGACCTTCACCTCTCTGCCCTGCAAGGAAATTCACGTCCCCAAGGACGGCGAGATTTCCTGCAAGCTCTGGGGCACCGGCGGCGACGGCACCGTTGGCGCGAACAAGAACTCGGTGAAGATCGTGGGCGATCTGACCGAAAAATACGCCCAGGCGTATTTCGTGTACGACGCGAAGAAGTCCGGCGGCGTTACGCAGTCGCACCTGCGCTTCAGCGACAACCCGATTCACGCGACGTATCTGGTGCAGTCCGCGGACTTCGTGGCGGTACATAACGCGGCGTATCTGGAAAAGTTCAACGTGGCGGCAGACCTGAAAGCGGGCGGCACGTTCCTGCTGAACTGTCAGTGGAGTGAAGAAGAACTGGACCGGCACCTTCCGGCCCGTCTGAAAAGGGGCCTGGCGGACAAGGGCGCGAAGTTCTACACAATCAACGCCTCTGAAATCGCTATGCGCCTGGGCCTGGGCAACCGGACAAACTCCGTGCTGCAATCCGCATTCTTTGAGTTGGCGGACATCATCCCCATGGACGTTGCTATTACGGCGATGAAGGACGCCATCGAAAAGACCTATCTGGTGAAGGCCGGACAAAAAGTGGTTGATATGAACTGCGCCGCTGTGGATGAGGGCGTCAGCGCGCTGCATAAAGTGGAGATTCCCGAGAGCTGGAAAAATGTTGCGGTGGAAGAAACCGACGACGGCATTCACGATTTCATTCACGACATTTTCAAGCCCCTGGACCAGATGCGGGGCGACTCCCTGCCGGTCTCCACGTTCCAGAAATACGGAACGGTGGACGGCACGTGGCTCAACGGCACGTCCAAGTATGACAAGCGGGCCGACGCGATTGTAGTTCCCGAGTGGAACGCCGCCAACTGCATCCAGTGCAATCAGTGCGCTTATGTCTGCCCCCATGCGGCCATCCGTCCCGTGCTGGTGACGGAGGAGGAAAAGAAAGCGGCTCCCGAGAGCTTCGAGACGATTCCCACCAAGGGTCCCGGCCTGGAGAAATACGGCTTCCGTATTCAGGTTTCGCCCTATGACTGCCTGGGCTGCGGCTGCTGCGTGAATGCCTGCATTGCCAAAACCCCGGCCCTCACCCTCAAACCCGCCGAGACCCAGGCCGTCCAGGCGGAGAACTGGACCTACGGCATTGAGACCGTACCCGTCAAGAAGGATGCGGTCAACTTCAAGACCGTCAAGGGTTCCCAGTTTGCAAAGCCTTATTACGAGTTCCCGCCCGCCTGCGCAGGCTGCGGCGAAACGGCTTACATCAAGCTTGTCACCCAGCTCTTTGGCGACCGGATGTATATTGGCAACGCCTCCGGCTGTACGGCGGCCCACGGCGGCTCGCTCCCCTCCACTCCCTATTGCACCGACGAGCGGGGCTTCGGTCCTCCGTGGGAACAGTCCTTGTTTGAGGACAACGCAGAGTTTGCCTTCGGCTTCCTCCAGGCGCACAACACGGTAAACACCGAGCTGGTCGACGCCGTAAAGCAGCTGAAAGAGGCGGGCGTCGCGGTGGAAGCCTGCGAAAAATACCTGGAGGGCAAGGATAACGCCGAGGTTTCCCGTCAGGTCTCCGACGCCCTTCTCGCCGCGCTGGAAACTGCGGGCGTAAAGGCCGAGGACAAGGCTTCCGTGGACTTCATCCTGCAAAACAAGGAATTCCTGAGCAAGAAATCCGTCTGGGCCTTCGGCGGCGACGGCTGGGCCTATGACATCGGCTTCGGCGGCCTGGATCACGTCCTGGCCTCCGGTATGGATATCAATATGTTGGTGTTGGATACCGAGGTGTATTCCAACACCGGCGGCCAGTCCTCCAAGGCCACCAATGCCGGCGCGGTAGCGCAGTTTGCCGCCGCGGGCAAGCGCACCCGCAAAAAGGACCTGGGCATGATGCTCATGAGCTACGGCTATGTCTACGTGGCTCAGGTGGCCATGGGCGCGGACCCCAACCAGACCCTCAAGGCCATCCGGGAGGCGGAGGCGTATCCCGGCCCGTCCGTGGTGATCTGCTACGCGCCCTGCACCGCCCATGGCATTCCCAAGGGTATGAGCAACTGCCAGCAGGAGATGAAGCGGGCGGTGGAAGCCGGTTACTGGCACCTGTACCGCTACAACCCCGCTCTGAAGGACGAGGGCAAGAATCCGTTTACGCTGGATTCCAAAGCCCCCAGCAGCGATTTCATCGACTTCCTCCGTTCCGAGCGGCGGTATGCCTCTCTGGAAGCGAAGTTCCCCGAGGATGCCAAGGTCCTCTTTGCGGAGGCCGCCCAGGGCGCGAAGGAGCGTTATGATTCTTACGTCAGCATGAGCGAGCGGAAGTAAAAACAAAGCAATCCGGCGGGGACCGCAAGGCCCCCGCCATCAAGAAAACGACAAAGTGAGGATTCAGACAGCATGAAAACAGCACAGGAATACAAGGACAGCCTGCGGGAACGGAAAATCCGCGTCTATGTCATGGGCGAGCTGCTGGAAAGCGAAAAGGTAATTGATCACCCCTTTATCCGCGGCCATGTGAATTCCGCCGCTATGACCTATGCTCTGGCGAACAACCCCGAGTGCGCCGGTTTGATGACCGCCACTTCCCATCTGACCGGTCATAAGATCAACCGCTTTACCCATGTTCACCAGTCCACGGACGATCTGATCAAAAAGATTCAGATGCTGCGGATGATCTCCCAGAAGACCGGCACCTGCTATCAACGCTGCGTGGGCTTCGACGCCATGAACGCCACCTATGGCGTAACCTATGAAATTGATCAGGCCATGGGCACCGATTATCATGAGCGTTTCAAGAAGTTCCTGACCTATATTCAGGACAACGACCTGATGGTAGCCGGAGCCATGACCGACGTGAAGGGCGACCGCTCCCTGCGTCCCAGCCAGCAGAAGGACCCGGACCTGTTTGTCCATGTGGTGGAGAAACGGGAGGACGGCGTGGTCCTCCGGGGCGCGAAGGCCCACATGACCGGTATGGTCAACTCTCACTGGATGCTGATTATGCCCACCATGGGCATGGCGGAGAACGAGGGCGAATATGCGATCTCCTGCGCCATTCCGGTGGACGCCCCCGGCGTGACCCATATCTTTGGCCGGCAGACCAACGACGGGCGCAAATTCGAGGGCAGCATTGACCAGGGCAACGCCAACTACGGCATCGTAGGCGGCGAGTGCATGACCGTTCTGGATAACGTGTTTGTGCCCTGGGAAAACGTGTTCATGTGCGGCGAAACCAAGTTCTCCGGCCTGTTGGTGGAGCGGTTCGCCTGCTATCACCGTTCCAACTACGGCGGCTGCAAGGGCGGCGTGAGCGACGTGGTCATTGGCGCGGCGGCTCTCTGGGCGGATTACCAGGGCACCGGCAAGGCCAGCCACATCAAGGACAAGCTGAACGAGATGATTCATATGGCCGAAACGCTGTATGCCTGTTCTCTGGCGGCGTCCTGCATGGGCAAGCCGACGCCCTCCGGCGCGTATTTCGTGGACCGGCTCCTGGCCAACGTGGGCAAGCACAATGTCACAAAGCTGATTTACGACATCGACCGTCTGGCCCAGGACATCGGCGGCGGCATTATGGCCACCATGCCCTCCGAGGCGGATTTGAAGAATCCCGAAATTGGCAAGTGGGTGGAAAAGTACCTGCAAGGCGTGGACGGCGTGCCCACCGAGGACCGGATGCGGGTAGGCCGCCTGCTGGAAAACATGACCGGCGGTACGGCGTTGGTGGAGTCCATGCACGGCGCGGGTTCTCCCCAGGCGCAGAAGGTGATGTACTCCAAGCTCTCCGGCCTGGAGGAAAAGAAGAAATTTGCCGCTCACATCGCTGGTGTGGGACATACCGGCAAGGAATAAGCAAGCCGGTTGGCTGATTTTTTGAGAAAAGGAAGGATGAACTATGGATTTTACGCTGAATCGGGAACAGGAACTGGTCCGTAAGATGATCCGGGCTTTTGCGGAGAACGAAGTAAAGCCCATCGCCGCGGAGATTGACCGGAACTGCGAGTATCCCCGTGAGAACGTGGAAAAGTTATTCAAGCTGGGCGTTATGGGTATGACCGTGCCGAAGGAATATGGCGGCGCAGGCGCGGACGATCTGTCCTCCGCCATCTGCACCGAGGAGCTGGCGCGGGTGTGCGCCTCTACCAGCGACATTGTGGCGGGCCACTGCCTCTGCTATGGTCCGATTCTGGTGCACGGCACCGAGGAGCAGAAGAAAAAATACCTGCCGATGCTGACAAAGGGCGGCGTGCTGGGCGGTTTTGCGATTACGGAACCAAACGCCGGTTCCGATGCCTCCAAGACCCAGACCGTGGCCGTGCTGGACGGGGATCATTATGTGTTGAACGGCGCGAAGTGCTTTATTACGAACGGTTCTGAGGCGGGCGTATTTGTGGTGTTCGCTTCCACCGACCCGGCAAAGGGCACGAAGGGCATTTCCGCGTTCATTGTGGAAAGCAGCTTCCCCGGCTTCTCTGTAGGCAAACATGAGGAGAAAATGGGCCTCCATGGCGTCCATACCACGGAACTCGTGTTCACGGACTGCATTGTCCCGAAAGAAAACCTGCTGGGCCGTGAAGGCAAGGGCTTCGGCATTGCCATGCAGACTCTGGACGGCGGCCGTATTGGCATTGCCGCGCAGTCCCTGGGCATTGCCGAGGGCGCAATGGAAGAAGCCATCAACTACACCAAGGGCCGCGTGCAGTTTGGAAAGCCCATCAGCAAATTCCAGAACACCCAGTTTACGTTTGCGGATATGCAGATGAAGATTGAGGCGTCCCGTCTGCTGACCTACCAGGCGGCGACGATGAAAACCCAGGGCATCCGCTGCACAAAGGAAGCTGCGATGGCGAAGCTGTTTGCGTCTGAAACCGCGATGTGGGTGACGACGAAGGCGGTCCAGATGTTCGGCGGCTACGGCTATACGAAGGATTACCCGATGGAGCGGATGATGC
>CAJUTB010000007.1 GCA_910589315.1 uncultured Oscillibacter sp. | reverse complement strand
GAAGCCCAGGCGGGTCCCGGCGGTGGTGAGGCTCTTGGCCCCGATGTTGCTGGTCATCACGATCACGCTGTTTTTGAAATCCACCGTCCGGCCCTGGGAATCGGTAATCCGGCCGTCGTCCAGAATTTGCAGCAGAATATTCCATACGTCCTCGTGGGCCTTTTCGATCTCGTCAAAGAGAATCACGGAATAGGGCTTCCGGCGGACTTTTTCGGTGAGCTGGCCGCCCTCGTCGTGGCCGACGTAGCCCGGTGGGGAACCGATGAGGCGGGAGACGGTGTGCCGTTCCATATACTCGGACATATCAATCCGGACCATGGCCGATTCGTCGCCGAACATGGCTTCTGCCAAAGATTTGCAAAGCTCGGTCTTGCCCACGCCGGTGGGACCCAGGAACAGGAAGGAGCCAATCGGCCGTTTGGGGTCCTTCAGGCCGACGCGGCCCCGCCGGATGGCCCGCGCCACCGCCCGGACGGCTTCGTCCTGCCCCACAACGCGCTCGTGGAGAATGTCTTCCATCCGCAGGAGCCGTGCGCCCTCGTCCTCGGTGAGCCGGGTGACGGGGATGCCGGTCCAGCCGGAGACCACGGCAGCAATGTCCTCCGCGGTTACAGGCCGGTGCTGGCGGGCATTCTTGCGGCGTTTGTCCCGTTCCATCTCAATTTGCTCCTGGTAATCCTTTTCGATATCCCGGAGCTTGGCGGCGGTTTCGTAGTCCTGGCGTTCAATGGCGGACTCCTTGTCCTTGGAAAGCGCGGCGACTTTTTCCTCCAGGCTCTTGAGCTCGGGGGACAGTTCCTCCTCCTCCATGCGGACGCGGGACGCGGCCTCGTCCATAAGGTCAATAGCCTTGTCGGGCAGGAAACGGTCGCTGATATAGCGGCTGGAAAGGCTGACGGCGGCTTCCAGAGCCTCGTCCGTCACCTGGAGCTTGTGGTGGGATTCGTACTTGGGCCGGAGACCCTTGAGGATTTCCAAAGAGGCTTCCGGGCTGGGTTCGCCCACCTGAACGGGCTGGAAGCGGCGTTCCAGGGCGGCGTCTTTTTCGATATATTTCCGGTACTCGTTGAGGGTGGTTGCGCCGATGACGCGGATCTCGCCCCGGCCCAACGCGGGCTTGATGATATTAGCGGCGTCCACGGCTCCCTCAGCCGAACCAGCTCCGACGATGGTATGCAGCTCGTCAATGAACAAAATCACGTCCCCGGACCGGCGGACTTCCTCCAACGCCTTTTTGATGCGCTCCTCAAATTCGCCCCGGTACTTGGTTCCGGCTACCATGCCGCTAAGGTCCAGGGAGAGGATGCGCTTGTCCAAAAGATCGTCCGGCACGTCGCCCATCACGATTTTCCGGGCCAATCCCTCCGCAATGGCGGTCTTGCCCACGCCGGGTTCGCCAATCAAACAGGGGTTGTTCTTCGTCCGGCGGGAGAGAATCTGAATCACGCGCTGGATTTCCGTATCCCGTCCAATCACCGGGTCCAGCTTATTGGCCCGGGCGTCGGCGGTGAGGTCGCGGGTGAACTCCCGAAGGGTTTTGTTCTGCCCGCCCTTGCCGGAGTCCTCCTTCACCGCGGAGGCTTTGTTCTGCCCGGCGCGGGGGGCGTCGTTGAGCTTCTTCATCAGGGCGGAATAGAGATGACGGGCGTCTACGCCGGCGGTTCGGAGAATCCGAACCGCCATGTTATTTCCCTCCCGGAGCAGTCCGGCGAGAAGGTGTTCGGTGCCGACGTAGTTATAGTTGCCGCGAATGGAGTCCTCCATGGCAATTTCCACCACCCGGCGGGCGCGGGGCGTGAGGCCCTGGGCGGGATTGCCGCCGGGAAGTCCCGCGCCGATGCTCTTTTTGATAATGGAAAGGATCATGTGGTCCGTCAGGCCTGCCTCGGTGAGAACCGTATGAGCAATGCAGTTTTCCTGGCGCATGAGGCCCAGCAGAAGGTGTTCGGTGCCTACATAGCCGTGTCCCAGCTCTCCGGCGGCCTCCTGGCTGAGACGGAGGGCTTCCTCGGCTTTCGGGCTGAATTTGCGTTCGTTCATATGTGTTCAACTTCCTTTCTTTGGAAATGTGTGTGAATTACTGGTTTTCGGCTTCCAGGGCGCGAATCTGGTCCCGCAGCTCCGCGGCGCGCTCAAAATTCTCCTGCTGGACGGCCTGCTGCATCTCGACGCGAAGGGCGTTCAAACGGCGGGACTTGGCAAATTCGTTTTCATCGTCCTGGTTCAAAAGGGGTTCCTGTTTCGGCTCCTGAAGGGCCTCCGGCGTGCCCAGGGCGGGCATACCTGCAAACAGATCGTCAAAGGGGTCCTCCAGCATCCGGCTTGCGCGCCGGAAGGCGGCGATGATGGAGTTGACGGGGAGCATTTCCTCAAAGGGATCGTCGTTGAAAAGGCCCGGCAGCAGACCTCCGGTGTACCGCATAACCTTCCGGCTAAGGCCCAGCTTTTCCGCGCATTCGCTGCACAGATGCTTTTCGGTAAACTGCCCGTTGATGTTGCTCTGATAAATAAAGGTCACTTCATTCTTGCCACAATTTTCACATTTCATAATAAATTCCTCCAGTGCTGTCTATAAAATTCAACGGCTGACGTGTGGGACTGGGTGATACAAGCGCCCCGAAGGACAGATAAAGCTCTTTTTTGGTTCCTTTTTTCTCTCGAGAAAAAAGGAACTACACTTGCAGGATCAGAACATTTTTCAGAATACCGGCGCGAACCCGGTTCCGCAGGTCCCGGGGGACGGCGGCCAGGGCCTTGTCACCGACGGCGGCCAGCAGCGTCCGGGCAAGGTCCCCGTCCAGCGCACCGGCTTGGTTCAGGTTGCCCAGAATGGCGCGGACAGAAGGCAGATCAATTTCGTCTCCCAACGAATTGATCACATGCATCAGCAGCGTCTGACGGTCAACCTGCACGCGGGTAATCCGAATATACCCGTTGCCGCCCCGGCGGCTCTCCACAATATAGCCGCGTTCGGGGGAAAAGCGCGTGGACATCACATAGTTAATCTGACTGGGAACACAGTTGAATCTCTGGGCCAGGTCGTTCCGCTGGACTTCCAGCACGCCGTCGCCGGAGGCGTCCAGGCAGTCTTGCAGGAAGCTGGCAATCAAATCGGAAATTCCCACGGGCTTCGCTCCTCTCTTGACTTTGACTTTCTTTGATCTTTTTGTCTGACGCCAGTATATCACGATGGAGAAAAAAGTCAAGAGGCAAAGTTTGACTTTCTTTGACGAATATGGAAACAAATTGTGAACAGTTAGCGTCGACAAACTGGTTTTGCGGCCATTTTTCCGAATTTATAAAAATTTTCCTGTTAGAAGTTTCACAACCCCCTTGCATTTTCTGAATTCTATGCTACAATGGGGATACAAATTAAATGGAGGTGCTTCCGAATGGCTTACAAGATTACTTCTGCGTGCGTGAGCTGCGGTTCCTGCGCGGACGCTTGCCCCGCCGGCGCCATCAGCCAGGGCGATGACGCTTACGTCATCGACTCCGCTGCCTGCCTGGACTGCGGTTCTTGCTGCGACAGCTGCCCGAACGGCGCCATTGTCCCCGAGGAATAAGAACGGGATACATAAAACCCCGCCGGCTTTGCGCCAGCGGGGTTTTTTGTCTGGTTTTTCCGGAACTAGCCGCGTTTGAAGTTCAAATAGCGGGTGCCCTGAAAGGTGAGGCTGCCCCGGTCCCCCTCGGACAACTGGCCGTACTCCCGGCCGCTTACCGCAAGCTCCATCCGGTCGCCGCTGTCCACTTGGAAGGTGACGTAATACCAGGTGGAGGCAGAGGTGTCGCCGTGTCCGCCGCTGACCTTCATGCGCTTGGCGACAACGGAAGCGGGGACGGTTAATTTGGGGGAATGGTTATTCCGGTTCCACTGCCGCAGGCCCTGGACGATGAAGACGGCAAAAACGCAGACGAACAATCCCACAAAAACGGCAAAGACCACGCCGAATATACCGAAATCAGAGAAGAATCCTCCTGTGGGTCCGAACCCATAACCTGGATAATCTGGATACATCGAAACACACCTCGTTCCTTTTTTCTCATTCTACCATGAAATGCCGTTTGCCGCAACACCGTATCTGAAATATCCCCGCGCACCTGGATATTTGACACAGAACGGTTTCTGTTGTAAAATTTCCTGTATCATGGGCAGAGGAGCAGTTTGACATGAAGAATTTGCAGCGGTTCGGCTTTTTACTGCTGGCAGCGGCGGTGGCGATTATGGGAGTCCACAGATCGCTGTATCCGCTTCCGGATTGGGCTGTCCGGACGGATGGCGCGGGAATGCTGGTTGGCTTGTTCCTGGTTTCGTTCAGCACGGCAAAAAGAATCCAAAAACGCTGATGGAACACTGGGAGAACCTCAAGCCCGGCGGGTTCCGGTTTGTTTGGACGGAGGGCCTGTTTCGCCCGGGAACGGACACCTTTTTGCTGTCGTCTCTGCCGCGGCTGAAACCGGGCCTGCGCCTATGCGACCTGGGCTGCGGAACGGGCCTGCTGGGCCTTCTGCTGCTTCAGCGGGAAGCGGAGATGTTTGTAACCGGCGTTGAGATTCAGCCGGAGGCCGTCCGGCTGGCGGAAGAAGCCGTCCGGGAAAACGGCTTGCAGGACCGTTTCACCGTTCGCCTGGAAGACCTGCGGAAAACCGCCCTGCCCGCCGGGAGCTTTGATCTGGCGGTCTGCAACCCGCCGTATTATCCCCCGCAAAGCGGCTGCGCCGCCGCAGACGCCGCCCGCCGCACGGCCCGTTCGGAGACGGCCTGCACTTTGTCGGACGTTTGCCGCACAGCGGCGCGGCTGGTCCGCTGGGGCGGCGCGTTCTGCCTTGTCCACAAGCCGGAACGCCTTACCGATCTGCTCTGCACCCTGCGGGGAACCGGCTGGGAGCCGAAGCGTCTGCGGTTTGTGAGCCGGACGCCGGAGGCGGCCCCGTCGCTGCTGCTGTTAGAGGCCCGGCGGGGCGGAAAGCCGGGCTTGACCATCGAGCCGCCTTTGTTTCTGCAAACCTTGGACGGGAAACCGTCGCCGGAGCTGGAACGCATTTATTTTCGACAGGAGGCCCCTCTATGAGCGGAACGCTGTACCTGGTTGCAACGCCCATCGGAAACCTGGGAGACTTTTCCCCCAGAGCTGTGGAGACGCTGCAAACAGTAGATTTTATCGCGGCGGAGGATACGCGGGTGTCCTTAAAGCTGCTGAACCATTTCCAGATCAAAAAGTCCCTGGTCAGCTATCATGAACACAATCACATCACTGCCGGACAGTCCATTCTGGCGCGGCTGCTGGGCGGGGAATCCTGCGCGCTGGTCACGGACGCGGGCACCCCTGCCGTCTCCGACCCAGGGGAAGATCTGGTCCGCCTGTGCGCCGGAAACGGGGTGGAAGTGCTGGCGGTTCCGGGCTGCTGCGCGGCGGTGAACGCCCTGGCGGTCAGCGGTCTGCCTACGGGACGCTTTACCTTTGAGGGCTTTCTTGCCGTCAACAAAAAGAACCGCCGGGAACACCTGGACAGTCTCCGGAACGAAACCCGGACGATGATTTTCCACGAGGCCCCCCACAAGCTGCGGGGCACACTGGCGGATCTGGCGGAGACCTTCGGCCCGGAACGGCGGATCGCCCTTTGTCGGGAGCTGACCAAGCTCCACGAGGAGACCCAACGCTGTACGCTGGGAGAGGCTGCGGCGTATTATGGGGACCATGCCCCGCGGGGGGAATATGTGCTTGTCGTGGCGGGCGCGGAGGAGCGGGTGGAACCCGCCGTAACGCTGGAAGAAGCGGTGGCGCAGGTGCTCGCGCTCCAGGAGGAGGGCCTGCGGCTGAAGGACGCCGCAAAGGAAGTCGCGTCCCATACAGGGCTGAGCAAAAACGAGCTGTACGCCGCCGCGCTGGGGAAAGAGGGATAAAAAGATGGATGCTTTGGAAATCCGGCTGGTTACGGCGGAGGATGCGCCGGGGCTTTTGAAGGTTTACGAACACTATGTCCGGCACACGGCGATTTCGTTTGAGTACGAGGTTCCAACGCTGGAGGAATTTCGGGCGCGGATTGCCCGGACGCGGCAAAAATACCCCTATTTTGCCGCCGTGGAAAACGGCAGAATCCTGGGCTATGCCTACGCGGGGCCGTTTGTCGGGCGGAAGGCTTACGATTGGTCGGCAGAGCTGACGGTTTACCTTGCGCCGGAGGCAAAGGGGAGAGGACTTGGCCGGAAGCTGTACGAGGCCCTGGAAAACGCCCTGGCGGGAATGGGGGTTTTGAATCTCTATGCCTGTATCGGATATCCGGAGGAAGAAGACGAATATCTGACCCGGAACAGCGCGGAGTTTCACGCCCATATGGGATTTTCTCCGGCGGGACGGTTCCGGCAATGCGGGTATAAATTTGACCGCTGGTACGATATGATTTGGATGGAAAAAATCATTGGGAAGCATGAGAGCGGACAAAAACCCGTCCGGCCATTTCCAGACGCGGTGCGGTAAATTCCTGAAATCTGAAATAAAGAAACCGGCGTGGTTTTTCCACGCCGGTTATTGTGTCTGCACGTTTACCAATCCCGCTCCTGAAGTGCAGTTTCGATATCAATGCCGATCTCGAACCACTCCAGAATATATTCGACCGTAACCGCAATGCTGTCCCTTGCCACAGTCTCAATCTCGCTGTCGTTCTCATAAAATACATCCTGCAAATCGTTGATGGCAAGGGTCATTTCGTCCAGCTTACTCTGGATCACGCCGGGATTGGTTTCGCCTTCTTCCAGCAGGCGAATGACCAGGACAATCTGTTCTTTTACCTTTTCAACGAGAAATTTGGGGTAATAGCCGTCCTCAACCATGTCTTTCAGCAAGATATAGTTTTCGTCAAATTTTTTCATGCCCGCCTCTCTCTATTTTCCGTCAGATTCCGTTTCCATATTTCCGGTCCAAACGCTCGATCACGTCCCCAATGGCTCCGTCTTTGGCATGGCGGACAATGGTTGCGCCGCAGGCCCGCACTGCCGGGACACAGTTCTCGGGCGCGAAGCCCTCCGCCGCTGCGGCGAGCATGGAAATGTCGTTGGCCTCGTCTCCGGCGCAGTAGACGTGGTCCATGGAGATGCCCAGCCGCGCCGCCAGACGCCGGACCATCCCGCCCTTGTTCGCGCCTTTGGCGGTCATTTCCAGCAGCGTTTTGCCGGAGAAAATCAGCTCGTAATCCGCCGCCCAGCCCTGCTCATGCAAAAATGCCACAATGCTTTCCAGCGTCTCATGTTTGGCCTCGTAAAGCAGTTTTCCCAGCGGAAGCGGCACGCCCGCCATAGACGGCAGCTCCACGACGGAAACCTTGGTAATCTGTTCGTGCTGGTAAGTGATTTTGTTGGGATGTACCGCATGAATCACGTTGTCAATATGATACGCCTCAATGGCTGCGTCGGGGAAACGATCCAGCACGGCCTGTCCCCGTTCCCGGGCGCGCTCGTCCAGAAGGGCGGCTTCCAGATATTCGCCTTTGGCGAAATCGTAAATGGCCGCGCCGTTGCACACCACGCCGGGGCTGTTCATCGGCACCTCGTCCGCGTAGTGCAAAAACGCCGCCAACGCCCGGCCTGTGGCCACGGCAAACCGTCCGCCCTCCGCCATAAAATATTCCAGGGCCGTCCGGTTCCGCTCCGGCAGGGGCGGCACCGGCGTGCCGGAACGGAGCGCGTCTTCTGTATAAATCAGGGTGTTATCAAAATCGCTGGCCAGCAAAACGCCGTCAAATTTTCCCATACTGCGCCCCCATTCAACCCTTGTTGGGCTGCTCGCCCTTGTTCCAGCGGCGGCCTCCGCGGTATGGCGGACGCCGCTTGCTGTCGCCGTTCCGGCTCTCGCCCTTCACCGGCGGCTTGCCGGAACGGGGCGGCTTTCCTCCAGCGGGCCGGGGCGGTTTGCGGTTGTTGGTCCGGCGGCGGTGGTGGAAAGGCTTTTCCTCCGCCGTTTTTTCCGGCGGAAGGGGCGTATCCATATGGAAGGGAATGGAAAAGACCGGCGGGACCAGTTCCTCCTCCTGGGGTTCCTCCACAAACCGGGCGGGCCGGTCGGGAAGCTCAATGCCGTCCCGGCTGCCCTTGCCGTTCCGCAGGACCTGAATTTCACAATTATGGTAACTCTTGAGGGCCTCCGGCGCGCTGTCCAGGCTCACCTTCACCATCTCCCGCAGCAGGTCGATGCCCTTGACGTTGCCGGGGCCGTCGGGCGTTTGGACGAAGGATTCCATCTTAGGCATCCGCTTGGCGGCGTCCTCGTAGACGTTCTGCTCATATTTCAGACAGCACATCAGCCGCCCGCAGGTGCCGGAGATTTTGGTGGGGTTCAGGCTGAGATTCTGGGTTTTCGCCATTTTTATCGAGACGGGCATAAAACTTTCCAGGAAAGAGGAGCAGCAGAAAGGCCGTCCGCAAATGCCCAAACCGCCGATCATCTTGGCCTCGTCCCGTACGCCGATCTGGCGCAGCTCGATTCTGGCCCGGAAAACCGAAGCCAGATCCCGCACCAGCTCCCGGAAATCCACCCGTCCGTCCGCGGTGAAATAAAATACGATCTTGTTGCTGTCGAAACCGGCGGAGACGTTCACCAGCTTCATAATCAAGCCGTGCTCCGCGATTTTCCGCTCGCAGATGTCAAAGGCTTCCCGCTCTTTTTTGCGGTTATACTCCAAAATGCGGCGGTCATTGTCGTTGGCCGTCCGCACCACCGCGCTCAGAGGCTTGACGAGGATTTCGTCCTCAACCTCATGGTTTCCCTGGGTGCAGATGGCCAGTTCCAGGCCCTGGGCGGTCTGGACGATGACCTGCTCGCCCATCCGCACCTG
Organism: uncultured Oscillibacter sp.; assembly: GCA_910589315.1. Taxonomy (GTDB): domain Bacteria; phylum Bacillota; class Clostridia; order Oscillospirales; family Oscillospiraceae; genus Oscillibacter. The sequence continues at coordinate 86,199 of CAJUTB010000007.1, read as the reverse complement.
GATGCCCTGGGGGTCAAAAAAATAGTTTTTGCTTCCGTTCCGAAAACGGACGCTGATTACTTCCGTCAAAGAGGCTCACACTCCAATTCTGCGGCAAGCGCGCCCAGCACATGGCCGGGGCCGACGTTGTAGGCGCATTCGCCGCGGTACTTTTTCAGCAGTTCTATTGTGCGCATGATTTGCGTATTTGTCAAGCTCTTCGCTAAAAATGGCGCGATTTCCCGGTTGGCTTCCTCTGGCTCCCGTCCGTATTGGAGCAGCAGCGCGGCAGAAAAGGCGTCCCGGCACCGGTCCAGCAACGCGGCCAGGTCGTCCCGGCTGATTTTCCGCCGTTCCAGACGGACGGCGATTTCCGCCGCCGCGCCCTTCCGGCGCGCCGCCGCCCGGCACAGGGTTTCCGCGTCTTCGGGGGCCGTGGCGGTTTCCGGTCCGGCAGGATGCAGCTTTAATTCGACGCAGCGGGAACGGAGGGTTTGCAGGACTGCCGCCGGGTTTTCGGCGCAGAACAGGAAGGCGGCGTAGGGCGGGCCTTCTTCCACCAGCTTCAGGAGGACGTTTTGGTCCTGTTCCGTCAGGAGGGCGCAGTCGGGAAAAAGGTAGACCTTGCGCCGACCCTCGTTGGGACGAATATATGCGTCGGCCCGGACCTCCCGCACCACTTCCACGGCTATATTTTTGTGCTGCGGGTCCTGGACGGTGGAAACGTCCGGGTGAATATCCTCCAGGACCTTGCGGCACGCGGCGCAGACGCCGCAGGGAGGGCCGCTGCCCTCGCACTGCATGGCGGCGGCGGCGTAGCGGGCGACATGGAGCCGGTCGCCGCCGCCGGTAATCAGCAGGGCGTGGGAGAGGACCCCCCGCGCCGCCGCTGCGCGGATGCGGACCAGACTGGGGTCTTCGTTCACGGCAGATGCTGGCATGACGGTTCCTCCTTCTGGGACGAATGGCTGATTTTTTTTTAGCATAACACAATCTGCGGCAAAAGAAAAGGGGCTTATCCTGGATCTCCCGTTTGGTGTTGGCGGTACGGTTCTCCGTCAGCTTCCAGAATGACCGCGTTTCGTTCGGCTTCATTATAGAGAAACGGAGACAAATAGGCCGCCGCAATGACGGACTTTTCGTCAAAGGCCGCTTTGTTCCAGCGTTTGCAGTTTCTCATTCGGAGGATTGCCCGCTCTCGATAATCGGGCCTGTTTTTCAGCTGAAACCATGCTTTCCATGCTTCGGATTCCTCGCTTTTGAGGAGAAAATCCCGGATCTGTATGTATATCCGCGCGATCAGAGGACTTCCGGAAACCAATTCGTTGTCTGGAGACAGATGAAACTTTGCTTCCAGCAATGCTTTGTGTAAATTAAGTGCGCCATAATAATCTAAGGTCAGATGAAATTGCTCCATTTTCCCACCACCGGCTTTCGTATGTTCTTCCATTTTAGCACAGCTGCCCGCTTGCTTCAAGGCGGGTTTTTCCATTGCCGCAGCAATTATCCAAACAAGACAGAAGAAAAAGAATTCCGATTCGCCGGCGGGCTGTGAAATTGCACAAAAACGGGGTGGGATTTTTGTGATTGGAAATGATTGAAAAATATTGACTTTGATTGTTTTTGGTGGTAATCTAAAATCAGAAAGCACAAAACGATAAAAAACAATCAAAACGAGGTGAGATCCATGGCAATGCTGGCAGAACAACGGGCAGAGGTAATTTTGCAGGAACTGGAAACGCACCGGGCGGCCAGCGTAACGGATCTCTGCCAGCTCACGGGGGCCTCGGAGGCCACCATCCGGCGGGACCTGAACGCCCTGGCAAAACAGGGGCGGCTGAGCAAAGTCCACGGCGGCGCGGTGCAGGTGAACGGGGAGTTTCTGGCAGAGGACCCGGAGATGTCCGTCAAGCGAAGCCAGCACATCCCGGAAAAGGAGCGCATTGCCCAGTATGCCGCCGGCCTCATTCAGAATGAAGACATTGTTTTTCTGGACGGTGGAAGCACCGTTATGCGGATGACGGAACATTTGAAGCCCACCAAGGCCCTGTTTGTGACCAACAGCGTGGAGTGCGCCTTCTGGCTGCTGGAACGGGGACTTCGGGTGTACGTCCTGGGGGGATTGCTGAAGCGCGATACCGCCGCCACCGTAGGCTCCCAGGCGATGGACGCTCTGCGGCGGTACAATTTTACAAAAGCGTTTCTGGGGGCCAGCGGCGTCACTGTGGAGCATGGCTTCACCGTGTCCGACCCGGAGGACGCGGCCCTCAAGGCCCTGGCCGCCGAGCGGGCGCGTCAGGTCTATATGCTGGCGGACTCCAGCAAGTTCGGACGTTCCGGCGCGGCAGTGGTTTTCCCGGTGGAGGAGGCGTCCATCATCACCGACCGGCCCCTTGGCCGGGAATACCTGGATTACACCAGCGTAACGGTGGTTTAACTGCGTGATTTATGATTGAAAAGTCATAATGATAAACATTTCAACATCAGAAAGGAAGCATCATCATGGTATCTGCAACGACAAAGGTCATCAATCCCCAGGGACTGCATATGCGTCCCGCCCAGCTGTTCGTCACGGAGATGGGCAAGTATCAAAGCGACGTAAGCATTCTTTTCAACGGCAAAACCATCAACGCCAAGAGCATCATGAACCTCATGGCCTCCTGCATCAAGCAGGGCAGCGAAATTGAAATCCAGTGCAGCGGCGAGCAGGAGGCGGAGGCCCTGGCGGCGGCTGTGAAGCTGGTGGAGTCCGGCCTGGGCGATATGTAACGAGGAGGTTCGGGATGATTCTGCGAGGAATTGCCGCGTCCGACGGCGTGGGCCTGGGCCGGGCGGTGTGCATCCGGGAGGAAAGCCTGGATTATTCCGCCGTCACATACTCCGGCAAGGACACGGAGAAAGCCCGGCTGCAAAACGCCATCGGCCAGTTTAACGAGCGCACCGCCCACATGGCGGAGCATATCCGCAGGGAGGTGGGGCAGAAGGAGTCCGAAATTCTCACCGGACAGATTGCCATGCTGGCGGACCCCTTTATGCTCTCCCAGATGCAGGAGTCCATCGACAACGGCTCCTGCGCGGAGGCGGCGGTGGATGCCATCTGCACCATGTACGCCGATATGTTCGCCGCTGTGGAAGACGAACTCATGCGCCAGCGGGCGACGGACGTGCGTGACGTGCGGAGCCGCCTGCTGTCGATTCTGCTGGGTACGGCAGGCGTGGACCTGTCCGCATTGCCCGCCGGGAGCGTGCTGGTGGCCCAGGACCTGACGCCCTCCATGACGGTGGGGCTGAAAAAGGAGAATGTGGCCGCCATTCTCACCGCCTCGGGCGGAAAGACGAGCCATTCGGCCATTCTGGCCCGCGCGCTGGAACTGCCCGCCGTGCTGAGCGTGGGAAATGTGATGGAGACGGTGAAGGACGGCGACGGGCTGATTGTTGACGGCAGCGAGGGCATTGCCATTCTGAACCCCGACGAACGCACCCGGAATGAGTACCTGGACCGTCAGGAGGCGTTTTTGAAGCGGCGGGCCGCCCTGGAGGTCTACCGGGACCAGCCCACCGTAGATGCCGACGGAAAACGCTACAGCCTGTATGCCAATATCGGTTCCGTAGAGGACGCCAAGGCCGCCGCCAAATCCGGCGCGGAGGGAATCGGTTTGTTCCGCACGGAATTCCTGTTCATGAACCGCACCAGCCTGCCGGATGAAACCGTCCAGTATGAGGCGTATAAGGCCGTTTCCCAGATCATGGAGGGGAAGGAAGTGATTATCCGGACGCTGGATGTGGGCGGCGACAAGGCCATTGAATATCTGGGCATGGAAAAAGAGGAAAACCCGTTTCTGGGTTATCGCGCCATCCGCTATTGTCTGGACCGCCCGGAACTGTATAAGGTTCAGCTCCGTGCGCTGCTGCGGGCCGGAGCGGAAGGACATAACATCAAAATCATGCTCCCCCTCGTGACCTGCGTGGACGAGGTGCGGGCCGCCCGGGAGCTTTTGGAGCAGTGCAAGAAGGAGCTGGAGGAGGCCCAGGTTCCCTATGACAAGGACATAGCCTTGGGCGCGATGATCGAGACGCCCTCCGCCGCTCTGATTGCGGACCTGCTTGCCAAGGAGTGCGATTTCTTCTCCATCGGCACCAACGATCTGACCCAATACACCATGGCGGTGGACCGGGGCAACGCCAAGGTGGAAAAGCTGTATTCCCCCCTTCAGCCCGCCGTGCTGCGGTCCATCGGAAACGTCATCGCCGCGGCCAAAGAAGCGAAAATTCCCGTAGGAATGTGCGGCGAAGCCGCAGCGGACCCCCGCCTGCTGCCCCTGCTCATGACCTGGGGCCTGGACGAATTCTCCGTCAGCGCGTCGGCGGTCCTGGCCACCCGGGCCAACATCCGCCGCTGGCTGGGAACCGACGCGGCCAGCGTCACCGACGAGGCCATGAGCCTCTCCACCGCCACCGGCGTGGAGGGCTACCTGACGGCCTCTGTGGCACAATGATAACAACCGAATAGAAAGGTCTGATTTCCTTTGAAAGAGCGCGTGCAAAAATTCGGGCGTTTCCTGAGCGGAATGGTCATGCCCAACATCGGCGCGTTTATCGCCTGGGGCCTGATTGCCGCCCTGTTTATTTCGGACGGCTGGCTTCCCAATGAAACCATCGCCAGCATGGTGGGACCGATGCTGTCCTATCTGCTGCCCATCCTTATCGGTTACACCGGCGGCAAGGCCGTAGGCGGACAAAAGGGCGCGGTAGCCGGCGCGCTGGCCACCCTGGGCGCGATTGCCTCCACCGAGAGTACCATGTTCATCGGCGCGATGATCTGCGGCCCCCTGGGCGGCTGGTGCATCAAGCGGTTTGACAAGCAGATGGAGGGACATATTCCCGCCGGTTTCGAGATGGTGGTCAACAACTTCTCCGTGGGCATCATCGGCGGCGTTCTGGCGGTCCTGGCCATTTTCTTCATCGGTCCCGCCTGCGTCTTCCTCACCTACTGGCTGGGCGAGGGCGTCAAGGCCCTGGTGGAGCTGGGCGTTCTGCCCCTGACCGCCGTACTGGTAGAACCCGCCAAGGTGCTGTTTCTCAACAACGCCATCAACCATGGCATTTTCACGCCGATTGGCACCGAACAGGCTCTGGAAGCCGGTAAGTCCATCTTGTTCATGATCGAGTCCAACCCCGGTCCCGGCCTGGGCCTTCTGCTGGCCTACTGCGTGGCGGGCAAGGGCGAGACCCGTTCTTCCGCAGGAGCCGCCGCCATTATCCAGTTTGTGGGCGGCATCCATGAGATTTATTTCCCCTACGTGCTGATGAATCCCATTGTGATTCTGGCCCCGATGATCGGCAACATCTGCGGCATCTTCACCCTGTCCGCTCTGGGCGGCGGACTGAAGGGACCCGCGTCGCCCGGAAGCATCCTGGCGGAAATGATGCTGACCCCCAAGGACTGCTATTTCGCCAACATTGCGGGTATCGCCGTCGCGGCGGTGGTGAGCTTTGTGATCGCGGTGTTTTTGCTGAAGATGTTCGGCAAGGACGCCAGCCTGGAAGAAGCCCAGCAGCAGGTTGCCGCCAGCAAAGCGGCCTCTAAGGGCCAGGCGGCTTCCGGCACAGCGGCCGCCGGTGTTTCCGTAGCTCCCAAGGACGTGAAGAAGATCGTCTTTGCCTGTGATGCGGGCATGGGTTCCTCTGCCATGGGCGCAACCATGCTGCGAAACAAGCTCAAGGACGCTGGAATTACGGATATTGAAGTCATCCACTTCCCCGTCTCCGAGATTCCCGGCGACTGCCAGATAGTCGTAACCCATCACGAGCTGTCTGGACGGGCCGCCCAGCGTGCGCCCCAGGCCCGGATTATCCCGATCAAGAACTTCATGGGCGCGCCGGAGTACGACAAGCTGGTAACGGAGATGGTGGAAGGCCGCAAGGGCGGCGCAGAACCGGCTCCCGCCCCGGCGGCGGAGGTGCAAACCGTTGAAACACCCGCCGCAGAGAGCGGAGAGATGCTGGAGAAGAAGAACATTGTCCTTGGCTGCAAGCCTGTAACGCCGGAAGAAGCGATCAAAGCCTGCGGCCGGCGGATGGTGGAGAGCGGCTATGTGGACGAGGGCTATATCCAGGGTATGCTGGACCGGGAAGCCAGCTTCTCCGTCGCCATCGGGAACCATGTCGCCATTCCCCACGGCACCAACGATGTAAAACCCACCATCAAGCGCACCGGTATTGTCGTCATGACCTACCCCGAGGGCATCGACTGGAACGGCGACAAGGTGAAACTGGTGGTCGGCATTGCCGCCAAGGGAGACGAACACCTGGAAATTCTTGGCCGGATTGTGGCGATTGCCTCCACCGAGGAGGACACGGACCGGATTGTCACGGACGCAAATGCGGAAGATCTGTTCAAAAAGCTGAACGGAATCGAATAAGCGTCTCCGGCAGAACTGGCAGCGTATAAAAAGGACGGGTACACAGTACCCGTCCTTTTTCATGCCGTTTTTGTTACGCAAGATATTTGGCGGCGATTTTCTCCAGTTCGCCGGGATTGGACGCGCGCCAGGCGGCGTAGCCCTGTCCGGCGGCGGCTTGTCCGACTTCCACCAAAAACGCCGGGATGCGGCTTTCCAGCATCACTCCCAGCTCGCTGCCCATGGCCTCCTCGCCTTGGCGGCTGCTGCCGCCCACGTAGAGCGTGAAAGCAGGCTGCGGCTTGCCGTCCACCGCCTTGGACGCGCCTCGGAAGCCGATGACGCCAGTCTGGTGGGTGCCGCAGGAGGACGGACAGCCGGAAATGTGCATTTGCGGTAGTGCGCCGTCGGGAATCCCGGCGGCCTGTACAGCGGCCACGCAGTCCGCCAGCAGCTTTTGGGAGTCCCGGACGCCTACCTGGCAGGTGGCCCCGCCGATGCAGCTGACGGAGGTTTCAAACAGGCTTCCGGCGCTGTCGCTTGCCGTCAGGTCCAGGATTTTTTGGGCCTGGGTTCCGGTGAGGTTGATGATATAAGCCGTTTCGTCCGGCGAGAGCCGCAGCTCCGCGGACTCCATGTCCGCCAGAGCGTCGCTGAGGGCGCAGAGAATTTCCAGATTCGGCTGGCCGCCCAGAGGATGCCACGCGACGGCGTAGCGTCCCGGCTGCTTCTGCGCAACGACACGGGGACCGGAAACCGAAGAACCGTCCCCCGCAAGGTCCGCGGGGGCTTCCAGACCGGAGATATCCAGATTTTCGCCGGAGGCAAACACCTCCGCCAGCTTTTCGTTATAGGCCTTGACGTAATTTTCCGCGCCTCCCAAGGCCTCTTGCATATAGCGGGTACGGGCTTTGCCGCGGTTTTCATAGTTGCCGTGGGCTCGGAAGGTCAGCCACATAGCCTTGATATAATAGAGAATTTTCGCCGGTTCCACGGCCTGCGCAACTTTCACACCGAAGCGGGGATTCCCCCCAAGGCCGCCTGCGCTGTACACGTCGAATTTCCCGTCGGGCCGGGCGGCGAAGCCCAGGTCGCGGTAAGTGGCGTGAGTGAGGTTGCTGGGGGAGTTGGAAAAGCCCACCTTTAATTTGCGGGGCATTTTCTCCGCCTTGATGAAATGCATCAGGTAGTCTCCGGCGGCCTCGGCCCAGGGCAGAACGTCAAAATATTCGCCCGGTTCCACGCCGGAGAGGGGAGAGCACATCACGTTCCGGGGAAAATCGCCGCCGCCGCCCATGGTGACAATGCCCGCGTTCAGGGCCTGTTCCATAATGGCGCAGACCTGCTCGCCGTTCAGGTCGTGGAGCTGGATGGTCTGACAGGTGGTAAAATGCGCCCGGGGCGCATGGTATTCCCGAATGGCTCTAGCGACAAAGGCCAGCTTTTCCCGCGTCACGCGTCCGGCGGGCATCCGCAGGCGGAGCATACTGGATTTGCCGTCCCGCTGGGCGTAGCTGCCGTAAAAGCCGGAAAAGCCTTTATAGGCGGCTTTGTCCAATTCTCCGGCGTAAAAAGCGGCCGTTTTTTCCCGGAAGGCCGGTAAGTCCTGCTTCCAGGTTTCAGGATGGATGGTCTGCATCATTCAAAATTCCCCCTATGCCGGGTTATCCCGGAAAGTTCTCCATTAGTTTAACACAGCAAAACCCTTGCGGCAACTCCTTTTTTCCGAAATTTATTTACCCGTTAAATCAAAAAAAGACTCTTTTCGAGAGCGGGGGAATTGTGCTATAATACATACTGTATAGGAAAACTAGGATTTAACAGGCAGAGAGGTGAGCGGTGTGAGCAAATACAAATGGTTTCTCCGGCAGGAAATTCAAATGCGGAAAGATACGCCGCCGCAGGCTGGTATTTTCCACTTCCCAAGGGGGCCGGAAACCGCCGGGCTGGATTATACCGTGATTCTCAAGTATGATCTCGTATGGTGGCCGGAAGCGGACCGCTGGCCGGACAGTACGTATCTTCTCGCCCAGTATGAAACCGACGGCACGGCCTGAAAAACAAACGCGCCCCCTGTACATGGAAAGCCCGCAATCCGGGAGATTTTGTGAAAATATCTTGCGCTGCGGAATTTTCCATGGTAGAATTTAAGAAATTATCCGTTGGAAAGGGGCGGTTTTATGGCAAAGACGGCGTGGATTTTTTCGTATAAACTCCGGAAAAATGTGAGCAGGGAACAGTTTATCGAACGAACCCAGAGGCTGCATGATGAGGTGATCTCCCAGGCAAAAGGGTTTATTTCCTGGGAACATTATGCCCAGGAAAACACCTGGACGGACTTTGTTCTCTGGGAAACGGAGGAAGACGCCAAAAACGCGATGACCGTGGGACAGGGAAAAGAAGTGACGGAGGACTTTTATGCCTGCATTCAGATGCAGACATGCAGAGCCCTGGTCTCGGAGTTTGTCAAAAAATATTGAGCGGCGGCATGGCAATTTTATCGCTCGCTTTTTTGAAGTCGCTTTCGTATACAGGCGCGAGGAATTTGCTGTTGCAGGAAGGATATGTGGAGGAAGCGGAGTTCGAGGAACCCGACGCCTCCTGCGGCAGAAAATTCCGGTATCCATACGTTTTGTATGACAGCCGGAAACGGAAAATCGACTGCATTTATTATACGGAATACTGCGTTCCGGTAATGGACGTTTCCTATACCGACGGACGGATGACATGGGAAGCTGTTCGGGAAGAATGGACCCGAAACAAAGACGGATGAATTTTTGCGGAATAGCCTTGACAAATCGGCTTTTGTGTGGTATCGTGAAAACGATCTGATTTGCGCGAAAATCGTTTGATCACTTTCCTGAAACATGGAATGTAAGGATGCAAGGAACTGTAACACACAGGATTCTTGCGTCCTTTTTTGTGTGCTTACAGAAATTTTTCAGGAAAGGTGACTTCCATTATGAAACAGATTATTTCCAATACCCGCACCGCACAAACCGCCGCCTCCGCCGTTTACGCCCGGCAGGTCCTGCGGGAGCAGCTTCGCCAGGAGGCCGCCGCCCAGGCCCAGCGGCTCAGCCGTTCCGTGGGACGCCTTGCCTCCTGCGATTCCCTCCCCTGCCCCGAGTACGGCGGCGAGGTGCAGCAGGAATGCGTCCTCATCGACCGCCTTTTATACCTTCAGCACTGCCGTTCCGCTCTGGAACGCTGTCTGGAGCACGGCAGTTCCCGCCTCCGCTACCGCTGGCGGGACGGCGTACTCACCGTCACGGCCTTCCAGCGGCTCCGCCAGGGCCGGATACGGGTCAGCGGACTGGAGAGCCGTGACAGCTGTGCATAAAAAACGCCGGGCCACAGGGAAACCTGTGGCCCGGCACGGTTGTTTTTGGAACAGGCTGCGGATTAGTCCTCCGCCATCTTGCGGTATTTGGCGTATCGCGCCTTTACGTCGGCAATTTCCTTCGTGTACAGAGCGTCGGCCTTGCCGGGGAAGTTATTCTTCAAAGAGGCGAACCGGTTCTCGCCCATCAGGAAGTCCATCAGCTTCTCCGTGTCCGGCTCGGGAGAATCCAGCTGGAACGGGTTCTTTCCCTCCGCAATGCGGCGGGGATCGTAGCGGTACAGATGCCAATAGCCGCACTCGACCGCTTTCTTCATCTCGTCCTGAGAGCAGCTCATGCCTGCCTTGATGTGCTGTTCCAGGCAGGGGCAGTAGCAAATGACAATGGCGGGACCGGGATAGGCTTCCGCTTCCCGCAGGGCCTTCAGGGTCTGGGCCTGGTCATAGCCCATAGCCACCTGCGCGACGTACACATAACCGTACTGCATCAGGATGCCGCCCAGGTCCTTTTTCGAGACCTGCTTGCCGCCCGCCGCGAACTTCGCCACAGCGGAGGTCGGGGTGGACTTGGAGGACTGGCCGCCGGTGTTGGAATAGACCTCGGTGTCCAGAACCAGCAGGTTCACGTCCCGGTTTTGCGCCATGACGTGGTCAATGCCGCCAAAACCGATGTCGTAGGCCCAGCCGTCGCCGCCGATGGCCCAAATGGATTTCTTGGCGAGATATTCCTTGTTTTCCAGAATGTACACGACATCCTCGGTCTGTTCCGCCGCTTCCAGGGCGGAAATCAGCGCGTCAGACACGGCGCGGGATTTCTCGCCGTCGTTCCAGTCCGCCTGATAGCTGCTGATGGCGTCAACCGCGATGCCGGCTTCCTTCAAGGCGTCCATGCGGATCAGCAGTTCCTTGCGGATGGCGTCCTGGGCATGGAAGAAGCCGTAAGCGAATTCGGCGTTGTCTTCAAACAGGGAGTGTTCCCAAGCGGGACCGCGGCCCTGGCTGTCCTTGCAGTAGGGCAGGATGGGTGCGCCGCCGCTGATGGCGGAGGAGCAGCCTGCCGCGTTGCCCGCGTACATCCGGTCGCCCACCAGCTGGCTGAGGAGCTTGATGTAGGTTGTTTCCGCGCAGCCCGCGCAGGCGGCGGAGAACTGGAAGTAAGGCTTTGCAAACTGGATGTTCTTCACGGTCTTGCTGTTGATGACATCCTTCTTGAGATAGGCGTCGTTCATGGCAACCTTGTCGAAGTTCTCCTGCTCGGGCTTCATTTCCTCGAAGGGAGTCATAACCAGGGCGTCCGCAGATTTCTCGTTCTTGTTGGCGGGGCAGGCCGTCAGGCACACGCCGCAGCCCAGGCAGTCGTAGGGAGAAACCTGCATCCGGAAGGAATAGGCGGGGGCGTCTTTGCCAAGGCCCTTGGCGGGCACGGTGGCGAAGGACGCGGGAACCTGCGCCTTTTCCTCCTCGGTCAGCAGCACCGGGCGAATGGCCGCATGGGGGCAGCACATGGCGCAGCGGTTGCACTGGATGCAGCTCTCAGCGTTCCACTTGGGCACCTTGAGGGCGACGCCGCGCTTGGAATAGGCGGAGGTGCCGTTTTCCCAGGTGCCGTCTAGGACGCCGTGCTTCTGGAACACGGAGACGGGCAGCTTGTCGCCCTGCTGGCGGTCCATGGGAATAACGATTTCCTTAACGAACGGAGTGGCGTTGACCTCGGCGGCGGGCGTGTCGGAAGCGTCGGCCCAGCTGGCGGGAATTTCCACCTTGACGGCCGCGCTGACGCCCACATCCACGGCCTGGTTGTTCATGTCGACGATTTTCTGACCGGCCTTTTTGAAGTAAGAGTTATAGTTGTTCTGCTTCATGTCCTCGACGGCCATTTCCAGGGGAATGACTTTCGTCAGGGCAAAGAAGGCCGCTTGAAGAATGCTGTTGGTCCGGTTGGCCCCCAGGCCTACCTCGACCGCCAGCTTGGCCGCGTCGATGATGTAGAACTGGGCGTGCTTGCGGGCCAGGTCCCGTTTCATTTTGCCAGGAAGGCGGGCGTCCAGCTCCTCGACGCTCCAGGGGCAGTTGAGCAGGAAGGTGCCGCCTTCCTTCAGGTCCTCGGTGGTGTCGTATTTGTTGACGTATGTCGGCGCGTGGACCGCCACAAAGTCGGCGGAGGAAACGGTGTAAGTAGAGCGGATGGGAGTGTCACCGAAGCGGAGGTGGCTCTGGGTCAGGCCGCCGGACTTCATGGAGTCATAGGAGAAATATGCCTGCGCATATTTGTCCGCCACGAGGCCGATGGTACTGATGGCGTTCTTGTTCGCGCCAACGGTGCCGTCGCCGCCCAGTCCCCACAGCTTGCAGGACACCTCGCCGGGGTGCGCCATTTCCACTTCCTGGTAGTCCAGGGAAGTATGGGTCACGTCGTCGATGATGCCGATGGTGAAATTATTCTTGGGCTGGTCCTGCTTGAGATTGTCGTATACGGCGATGATCTGTCCGGGTGTGGTGTCCTTGGAGCTGAGGCCGTAGCGTCCGCCCACGACCTGGATGTTTCCGCGTCCGGCCTGATTCAGAGCGGTTACAACGTCCAAATACACAGGCTCACCGACGGAACCGGTTTCCTTGGAGCGGTCCAGGACGGCGATTTTTTTACAGGTGGCGGGGATGGCGTCGGTGAAGTGCTTCACGGAGAAGGGGCGATACAGGTGAATCTGCACCAGACCGACCTTGCGGCCCTGGGCGTTCAGGTAGTCGACGGTCTCTTTCACCGCCTCGGAGGCGGAACACATTACGACGATGACTTCCTCGGCGTCGGGCGCGCCGTAGTAATTGAACAGTTTATAGTCCCGGCCGGTAAGCTTGTTGATTTCGTCCATGTAGTGCTGGACGGTATCGGGCACGGCCGCGCTTTTGACGTTCGCGCCTTCTTTGCACTGGAAGTATACGTCGGGATTGACGTTGTTGCCGCGGTTGGTGGGATGCTCGGGGTTCAGCGCCTGGCGGCGGAACGCCCGGAGCGCGTCCTGGTCGATCAGGCCGCGGAGGTCTTCATAGTCCAGGGCTTCAATGCGCTGCATCTCGTGGGAGGTGCGGAAGCCGTCGAAGCAATGCATGAAGGCGTAACGGGAGCTGATGGCGGACAGGTGAGCGACCGCGCCCAGGTCCATAGCCTCTTGGGGAGTGGCGGACATGAGCATGGCATAGCCGGTCATGCGGCAGGTCATGAAGTCGGTGTGATCACCGAAAATGGAGTGGTGATTGGAGGTCACCACGCGGGAAGCGATGTGCATGACGCTGGGAAGGAACTGGCCGCCCATGGCGTACATGGCGGGAATCATCAGCATCAGGCCCTGGGAGGAGGTGAAGGTGGTGGTGAGGGCACCGGCCTGAAGGGAGCCATGACAGGTACCGGCTGCGCCTGCTTCCGACTGCATTTGAATCACGTCCACTGTGGAGCCAAACAGGTTTTTACGGCCCTTCGCAGACCACTCGTCCACCTTTTCCGCCATTGGCGAGGAGGGCGTGATGGGATAGATCGCCGCAACTTCCGTAAATGCGTAGGCAACGTGCGCCGCGGCGGTATTTCCGTCCATAACGACATACTTTTTTTTCATATGACACCTCTCTAAGTATGAATGCTTCTCCTTGTTTGCCGTCCCGCGCGGACGGGCGGGCCAGGGGATGGCCGGGCTTGTGTCGTAAAACCAGTCTCTGCGGGCACCTCCCTTCCTCCTTGGACTAACCCCCTCTGAACTGCTCGGGATTTATCGCCCTTATTATAACCGATATCCCCACAGGTGTCAAAGGATTTTCATTCCTTCTCCCTGAGATGGCTGCGGCGGCGGGGGTTAGCCATTTGCAATGGCTGGTCCTTTTTTGAACCCCCCATTTTCTTTTCTCTGGCGAGAGAAAAGAAAACGGGCCGTTCACGGTCCAAAAGAAAAGAGCGTTTTGTGAGCTTGGTGGGAAATTTTGGATTGGTAGAGCTTTCACGAGAAGTCCAAATCGACTTGCCTCTGCGCCGAACTCCGCTGCCGCTGCTGCGGTGCTTGGAGTGGGCCTTTGACCTAATTCCGTTGCCGCTGTATGGGGGCTTGTGTGGGCGGGGCTCTGTGTCCGCTTGTTTCATACAATCGCCATTATTGCAAAAGCGGCATGACAGCCGTCATGCCGCTTTTGTATTATCCGATTAAAACGCCGATGATCAAAAAGACCAGCGTCAGGAGGAAAAAATATAAAATCAATTTCCAAACATACTTAATCCAACGGTCATACGGCACGTGGCCTAAAGCCAGTGCGCCCATAACAACGGCGGCTGTCGGCGTAATCATATTCACCAGACCCGACGCCGATTGAAACGCCGTCACAACCAAATCTCCTCCTACGCCCGCAAAACGGCCCAGCGGAGCCATTACCGGCACCGAAAGCGTCGCAAGCCCAGAGGACGACGGAATTAAAATCGTCAGCGGAAGATAGATCAAATACACCAGCAGCACAAAACTGATCGGTCCTGCGCCCGAAAGCGCTTCTTCCCCCCAGTGCAGTACCGTATCTGTAATGGCACCGTCATTCATCAGCACCGTAATGCCCCGGCTGATGCCGATAATCAACGCTACACCCAACAGGTCCGCACAGCCTGCGACGAAAATTTCTGCAATTTCATCCTCGCGCATTTGATCAATCAATCCCACAATAACGCCGCTTGCCAAAAACAATGCGCTTAATTCCGGGAACCACCAGCCTAAAACCGGAAATGGAAGTCCCATCTCGTCAAAGGGAATTACGCCGTAAATCATGATCAAAAAGGTCAAGGTAAAAATTACCATAATCGCTTTTCGCCGGGGGGTAAACTCCGTGGATTCCTCCATGTTGGCGGAAATCCTGCCCGCGCCTACGCCGACTACTGACTTTGCCGGGTTCTTCTTCACACGGGCCGCGTAGGCCATCACAAACCAGATCGCTGCGCTTTCAAACACAATCCACTGTATCACACGGAGAATAATTCCTTCCCCCAAAGAAACCCCGGCGAAACCGGCGGCAATTCCCGTTGCAAACGGATTGACGGTTGAACTGATGATCCCTGCGCCGGCCCCCAGGAGAATTACAGAAATGCCAACGACCGCGTCATACCCTGCCGCCAGAAACACCGGGATTAACAGAGGATAAAACGCCATGGTTTCTTCCCACATACCGTAAGTGGTGCCGCCCAGACCGAAAAAGATCATCAAAATTGGTATCAGCCATTTTTCATGGCCGCCCAGCAGACGAATAATATTGCCCACGCCAGCGTCCACTGCGCCGGTTTTCATCACAATGCCCAGAAAACCGCCTACCATTAAAATAAACACGCAGACATCCACCGCGTCATAAAAGCCGGAAAAAGCGGCTTTTAATACGGCTCCTACGCCCTGCGGGTTCTGCTCCACGGCGTGATACGTTCCGGCAATTGGTATATTGTCCTCGTAATCATACGCGCCCGCCGGAATCAGCCAGGTGGAAACAGCGACCAGGATAATCAGCAGAAATAAAATGGTGTACGCCGTCGGCATACGGAATTTGAGATCCTTCAAAGGGATATACCCCCTTTATTTTCCAATCGTTGCGACCATAACCGCCTTGATGGAGTGCATCCGGTTCTCGGCCTCGTCAAACACCACGCTGTGACGGCCGCGGAACACTTCGTCCGTAACTTCCCGGATATCCACGCCCTTTTCTTTCCACTCCTTTGCAAGTTTCGTCTCGAAATCGTGGAAGGAAGGCAGGCAGTGCATATACAAGACATTGGGATTTCCAGTCGCTTCCAGTGTCTCCTCCGTCACGCGGTAGGGAGAAAGAAGCTCCGCACGCTTGGGAATCAGATCCTCCTCGCCCATAGAGGCCCAGATGTCGCCGTAAATGACATCCGCATCCTTAACGGAATTCTTATCGTCCGTAATTTCCAGGAGCGCGCCGTTTTCCCGCGCTTCCGCAAAAACACGCTTTACCAGCTCATGGTCCATATCCTGCGCCAGTTCCTGGGGACCGATGCCGACAAAATGCATTCCCATTTTCGCCGCGCCAATCATCCAGGCGTAGCACATATTATTCCGCACATCGCCGGGGAATACAATCTTGATCTTGTTCAGCGGCTTCTTGCAGTGTTCCTCAATGGTCATCATGTCGGCCAGAATCTGGGTGGGATGGTCGGCGTCGGTGAGGCCGTTCCAGACGGGAACGCCAGCCCACTTTGCCAGATCCTCAACCACAGACTGGGCATAGCCGCGATATTCGATGCCGTCGAAGAACCGGCCGAGAACCTTGGCGGAGTCTTCCAGGGATTCCTTTTTCCCCATCTGGGAACTGCCTGCGTCCAGATACGTGACGTGTGCGCCTTCCTGGGTGGCGGCAACCTCGAAGGAACAGCGGGTACGGGTGGAGGTTTTTTCAAAGAGGAGAACAATGTGCTTGCCTTTTAAGGCAGGTTCGCAAATACCGGCGCGGCGTTTGGCCTTCAGGGCGTGGCCCAGGTCCAGAAGATAGCGGATTTCAGCGGGGGTGAAGTCTTCGAGAGTGAGAAAACTGCGGCCTTTCAGATTCATTGCCATAATAAAGCTCCTTTGTTTTTTGAATGGATTGCTGGACAATGCGGCGAGATACGGAAAATAGTGCGAACAGAACGCATTGTCCGGTTAAGGGTCGTCCCGCCAGAGCGGCATGGACATACAGCGAGGCCCGCCGCGTCCGCGGGAAAGCTCCGCGCTGGGAATGGCGTGGACGCGAATCCCGGCGTCTTCCAGGGAGTGGTTTGTCACGTAGTTGCGGGAATATACGACCACCTCGCCGGGCGCGATGGCCAGGGTGTTGCTGCCGTCGCTCCACTGCTCCCGGGCGGCGTCGATTTCGCTGCCCTGTCCGCAGGGGATGAGGGTTACATGGTCGAGGTTCAGGTGTTCTTTGAGGATGTCCTCAAGACGCGCATCCTCCTGCTCAATTTTCATTTTGCGGTTTTCGTCCAGCTCCATGACAAAGACCGTAATGCTGTTTAGGATGTTAGGGTGAACGGTGAACTTGTCCCGGTCGACCATGGTGAATACGGTGTCCAGATGCATGAAGGAACGGGTTTTGGGGATGTTGAACGCCAGAATTTTTTGAAAGGTTTTGCTATGAGTCAGGACAGCCTCCGCCAGTGTGTCGATGGAGTCTCCGCGTGTGCGCTGAGAAATGCCGACAGCCAGGACCTGGGGAGAGAGAATCAGGATGTCGCCGCCTTCCAGGGAGGAAACCTCGCCGCGGTCATACCAGCGGGGGGCGTGCATATATTCGGGGTTATGCTCGAAGATGAATTTTCCGAATAAGGTTTCCCGGTTTCGGGTGGCGGTGTGCATTTTGTGGATAGAGACGCCGGTTCCGATGGTAGCGAAGGGGTCGCGGGTAAAATACAGGTTTGGCATCGGGTCGATGGCGAAGGGATATTCAGCTTCAGCGGCGGAAAGGAAATCGCCGAGTTTGTCGCTTTCGCGGCGGAGCTGGCTTTTGCGCACGCCGGCCATCATGGTGGAGACCATTTCCTTGTCAGGCATTTTGCCCAGGTAGTCCGCGAGCAATTCGCGGGTACGGTCGTCTTTTATGCCGGATTCGTTGAGGAATTGCTGGAGGAAGTCCCTGCGAACTTCATCCGAGGTGAGGGAGTTGATGACCAGGTCCGTCAGGTAGACGACTTCTACGCCCTGCTGCCGGAGGCAGTCGGCAAAGGCGTCGTGTTCTTTTTGGGCTTCCCGCAGATAGGGAATGTCGTCAAACAGCAATCGTTCCAGATATTCGGGCATCAGGTTTTCCAATTCGGTTCCAGGGCGGTGCAGAAGCACTTTCTTTAACCGCCCGATCTCGGAGGTATTATGGATTCCTGTCTCCAATGTTGTCACTCCTTTTTTCGCACTTGACCGTGTGGGGTCTTTCGGAGTTAGAATCCCAGGAATTTCGCGTTTCATTCATTTTTTGCAAAAATTTTGATCGGCTTTGCCATTTGCAATAGCTGGCGCAAATTGCCCCCCCAATTTCTTTTCTCTGGCAAGAGAAAAGACTGCGCTCGCAGGCGCGTGTCGGAGGCCAACCGCCGCGGCGGCTCCTGGACCGGTGACAAACAGGCCGTTCATAGTCCAAAAGAAAAGAGCGTTTTGTGAGGACTGGTGGAAAATCTTGGCTTGGTGGAACCCAAACGAGAAGTCCAACTCGATTTGACTCTGCGTCGAACCCCGCTGCCGCTGCTGCGGTGTTTGCGGGGCAGGGCTTGGCGCCTATTTCCGATGCTGTTGCAGTGGTCGTAGGAACGGGCCTCCGTGCCCGTCTGTTTCTTTCAACTGCCTGCGACTGTGCTTTAGAACACACACAGCCTGAAAAATTCCATCGGAATTTTTCAGGCTGTGCATATTTTAATCAACTTCTATCTTCGCCGCATCATCACGCCTAACCCAAGCGCCTCCATGCACTTTCTCTTGCCATAAATACAGCGTACCTTCCTGACAGTTCACTCCCGCTAATGCTGTTTGATAAAATCAGGATTCGTCCGCAAATTCAATCAAAATACTGCCCTTTACGTTTCCTAAAGAGCCGTCTGGGGCCTGAAGATATAACTGATAAGTTCCAGATTCTGTTGCTGGAGGCCCAACGGTGAAATCTGCAATGCAGTTCAGCGATTCCCCCGGTTGCCGCAGGTTGTTTACAGACCAATAGGCTATGTTCTTCTGCTCGTCCTTAGCGAAATAAACCTGGATTCTCTTTCCTGTTTCCGCGGAAATATCATACCAAATTTTGTCCCCTTCAGACAGCGTGTACTCTCCTAGGCAAATGACTTCTCCGGCCCTTACGGTTTTGAAATTGACAGGAATAATTTTTACATCCGGGTCGTCTTCGCTATCCCCAAACAACTCTGTCACTTCCGCCTCGGTCATATAGGCAACGCCCGTGATCTCATTCTTTTCGTTGCGGACGATTTTGATATTGACGGTTCCTTTCGGGTTCATATTCAGTGTATAAAAGGATTTGTTGGGCCGGGTATCCAAAAAGATTCTGACAAGCTGCCCCTTGTAGTAATAATCCTTACCATCCATTGTAACGCCTGCCGCCCAGTATTCCGCCATCTGCGCTTCGGCCCACTCTTTCTCTCGCTTTTCTTCCAGTTTATCAAATTCGCAGCCCAAATCCAGCGCATCGAACAGCACAGATTGAAACGCCCATTTCCCATCTTCCAACGCCTTATCCAGCCACGCTTCCAGCGTCTCGTCACTCATGTGCATTGCCAGAACGGAGAAAGCTGAAATGTTGTCATTCTTGTAAGCGGTTTCCGCCAAATGCAGAATTTGAGCGCAATCCTCATCCAGCAGATTGACCACAGCTCCCAAAAACGCAATCTTCTGCCCGGCATAAATCCTCTCCAGCCATTTATTCTGCGCGTCCTCATCCAGATAGAGGAACGCCATTTGGAACAGAGGCAAGCTGTCAGCCGCATAATATCGCTCCGCCATCAAAGCGTATTTGTTGTTTGTATTTGATCCTTTTGGTGCAGGAGTCGCGCCTTTTCCCTTCTGATACGACATGGAGGGCTTGACCGCTGTTCGATCGGATGCGGCGGATGCCGGATAAACGCCAACAAAAGCCGCTCCAAAAATCATGCACAGCGTCAGCGCACCCGTGAAAAGCCGTACTGGGACCGATTTTTTCCTGAAATTCATAATTGCACCTAACCTTTCTTTCAGCAGCTGTTTATTTTCGCTTAAAGTGACCGTTCCAAGAGATTCCTTGTATGTTCCAACGGCGGCCATCGCGTCAAGCAGGGTTTTCCCGTAATCCTGCGCGTTGCTGCCTCCCGTTTTTGTAAGGACTGCCTCATCACAGGAAAACTCACAGGCATTGGCAATTTCCCGGCTCATAAGATGTACAAAGGGATTAAACCAATGCAGGCAAACCGCCGCCTGTACCAGCCATTTATAAAACATATCCCGCCGTTTGTAGTGGATCAGCTCATGCAGGACGATAAACTGGAAATCTTTTCCTGGAATATCCGCGCTTGGCAGTACGATGCACGGATGAAAGAAGCCAATCAACAGCGGCGAGGAAATCAGCGGATTGATACACAGCTCTACCGGTCCTTTCATGCCTGTTTGCTCCGCAAGTGTGGAAAGCCGGTCTAACATTTCAATATCAGAAACCGGGGTCCGTCCTGCACGGATATACCGTGTGAAGGCCTGGTAAACGGTTATTTTCCGTATCAGCATCCCCAGCGCCCCTGCCAGCCAAAGCAACCGGATATAGCCAGAGAATTCCATTCCAAGGTTTGGAAACGGATTGCCGGCAGTCCGGTTTTCTGCCGGGCGATTCGCGGTTTCACGGCCTCCCTCCGGCCAGGCGGCAGGCGTCTGCACATTGTCCGGAGTCTCCGGCGGCAATTGCGGGGCCGGAAACAACGCGGCTTGCGTTAGGGTCCGGTCAATTGCCTGATAGGTTTTTCCCAGCAGGCTTGTGTCCGGCCCAAAGGGTAAGAGCAGCCGCAGAACAGCCGCCAGCCAAATGTAATACTGCCATTGCCGGCTGATTTTGTCTTTCCAGAAATGCTTTCCCAAAAACAGGACCAGTATGAGCAGAGAGCCGGAAAGAGACATGGAGAGAAAGACTTTCCATAAGGCGTTCATGTCGTTTCCCTTCCGTTTTCCAGCAGCTTTTTCAGCTCCTCATATTCCTCACCGGTCAGCAGGTCGCCCATAATCAGATTGGAGACAAGTCCTTTTGCATTTCCCTCATAAATTTTATCCAGAAAGTTTTTCGTCTGGGCCGTCTGGTATTCCGTTTCGGAAATGAGCGCGGTGTATTCGTTGCGGCGTCCGGTTTTTCTGGCCCGTAAAAAGCCCTTGTTCATCAGCCGCGACAGCAGTACAATCAAAGTGTTTTTCTGACAGGGTTTTCCCTTGGCCGCCAGACCGTCCATGATATCGGAAAACCATGTCACAGTCTCCGGGGTTCCCCATATGATTTTCATGATCTCAAGTTCGGCATCGGATATTTGCTGCGCCATAGCGTTGCCTCCTTTTATATGACAAGGTGTTGACTATTAAAATATAACACACTGTCATCCATTTGTCAAGGTAATTTTCCGGTTTTGGAGTTATCTCTGAAATCGGCGCAGTCCAAATGAATACAGCTTTCAAAGACAAACGCAGGGCCTGACGGTTTCCCGTCAGACCCTAACAAAGTTTGCATATTACCCAAGGAACACCGGCGCAAACCGTTCCCGGCATCCGGATTACCCTTGCGCACCCTCGTAGGGCGAGAAGGTGAACCACTCCAAACCGGCGGTTTCTAAGAAGTTTGATTCTTTCTGGTCCTTTACATTATACGTGATCCGGAAAACCTCCTTGATCGGGTCATACTCCGACATATAGGAATTCACACCCCAATTGTCGTGGTCCGGGATATCCGGCAGCCCCAGAATCCCTTTCTCAATCCCCTCCTCTGTACGCCGGAAAACCGTCACCATCCGATGGCCGTCGCCGCCATATGTATTATTTGCCGCCAGTTCCGTCTGACCGTCTCCGTTCAAATCCACTGCGGTGTCATCTACTTCAAACCCAAAGCTGTCCGCAATCGGTTCCAGCTGGTTTTCCTCAATCGCGTAATACACATTGGTCCCGAAATAACCGCCGGTCATGGCCGTGCGCAGCGCAACCCCGTCATACCCCAGCGTGTCCGTAAACGCCCAGGCCGTCACATCCCACGGCTCATAATAATCCGCCTCCTTTTGCAGCGTCTTCAAAAGGGTTTCTTCTCCGTCCTTCTGCAAATATAACGCCATGCTTTCCGCACCGCCGCTGCGCAGCGCAACGTCGCCCTGTTCCGTCTCCACTGTCCAATAGGTCTCCGATTCCGGAAGGGGTTCCGCATTTGCCGCCGGTACGCCGCCGCTTCCGCAGGCCGTCAAAAACAAACACAACAGCATCCCGGTCAGCCATCCAATTCCCTTTTTCATCCTGGCACCTCCCTGAAAATTCCCCTTCATTTTAGCACCGCCCAGGTGAAAAAGAACGTGAAAAAGGCCGTGAGCGTGTACGCTCACGGCCTTTTGCAACATATTCCACAGCCAATAAGCTCCCCCAAACCGTCCCCGGCAAGCAGGGGCGCAAGCGGGGATTTTCTATCAGGCGTAGGTATCAATAAACTCGCCCAAAGCCTGGGTCGCCGGGAGCATTTCCAGCATTTCTTCCGCAGCCAGCTCCTGGGTATCCATAACTTTCTTGGTCACAGCCATCGCGTAATCCACGGAAAATTGTGCCGCACTCATCTGCATCGAAGCCTGTGCAATTGCATCCATCATCACGGCATCCTCCTTTCACCTTTGATCTGAACCCGCCGGCGGGAAACCGCCCAACAGGCCCAGCAGCTCCGCAGGGTCTGCCCCTGCGGAAGAATCCCGGTTTACCTCCGTCGCGTCCAGCAGCTCGCTCCGCAGAATCGGCACCTCCTGGGGAGCCGAAATGGCAAGCCGTACCCGGCCGCTCTCTACGGAAACAACGGAAATGGAGATATCCTCTCCAATCACGACGGATTCGCCGGGCTTACGCTGTAAAATCAGCAAGACGCGGCCTCCTCCCTGTGGCCGAACTCCTCCAATGGGTGGCGCATATCATAGACCTCCATAATCACCTGCCGCGCCTCCCTGGTTTGGGGATGAATCACAATCGGGCACCGCAGGTTCACCGTACTGGCGGAGACCGGGTGTTTTACGGCGCACAGGACATAAAAGCCCAGCTCGCCCACCTCCTCTACGCCGAACTGCTGCAATTCGGCCTTTCGGAGAACCGGCGCGTAATCCGGCAGAAGCGAAAACGGGTCCATTACAACAAAGGCCAGGGCCGGCGTCGCCGTGCTTTGGAGACAGAGCAGGTTGCCGCCGCTTCCATCGAAGGGGAGCAGCAAAAAGCCGTGTTCCTCGTCAAAGCCGAACATTCCCGCCGGAAAGGTGATGACCTCTCCGGCCTCGTAGTCGATTTCCCCGAAATATTTGGTCTGGAGCTTCAAATCGGACCTCCTGTCATGCCTGCACGTCCACCGGCTCATAGTTCGGGTCCGCGGAAGGCGGGACATAGAGCGGGCCGCCGATATACTTGATGATAACCTCTGGACGCTGCTTCACAGAGATCTCAATGTCACCGGGGACGAATTCAAATTTCGTCGGGTTAATCCGCCAATCGAAGTTTAGTTTATCCATTTCGTAGCGAATATTCATCTCGCCCGGGTCCCAGGTGATCTCCGGCTGTTCCGACGGAATAAAATCCATCGCGGGCTGGCTGTACATCTGGGGACTCATGGCGGTCTCGGCAAAGGGGGTCTGAACGCCTTCGCCGATCTGGGCCTTGAGATAAAGCTCACCTTCCTGGGCAAAGGAAGCCGTCGCCTTATAGGCGGCCTGCTTGCCCTCCTGCGCGCCCTTCTGGATGCTCTGCACCGGCGTCGGCATAATGGAACTGCGCATCTCGAAAGTATCCACATTCAGTTGAATCGGACGGCTTTTGATGCTCAGCCCGCCCTTGTCGCGGGAAACCTCCAGCTCGGCGGTGCCTTTGGCGTATTGCAGTTGCGCCCGCGAGGTTTTCATCTCGATCTCTATGGGGACAGTGGTAATCTCAATCAGTTGATTCATAAATCATTCGCAGCTCCTTTCGTTTCCAGTTTCCCTCTATTACAAATCAATCTCTGATTTAGAAACTCATATAATCCATCAAGCTCTGGGAAAGGAGGCTATTGCCTATTTTCAGCGCGGTATCATAGGAATATCTTGCAAACATGAAATCGGAAATTGCAGCCGCAGGGTTTACGTCCTCAATGCCCAGGAACTGGTCCTGGAGGTTGTTGGCGTTGTCTTCCAGTAACTCCAGGTTATCCTTGAGGAAGCTGGAGGTCGTATCCAGCTCAGTATACCGCTGCTTGACTAGGGAGCTGACATCCTCATACTGCTGCGCCAGCGCGTAGAATTCCGCTTCTTCTTCTTCGCTGGCAAAACTGCCGTCATCCGGGTCACAGTTCTGCATGATCGTGCCCAGGCGGCTCATAACGGAAACGATGTTGTTGGGCACCGTAACGGTCCGCTCGGTGCTGGGGTCGTCCGGGTCCATGAGGATTTTGACCTCCTTGGTGCCATAGCCGCCCAGGTAATAGACGCCTTGGAGCGCACTGTTCTGGACGCTGGAGGACACCACGGAACCGTCCTTTTCCTTGTAGCCCAGACCGATGTCAATATATTTCCGTTCCTCGCCGGTATAATAGTCCAGCTTGGACTTGTCGCTTTCCGCCATGCTGTCCACGGGAACACCGCGGTAATACAGCACCTGATTTGCCTCGGTCACATCGTTGGTGAATTCGCCCGTTGTTTTGCCGTCGATGGTCGTCGCGCTCTTGACATATTTATAGGACGCGTTGGGGTTATAGGCTTCGTTTGTTTTAGGATACGTTATAAATTCAGGAATCTGTGGGCAGTCAGCGGTGGGGGGATTGTTCGAGTCGTAAGCTGGGTTATCTTTCGTCTCGACTATCGCTTCGTCGGGATCATTTGTATACCAAGTGCCATCAATCTCAGTACCCAAGCCCGTTTGTGCCAAATACTGAAAATGTACCGGATCTTTCGGGTCCTCCACGTAATCCGGGTTTTTCTGCGGCCCCCAGGTCAGGGGAACATTCAGCGTGTCCGCTCCGGAGAACACATAGTTTTCACCATAGCGGCCGTTCATCGTCTGAACAATACTCTTGGCCTTTGCCGCCATATCCTGACCCAGCGCATTCCGCGCGGAGGCGTCCGCGCCGTTTTCGGCGCGGATGAGGTTGTGAAAGCCGCTGTTGTCAATCGTGTCGATGTCGCTTTCCACACCGGACAGAGCCGACCACGCCACCTCGTATTTATGCACCAGCTCGCTATTGACCGAGTGCTGGCTCGCGGTGCGGAGATAGGCATGACGAAGCTGAAACGCCTGGGCCGCCGTCGCCGGACTCTCCGCAAAAGAGTTGAAGTTCCGGCCCGTGGTAATTTTTCCCATGGCGGTACTCATGGTGGTCATGGAGTGATTAAGGTTGTACCGGTAATTCTTCAAGGAACCAATCGTTGTTGTACGTGTAATCATCGTTTCCCTCCTAATCAGGTCGTCATACCCGTGCCGTTGATGAGCTTATCCAGCATGGAGTCAATGGTGGTCATCAGACGGCAGGCGGCGTTGTACGATTTGGAATACATCATTAAATTCATGGCCTCGTCGTTGAAATCGACGGAGGAAACAGAGTCCCGCGCCATATCAATCTGCAAAGCGTTTTCCTCATGGGTTTCCAGCAGCGTTCCAGTCACCTGCTGGTCCTGGCCCAGCGTAAAGCCGACATTGTTCCACATCTCCCGGAAAGTGCCCTTGAACATGATGTCGTGATTGGCCTGCCCGACGGTGCTGGGGATGCTGTCGGGATAATAGTTCATTTTGGTTTGGAAAAGGCCCATCAGGTGCAGGATATTGGAGCTGTCGCCGCTGGCGGCATCCATTTTGTTCGGGTCAAGAATAAAGGAATTCACCAGGCCGGGACCTTTGGCCCAGGTGTAGGAAATCGAGATATTGGACGCGGTAATATCCGTATCATCGTCTGAATCGCCGTTGTTACTGAACAAATTGACACCCTTCGGCATACCGCCGTTTTGGCTCACATACTCCTTCACCGCTTCGGATGCCGGAGTTTTACCCGTTGTAGTAAGCGCGAGCCGCACGTCATAAGGCAGTTTCGCCCACACTTCGGGGTCATCCAGATTTTCCTTGTTGTTTAATGTGTATTTTTCCGTGTGGTCAACCACATCGGTGGCAGGGTCCATCACCGGAGTCCCGTCGGCCTTTACGCCATACTCTATGGTAATCGGCACGCCCGCGGGTTTTCCTTCATCGTCCACGCCTTCGGTAACATAGTTTCCGTCTTTGTCCGTCAAAAAGCCGTTGTTCGCTTTGTTCATGGCCGTTGCCAACTGGTTCGCCAGCAAATCCAACGCTTTCTGGTAATACGGGATTCCCCGTTTGGTAACGGCCGTTTCGTCGGCGTTGCGGTAGGGGCTGTTGGGGTCGTTGTTGGTCCCCAGGATGACCTCCCGTTTGGTGAATTCGCCTTCCTCCGTCAGCAGCTCCCGCGACGCCTGGATGGCTCCGGTCAGGTCGTTGTCGTCCAGCGGCGTTTCCTTCGAGGGCGTCTTTGTATAGACGGTTTTCGTATACTCGCCCTTGGACGACTTCTGGAAAACGGTGATCGTATAAACGCCGGTGTCCGGGTCCCGGGGGCTCTCCTCTACCAGCTTGCCGGCGGCCAGAGCATCCTTATACTCCTGGGCCGTGCATTTTTTCGTATCCTTCTCGGTATAGAACAGCAGCTTATCCCGGCAATCCCGCAGCTCGGAAACTTTGATGTTGAAATTCGGGTTATTGACCTTCTCTGCCTCGTCGGGGTCGTTCGTTGCCGTGCCGTCTGGCTTCAGGTATTTCAGGTACTGGGGATTTTCTTCGGCAATCCAGAGCGCGTCCGCCTCATCGGCAACCGCTTCGCCCTTGTCGTTCAAATAGGGCAGCGTTCCCATGGTAGCGGGGTCCGTGTTCGGCTTTGGCACTTTATTTGCGTCTTCCCACCGGTAGGTGCCGTTGCCGTCCTTATCCAAATACGGCAGGCTGGTGATGTCCTTCATGTCGTACTCGGTATTCGGCTGGGGCACTTGCTCAATGGAAATCTGGGAACCGAAAATGCCGTTGATCAGCTCGGCGGAGTCGGACGTGACCGACGAATCCGGGTTGTCGCCCGCCAGCTTGATAATCAGCTTGGAAACCTGCTGGCCGCCGCCGATATCCTCATAGACGTAGGTCACGTCAATGTGAATCTGTTCGGCCAGCTTGTCAATCAGGACATTCCGCTCGTCCCGCAGCTCCAAGGCGTCCTGTCCATGGATTTCGCTGTTACGAATCGTCTCATTCAAATCCCGGATGTTGGACAGCCAGGAATTGATCTCGCTCACTTTATCTTCCAGATGCTTTACTTCGCTCTCATACTCTCTCTCGAGACGGGTTGCATAGGAGTTGAGCTTCGCACACAAGGACTGAGCAGCCGCCCGGACTTCATTGTCCCACTCCTGATGGCCGGTCTGGGTGGTCAGCTCCCGCAGAGCGGATTCCAGCTCCGCCAGGTCCGCGGCGATCAGGCCGAAATCTTCGCCCTCGCCCTGTACGCCCTTTCCGGTTTCGTCCAAAATCATGGCGATTTTGTTCAGCGTCTCCAATTTCTTTGTCTTTTGCCCCACCTTCGCGATCTCATCCCGGTAGCGGATATCCAAATAAGGGTCCCGCAGCTGGGAAACGCTGGGGCAGAGTACGCCCTGCCCAATCCGCAGGTCGTATTTTGAGCTGTACCGGTCCGCGCCGCCGACATACAGGCTTTCCTGGTCCAGCCGCTGGCGGGTGTAGCCCAGCGTATTGATGTTGGAAATATTGTTACCCGTCACCCGAATCCCGCTCTGAGCGGCGTAAATCGCCAGCCGGGCCTGGGTGAAGGAACCAAAAGTGCCAATGCCCATCGTTCAAACTCCTTTTCTGCAAATCAACGTTATAACAGCTGCTTTACGCGCGAAAATCCGTCCGCATGGACGGCGGCGGCGCGGCGGTCTCAGCCGCGGGAGGCTTATAACCCGGCCGCGGGCCGGCTGCCGGACTCTCCTCCGGCAGAGGCCCGCCCAGGCTGGTGAGAATGCTCTCCACCTCGTAAAGATTGCGTTCCAGAACGCCCCGCGCGGTTTTGGCCACGCCCTGATAGGTCTGAAATTCATCCTGAAGGGCTGCGGCGGCCTGCCGGGCCTCCTCCCGCATTTCCAGGGGATAGCGGGTAGCCAGCTGGGAGAGGGCCACTTCCTGCAAGCCCATTTCCTCCACCAGTTTTTCCCGTGTCCGTTCCAGCCCGCGGAAGGACAGAGCCAGGGCCTGTTCCTGTTTGATGACTTCATTCAGGGCCATCAGGTCGTCGTTTTCGGCGGCCTCGATTTTTTTCTTCGCCAGCTCGGACAACGCCTCCACTTTATCCCGCAGGGTTTCCAGCAGCTCCAAATAAGAACGGTATGCGTCGCTCATGTCATTCCTCCACCAGCAGTAAAATCCGGCCGGCAATGGCCATAGGGTCAGGGGTATACTCTCCGGCGGAGACTGCCCGGCGCAGCTCCTGAATATCGCCGGTTGTGGTCGCGGTCCGCACTTCCCGCGACATGCGGCTGACCGCGTCCATCTGTTCCGCGTTTTTCCCGGCCAGCAGCGAGGAGAACGTTGCGGAATCATAGTTCGGCCCTCCGGCCTGCGGCGTGGCTGGGCCGCGCCTTTGACTGGGGTAATAAACTTTTGTCCGGCCAACCGAAGAAATCCCGCCGGAACTGGAAGAAGTCAGCACGGTATCTCACATCCTTTGCCAAAAATTTCTAACATGCCTCTCACTTATTTATTTATCATATCGGCTATTATGGCGAAAAGTTAAGAATTCTATTGGAGAAATTTCTCTATACAGGCAGCAAAACGGCGGAATACGGCCCCGGGAAAGGGCCGATTCCACCGTGATTCCGCGTATGCCGCTCCGGCTCACCCCAGGGTTTTGAGGTGCCGCAGCAGAACGCTTGCAATATTTTCGCAGGAAGCCTGGGTACACACCGCGCCGATATTCTGGGCCACCATCGGCATTCCGTACACCACGCTGGACTCCTTATCCTGTCCGATGGTGTACGCGCCGCTCTTTCGCATGGCCAGCAGGCCCGCCGCGCCGTCCTGGCCCATGCCGGTCATAATGATGCCCACCATTTTGCAGCGCACCGTCTCCGACATGGACTGGAACATGGCGTCCACAGAGGGGCGGTGTCCGCTCACTTTTTCGCCGGGCAGGCAGGAAACCGTATACCGGGTTCCAATCCGCACGACCCGGCACTGCAAATCGGCGGGGGCCACCAGAGCCAGGCCCCGGTGCAGCTCGTCGCCGCTCTTGGCCTCCCGCACCTCCATCTTGCAGAGGCGGTTCAGCCGGTCGGCGTACATTTTCGTAAAGCCCGGCGGCATATGCTGCACAATCACCATAGCCGGAATATCGGCAGGCAGACGCTTCATGACCTCCAGGGTGGCCTCCGTGCCGCCGGTGGAAGCCCCCAGGCCGATGATCACGTTATCCAATGCCGGGGACACGCCCAGCGCGGCGGCCGTCGCCGCCGCCAGCGCGCTGCTTCCCGCGGCGGCCGGGGCGTTCATGGCCGGACGGACTTTCGCCATGGAGGCGATGATGATTTTCTGGGCCAGACCGGTGATAAAGGCATCCTTGTTGTCCCTAGGCTCCGGCTTGCGCACGAAGTCCACGGCTCCGGCCCCCAGGGCGTCAAACACCCGCAGGTTCAGGGAGGACACCAGAATCACCGGGATCGGGTGGGTGGGGATGTATTCTTTTAGGAAGTCAATGCCGCTTTGCCCGGGCATTTCCACATCCATGGTCACCACATCGGGCTTGAGCTGGCTGAGTTTGTTTCGTGCGTCCAGGGTATTGATGGCGTAACCGATAATCTCAATCCTTGGATGGGTTGAGAGCCCGTTTATAATCATGCTCCGGGCCAGGGAGGAATCGTCCACCACCAGAACGCGGATTTTTTTTCCGGGAACCATCGAACGCGGTCCACCTCCGTTCTGTTTACTTCTGGAAGGTTGCGGTTGCCAGACGGCGGTAGGGCGAATTCTGGCTCAAGTTTTCCGAATAGCTGATCAGCAGGTAGCCGCCGGGAACGGTAGCATCGTAAAAGCGGCGGACCAGAGCGTCCTTTGTGGGCTGGTCAAAGTAGATCATGACGTTTCGGCAGAAAATCACGTCGAATTTCCGCCGGAACTGGATGGGGTCCATCAGGTTGAACGTCTTGAAAATCACGTTGTTCCGCACATCCGGCGTCACCACATGGGTCCCGTCGGGCCGGGCCTGGAAATATTTGCGCTTCCAGTCGGCGGGGATGGTGTCGGGCAGGGTGTAAATGCCCTGCTGGGCCTTTGTCAGCGCCTGAGCGGAAATATCCGTCGCCAGCAGCTTCGTATCCCACTGCTTTGCCTGGGACCCCAGATAATCATAGAGCAGCATCGTCAGGTTATACGGCTCCTCGCCGCTGGAACAGCCTGCGCTCCAGATGGCCAGGCTCTTGTCCTTCTGGTGCCGCCGCACAATCTCCGGGATGATGTTCCTGGTAAAATAATCCAGGTGCTCCTGTTCCCGCATGAAAAAGGTATAGTTTGTGGTCAGCTTATTCAAAATCAAGGTGATCTCGTCGTTTTCCTTTTTCTCCAGCACGTGGTTTACAAAGTCGGAGAAATTGGTATAGCCCAGCTTCCGGATTGCCGGAGACAGGCGGCCGGTCACAAGCTGCCGCTTCTGGGTAAGATCAATTCCATAGGAGGACTGAATAAATGCCGCCATGCGCTTAAAATCAGCCTCCGAGATCACCATGGGCGAAAACGCGCCCCCGCTCGTATTCTCTTTTCCTGTCATATCACTCATGCAGCAGTTGATCGCAGTCCAGCACCAGCATGGTGCCGGAGCCGTCGGGCAGGCTGCACATTCCGGACACCAGCTTCTGGGCGCTCTGGGCGGGAATGGGCATGATCAGTTCGTTTGGAATGTCCAGCATCAGCTCCACCGCATCCACCAGAATGCCCAAGTGGGTGTTATTGTAGTTTACCACCACCAGGAGGTTCCCCCCGTCCAGCGGCATTTTGCCCAGGCGCAGGCGGATGTCCATCATGGGAATGATCTGTCCGCGCATATTGAAGATGCCCCGGATGTAATCCGGCATCATGGGCAGGTAGGTGACGGTATAGCCGTTGAGAATTTCCACCACGTATTCGGCGTCCAGGCCAATCCGCAGATCGTCCACAACAAAAATCAGATATTTCCGGCTCTCAACCGCGTCTTCCTCCGGCAAAAGCAACTCGTCGTCCTGTACCTGGAACAAAACGTCTTCCTTCATCGCGCTCATATGCGTTCGCTCCTCTCCGTTCGTTAAATCCC
Source organism: uncultured Oscillibacter sp. (assembly GCA_910589315.1). GTDB lineage: Bacteria > Bacillota > Clostridia > Oscillospirales > Oscillospiraceae > Oscillibacter. The sequence goes on along the minus strand of CAJUTB010000007.1, from coordinate 55,407 downwards.
AGGCACGGCGGCCCGGGAAGGCCGTTTTCTCCAGACACGCCGGAACCGCCGCGCCTCTCCGGCGCGGCAGCCCGTCTGCGTCTGCAATTCTATTTTACATGATATGCGCCGCCGCGTAAAGCCCCTTTGCGTCCAAAATTATGCTGATGCTTCCGTCACCCAGAATACTGCACCCGGTAATTCCGTAGCTCTTTACGTCAAAGTTGTTTACATAGGTGGGCAGCGGCTTCACCACAATCTGGTGTTCGCCCAGCAGCTCGTCAACAAACAGACAGTAGGAAATGTCGCCGGATTCCAGCCACATCAGGATTCCGTCCTCCACATTGTCCGCGCCGCCGGGGAGGTTGTAGAACTCCCGCGCCCGGATAACGGGATAATAGCTGTCCATGAGCTTCACCATCTCGCCGTTTACGGAGTCGTGCAGAATGTCCTTTTCGGTGATCTTCAGGCTGGAGCGGACATTGTTGATGGGGATGGTGAAAATGGAGTCGCCCACGGAAACCTCCATACCGTCCATGATGGCCATCGTCAGGGGGATACGCATGATGGTCGTCATGCCCTGGCCCTGCTCGCTGGTGATGGTGACGGTGCCGCCCAGGCTCTCCACGCCGCTTTTCACCACGTCCATTCCCACGCCGCGGCCGGAGAATTCCGTCACCTGGGCGTTGGTGGAGAAGCCGGGGGCCATGAGGAAATTCAAAATCTCCTTGTGGGAGTATTCCACGTCCGGGGAGGCGATGCCGTTGCGGATGGCCTTGGCCAACACCGCCTCGTCATTGACGCCGCCGCCGTCGTCGGAAATCTGGATAATGACCTCGCTGCCGGTATCCTGGGCGGAGAGCAGAATCTCGCCCACCGGGTCCTTGCCTGCGTCGATGCGGTCCTGCACGTTCTCCTCAATGCCGTGATCCATGGAGTTCCGGACCATGTGCATAATGGGGTCTCCGATGGAGTCCACGATGGTCTTGTCCACCTCGGTGTTTTCGCCCACCAGCGTCAGCTTTACCTGCTTGTTCAGCTTCTTGCACATATCCCGGACAATCCGGTTCATCTTCTGGAAGGTGTTGGAAACCGGGATCATCCGCAGGGACATGGAAACGTCCTGAAGCTCGTCGGTGAGCTTGCGAAGCTGCCGGGCGGACTTGGAAAACGCGTCCAGGTGCAGGCCCTTGAGGTCCGGCGAGGACGTGACCATAGATTCCGTAATGACAATCTCGCCCACGATGGCGGAGAGGGCGTCCAGCTTGCTCAGGTTGACGCTGATCAGGCTCTCCTTCTGGTGCTGGGCGTTGTTGTTGGCGTTGTTTGCCGCCGCGGAAGGGGCGGGGGCCGGCTTTGCCGTCTTTGCTGCGGCGGCGGGAGCCGGCGCAGCCTTCTCCGCCGGTTCCGGCTCGGCCGGAGGCGGCGCGGGCACATAGTCATGGGGCTGGTAAGACCGCACGGAACCGGAGGTCCGGACGGTGGGAATCGCGCTCTCCCGGTCCTCGGGGTTCTTGAATTCCAGAAGGAAGCCGTTGTCGATGATCTGTTCCGCGGTGGAGGCGTCCTGCTCCACGCCGGACGGCTCATAGAGGAAATCCGACTCCGCGCAGAAGCCCTGAATGGACGTGACCAGCATGTATGCCCGCAGGTTTTCCATGCCGCAGCCATCGTCGAAGAATACCCGCAGCTGGTAGGGGAAATCCGGGTTGCCCTCGCCGGCCTGGGCGGGAGCCGCCTCCGCGCCCGCCGGGGGAGCGGACGGTTCCGCCGCAGGCGGCGGAGCGGGAGCCGCCTCTGCCGGAGGCTCCTCTCCCTTAATTTTCGCAATTAAAGTATTAATATTTGCTAGGAAACTGTCGACATCTTTATTGAGCGGCTGTTCCGCCTCGACTTTCTCCATTTCCTCCCGGAAGTAGTCCACGGAATGGAGCATCAGGTCAAACAGCGCGGGCCGGTTTTCCTCGGAGACGACCTCCATCGTATTTTCCCGGATAATGAAGAACAAGTCCTCAATCCGGTGGGAGACCTGCGCCAGCGTATCAAACTCCATCATAGCGGAAGACCCCTTGATAGTATGCATGATACGGAAGATCTCCGTTACATTGTCCTGCGAGAATGTATTTTCCTTCTCCGCGTCCAGCACAATGTTTTCAAGCTGTTCCAGCAGCGTATTGGTTTCATAAATGTACATATCCAGGATATCGTTGCTGCTCACGAAAACACCACCTCATACGTCTTTTTCATATCTATCGACCCGTTATGATAAAAAAATAAGAGCGCAATTAAGTTTTTTTGAGAGGTGTCAAGAATGCCCGATATTTTAGGCGCGACCAACCCCGTTCCCGGTTATGACAAGACCTCCCTCAACCGGAACGTCACCGTTTCGCCGGAGAGCACGCCCCCGCAGATACAGAACGTCCCGGACCCCACGCGGGTGAATCGGGCGGACAACCGCACCGAACAGCAGGACAGCAACCTGCAAGGCGACGGCAAGATTCGCTATGACTCCAATTTCCAGACCTTTCTCCAGCGTCTGCGGGACGCCCCCAATTTAGCCGACGTCCTCTCCCGGATTTTCTCCGGCGAGGGCACCATCGTCTCCTCCGGCATGAGCGCGGGGATTGCCGAGGAGCTTTCGCAGATTCTGGAAATGCTGCGTATGGACGAGAGCCAGCTGCTGGACTTCCTGAGCGGACAGTTCAAATCCGGCACCCGCTTCAGCGGCGCGCTGTTCGCCCTCCTGCGTAACGCATACGGCCGGGCGTCCTCCGAGGGCGTGCGGACGGACATCCTGCAATTTCTGAAAACCTATCTGGATTTCGATTCCACCAAGCACCTGGAGACCAACATCCTCCGGGACCTGGGGCGCATGGCGGACGCCATGCCCGCCAGCTGGGCGGAAAAACTCCGGGACCTTACCGCCCAGCTGAAAAACAGCATGGCCGCCGGGGACCGGCAGTCCGGACTCTTTCTGCTCCAGCGGGAGATTTTCCCCTATATGGCCTCCTATGTGGAGCGGACCCACGACATGGGCCTTCCCCGGACGCTTCTGACCATGCTCGCGCTGAACGTGGCCCGGTATGAAAACGGCAGCGAGGAGCGGCTTATGGAAACCTTCCACCAGCTCAGCGGCTACGGCACCCTCCGGGACCAGCTGGGGGGAATCGACGGGCCGGCCCTGCTGAAGCTCCTGCGGAGCGGGCAGGTTCCCGAAGGGTCCAAGGCCCTTCAGTTCTCCGACCATCTGGCCGCCGCCGCGGCCAGGGCCCTGCGGGGCGAGGGCAGCGCGGAGGCCCAGGAGCTGTTTCGGAATCTGCTCTCCGCCATGCTCATCAACGAAAGCGTCTATATGCCCGTCAACCACTACCTGATCCCCCTGGAGTGGGACGGGCGGATGCTCTTTTCCGAGCTTTGGGTGGACCCCGACGCCGAGGACGAGGAGGAACGCCGGAAAAAGGGCGGCTCCGGCGGAAACAATACCATGCGGTTCCTGTTCAAAATGGATGTGCAGTCCCTGGGGCTGTTTGACATCATTCTCACCAGCCAGGGAAAAGAGGTGGATATCCAAATCCACTGTCCGGATAAGGTGGTCCCGTTCACCCGGCAGATCGAGGAGGGCATCTCCCAGATTCTTGTCCGCAACGATCTGACGCCTGCGCGAATCCTGGTGCGGCGAATGGAGCGTCCGGTCACGCTGACCGAGGTGTTCCCCAAAATCTATGAAGGGAAGAACAGCATCAATGTCAAGGTCTGAACGTCCAAGGCCCAAGAAGGCCGTCGCCCTGCAATACGGGCCGGACGATGCGGCTCCCGTCATTGTGGCCTCCGGCATGGGCTATATGGCGGAACGCATCGTCGAAACCGCCGCCGAGTGCGGCGTGCCGATTTATGAGGACAACTCCCTCTCCACCATCCTCACCCAGCTTGAGCTGGGGAAGGAGATCCCGGAGAGCTTATATCAGGCAGTTGTGGAAATTTATGTCTACTTCCTCCGCTTTGACCCCACGGAAAAGAAGAAAAAGCTGGAGGAGGAAGCGGCCAAAGGAGGCGTTGGGGCAACATGAAACAGGAAGAACGGACCTATATGATTCTCGACAGCCAGAACAACCCGATTGCTCCGGGACAGATGGTCAGTCCCCCGGGGGACGAGATGCTGCAGGTCCTGGTGCTGGAAAATAAGATTGACGACGTGGCCCGGCACGAAATCATTCACCTCATCGCCATGGGCAGCGACGATGCGTCGCTGCAATGCCAGGTCCTGCGGGAACGGGGCGACAAGGTGATTCTCAAGCGCATAGCCGCGCTGGACCCGGAGGTCCGGCGAAACCTGCGGGTTCCGGTGAAGTTTGACAGCTTTGTGTACCCGATTACCGGTTCCTGGAGGGGGCGCAGAAGCGTCCAGTCCCTGGACCTGAGCTGCGGCGGCGTCGCCTTCCGGGGCGAGGCCGGCCTGGCGGAGGGCGAACAGGTGGAGCTGGTGGTTCCCACGGTGGAGGCGCCGCTGATCATGCGCTGTCAGATCCTGCGGGTGAAGGAGCTGCAGGACGAGAAGCGGCTGTATGCCACCAAGTTTATCGATATGTGCGAGGATGAAGAAGTGACGGTGCGGGAGACGGTGTTCAGCCTTCAGCTGCAAAGCCGGAATCAGCGCATCGGAAGCGAGTGAGAGGGAGGTAACTCAATGATTGTGCAAAAGATCAAGCGCGTCCCGCGCTGCGCAGCCCTGTTCCTGGCGGCTGTGCTGTGCGGTCTGACGCTCTGCGCCGCGTCCCGGCCCGCCCAGGCGGCGGACTGGATGGAACCCTATCTGGAGCAGGTCGTGGAATGGGGCGTCATGCGGGGCGACAGCTCCGGCAACCTGAATCCGGACCGGGAGATTACCCGCGCCGAATTCGTGACGCTGATCAACCGGGCCTTCGGCTATACCGAAACCGGCCCCAATCCTTTCAGCGACGTTCTCCCCACCGACTGGTTTGCGGAGGACATCACCATAGCCTATCAGGCGGGCTATTTCAACGGCACCACCGAAACCACGGCCTCTCCCCTGAACTACGTGACCCGGGAACAGGCGGCCGCGCTGCTGGGCCGGAGCCTGCGTCTGAAAGGCGCGGCCGGCATGAATACCAACTTTGAAGACGGAAACCAGATCGGCACCTGGAGCCGCGCGCTGGTGCAGGAGGCCGCCGACCTGGGCATTATCCAGGGTTACGGCGACAACACGTTCCGTCCCACCCAGCGCATCACGCGGGGACAGGTGGCCTGCTTCCTGGTCCGGGCCTTGGGCACGCTGATCAACGAACCCGGCGAGCAGACCGCCGGCGGCGTGTATGGAAATATGACCATCAACACGGCGGGCGTCAAGCTCAAGGACACCACCATCACCGGCAATCTGTATCTGACCGGCGGCGTGGGACTGGGCAACGTGGAGCTGGAAAACGTCACCGTTTTGGGCAAAATCGTCCTCTGCGGCGCGGGCGAGGCCGAAAAGGGTGAAAACAGCGTCATCCTTCGGAATGTCATTGCCGACTCCTTCGAGGTCGACAGCCTTACCGACCAGTTCCTGACCGTCCGGGCCGAGGGCCTGACCGATATCGGCGCCACCACCGTCCGCACGTCCTCCTATCTGGAAGACCTCACCGACGACGGTCTTGGCCTGCGGGTCATCACTCTGGACGGCGAGAGCGGCACGCAGCTTCAGCTGGCGGGCAACATCAAAGAGGTCATTGACCGGACGCCGAATTCCAACCTGCAAATAGTCCAGGGCCTGGCGCACACCGTCACCATGGACGAACGGGCCACCGGCTCCCGGCTGAACATCGACAACAGCGCGTCGATCAAGGACTTGAATCTGGACACCGGCACCCCTGTCACCGGTACGGGCAGCATCGGCCATCTGAATGTCAATGCCGCCGGTTCCAACGTCGAGACGCTGCCGGACACCATTACCGTCCGCCCCGGCATCAACTCCACCATCAAGGGAGAAAATATGGATTCCACCGCGGCGGCAGAGTCCTCGGAGGACCCCCGTCTGCTCTCGGGTTATCCGATTATGCGGGACGTGGCTCCCACGACCGCTACCGCAGTATTCAGCACAAACAAGCGGGGCACGGTTCACTGGGCCGTCACCGCCCTGACGGACGGCTCTTTGAGCGAAGAACAGCTGATGAATCCCACGGCGAACTCCGCCCGGATTCTCCGTAACGGCACGCTGAACGCCGCCGCATCCAATACGGAGCTTACCGCCCGTGTCACCGGACTGACCCGGGACGGCTCTTACTACCTCTCCGCCCTGCTGGTGGACGCCAGGGGACGGCGCAGTCCGGTAAAAGTCACGGCCTTTACCACGCCGGACGATACGACGCCCGCGTTTGCCGCCGGGTATCCCTATACCATTCTGACCACCGATAAGGAAAACGAGCAGGTGGTGCAGCTCATGGCGATGGCAACCAAGGACTGCCAGATGTATTACGCGCTTCTGCCCAACAACTCCACCGCGCCTACACAGGCCGATTTGAAGGCCGCCGCCGTCACCGGCAACCTGGGCTATGGCGTTGTGGACATGAAGAAGAATACGCCGCTGCTGGTTCCGAAGGTCAATACGTCCTATCTCCAGGAGCAGACGACGTACAGCCTCTACCTGTGGCTCAACGACGCGGATAACGGCAAGAGTTCCGCCATCACGCGCCTCCAGGTTACGACGCTGGATAAGACCCCGCCGACGATCACCAGCCTTACGCACGTGGATTCGGCCGCCCGTACCGCGACCTTTACCGTCACCCTGGACGAACCGGGCACGTTGTTCTGGGCAGTGGTGAAAGCCAATACACAATTTTATGCGTCTGTTCCCGGTGAGAACCGCGTTCCCAAACCGGAGGAAACCATCGCCAAAATCCAGATTGAGAACGGTACAAACGCCGAACGCAAGGGCAGCGTCAACGTTGCCCGCGAGGCAACGGAAGTGCGTTTTACCATCTCCGGCTTGGAGGCGCAAACCCATTACGACCTCTATTACGTCGCCAAGGACCGGGCGGGTAACTACAATGTCTATACCGAAACCTTGACGCCGCCGATGGAATTCAGCACATTGGATAATATTCCTCCCACCGTAACGCAGGAGTTCACTCACGACGGAACCAATGAAGGCCAGCGCAATCCTACGCCTTATCCAGACACTTCTATCAACCTGGTTTTCTCCGAAATGGTGCAGGGCTTCGAGTATATCAACGGTGTTCCGAACAAGGAACCCTTTATGGATTATTACAACGCCGTTGATACTGCCGTTGGAACCGAGGCGAAAGAAGCCGCTAAAGATAAACTGGCCGAAGTTCTTCGGAAATACATTACCCTTTGGCGCAGACCCGTCAGCGGACAGCCGGAGAAAGTCCCTGTGAAGGGTGACGAGGGCGTTGGCGATAACTGGGTAATTGATTACCGGGAAGTCACCATCAAACCGGACCCGGAAGGCACTGGAGAAATGATTCTCACCTTCCCCAATGGCACGGGCTTGCAGCTTGGCAGCGGCGTGACCTACTATTTCACGCTGGAGAACATTGCGGATACCTCCCAGGCCGCAAACCGGATGCAGGGCAACCGGGGCGTGGTAACACTGCCGGACTTCACGACCATTGACGCACAGCTCATTTTCTCCCGCGGTTCTTCCAGCGGCAATGTCAACGGAAACAACATTACCTTTAATATGAATTTCCGTCTCTCCCCGGTGACAACGCAGAATTCCAGCAGCGATACGCTGTGGGACATGATCATCTGGTCCAACGCGACCATCGCATTTGAATTGTACAGCCGAGAGATTCCTAACGGCACTTGGACTCAAATGGGCGGCGAAGGTGCAGAAATGCGAATCAGCACCACAACCCAGCATCCCACAACGGGCCTCAGCCTTTCCAAAAATCTCCTGACCCCGGCAGGCGCGGCCACAATCGATTTTGAGCAGCTCCGTCATTTCAATCCAAATGACCGGGAATACGGCATCGTTGTTACAGAATGGAACGGAAGCCGGGAGCCGGAGACCTGGAGCGGCGAAGCCTCCCTCACCATTACGCCGGTAGCAAGCGACTACGCCTCGTTGGAAAACCTAGCGAACAAAACCCTTTCGCCCGCCAGCTATGCGGAGCATCAGAAGGGCATCTACGCAGTAAAGGAAATCGGCGTTCCCAAGGAATATACCGTTTCTTATCCGTTCGAGGATACGCAGCCGCCCACGTTTATTGAAGGTACGCCTACCTTTGTCCCCGGCGACACCGGCGTAGAAATCAACTTCATGGTCAGCCGCAATAGCTGCAAATATTTCTGCATTATTACCAAAGTGGGCAACCTCACCACTACCTTGAAAGATGGAACCACCATCAATGAAAACAACTGGGAGATTCTTCCGAAAGACGGAAATGAGCTTGAAGAACAAGGTTTCACAAACGGCAATGCTACCCAGCCGAGCAGCGACAGCATTACCAACGGTTCCATAACCGGCCCTGCCTATATTATTCGCCAGGGCAACTGCGGCCGTCAGCTGCAAACGATTTCTATTCAAGGAGAATTGGAGGCAGACAGCAAATATATTGTTTACTTTGTTCTTCAAGGCGACTCCATGTCCTCGATTTCCGATACCTATGCATTCGGTTTTCGTACGGACGTTATCTCCCGTCCGGTCCTGCGGGCGACGATCAACAATCCTTCCGCTACGGTTTCTTCCCTTGCAAAAACCAACGTTTCCAGTGATACGCCGCGTGACGCGATTGTCAGCTATATGGTAATCAATTCCTTGGCAATGGGCCAGTATTTGGAACGGAATATGGCCGATTACTGGGATGCTACTTATGCGGAGGCGGCAAAGCTCTCCTCTGCACAGATAGCGGCAGCCCGTCAGACTTACGGCAACCTTACTCTGGTAGAGGCAATGGCTACGCAGTACACGGCAAACAACCAAAACCTTGGGTCGGTTTTCGACTTGTTCACCACGCCCACCATTCAAGAGCAAATTGCCTCATGGTTCCAGACGGCACAAACCAGCGGCACCACTATCTTGAAGGTTGGAATTGAAACCGAAAATCTGGCCAGCAACAACCGTTGGAGTTCCACGATCAACTGTAATCAGGAATTGAGCGGCAAGAGCGGACAATACTGGTTTGTTGCCGTTGGCCGCAGCCCGCTGGGCTCGGCAAACGCGTTTACAGCCGCCCGCTACTTGACAAACCCGGACGTTGCTCATCCTATGGTTAGTGCCATCAACTTCGAGTACAACCGTGGGGAGTCTCCCTCAAAACCCACCATGGCGGAGGCGGCAAACCAGTCTTACTCCGGTATTCTGACAATCACTTTTGATGGGCCGCTGTATTTTGCAGACAATGGCACGCTCAAACAGGTGGTCGATACGGAATCGAATACCATCGGTACAACGGGGAACTACATTAAAAGCTCTCTTATCTGTACACTTCCTTCTGGAATTGAATTGATGCCGGCAATAAAGGACAATACCCCCACTAAATGCGAGTCCCTTAGCTTCAAGATTACAGACAAATACCGTGGTGCGGCAATCAACTTCAGCCAGTACCTGGCGAACAGCTTTGGACAGTTTGGTGATCGCGGCTTGTCTTTAAGCCTTGACATTGTACGCGAATCCACTGGCCTGTACGGCGCAGCTTTCGTTATTGATACCGACGGCTGGGATGCCCGCAAGTAACCAAGCGATCTAACCGCAGGAGGGCGGGCGATACCGCCCGCCCTCCGTTTGCCTGAAAGGAGCGTATTTTTGATGAAATTCCATCTCCCGCGCCGCGTAATCTCTCTTTTCCTGGCCTTTGTGCTGGCCGCTTCCCTGGTTGTCCCCGCCGCTGCGGAGGACCCTGCGGATACCTCTACAAATACCCTTACAGGATTGACGCTTGACGCCACCTATATTAGTATAAAAGAGGGTGAAACCTCCAAGTTAACTTTGGTTGGCCTTACAACTTCATCCAACGATAGAGTTGAAGTTAAATGGAGCAGTAACAATAATGCCGCTCTATCTATAATAAATGATGAATTGGATAGTTGTACTGTTAGGGCTGGCAAAGTTGATAACAATACCGTTGTTGAAATTATGGCCACAGTTACTGTGACGGATGATATAACAGACCCAGATGATCCTGTTATAAAGACTGGAACAGCCTCTAAAGAGATTACAGTAACGCCCCCGCCTGCGCCTCCCAAGCCTGTGGTCACGCTTTCCGTTCTTCCCAACGAACTGCGTCTGATTGCTGGCGGAGAGCCGCGGCCCTTGACGGCAAAAATCTATGAAAATGGCGTTGAAACCAGCGGTACCGTTACCTGGAAAAGCGAAAACTCAGCCATTGCCACAGTTTCCTCCACCGGCGTCGTGACACCAGTCAAAAAAGGTACGACTTCCATCATAGCCACTTACGACAACGTATCCGCCAAGTGCTTTGTCACAGTCAATGAGACGCCGCAGCAAAACCTTACCGTTTCTCTGCCTTCCCAATATCCTGCGCCGGGGGGCAATTTCCTTTATCCCGGCGATACCTTCACCCTGGAAGCTACGGTCAACCCCAGCAGCAGCAATCTGGAATGGCAGATTTCCGATTCCTCCCTTTTGGAACTGGCCGAACAGCCCAACGGCCTCAAAGCCGTTTTCCGGGCGAAAAGCGACGGGCTTTCCACGGCCACCAGCAAATTAGCGACGGTAACGGTGATCGCTCATGACCCCAGCGATCCCGATAAAACCGTTTCCGCACGGTGCGTTGTCACGGTTACGGCCGCAAACCCCAACAAAATCAACCGGATTGACCTCGACACGCCCACGCCTCCCTATTTGGACCCAGAGGATACGATGGAGCTTTCTGCCATGCCCTCCCCCTCCGGCTCCACGGAAGACCTGTTCTGGCGGAGCAGCGACCCAAAAGTTGCTACGGTAGTTCCCGACCCGAACAACAACCGCAAGGCGATTGTTACCGGCGTAACGCCCGGCGAATTCAAAATCACGGTCAGCACGGCGAACGGCATTTCCGCCACCACGGACAAACTGGAAGTCTCCGGTATTACGCTGGACGCTCCCGGCATGAAAAACAATGCGTTTTCCGTCTTTGTAAACAAGCAGAATACCATTACCGTCAGCCGGTTCGGGGCTGCGAAAAACGGAACCATTACCTGGACCTCCAAGAATCCGTCCATTGCGGACGCCTCCACCGCCGGGCGCGTTACCGGCCATTTCCCCGGTTCTACCGACCTGACGGCGGCCATCGGCCCCTATGAGGCCACCTGCACCGTGAACGTCTCGGAGGATCTGGCCCAGGCCATTGAGCGCAATCTCGGCACGCGGCCTTCCATCTCCTTCAGCGACCTCGTATCCGAGCTGAACCAACGCTCCCAGGCAAAAACCGGTTCCGCTTTAAGCGCGGTCTATGGACTGGAAGTCCCTACCAAAAACGGCATCCTGTATTATAACTATGTTTCTCCTTCCGCCCCCGGTCACGGCGTCGGCGGTGCGGAGCGGTACTTCGTAAGCCCTGGACAGGGCCAGATGGCGTTGCAGAACATCACGTTCGTGCCCAAAGCCGGTTACACCGGAACCGCCGTCATCGACTACACCGGCGTAGGAACCAACGGCGTGACCTTTATCGGAACCATCCGCATTACCGTCACCTCCGCCGGAGACGTTTCCTACTCTACCGCCGCCGACCAGCCGGTGACTTTCTCCGCAGGCGATTTCTCCGCCATCTGCCAGGCAAAAACCGGCAAGGCGGTGAACTATGTCACCTTTGAACAGCCCTCCTCCAGTACCGGCACGCTGTATTATAATTACAGTTCCACGAACCAATACTCCCAGAAGGTTGCCTCCGGCGTCCGGTATTACCCCAACAGCACCCCGGCCATCAATAACGTGACCTTTGTTCCGGCCCAGAATTACACCGGAGCCGTCCATGTCACGTACCACTGTACGGACAGCTCCGGCAGCTCTTACACCGGAAATGTTGCGATTACCGTCTATGCCCCCTCCGGTTCCGGCGTGGGCAACGTGGAGTATACCACCGGCACAGGGGACCGTTTTACCCTGAACGGTTCGGATTTCCAGACAGTCTGCCGCAATCTCACTGGCAATAATCTGGACTATATCCGCTTTACCGCCCTGCCGAATACCGCTGACGGCGTTTTGTATTATAACTATTCCAACAGCAACAGCACCCGCGTCGCAACCGGTGTGAGCTACTACCGCAACAGCAGTTCTTCTTCCCGTTATATTTCCAACATCACGTTTGTCCCCGCCAGCAGCTATTCCGGTACGATTACCGTGCCTTTTACCGGGTATACCACCGCGAACGGAACCTTTAACGGCAACCTGGTCATTCGCGTCGGGGACGAGGGGAACGGTACGATTAACTATTCCGTCAAAGTCAATCAGTCCGTTACGTTCGTTGCGTCGGACTTCAACAACGCCTGCCAGCGGGCAAACAACGCCGCGCTGAACCGCGTCAGCTTTACCCTTCCGTCCTCCAACAGCGGTATTCTGTATTACAATTACGTTTCCGCCAGCGCGACCGGAACCCGCGTTTCCAGCGCGGAAAGCTACTACCGCAGCGGTTCTCCGGCCATTTCCAGCGTGACCTTCGTTCCCGCCAACAATTATAACGGCACCGTTTCCATCCCCTTCAGCGGCTACGATGTCAACGGCGGGCGGTTCAGCGGCACCGTACGCATCCGGGTCGGCAGCGGCCAGGATTCTCAGGCCGTCGTCTATTCCACCGTCACCGGCGGCGTGGTCCGCTTTGACGCGGCAGACTTCAACAACGCCTGCCGCGCCATCAACGGCAATACCCTCAACTACGTCCGCTTCGACCTTCCGTCCTCCCGCTACGGAACGCTGTATTATCAGTACAACACCAGCAGCCACAGCGGCACGACGGTCAGCAGCTCCACCAGCTATTACCGGTCCGGCAGCAGCGGAAGTTCCCGGCTTCTCAGCGACGTGACCTTCGTGGCCGGCAGCGTGACCGGCACCACGACGATTCGCTATACCGGAACCGATACCGAGGGCGATACCTATACTGGTACGGTGGAGATCAACGTGAAAGCTCCCGCCAGCAGCGTCATTCTCTATACCGGAAGTTCCGCCCCGATTCCCTTCCGGGCTTCGGACTTCCAGTCGGCCTGCCAGTCGGCTCTGGGGACCGCGCTTTCCTATATCCAGTTTACGGCCCTGCCGTCTTCCGGCATCCTGTCCTCCGGATACGTGAATCCCACACAATCCGGTACGCCCGTGAGCACCGGGGCCCGCTATTATCCCGGCAGTTCTCCGGATATCAGTCAAATTGTCTACCGCCCCAAGGCCGAAACCCAGGGCGTGATCTCCATTCCCTTTACCGGCTACGATGTCAACGGCGGGCACTTCTCCAGCTCGGTGCAGATCAGCCTGTCCAACAGCTATTGTAGCACGCCCTTTACGGATGTTGCCTCCGGCTGGGACTGGGCAAAGCCCTCCATTGAATTCCTCCGTCAAAGCGGAATTACCAACGGTTACGGCAATAACCAGTTTGGCCCCGGCCGCCGGATCAGCCGCGGCGAATTCACCCTTATGATCTGCCGCGCCTTCCAATTCCAGACCAACGTGGGAACTGTCAGTTTCCCCGACGTTCCCGCTTCCAGCGTTTACGCCGGGGCTGTGGCGGCCGCGAGGAATCTCGGAATTGTCCAGGGTGAAAACGGTCTGTTCAAGCCCAACAACCCCATCACCCGTCAAAGTGCTATGACCATGATCTGCCGTGCGATTCAGGCCGCCGGGCAAAGCCTGCCCTCAGCTTCCGACGCGCTGCTCTCCTCGTTCTCCGACGGCTATCAGGTTTCCGCCTTTGCCCGTTCCTCCGTCGCCGCCCTTCTTCAGCTCGGCGCGGTACGCGGTACGACGGATATGCGCATCAATCCCAAGGCCGCGATCAGCCGGGCAGAGATGGCGGTGATTCTGCACCGCGTCCTGACACGCTAAGAAAGGGAAACGAATTTATGAGTTTCTTCAAAGCATTTTTCAAAACAAAGTCCCCTGCTCCAAACCCGCCGGAAGCAACTCCACAAAAGCCGCCGGAGCCGGTTGAGAAGCAGGATATCCCGGAGCTGTATACGGGGATGAAGGTGGAGGTTCTTTCGCCCCACAACAATCTCCTTTTTGTGGGCGTTTTGAATATCCATGACGGCATTTTGGAGGTTCATCCCGAAAACGACGGACTGCTTCCCCTTGCGGATTATCAGCAGGCCATCAAGCTGCGCGGGTTCCAAAAGAACTCCCAGGCGTTCACGCTGAACGGCAGCGTAGGGCAAAGCTCTGCGGAATTTTGGCGGATTGAAAACCTCAAGTTCCTGCAAAGCAAGGACAGCCGTGCGTTTTTCCGCCAAAACGCCAACGTGAAAGCGGAGATTCTTCCCAAGACCCACTACAAGGGCCAGGAGAAAATGCCCTGTAAGATTTTGGATATCAGCGCCGGAGGCGCGCGCGTTCTGGGTTCGCCGGGATTTCAAGACGGTGATCTGTTTATCCTGGAAGTTTCGCTCATTTCGGAGGAGGAATCCTTTTCTATGACCTGCCAGGTCCGCCATGCGGCGGAGGTTGGACGGGACATGGAATATGGCTGTCAGTTTGTCGGCCTTCCGGAAAAGGAACAGGAACGGCTTTTACAGACAATTTTCGCCTTGCAGCGCAAGATTCTGCAATCCAGACGGGATTAAGCCAAAAAACGAGCGGACGCCATCCAAAAGATGGCGTCCGTTCTTCTTTTGAAGGGAAACGATACAAAAAGTTATACGGACTGTTACCAATCATGCCGCGAGGTATCCATCCCATTCGCGGAAAACACATTGACAATCGCATCAATCCGACGGAAACATTGAGGGTCGTCCAGGCTGTCGTCATTCAAAATATGTCTGACTTCTTCTAAAATTTGTAACGCTTTTGTTTGTGTTTCCAGTGCAATCCTTTTTAGGCAATCCTCCTGTTTTAATTGCGTCATAATTTCCAAACCAATTGCCTGTGCTGCCAATTCCTCTTGAGCCGATAATTTCATAAAAACCTCCATTTGACCTTTAATGAATGTCAGTTGTTCTTACAGGATATCATAAAATAAGCAAAATGACAATCATAAAAGGTCAGGATAGATTTTATGTACAAAAACCGTGCCCCGGACGGGCGGTATAATCTTTGCGGCAGGCAGGTTGCTGTTTTACGCAAAGCCAGAACCCCGAAGCTGTCCCAGCGCGGTTTAGCGGATCTGCTTCAGCTGAACGGTCTGGATCTCGACAAAAACGCAATTCAGCGGATAGAAAGCGGACAGCGGTTCGTTACGGATATTGAATTGAAGGCCCTTGCACATGTGCTGGGGGTAACGGTTGCCGGGTTGTTGGAAGGATGAGCAGACTAAAAGACTTGCGGAATGCCCGCAGATTCACACAGCTCAAGATGCAGATGCTGACCGGAATCGACCAGAGCGATTATTCCAAGATCGAAACCGGCAGGCGCGGTATGTCCTTTGAACAGTGCAAACGGATTGCTCTTGCATTGAATACCAGCATGGATTATCTGGCCGGTTTGACCGACGATCCAGCCCCCTATCCCAGAAGCGGCAAATAAGCCTCTCCAAAGTCCCGGATATTCCGGGGCTTCTTTTTGCACTTGCATCCCATCCGGAAAGAGGGTATAATAAAGAACGTGAAAAATCCGGCAGGCTCCGCCTGCCTTATGGGAGGCGTGTTATGTCCCGCCGTATCCGGCTCAACGCCGTCCAAACATTAACGGTCAGCTTTGCCCTCCTGATTTTTGCAGGCGGCTTGCTGCTTGCGCTGCCCTTCGCCGCTCGGGACGGACGCTCCATCCCGTTTACAGACGCCTTGTTTACCGCGGCGTCGGCTTCCTGTGTTACGGGGCTGTCCCTTTACGATACCGCTTCGCAGTTCTCGCCCTTTGGGCAGGTGGTGATTCTGCTGTTGATTCAGGTTGGCGGCCTGGGCTTCATGACGGTTTCCATTTTGGTATCCCTCCTGCTCAAACGCCGCGTCAGTCTGCACCGCCGGGCTGTTTTGATGGATACCGTAGGCGCGCTTCAGCTTGGCGGCGTTGTCCGCCTTACCCGCCGCGCGCTGCTGGTGACGGGCGTTTGCGAAGGTCTGGGCGCGCTGCTTCTGGCGGTTTGGTTTTGTCCGCGCTATGGAATTGGCGCAGGGTTATGGATGGCGGTTTTTCATGCGGTTTCGGCCTATTGCAACGCCGGGTTTGATTTGTTCGGCACGGGAAGTTCGCTCTCCACAGCCGCCGCTGAACCGCTGTTGAATGTTGTAATTATGTTGCTGATCATTTGCGGCGGTCTTGGTTTTTTGGTTTGGGACGATCTTCTGACCCATGGCCGCAGGTTTCGCCGCTGGCGGCTTCACTCCAAGATTGTGGTTGTTTTTACGGCGGCAATTTTTGCCGCAGGAGCGGCGGCGTTTTACTTTACGGAAAGCCGTCATGCCTTTGCCAACGTCCCGGCTCCTCAAAAAATGCTTATGGCAGCGTTTCAGTCTGTGACGGCGAGAACGGCAGGGTTTTCGACGGTCGATCAAGCAACGCTTAGTCAAAGCGGCACGCTGCTGATGTTTTTGCTGATGTTTATTGGAGCGGGTTCCGGCTCCACCGGCGGCGGTGCGAAAGTGAATACGGTAGCGGCGCTGCTGTTGAGTTCATTTGCGCGTGTCCGCCGTCAGGAGGATGTCAATGCATTTCAACGCCGTCTGGATCTCGAGACGATTCACAAGGCGTATTCGTCGGTGAGTCTTTATTTGATGGCCTGTCTGGCGGGCTGCATGGTTCTTTGTTTGCAGGGTATAACGCTGGACAACGCGTTATTTGAGTCGATTTCAGCGATTGGAACGGTAGGGCTTTCCCGTGGCGTCACGGCAAGTCTGCCGGAGTTGTCCAAGTGGGCGGTTTTACTGATGATGTTTTCGGGCCGTGTGGGAAGTATGTCGGTAGCGATGGCGGTAACGCGGGAACGTCCCCAGCCTAAACGCCGCAACGTACCGGAGAAGATACTGATTGGGTAGCTTCCAGAGGGCTCTGCCCTCTGGACTCCCGCCAGGGGCGCGACGCCCCTGGACCCCTCAAATGCGGCTCCGCCGCGCAGCAGCCCTGCAAGAGAAGGGAGAGGAAACGATGAAATCTTTTTTGATCATTGGATTAGGCCGTTTTGGCCGCAATCTTGCGGCCCATCTGCTGGAACTGGGCAACGAAGTGATGGTGCTGGACCGCGACGAGGAGCGTGTCGCCCGCATTGCGGGCGAAGCAACTGCCGCCTGTGTGGGCGACTGTCAGGATGAACAGGTTCTGGCCTCTTTGGGGATTCGGAATTTTGACGTGTGCTTCGTTTGCGTCCGCGACGATTTCCAGAGTTCTCTGGAAACCACCGCCGCTTTGAAGGAGCTGGGCGCCAAGTATATTGTAGCCCGTGCCGATCAGGAACGGCAGATCAAATTTTTGAAGAAGATCGGGGCAGACTTTGTGGTCCATACGGAAATGGACATGGCCCGCCGGATTGCCACCCGTTTTTCTGCACGCAACGCCTTTGATTACTTTGAGCTGACACCTAAGTATGCCGTTTTTGAGATGGAGACCCCTGAGGCATGGGAGGGTAAAACGGTTTTGGAGGTGGATGTCCGCCGCCGGTATAATGTGAATATTCTGGGCATTAAATTTGGAGACGAGGTGGTCCCTCTGCTGAACCCGGAATATCGTTTCCAGGCCGACGCACACCTGATTATTGCCGGTGACAAGGAAGCGGGCATTGATTTGATGAATCAGATTTAAGAAAAAAAGCGGCATAAAACCCCGGATTTCGCGCAAGCTGAATCCGGGGTGATTGTATGTCAGAAGATCGAAAAGCGGTCAACGGCCGTTCCGACGAAATGCCCTGTCTGCGGCTGGAACCCGAGAAGCGGATGTGCCCGATTTTTGACCCGGATACCATTGCGAAATTTCCGGTGGCAAAGCCCGGCAAAATGGGTTTTCGGGTGCTGGATAATTTCTGCGAGGAGCATATTGAGTAACAAAACCGGAATTCCCTTCGGCTCAGGCCGAAGGGAATTTCATTTTTGTAAAATAAAATTTAATCTTGACTTTCATATTATTAAAGTGTATACTAAATAATATGAAAGGGAGTGATCGAATATGGAAACGGCGCCAGTATGGATGACCGGTTTGGAGGAACAGGATCTGACGTTTATCAAAAAATTTCTCCTGGCCTCCGGTTCACTGAAAGAGGTTGCGGCCCAATACGGGGTAAGTTACCCCACCGTTCGCCTGCGGCTGGACCGGCTGATTCAGAAAATCCGTCTCAGCGATCATGCAGAGGCGGACCCGTTCGTATCTCTGGTAAAACGTCTGGCGGTGGATGACAAGCTGGACTTTGACACCGCTAAAATCCTGATCGCGGCATACCGCGAAACACAAAACCATCTTCAGGAGAAAGGAGAATGATTCATGGCTGTTGCATCGAAAATGGTAATTTTTACATTGTTGTTCTTGCTGATATTGATTGTCGGAGGTATTTTATTACAAATTTTTCTCTCCCGGCGAAAATCCCGCTGGCCGGGGCTGGTTCTGCCGTTCTTATCATTTCTGTTTGCACTCTTGATGCTTTTCAATCTTCGGGATACAGGAAGCGTATCGGGAAACCTTCTTGTCATTCTGATTACCCTGCTTGCGGGCAATCTTCCAACGCTGGTGCTTCTTGCCATTTACTGGGCGGCTCGGGAAAAATTCCGGGTACAACGTCAGATGGACAAAATGAACATTGACGATCTGTAAGCGCGAACCGCCGCAGTCCGGATAAACGGACCGCGGCGGTTTTATTGTCCCTCCGGGTGAACGCCGGTCAGGGAGTATTCCACCCACTCGGCCACATTTGTCGCGTGGTCTCCAATGCGTTCGAGATACTTGGCAACCATGAGCAAATCCAGGCTCTGTCCGCTGTTGGCGGCGTTGCTGGCGATCAGTTCGACCAACTCCTGTTTCACCTGGTCAAACAGCGCGTCTACCTGATCGTCTGCCGCGCAGACCGCCCGCGCAAGCTCCAAATCCCGCTGTACGAATGCATTCACGCTGTCCGTCACCATACGGATGACGGCCTGCGTCATCTCCGCGATGTGCAGATTCTCCACCGGCGTCCGGATTAACCGGGCCAGTTCCGCGATATCGGCGGCCTGATCTCCAATCCGTTCCAGGTCCGAAATCATTTTCAACGCGGCGGAAATCTGCCGCAGGTCTCGCGCCACCGGCTGCTGCCGGAGCAGAAGTTTCAGGCATAAGTCCTCCACCTCCCGCTCCTGACGGTCCAATTCCTCCTCGGCGTTTTCAGCGGCGGCAGCAAGGGCGTCGTTGTTTTTCAAAAGGGCTTCTGACGCGGCGGAAATCGCTATTTCGCAGGTCTTTCCCATTTCGGTCAGCTCCTGATGGAGCTGCTTGAGCTGTTCACGAAAATAATTTCTCAATATCGGTTCCTCCAAACAGATAAAATGTTGGTTGCGGTCGCAGAGACGGCCGGTCTGCAAATTGTCGGTAGCGTGTGAAAGCTCTTTTTGCCTACTTTTTCTCTCGAGAAAAAGTAGGTCAGCCGAAGCGGCCGGTGATATAATCTTCGGTGCGTTTGTCGGAGGGCGTGGAGAAAACATGCTCGGTTTTGCCAAATTCCACCAGTTCTCCTAACAGGAAAAACGCCGTGTTGTCTGAAATGCGTGCAGCTTGCTGCATGTTGTGCGTCACCATGACTACGGTGTAATTCGCCTTGAGTTCAACGGCCAAATCTTCAATTCGGGATGCCGAAATGGGGTCCAGGGCGCTGGTGGCCTCGTCCATGAGCAGTACCTCCGGTTCCACCGCTAACGCTCTTGCGATGCAAAGCCGCTGTTGCTGTCCGCCGGAGAGCCCCAGCGCGCTTTTCTTCAAACGGTCCTTCACCTCGTCCCAGATGGCCGCCGCCCGCAGGGAACCTTCTACAATTTCATCCAAACGCGCCTTATCCCGGTTCCCGTGGACGCGGGGACCATAGGCCACATTGTCATAAATGCTCATGGGAAAGGGGTTTGCCTTTTGAAACACCATGCCGATCCGTTTCCGCAGCCAGGTCGGGTCCATCTCATAGATATTTTCGCCCCGGTAGCGCACCTGTCCCGCCACACGGACAATCGGCGTCAGATCATTCATGCGGTTCAAGGTCCGGAGAAACGTGGATTTGCCGCAGCCGGAGGGACCGATCAGGGCGGTGATTTCATGCTCGGGCAGGTTTACGGTAACGCCCCGAAGGGCCTGGTTGGGTCCATACCACAAATCCAGTTTGTCAGCTTCCAAAATTGCGGCCACGCGCCCGCCTCCTTATTGTGATCGTTTCCATCTCCGCCTTGCCAGCTTTGCCAGAAGGTTCAGCGCGAGGGTCAGCAGTGCCAGAATGGCGGCAATGGCAAAAGCGGCGTCGGTGTCGCCCCGCTCGTTTGCGTAGAGGTACAGAGCCACGCTCAAGGTGGCGGAGGAGCTGAAAAGAGCTTCCCACCAGCCATAGAGGACGGTTCCGAAGCCGGCGGTGAACAGCAGGGCCGCGCTCTCGCCCACGATGCGCCCCACCGCTAAAATACAGCCCGTCAGGATGCCGTCGGCGGCATTGGGAAGGACGGCCGTGCGAATTGCGTACCATTTCCCGGCCCCCAGGGCCATCGCCCCTTCCCGGTAAGCACGCGGGACCGTCTTCAAGCTCTCCTGGGTTGTGCGGATAATGGTGGGTAAAATCAGGATGGTCAGCGTAAGGCTTCCGGCCAGGACGCCCGTGCCAAAGCCCAGCAGCTGCACAAAAAACAACATTCCAACCAGGCCGAACAAAATCGACGGCACACCCGCCAGAATCTCGGCGGCAAATTCCACCCACGCCGCAAGACGGCTTCCCTGAGCGTATTCCGTCAGGTAAACCGCCGCGCCAATCCCCAGCGGCAGAACCAGGACGAGCGTCGTCAAGATGACATAAAGCGTACTGGCGATGTGGGGCAGGAGGCCCGCCGTGCCTTGCAGCATACTGGGTTCTTTACTCAGGAGGTTCCAGGAGACGAAGGGCAGTCCGCGCCAGAGCAGGTAGCCGGTCAGGAAAGCCAGCAAGCCGCAAACCAGAATGCCGCTGGCGGTCAGAAGCAGCCGCAGGAACAAATCCCGCCGTTTCCGGGCAGGCGACAGGGACTTATCCATGTTTTCCCTCCTTTTTCACAAAGAAATGAAGCAGGACATTGATACACATAATAAACAGAAACAGCACCAATCCGATGGAATACAGAGCCATTTGGTGCAGGCTTCCGGCGGCGGCGTAGGACATTTCCGACGCAATGGCCGTGGTGAGAAAACGGACCGGCGCGAACAGGGTTCCGGGCAGATTCGGCACATTGCCGGAAACCATGATAATTGCCATAGCCTCGCCGATAGCCCGTCCCGCGCCCAAAACCACCGACGCCGCAATTCCGCTCCGGGCGGCGGGGAAGGTCACAAAGTACAGGGTTTCCATCCAGGTAGCCCCCAACGCCAGGGAGGCTTCCTCGTATTCCCGCGGAACCGCAGCCAGCGACATTTCCGCCACGCTGACTACCGAGGGTAAAATCATGATCGAAAGTACAAGGATTGCCGCCAGCAAGCTCGCGCCGGAGGCCAGCCCGAACGTCCGCTGAATCACCGGAACCAGCACAATCATACCCACAAGGCCGTACACAATTGAGGGAATCCCTGCCAGCAGCTCCACCGCCGTCCGAATCACCGCCGCCAAACGAGGCGGCGCGGCCTTGGCAAGGAACATCGACGCCAGCAGTCCGACAGGAACGCCCAGCAGCACGGCCCCGGCGGTTCCGGCAACGGAGGTGAGCAGAAACGGCAGAATACCGAACCGTTCCTGTTTGGGCGACCACACAGGGCCGGTCAAAAACTTCCGCAGTCCGATTTCCCGTATGGCGGGCAGTCCGGATATAATCAGATAAAGGCTGATTCCCAGCACAAAGGCAATCGCCGCCATGCCGCACAGGAAAAAGAAAAGCGACATGGCCCGTTCCGCCGCCTTGCGGCGGCGGCGCACTGCGGCGCGGCGGTCTGTCATTTGCATGTCCTCCTTACTTGACTGCGGTCGGAATCGCTCCGGCCTGACGGATATACGACGCTGCCTGCGGCGAGACCGCCCAATCAAAAAACGCCTTTGCGACGCTGTTCAGCTCTCCCCGCGTCACAAACACAAAGGGCCGCTGAAGCGCGTACGATCCGTTCAAAATGGTTTCTTCCGTGCAGGGTGCGCCGTCGATGGTCAAAATCCGGATGCCGCCGCGGCCCTCCACCGAAGCCAGCGAGGCATACCCGACGGCCTGGGGATTGTTCCGGACGGCTTCCAGCACTGCGCCGGTAGCGGTCAGCTCCTGGGCCAGAATACACGCTTCTTCCGTGCCGGTGGCGGTCTCAAAGCCGTCCCGCGTGCCCGAACCGGATTCCCGTCCAATACAGGCCGCCGGGCCCTGTTTCCCGCCAACATCGGACCAGTCGGCAAAGCGTCCTGTGTACAGGCCCGCCAGCTGTTCAACCGTGAGATTTTCCACCGGATTGGCCCCGTTTACAAGGACGGCTATGCCGTCCAGCGCAATCACAAAGGGCTGTAATCCGGCGGCTTCCTCCTGGGGCGCAAGGGTCCGCGAGGCAAGGGCAATGTCGCAGACGCCGTTTTGCAGGGCTTCCAGCCCCGCGCCGGTGCCGGTGGGATCGTAGACGATTTTTGTCTCGGGATGGTCCAGCATATAGCGTTCCGCCAAGGTCAGAATAACCCGTTCCACCGATGTGGAGCCGTTGACGGAGACAGTTTGCCCGGAGCTTTCGGATACGCTGCCGCAGGCGGGCAGAAGCGTCAGAACCGCCGCGAAAAGCATCGCTGCCATACGTTTCATCTCCGCCCTCCTTTTTCATGATCTGACGGCTCTAGTATGCGCCATTTTCCGGAAAAAATCCGGCTGGTATTCTTTTACAAAATGCCATTTTCCAAAGCGGCTATTGCGATTTTCCCTGGATTGTGCTATGATATGGCAAATCAAAAAGGAGATAAGAACCATATGAAGAAAGGATTTCTGTTGCTGCTGGCGTTCTGCTGTTTGACCCTCCCCGCCTTTGCGGCGGAACCCCGGTTTTCCGACGTACCCGACAGCCACTGGGCTAATGAACCGATTGAAGCGGCAGCGGGAGCAGGCGTCGTCACCGGCTACGGCGACGGCTGCTTCCACCCCGACGATCCGGTAACGGCAGTGCAGTTCTGTGCATTCCTCTCCCGTTCCGTTCTGTCCGGCGCAGCGGGGGGAGAAGCGGAAGAGCTTTCCTGGCAGACCCGCGCGCTGAATATCTGTGCGCCCGCTTTGGCAGGAACCAGCCTGGAAACCGCCTATCAAGCCAACGGCGAAACCTGGGGCGATTTTATCAACCGTCCCCTCGCCCGTTTTGACATGGCGCAGATGCTCTATAATCTGCTGGACGTTCCGGAAGCCCCGGACGCGGAGACCAAGGCCGCCGCGCAAAAAGCCCTGGACGACTGGGGCAATCTCCCGTTTTCCTACCGGGACGCCATTGCCGTCTGTTATGACCGGAACCTTCTGCGGGGCCAGACCGACGGCCGGTTTAACGGCAATGCCTCCGTAACCAGGGCACAGGCTTGCGTGGTTCTGGCGCGTTTACAGGACCTTCTGCGGGACGTCCCCGCCGAACTGGCAGAGGCTGCCGGCGTGCCCGTTTTCCGCTTGGAGGAGGGCGATACCGTACAAAAAATGATGGACCGCATCAATGTGCGCACGCCCCTCCACCGGGACGGCGGGTGTCTTTCCAACGGCAAGGAGATTACGGACGAAAACCTTCAGGAACTGCTGGAAGTGGTAAAGGCCGGATGTCCGGATGGGACGGTCTGGACCAAGGACCCGCGTTATCATTACAACTCCCCCAAACTGGGCAGCGGCGAGGACTGTCTGGCCTTCGGCATGGCCGTCAGCGATTTTCTGTTTGGAGAAGACGCCAAGCTAAACCAATACTGGAACTGGCGCAGTCTGAAAACCGGCGACCTGATTCATATTAAAACCTCCGGCGCGGAGCGGGTGGTAATTCTTACCAGCGTGGACCCGGAGACCTATCATTATACCGCCTGTGAATTCCGTACCTCGGAAAAAGTGCGCTGGACGGCCTGGGGAAATTTGAACGAGTTCATAGACGACCGTCTTACAACTGTATACAAGCGGTATTAAAACGAAAAAATTATACGAATCATCCGATGTTTTCGCCTCTTTTACCCACCGGTCATGCAACTTTCCGCGCTCCGGCGCATAGACTGACCAACAGTCTCAATTGCAAAGGAGGATCAGCGTGGGTGGAATTGGCGACATTGACGACCTGATTTTTCAGGACTGCTGGGTCCCCAGCGACCGTTGACCCCCCGGGACGCCGCAAACGCGGCGTCCTCCTGCGGGTTCTCCGCCGCTTTTTGCAAAGGAGCTTTCCCTCTATGGAACTGATTTTGAATCATGCTGTGCAGAACGTCCAGCTCTCCGGCATCCGCCGCTTTACCGCCCTGGTCCGAAATACGCCCGGCGCATGTTCCCTCACCATCGGCGAGCCGGACCAGAACACGCCCGAGGCGGTCAAGGACGCCGCCAAGGCTGCCCTTGACGCCAACGTCACCCATTATCCTCCCAACAACGGCTATCCTGAGCTGCTGGAAGCCATTTCCAAATTTGAGGAGCATACTCACGGCCTGCGGTACAGTCCAGATGAAATAATCCTCACCATCGGCGCGACGGAGGGGCTGTTCATTGCCCTCTCCGCGATTTTGAATCCCGGTGACGAGGTGATCATTCCCACTCCGGCCTTTAGCCTTTATGAGTCCATTACCCGGCTTTGCCGGGGCGTACCGGTGGCCCTGCCCACGGAGCAAAGCCGTTTTCAGATCGACCCGGAACGCTTACAGGCTCTCCTTACACCGAACACCAAGGCCCTCGTTCTCACCTCTCCCAACAACCCCACAGGCTGTATCTATTCCCCGGAAACGCTGGATGCTATCTACGCCGTTCTCCGGGACAAGCCGGTCTTTGTTCTATGCGACGACGTATATCGGACCCTGATTTATACGGATCGTTATCGCAGCTTTGCCGAATATGCCGGTATGCGGGACCGGATAATCATCATTCAGAGCTTCTCCAAGCCTTACGCCATGACCGGCTGGCGGGCGGGCTACTGCCTCGCGGATGGGCCGGTCAAGCAGCGGATGCAGGTGTTTCATCAATATGCCGTCGTGTCCGCCCCCGCGTTTATTCAGCCCGCCTGCATGGCCGCGCTGAGAACCGATCCCTCCCCGATGGTCCGGCTTTACCGCAAGCGGCGGGATTTTGTCTGTGGGAGACTGCGGGCGATGGGACTGGATGTCCAGACGCCCGACGGGGCCTTTTACATGTTCCTGCAAGTGCCGGACTGCGGCCTGGACTCCCTGGCCTTCTGCGAAAAAATGCTGAAAGAGGGTCTGGTGGGCCTGATTCCCGGCATATACTTCGGCACAGAGGGTTTTATGCGCCTGTCCTATTGCTATTCTGACGGGGAGCTGTCCGAGGGCCTGGACCGCATGGAACGCTTTTTGAAAACCCTGTAAACCCTGGACATCTGGAAAATAATGTGCTAAAATAGCTTCAACCATCCCGGCGGAAACCGCCGGACTACAAGGAGGTTTTTATTATGTGGGAAAATGATCTTGAATTACAGGAATCCCTTAGCTCGTACACGGTCAAAACCTTTACCTGGATGTTTCTGGGCCTGCTGGCCACCTTCGCCGTGGCCGCCGGCGGGTATATCACCGGAGCCCTCGTCTATGTTTTCATGATTCCCTATTTCCATATCATTCTCTTGGTTGCCGAGCTGGCGGTGGTGCTGATTCTCTCTGCGCGCATACAGCATATGCAGCCCGTTACCGCACGCGTTTTGTTCTTTGTTTATGCGGTTTTGAACGGCATCGTGTTCTCTGCGTATTTTGTGATCTTCAGCATGACCAGTCTGATGCTGGTTTTTGCCATGACGGCGGTCTATTTCGGCGGCATGGCCCTGTATGGCTACTTCACCAAAACCGACCTCTCCCGCCTGCGCCCCATCCTGATTGGCGGACTGATTTTCCTGATTATTTTCGGCATTTTGTCCCTGTTCCTGCCGCTGGGCATGATGGACCGGGTGATCTGCCTTGTCGGCATTGCGGTCTTTATGGCCTTCACCGCCTATGATACCCAGAAAATCCGGGCCTACTACCAGACATACCAGGGCGATCAAGCCATGTTGGAACGGGCGTCTATTTTCTCCGCTTTACAGCTTTATCTGGACTTCATCAACCTGTTTTTGTATCTTCTCCGTTTCCTGGGCAAAAGCAAACGCTGAACCGCCGTGCAGACGGTTTCCTTTCCTGTTTTTCCGAACATCCCCCGGAAATGCGTTGACAAAGCTCTCGGGTATGTTACAATAAGTGCGTACTTTGAGACGATTCTAAGAAAACTCACATTCATTAAGTATGCTTTGCATACGGGAGGAAGACAGGATGAAATTTTCCAAGCACATTGAAGCGTGTTCCCTTTCGCCCATTCGTAAGTTTCACCCCTGCATGGTGGCGGCACAGGCCCGTGGAATCCGCGTTCATCATTTGAATATCGGACAGCCCGATATTCCAACCCCCAAAGCTTTTTTTGACGCGGTCCGCAGCTTCCAGAGCGATGTTTTGGCCTATGCGCCGTCCCCCGGCGTGGAAGTTCTCTTGGAAGCGATACGGGACTATTATCAGACCATCGGCGTCTCTCTTTCGGCGGATGATATTCTTGTCACCGTGGGAGGCAGCGAGGCCCTGCAAACCGTCATGGCCTGTATTTTGGAAGAAGGCGACGAAATCCTCGTCCCAGAGCCTTTTTATCCCAATTACACAACCTTCATCAACGTCTCAGGCGGACGAATCCGCCCAATTCCCTCCGGCCCTGAAACCGATTACCACTATGTTTCGCGGGAAACCATTGAGCCGCTGATCAACGAACATACCCGAGCAATTCTTATTACCAATCCGGGCAACCCCACCGGCGTCGTTCTGACAAACGAAGAAAAACGGACGCTGGTGGAAATCGCCCAAGAACATAACCTGTTTCTTGTCAGCGACGAGGTGTATCGGGAAATCATTTACAGCGGCGAACCCCTCAGCTCCATGCTGGAGTTTGGGGAGGCGGCGGAAAACATCGTGGTGATTGATTCCGTTTCCAAACGTTTTTCCTCCTGCGGCGCAAGGGTTGGCGCACTGATTTCCCGCAACTGGGAGCTGATCTCCCACGCTTTGAAAATCTGCCAAGGGCGGCTCTGCGCCGCAACGCTGGACCAGATGGGCGCGGCTGCGCTCTATCATTCCATGACGCCGGAATACTGCGCGGAAGTCCGTGAGGAATACCGCCGCCGCCGGGATGTGGTGGTCGAAAGCCTGTCAAAACTCCCCGGCGTGCGCTTTCGTTCTCCCGAGGGCGCGTTCTACCTGATGGTGACGCTGCCGGTGAACGACGCAGATCAACTGCAATATTTTCTTTTGGACGAATTTGAGGACCATGGCGAAACCGTCATGTACGCGCCTGGTGAGGGGTTCTATGCAACGCCCGGCCGGGGCCGCAACGAGATCCGCATCGCCTACGTCACCAACCCGGACGACCTGCGGCGTTCGATTGAGCTGCTGGGTCTGGGAATCGCGGCATACAACCGGAAACAGGAGGAGTCTGCACAATGATACGCCATATTGTCATGTGGAAATTCCGTCCCGGCACGGAGGCCGAGCAAGCCCGTTTCCTCGACGGCCTGCGGGGACTGCAAGGGGTGATTCCCCAGCTCTTACGCAGCGAGGTCGCCGTCTGCGCCGGGAACGACAACTATGATGCCGTGTGCGTCTGTGAGTTCGAAAGCCTGGAAACGTTGGACGCCTATAAAAAAGACCCGCGGCATCAGGCGGTATCCGCCCTGTGCAAATCGATTCGGGTGGACCGGGCGGCGGCTGACTACGAATTTTAAGTGCGTCAATACCCGTTCCATGAACAGAATTTGAAGAACGGCATGGCTTATGGCCATGCCGTTCTCGTTTTATCATGCCCGGAAAATGGAAATTTATTTTTCTATATCTATATCGTATTGATTCTGAATCAACACAGAGTGAACAGAATGTTTTTTGGAAAGTTCCAGGTATTGTGCATTGTCTGCAAGTACGCGCTCTATTGTACAATCGTCATCATTTAAGCGATTTTCAATCACATTTGCATAGCTCTTTATGTCGGCAAAGTGATTTCTTATATAGTCCTCGCTCATGACCAGGCAGAAATATTCAATATGATCAAGGTATTCTTTTTCAAAATCTTTCTTCCAATCAAATGGAATATAACAGCCCTCAACAATCAGGTTTTGTTGGTTTTCTATGGCGGTTTTGATCATTTCACGAACAATCGGCCATAAATATGCTGTGAGCGCGATATCGTTGCTCATGGGGGTAAGTTCCGTATTCCCGCTTCGAATCAGCCCCATTTTCAAATGATCGATTGATAAGTATGGATATTGATATTTTTCGAGTAATTTCTGGGCAAGGGCCGTTTTGCCCGTATGGGATGCTCCCGTTATCAGAATAATCATTCTTCTCCGCCGCCTTTACAAATTCCAATTTGTTATGTTTATTATACGATCCGCTTTGAATCATTTCAAGTTTACCTTGTAAAACTGCCGGCATTTTCAAACCGCAGCACATTTCTGAAAAGGGAGAAAATTTCCAAAAACCATTGACAAATCCGGCAAAGACCGCTATCATAGTCTGAACAGGTGTCAAGACACCTGCGTATTACATACTATGAAAGAGACAGGTGCTTTCCATGGAAAAAGTAAACGCGTTTCTCAAACGCAAAAACATTGTGCTCTCTGCCAAACGCTACGGCATTGACGCTCTGGGCGCAATGGCACAGGGCCTGTTCTGCTCGCTGCTGATTGGAACCATTCTCAACACAGCCGGCAGTCAGTTCCACATTGGATTTCTTACGGCCCAGGTCATCGAAATCAACCAGACCGGCTATACCATCGGCGGACTGGCCTCCTTCATGAGCGGTTCCGCCATGGCCGTGGCAATTGGCTATGCCTTGCAGGCTCCGCCGCTGGTGCTTTTCTCGCTGCCGACGGTGGGGTATGCCTGCAACGCCCTAGGCAAAGCCGGCGGACCGCTGGCGGTGCTGTTTGTGGCGATTATCGCCGCCGAGTGCGGCAAGGCTGTGAGCAAGGAAACCAAAATTGACATTCTCGTGACTCCGGTGGTTACAACGCTTACCGGCATCGGCGCAGCCTGGGTTATCGCGCCTCCAATCGGGCACGTTGCCAGCGCCTTTGGGCGGCTTATCATGGAAGCGACCAACTTACAGCCCTTCTGGATGGGAATTCTGGTTTCGGTTCTGGTGGGCGTGGCGTTGACGCTTCCGATTTCCTCCGCCGCAATCTGTTCCGTTCTGGGCCTGACAGGTCTGGCGGGCGGCGCGGCGGTGGCGGGATGCTGTGCGCAAATGGTTGGATTTGCCGTCATGAGCTTTCGGGAAAACGGCTGGGGCGGCCTGATCAGCCAAGGCCTGGGAACCTCCATGCTCCAAATGCCCAATATTATCAAAAATCCCCGCATCTGGATCGCGCCCATCGTAACCTCTGCCATCACCGGACCGATTGCAACCTGTTTCTTCCGTTTAGAGATGAACGGCGCGGCCATCAACTCCGGCATGGGCACTTGCGGCCTGTGCGGGCAGCTGGGAGTCTGGACCGGCTGGTTTGCGCCCAGCGAACAGGCACTGGCCAACGGCGCGGCGGCAATCGTTCCCGCCGCTATGGATTGGGCGGGCCTCCTGCTGGTCTCCTTCATCCTCCCCGCGATTCTCTGTCCGCTGATCAACCAGCTCTGCCGTAACGCGGGCTGGGTCAAACCCGACGATCTCACCCTTCCCTAAAAATATAAACAAAGCAAAGTGGGCGTTCCGTTTCGAACCGGACGCCCACTTTGACGCGCAGAAAGGTTGTTCGCGCACCCAGAGCCGCGGCGTGTCAGCTTTCTTTTGCTTACTTTTCTTTCTCGAAAGAAAAGTAAGGGAAACGCTGGGACTTCCTTTTCCCGACCGTTTTTTCTCCAAACCTCGATTAAAATGGAGAAAAATCTCGTTGGGAGGGACAAGCTGTGACACTCGGTCCACTTACGCTCGAACGGGAGCGGCCAGGACGGCTGCTTTCCTGGGGCATCCGATTTTTTCTTTCCGCTGCGCTGACCGCCAGCCAAACACCGTCCTGTCACGCCCCCTTTGCCTTGGGCTTTCTGGCGGCATCGGGACCCGGCGCGGACGGTATCGCCGCCCTTGCGGGAGCCGCGGCAGGCGCGCTCCTCTTTCTTGACTTCGCCCACGCTCTGCCATTCCTCGCCGTGGGCATCCTCATCGTGACCGCCACCTCCGCCTTGCGGGGCGTCTGGTTCCTGGCCCGGCCCAAAACCGCCGCCCTTACCGCCGTCGCCCTCTTTCTCATGGTGGAAACCCTGTACATCCTCCAATCCCTCACCCCGCTGGAACAGCTCAAGGGCTGTGTCTCCGCGGCGGGGCTGCTGGGCGCGTCGGCATGGCTCTTCCGGCCCCTGCTGCGGCCCGAAGAAACCCGCCTGACCCCGGACAGCTTCCTTTACTTAGCCGCCGCGCTGCTGCTGGCGGTGTCCGACATCACCCTCCTCGACCTCTCCCCCGCACGGGCGATGCTGTGCCTCCTTCTGGCCTGGACCGCCTTCGACCGCGGCCCGGCACAGGGCGCGGCGGTGGGGCTGGGGCTGGGCCTGACCGCCGACCTCTGCGGCAGCACCAAAGGTCTTCTGACGGCGGCCTTCGGCCTGGCGGGGCTGGCTGGAGGAACCCGGCGGTATCGCTGGAGCGCGGCCCTGGCGTTCCTGACGGCAATCCTGGCGGCCGCTCTGCCCAGCGGCAGCGTCCTGCCCCTGCTGGTGGAAGCCGCCGCCGGTATGGCTGTTTTCCTGCTTTTACCCTCCCGGCTCTTCGGCGGCAAACGGGTCAAACAACCGGACCCACAGGAACAGGAAACCGGCCTGCGCTGGAAAGAACAGCTCAACCGCGCCGCCGGCGCGCTGCGGGACCTCTACGACAGCATGGGGCGAAGCGCACCGCCGCCTACCGACGAAAATCCGGCCATCATTTTTGACCGTTCGGCGGAAAAAGTCTGCCGGGGCTGCGCCCTCTGCGAGCTTTGCTGGCAGAGGGACTATTCCAGCACCTTCAACGCCCTCAACGACGCCACCCCCTTCCTCCTGGAACGGGGACGGGCCATGCCCAAGGATTTCCCCGCCTATTTTGCAAACCGCTGTATCCACCTCCCGGAATTTCTGACGGAAGTCAACGGGGAATTGTCGGCGTTTCTGCTGCGGCGGCAGTACCGGCGGCAGCTGGAGGAAACCCGGAAAAGTGCGCGGGGGCAGTATGCCCAGCTCTCCGAGCTTCTGACGGCCACCGCCGCCGGACTGGGCGCGGCGGTCCCGGCCTCCGGCACGGACGGCCGCTGTCAGGTGGGGGTGGTGCTGCGTCCCAAGGAGGGAGAGGCCGTCTGCGGCGATACGGTCACGTCCTTCCAAACCGAACAAGGCCGCTGGTGCCTCCTGCTGGCCGACGGAATGGGAAGCGGCGAACCCGCCCGGAAGGAATCCGCCCTGACGTGCCGCCTGCTGCGGCAGTTCCTGGAAGCGGGCATCGCGCCGGAAGCCGCCCTCAAAACGCTGAATTCCGCCATGGCCCTTCGAGGCGCCGAAACCGGCAGTTTTACCACCATCGACCTTTGTGTATTCGACTCGGAGGCGGAAGAAGCCGCCTTCTATAAATTCGGCGCGGCCCCCAGTTATCTCAAAAAGGGCGGCATTGTCCGCCGGATTACCGGCAAAAGCCTGCCCGCCGGGTTACGGGGCGCGCCTGCGTCGCCGGATGTCACGAAGGTTCCGCTGGACCCCGGCAGTTTTGCGGTGATGATCAGCGACGGCGTGGCGGACCCGGTTGAGGACGAGTGGCTGCAAGATCTTCTGGCCGGCTGGGACGGCGACGATCCCCAGGAGCTTGCCAGTGTGATCATGGCCGAGAGCATTCGCCGGGAACGCCTGCGGGACGACTGCGGCATTCAGGTGCTGTACCGTCCGGTTTTGGGGGAGCGGTTCATCTGAATCCCACTTCCTTACGGCTATCTTACAAAACTGTAAGAAACGGCGGCGAATTGTAAGCCAAAGCGATGGAATCCCAGCCTCTGTTTTGCTATACTTGGTATTGTTCAGAGGGAACAACACAAAAACAAACATAAATGGAGGAAGTTTCTATGAAAACCGTCTTGACCGCCGTTGCCGCTCTGGTGAGTATCATCCTGATCCGTATGGCCGTTTCCTTCGGGATTTCCGAACCGGCTGCCGAAGTCTTTACGCAGGTATCGCTCTCCATTCTCTTTTTCATGTGCCTTTTCCAGTCCGTTTCCAGGAGACGGGCTGCGGCAAAATAAAACAGCCAATCAAAAACGGCGTATGGACTTGCATCCATACGCCGCTTTTGCATATTGGAACGTTCCAGGGCTTTGCAGGCCGTTTACCGGTCCCTTTTCAGATTGGTGTTGCTCAACGCCATTTGAGAAAATAATTTGTCAAAATATCTAATTTTATTCATCATATGATATCATGTATTGACTGAAAATTGGATGAGCGGCGGAATACCTGCTTCGGGCAACAAAAATATAATAATCGTACCAATCACTTGAAGTATCGCAATAAACATAAGCAGATACTTTATTCCATGCTTAAACTTTGAAAAAGGCAGCAGCATCCAGCCGGACATCAAAATACATATGGCGGAAAGAACAGCGCAAATTCCAAATGCAACATATACATTGATTTGAGCGATTTTCTCCAATAATCCTGTCAAATACAATATTATATGAACCGCTTGCAGAGCCCCTGCCACAATATAGATTCTTTTACTATTTTCAGATTTGAAGGAATCGCGCCTTAATAAAATAAGTAATCCGATGATCGTGAAAACAAGTAAAATTCCAATTCCTGCGTAGGCAGTAAAATTCGTAATCTCACGCCTCCTTTCCAAAGCGAAACCCCAATATCAGATGCAAATTGTCGCCCCTTACCATACATAGCGTCCCTGACAAATCCCGATTTGCAAAACGGATTATGGCACACAGCGGCAGCACTTTGCACAAAAGGGACGTTTACCGCAGGCCCTTGTCATAGGGGATGCCCTCCGCCTTGGGGGCGCGGGACTTTTTCGAGGTGAACGCCAGCACAACCAGCGTAATGATATAGGGAAGCATCCGGTACAGATGCGCGCTGATGCCGATTTGCGCCAGAAGGAATACGCCGTCGCCGTTGATATCAATGCTGGAATAGGACGCCGCTACGCACTTGAACAGGCCGAACAGCAAGGCCGCGCCTGCAATGCTCACAGGCTTCCAGTTGCCGAAAATCATGACCGCCAACGCCAGGAAGCCGAACCCGGCCACGTCGCCGTCCGCCGTACAGTTGGCGGTTGTCAGCGCGTAGACAAAACCGCCCAGGCCCGCCAGCGCGCCGGAAATCGTCGTGCCCGCGTAGCGCATCTTATACACGTTAATGCCTAAAGAGTCCGCCGCCTGGGGATTCTCGCCGCAGGACCGCAGGCGCAGGCCAAAGCGCGTCTTGTACAGCACAATGGAAAGTACGATAAACAGGATGATGCAGATATACGTCGCCAGATATACCCGGTTCACGAAGGTCTCACCCAGAAAGCCCATGCTCTCCGTGCGGCCATAGCCGAAATAGCCCTTCTTGATCATGAACCAGCTGGCCGCGTCGCCCTCCGCCATCTGAATTGTGTTCTGATTTTCCACAATGCGGATGAGGAACAGCACCAGCGCGGGAGCCATCAGGTTCAGGGCCGTGCCGCCAATGGTCTGGTCGGCTTTCAGGTTCACCGACGCAAAGGACAGCAGCAGGGAGAAGATGGCCCCCATCAATGCCGCCGTCAGCATTGCCAGAATGGCGAAGCCCTGAAGCGCAACCCAGTCTCCCGCGTCCTTTGCCGCGGCGAAGGTGCCCGCCTGCTGCACCTGGCTCACAAAAAACACGCCCACAAACGCGCCGAAAATCATAATGCCTTCCAAGGCCAGGTTAATAATGCCGCTGCGCTCTGCAAACACGCCCGCCAACGCCACAATCATCAGCGGGATTGCATAGATCAAGGTCTGTTGAATCAGGAACGTCATGCCTCTCCGCCTCCTTTCTCACGGCTCTCGCCGGACTGCGCCGGTCCCGCCGGCTTGGGGTCTGCCGCCGGTTTTTCGGTCTTTTTCGCCCGTCCGTTCAGCAGACCGCGAATCAGCAGAGAGAACGCGCTCAAATACACGATGGTCGCTA
Organism: uncultured Oscillibacter sp.; assembly: GCA_910589315.1. Taxonomy (GTDB): domain Bacteria; phylum Bacillota; class Clostridia; order Oscillospirales; family Oscillospiraceae; genus Oscillibacter. Next base: position 20,902 of record CAJUTB010000007.1, on the reverse strand, counting down.
TGATCACATCGGTAATGTACTCGTTGTAGGCCGTCAGATTTGTCAGCTGCAAGCCGGAGATGTTCAGGATCGACATGAAGCAGCCGGTAAAAATGACGCCAATGGGGTTGTTCACCGCCAGCAACGCCACCGGGATGCCGTTGAAGCCCGTGGCGGGCAGGGACTGATACGTTGACCAGAAAAATTCCGTGTTGCCGGAAAGGTAGTACAGCGAGGCCGCCGCCCCTGCCAGACCGCCGGCAATCGCCATAGAAAGGACGATGTTCCGCCGGTCGGAGATGCCCGCGTAGCGGGCCGCATGACGGTTGCTGCCGCAGGCTTTCAGCTCATAGCCCAGGGTGGTTTTGCCCATGAGGATTGAAACCAGCGCCGCAAAAACAATGGCAATCAAAATGCCGCCGTTGACTTGAGAGCCGGGAAAGAGGAGGTCCAGGCCCATTTTCGGCGTCTCCACGCCGTTAAAGGTGGTTTTATAGATGTAGCCGGTCTTGCCGGATTCCACCACGTTGCACAGGACGCTCCCGTCAAAGAACCAGGTCACAAGGTTTGCCGCAATCCAGTTGGTCATAATGCAGGCGAGGACCTCGTTGATGTTCAAAAACGCTTTCATCATGCCCGGAACCGCTCCCCAGAGCGCGCCCATCAGGATACCGCCCAGGAACGCCAGCAGCCACACCAGCCCCGCCGGTACGGCGGTTGTGGGGATGCTCAGTGCGATATACAGCGTAGCGGCGGTGCCCATCAGGTACTGGCCCGGCGCACCGATGTTGAACAGGCCCGTTTTGAACGCCACCGAGACGGAAAGGCCCGTCAGAATCAGGGGCGTCGCCCGAAAGAGCATATTGCCTACGCTGGTGGGGTTGAAGCCAAAGGTCAGACTGCCCGCGGCGTTGCGCCCGGTGCTGAACATACCGCCGAACACCAGGCAGATTCCCTCCCAGACGCTTTTCAGGCCCAGGGACGGGTTTGTTACGCCGACGATGAAAATGACCACGCTGCCTACAAACAGGCCGATTACAATGGAAATCAGGGACGCAAGGACCGCCTTCGTCCCGCTCCGGTTCCAAAAACCGGTTTGTTTCTCTCTCATGCGGAAGCCCCCTCCTTATTGGTCCGTTTCGCGCCCGCCATGTACAGGCCAAGCTCTTGCACATTGGTCTTTTTCGGGTCCAGCTCGCCCACCAGCTCGCCCTCGTACATCACCAGAATCCGGTCCGCAAGGCTCATCACCTCGTCCAGTTCCAAGGACACCAGAAGCACGGCCTTGCCCCGGTCCCGCTCGGCCACCAGCTGGCCGTGAATGTACTCGATCGCGCCCACGTCCAGGCCGCGGGTGGGCTGCACCGCCACGATCAGCGGAAGATCCCGGTCCACCTCCCGGGCGATGATCGCTTTCTGCTGGTTGCCGCCGGACATGCTCCGCACGATGGTCACAGGTCCCTGACCGCTGCGGACGTCGTATTGTGTAATCAGCTCCTGGGCATAGCTGCGGACCGCGCCGCTGTTGATGATGCCCATATGCTGGAAACGGGGTTCCCGGTATTTTTGCAGGACCATATTCTGTTCCAGGGTAAAGTCCAGCACGAGACCGTGTTTGTGGCGGTCTTCGGGGATGTGGCTCATGCCCGTGCTGCGCTGGCGGATGGAACAGTGTGTGATGTCCTTCCCGCAGAGAGTGACGGCGCCTCTGGCGGCTTTTTCCAGGCCGGTGAGCCCATAGATCAGCTCGGTCTGGCCGTTGCCGTCGATGCCTGCGATGCAGACGATTTCCCCGGCGCGGGCGTCAAAAGTGACGCCGTTGACGGCGTTTTTCCGGTGGCCCTTGGAGGGCACCACCAGATTTTCCACGTGCAGAACCACCTCCTTGGGCTGGGCCGGAGCCTTGACGACTTCCAGCTGCACCGGACGGCCTACCATCATGTTGGACAGGGTCTGCTTGTCTGTGTCTTTGGTTTCCACAGTGCCGATGTATCTGCCTTTTCGCAGGACCGTCACCCGGTCGGCAACGGCCATGATTTCGTTGAGCTTGTGGGAGATGAACAAAATGGACTTGCCCTCCTTGGCGAATTCTTTCATCGTAGCCATCAGCTCGTCAATTTCCTGCGGCGTGAGGACGGCCGTCGGTTCGTCAAAGATCAGAATTTCGTTGTCGCGGTACAGCATTTTGAGGATTTCCACCCGCTGCTGCATACCAACGGTGATGTCTTCCACTTTGGCGTCCAGGTCGACTTTCATGCCGTAGCGTTCCGAAAGCGCGAGGACTTTTTCCCGCGCGGCTTTCTTTTGCAGGAAACCGGCTTTGGTGGTTTCCGCGCCCAGGATGATATTGTCCAGCACGGTAAACACGTCGATGAGCTTGAAGTGCTGGTGAACCATGCCGATGCCAAGGGCCGTGGCGTCGTTTGGACTGTTGATTTTAACGGTTTCTCCGTTCTTCCGAATTTCTCCGGCTTCCGGCTGATACAGGCCGAACAGCACGCTCATCAGGGTAGATTTCCCCGCGCCGTTTTCGCCCAGCAGGGCGTGAATTTCGCCCTTGCGCAGCTGGAGGGTGATATCGTCGTTGGCGATGATACCTGGAAATTCTTTCGTGATATGCAGCATTTCGATGACATTTTCCGAATTCAAATTTTCCGCCCCGCTTCCTCCGTAAATTCCCCGGCAGCCCATACAATTTCTGCCGTCAAGTAAAGTATACAATGTTCGTCCCTGAAAAGCAATCATTTTTATTGCTTTCATCAAATTGCGGCGTGCTTTCCGGCATAGCCGCCGTCATAACGGCTCTGCCGCTCAAAGCCGTCGCATTCCCCCTGCGGGGAAAAGAGAAAAAGACGCTGGCCGAGCTTGAGAGATCATCGCTTTATTTTTCCTGCAAGGAGCATAAACCCGCGCCGATTGCCGTTGCAAAAGTCGCACGCTCCGGAATAATATAATGAATCCCATACAGACGCTCGAAGTTTTCAAAATTCTCCTGGACCTGCGAAAGCGTCGTCATGGCTCCCGTCAGTACAACCGTCTCCGCCTGACAGCTTTGACACGCCAAAACCGTCATCGTTCCAATCGCCTGCAACACCAGATTGACCGCGCCCGCCGCCAGATCCGCCGCCGACGCATCCTCCGCCAAGTTTCCAAAATTTGCCGCCGTCAGGGACGGGTCCAGCGTCTCCGCCGGATTCCGGGCAATGTCCCCAATCGTCAGATCAACATGCCGTAAATCCCCTTGTTCCGCCAGCTTCTTGATCTGCCCGAACCGTTCCATATCCACCAATTTCCGGCAGAGCCCCCCCAGCGTGCCGCCGCCGATTCCGCTCCCGCACAAATGCCGGACCGCCTTTCCCTGTTCCGCCCAGAGAAACGCCGTTCCCGTGCCCATCGTCGCCACGACTGCGCGTTCCTGCCCGGAAAGCGCAAGCGCGCCCACGCCGCTGGCCGTGAATTCATCCACCTTGCACGTCGGCAGATCATAGATATTGCTCTCAACATACGACGCGCCCACACCCGTCAGCACAATCCGTCCCACATCCGGCAAAGACAAATGATTTCCCGCCAGATAACTGCCTAACGCGCCGTAAAGACTCGTAACCGGGTCCTCGGCCCGGACCCGCAGCATGGAACACACCTCGCCCGACCGGTCAAGCCCGACGATTTTTGTGGTCGTTCCGCCGATATCAATTCCCAATATGATACTCATAAAAAAGCATCCCTTCCAAAAGATACCACTATCATAAGGAAGAAAACAGGTTCTGTCAACAAAATCCTTCCAATAAAACGAATATCCGTCAGAAAAGCCTTCTTTTCAGTTGCACTTTTTTATAATCCGTCTTATACTGTTTACAAAATACAAAAACATACAAGGAAAGGAGCGATTTTATGGGTCTGTTTTTACATACCATGCTGTTTCCCGGCGGAAACGGGACCGACTGCTTCGCTGCCCTCCAACGCTGCGCCGCGGAACCTGAATTTTTTATCCAAATGGAACATTGCTGCTGGCACACTTACGAAAAAGGTCCCGCTGTTCTTCTGAACGACGGCTGTTTCGCTTATGAAATCCCGGCGGACCTGTCCGCTTCTCTGAACGTCCCGATTCTGTCCCTTTACACCTATGACGATGACTTCTGGGGCTACGAGCTTTGGCAAAACGGGACCATTCTTGACGAATTCATCAGCGTCGCAGACTATTTCGGTGAAAACGAACCGCCCAAGCCGGGCGATGCCCAACTGATAGGACTCTGTTTTCATGTGCCGCCGGAAACTGTCGAACGCTATCTGGTTCCCTGGAAAGAAGCCGATATCGGTAAAAACCTCTACGCCTACAACGGCGACCAGGCGGTTATTGGCGACTGCTGGCAGATCGCGGACTTTATGGACGCCATAGGCTTCGATTACAACCAGTTCGATTCATCGGAAAAACTTCCAAATCAGACCTCGGTCCCAATACGGGAGCCGGTTCCGGAACCTGAAACGTTCCAGCCGTCCTATCCCGTACGGAAGTGCATAGATACGCCCGTCCTGCCCAACGCCCTGACGGATCAAGCCTACGCGCTCCGGCGGGCGGAAGCCCTTGGTCCAGACGCCTCTGCGATCACCCGCCTCCTTTGGAACGGAGCATATAAAGACGCCATAGACCTGCTTACCCGCGCCATTGCCTCCGCCCCGGAGAATCCTGCATTTTATCTCCTGCGGGCCTTCTGCTGGAACCAGACGGAGAGCCTGACCGGCAGAAGCCGGAAACCGGACATGGACCGGGACCTGAGCAAGCTCCTGGAACTGGAGCCGGACAACGTTCTGGCCCTGCGGGGCCGGTGTCCCACAGCCGCGACCACCGCCCGCTACAAGCGGCACATTGAAGACCTGACCCGTCTCATCGAGCTGGACCCGGAACACCGGGACCTCTATCTTCTGGACCGCGCCTACCGCTACCACTGGACCGGAGAGGACGCCGCCGCCTGTGCGGACCTGACCGAAATTCTCCGGCACGGAGAGCTTTGGACGGTGGATCTGGTTTATCTCTGCCGGGAATTCGGTCTGCCCGGTTTTTGACGCATCCCGAAAAATTAGAGGGATTGGAAGGCTTCTTTTCGTTTTTCCGCCTCTTGCATACGGGAAGGGTTTATCGTATAATGGCCCGGTACAGTTCCGACGACGCCTCCGGCGTCTGCGAAAAGGAGAAATTATATGAATTTCGTATGTCTTGATATGGAAGGCGTGTTGGTCCCCGAAATCTGGATTGCCTTTGCGGAGACCAGCGGCATTCCCGCGCTCAAGCGCACCACCCGCGACGAGCCGGATTATGACAAGCTCATGAGCTGGCGTCTTGGGATTCTCAAGGAGCACGGCCTGGGGCTCCCGGAAATTCAGGCCGTCATTGCCAAAATCGACCCGCTGCCCGGGGCCAAAGATTTCCTGGACCGTCTCCGCGCCCGGACCCAGGTTGCCATTTTGAGCGACACGTTTGAAGAATTCGCTATGCCTTTGATGGCAAAGCTGGGCTATCCCACCATTCTTTGCAACTCCTTGGAGACGGCGGAAAACGGTGAAATTACCGACTATAAAATGCGCTGCCGCCAATCCAAGCTGACCACGGTGAAAGCCCTGCAATCCATAGGTTACGAGACCATTGCCGCCGGGGACAGCTACAATGACCTTGCCATGATTCAGGCCAGCAAGGCCGGTTTCCTGTTCAAGAGCACGGACGCCATCAAGGCCGCACATCCGGAGATTCCCGCTTTTGAGGAATTTGACGAACTGCTCCACGCCATTCAGGCCGCGCTGTGAGGGATTTATGGAGTTTCAATCATCTGTTTTTCTGCCCGCCGGTATTCTGCTCCCGAAGCCCGGCGTGGATTTGACCAAATGGGCCGTCGTCGCCTGCGACCAATTCACCTCCCAGCCGGAATACTGGCAGGCGGTGGAAGAAACCGTCGGGGACGCGCCGTCCACGCTGCGGCTGATTCTGCCGGAAGCCTGTTTGAACGCGCCGGACGTATCAAACCGCATTGAAGCCGTAAACGCCGCTATGCGGCGGTATCTGGAGGAGGGACTGTTCCAGACGCTGGAAAACGCCATGCTCTATGTCGAACGCACCCAGTCCGACGGAACCACCCGGCGGGGCCTGATCGGCATGGTGGATTTAGAGCAATACGATTTCACTCCCGGTTCCGGCGCGCTGGTCCGCGCCACGGAAGGGACCGTGCTGGAACGCGTGCCGCCTCGTGTGCAGGTGCGTAGGGAAGCTCCTGTGGAACTTCCCCACGTCATGCTCCTGATCGACGACCCGAATCAGACGGTGATTGAGCCTCTGACGGCGGAACGCGAGGCCATGGAGCCGCTGTATGCATTTGATTTGCAGCAGGGCGGGGGCCGCCTGGCGGGCTGGCGGCTGACGGCCCCGCAGATCGCGTCTGCCGTCTCCGGTCTGGCAAGCCTGTGCCGCCCGGAGGAACAAGCCCGGAAGTACGGCCTGAAAAACGCTCCTCCGCTGCTGTTTGCCGTAGGAGACGGAAACCACTCTCTGGCGGCGGCCAAGCAGTGCTATGAGGATTTGAAAAAAGTGACGCCGCCGGAGCAATGGTCCGCATTGCCGGGTCGCTTCGCTCTGGCGGAGGTAGTCAACTGCCGCGACGCGGCCCTTCAATTTGAACCGATCCACCGGGTTGTGTCCGGCATAGACCCGAAGGCTCTCTTGAATGCCTTCCAGGCATTTTATCCGGAGGCATTCCGCGGCCGCGGCGCGGGACACTGCATCGAATACATATGCGCGGATGAAAGCGGCGCGCTGACTGTGCCGAACCCTGCGGCCCGGTTAGCCGCCGGAACCCTGCAAGCCTTTTTGGACCAGTACCTGCAAGACCACAGCGGAGATATTGATTACATCCACGGCGCAGAAGTCGCGGAACGCTTGGGACGGCAGCGGGGCTGCATAGGATTCCGGCTTCCGGCGATGGAAAAAGAGGACCTGTTCAAAACCGTCATGGCCGACGGCGTGCTTCCCCGCAAGACCTTTTCGATGGGACACGCCCAGGACAAGCGGTATTACATGGAAGCCCGAAAGATCCAATAAGCGCAAAAAAGACCGCTTTCCGAAAGGAAAGCGGTCTTTCTCGCCGCGTATTCAGTATCCAAAAACCTCCGCCGCCCGGCGCATATTTTCGATCACCGGCACTTCAAAGGGACACCGTTTCTCACAGCTCCCGCAGGCCACGCACTCCCCGGCGTGACGGGACAGCACGGCATAATGCTCCCGCACGGTCTCCGGGACCATGCCCTGGGCCTCCGCAAGACGGAGGAATTTCGTCACCGCCGCCACGTCGACGCCCACCGGGCACGGCGCACAGTGTCCGCAATACATACAATGGCCCTTCCAGCTGATTTTCGGCAGCTTGGCCAGCGCGCCGGCATAATCCTTTTCGCTCTCGGAGGCCGTTTCGTAGACGATGCTGGTTTTCAGCTCCTCCAAGTTCCGTGCGCCCGACATCACCGACGCCACGCCGGGACGGGTGAGAGCATAGTGTATGCATTGGTAGAGCGTCAGGGCTTTTCCAGCAGGGGAAAGTTCTGCGTTCAGCAGGTCGCCGCCGCCGAAAGCCTTCATCACCGTAATGCCCACACCGGACCGCTGGCAGGTCTCATACAGCTCCTGCCGGGCGGGGTCCATGTTCACCAGGGGGACCGCGTAGTTCTCCGGTTTCCAAAGCTCCTCCACGTCCTCCCGGGCGGGCTGGAGATCGTAGCACGGGTTCACGCTGAACATCAGAACCTCGATCAGCCCGCTGCGTACCGCCGCCAGAGACACCTCCGGATTGTGGCTGGAAAGGCCAATGCACCGGATTTTCCCCTGGGCCTTGAGTTTCCTGGCGTATGCCATCACGCCGCCGGTCTGAACGGTTTCCCAATCCTCCATGGAATCGACATAGTGAATCATGCCAATTTCCACGGTCTCCGTCTCCAGGCGGCGCAGCTGGTCCTCAAACGCTTCCCGCACTTCTTCCAGCTTCCGGGTGCGGACATACTGCCCGTCCTTCCAGGCGGCGCAGAGGTGTGCTTGCAGGACAAAGCGTTCCCGCCGTCCCCGCAGGGCCTGTCCCAGATTGGAACGAAACGCCGGGTTTGGCGAATAGAGGTCGATGCAGTTGACCCCGGCAGCCTCCATGATGTCCACCATTGCCCGTACTTCTTCCAACGATTTTTCAACAAATCCCTCGCAGCCCATGCCGATTTCGCTGACCTGCAAGCCCGTGCGGCCCAATTCCCGGTATTGCATCGCAAGCATCCTCCTGTCTTATGTCAGAGTTTTGGTTTGATACAGTTCCTCAAAGGAACGGTAATAGTAATCGGCCAGCCGGCGGATTTCCTCCTGGTCGTCCTCGGCGGCGGGGTCGTAAATCGCGGCGACCCGGAATCCGGCCGCCTTTGCCGTCCGGATGGCGTGAACGGCGTCTTCAAACACGACCGTGTCCTTCTTGGTGGAACGGAGACGGGTGAGGGCGCGTTCGTAGACGGCGGGGCCGTCTTTTTTGTGCTGTCCGGCCTCCCGGCTGGTGACGATGCCGCGAAAATAGTCCGAAATCCCCGCGTGCCGCAGGGCGGTTTCCGCCAGGGCGCGGTCCGTGGCGGTGGCAATATACATCCAGACGCCCTCCATTTTCAGCAGCGACAACGCCTCCTTCACGCCGGGCTTTGCCTGCACCTCGTTGCAATAAAAATCCTCCACCCGCTCCTGTGCCTCCGAAATCAGCTCGTCAACGGTGCCGGGGAGGCCGCAGTATTCCTTACAGAAGGTCACGCCGTCCCGGAGGCCCATCGGCTTCAGTTTCTCCGCCAGATCCGGGGGCGGCTGAACGTTGTGCCGCCGCAGAATATAGAATCCCAGCTCCTTCCACATCTGCATGGAGTCGATCAGGGTCCCGTCCATATCAAAAATCGCGCTTTGCAGTCTCATACATGGTTCCTTTCCGCTTCCCGCCCCTCTCCGGCGGGAATTCTGTGCCGCGGCGGCAGGTTCCCGCCGCCGCAGTATCCATTCATTATAACGGCTTTCCCCTCTTTTTGCAAGGTGAAATTACCCTCCGCCCTATACGTCTCCAATTGCCGGGCGGCTCTGAAAAATATGGCTTTACTTTCGCGCAGTGAAATGTTAAAATATAGTCAAAGCCGCCTGGAGGACGGCTTCACATGATAGAGTATTGCGGGGTGTCTCTATATGAAAATCGGGAAGAAAAGGAAAAATCCAGAATTATATAAGGCCATTTTGCAGCTCCAATCAGAGGAGGAATGCTATGCGTTTTTTGAGGACCTCTGCACCATCTCGGAACTGCGCTCCATGGAACAGCGGTATCAGGTCGCGTCGCTGCTGGATGACGGCATGATCTACAACAAAATTCTGGAATACACCGGCGCGTCCAGCGCGACCATCAGCCGGGTCAACCGGTCCCTGAACTACGGAACCGGCGCATACAGCCAGCTGTTTGCCCGCATCAAGGGGCGGGAACCATGAGCGGGCGGAGTTACACGGCCTTTGCCGCCAGCTATGACGGCCTGATGGCCGACGGAAATTACCGCCGCCGGGCCGCGTATCTGATCCGGGAGCTGCGGAAAAGCGCGGCGTCCGTTCAGACGGTGCTGGACCTTGCCTGCGGAACAGGCAGTCTTACCTGTCTGCTGGCGGAACAGGGCTTTTCCGTCATTGCCTCCGACGCTTCGGAGGACATGCTTACGCAAGCGGCGCAGAAAGCCGCTTATTTGTCCCATCCGCCGCTGTTTTTGCGGCAGTCCATGCCCCGGCTGCGGCTGACCGGACCCGTAGACGCGGCAGTATCTACACTGGACTCCCTCAACTACCTTACCCGGGAACGGGACCTGGCGGAAACCTTCCGTCGCGTACGCAAGTGGCTCAAGCCGGGCGGACCGTTCCTGTTCGATGTTAATACGCCCCACAAGCTGCGCCGGATGGACCGGCAGACCTATATGAACGACGCCGGGGAGAGCTTTTGCGTCTGGCAGACGTTTTTCTCCGAAAAAACGCAGATCTGCACCTATCAGGTCGATTTGTTCCAGCAGCGTCCCGACGGGGCCTGGAACCGGACGTTTGAGGAGCACCGGGAACGGGCCTGGCCCCAGGAATTCCTGGTGGACCAGCTGCGCCGGGCAGGGTTTTCCACGGTCCGGGTCTCCGGCGACCTGACCCGCCGTCCGCCCAAACCGGATGAGGACCGCTGGCAGTTTCTGGCGGTCTGATTTTCCCATATTTTTTAGGAGGCACTATGAACGATCAACTTATTCGGGCCGTCTCGCGGGATGGGCAGATCAAAGCCGCCGCGGTTTCCACCCGCGTCCTCACGGAACGGGCGCGGCAGATTCACAAAACGCTTCCCGTCGCCACGGCCGCGCTGGGACGGCTTCTGGCGGCGGCGTCCATGATGGGCAACGCCTTGAAAGAGGACGGGGCCAGCCTGACGCTGCAAATCAAAGGCGGCGGCCCCCTTGGGACGCTCCTGGCCGTGTCGGACAACCTGGGCAACGTTCGGGGAACCGTTGATCAGCCCAGTGTCGACCTGCCTTTGCGGGAAGACGGAAAACTGGACGTTGGCTCCGCCGTCGGCAGCGCCGGAACCCTTACCGTTATCCGGGACCTGCACATGAAGGAACCGTATATCGGCAGCGTGGGACTGCTGTGGGGGGAGATTGCCGAGGACATTGCCCTCTATTTCGTGGAGTCCGAACAAATCCCCACGGCCTGCGGCCTGGGAGTTCTGGTGGATCGGGACCAGAGCGTTTTGGCGGCGGGCGGCTATCTTATCCAGCTTTTGCCCGGCGCGGCGGAGGAGACCGCCGGACGCGTGGAGCAGGTTCTGCGGGCGGCGGGAGCTGTGACGGAGCTGCTGCGGGCAGACCCGGACCCCGAAATGCTTCTGCGCCGGGCCATGCCGGGCTTCGACCTGGAAATTCTGGAAAAATCCCCCATTGAATACCGCTGCGATTGCAGCCGGAAGCGGATGGAACGCGCTTTGATCAGCCTTGGTCCGGAGGAGCTGCGGAGCATGATTGCCGAACAGGGCGGCGCAGAGCTGACCTGCCGGTTTTGCGACAACGTGCAGCGGTTCTCAAAGGAGGAATTGGAGACGCTGGCGGCATCCGCCCGGAAGTGAGAGGGAAGAGACCTCCTTGATGTAGTTTCCAAAAAACGCTGGAAAAGCCGGTATAAATTTCCCAATCCTGCGGCAAACTGGAGATATCAAAAACAGGAGGCTGTGAACGGATGGTGAAAGGAACTTCGCGGAGAGTGGTCGTGGTGGATTCGCCGGACCAGCGGTTTTTTGAGCAGGCAATTTTTATTGTGCGCAGCGACGCCGCCAATGAGGGCGTGACCGCCCGGGAACTGGTGGAGGAGGCCCGCCGGGTGGCCCGGAACTACGCCGGGGGAACCCATGGGCGGTTCAGCCGCCTTTGGCGGGATGCCAGCCCGGCGGCGTATACGATGCTGGGCGCGGCGGTCATCGGTCTGCTTTGGCTGACCGTGGCGTTGGTTTGACCTGGAAATCAGAATCTGCGGACCGGCACGGCGTTTCGTCGCGCCGGTTTTCGTTTTTCTTTCAGGGCGGGACCGTCCCCGCCGGGATATCCGCCGTCTCTTGCGCTTTTCCAGAACCTGTGTTAAACTATCCCGTAAAATCGAACAAAAAGGGGGAAACGCCTTTGTTAAGGGTTCTCATAGGCCGGGCCAGGACGGGCAAATCCAGGGCGATCCGGCGGGAAATTGCCGCCCTGGGGGATCAGGGCGGCGGACAGATTCTGCTGGTGCCAGAGCACGCTTCCCACGCGGCGGAAGTCGACCTCTGCCGGGACTGCGGACCTGCCGCCAGCCGCCATGCGGAGGTGCTGAGCTTCCGCCGTCTCTGCGACCGGGTGCTGAGCATCACCGGCGGCGCGGCCCAGGTCACGCTGGATGCGGGCGGTAAACTGCTGACGCTGGAAAAAGCGTTGCTGGAGGTTGCCCCGGAACTGACCGTCTACCGCCGCCCTTCCCGAAAATCCGCCTTTTTACAGCAGCTCCTGGAACTGTTTGACGAGCTGCGCTGCTATGACGTTTCACCGGAGGTTTTATATGCCCAGTCTCAGGAAATCACCGGGGCGACACGGGAGAAGCTGCGGGATCTAAGCCTGCTTTACGGCGCATACGAGGCCCGGCTGTACCGGCCCGGCCTGGACGCGCGGGACCGCATGACCAAGCTCTGCGACAATTTGGAGGCGTCCCGCTACGGCGAAAACAAAGACATTTATGTGGACGGCTTCACCTATTTCACCGCGCAGGAACGGCGGGCCCTGACGATTCTGCTCCGGCAGGCCCGTTCCGTCACCGTGACGCTGCTGGGCGAGCCGAACAGCCGGGAGGAGATTTTCGAGGCGTCCCTGCGGACCCTGGACCGCCTCCGCCGCCTGGCGGAACAAACCGGGTCCCAGCTGGAAATTCAGACGCTGACCGCCCGCGACGGTACGGCCCTGGGGCATCTGGAGCGGCATTTCTTCGAGGACGCCGCTCCCTTTTCCGGCGATTCCTCCGCCATTCGGGTCCGGGAGGCGGATACGGTGTTCTCCGAGGTGGAACAGACCGCCGCAGAAATCCGCCGTCTGCTGGCGGAGGGCAAATGCCGCTGCCGGGACATCACCGTAGCCGCCCGGAACATGGAGGATTACGAAGGGGTAATCGAAACCGTTTTTGAACGCTACGAAATCCCCGCCTACCTGAGCCGCCGGAGCGATATCCTGGAAAAACCCGTGCTGAGCCTACTGACGGGCGTGCTGGCCGCCATCGGCGGGGGGTACGAATACGACGATATGTTCCGCTGGCTGAAAACCGGTCTGGCCGGTTTGTCCCCGGAGGAGTGCGACATTTTGGAAAATTACGTCCTTAAGTGGGAGGTTCACGGCGGGATGTGGCTCCGAGACGTGGACTGGGCCGAAAACCCCGACGGCTACGGTATCCAGTGGACGCCCCTGCGGCAAGCCCGTCTGGCCCACGTGAACACCTTGCGCCGCCGGGTGCAGGCCCCGCTGTCCCGTCTGGCGGAGGGGCTCAAGCGCGGCGAAACCGCCGGGGAAAAAGTCGACGTTCTGTACAGCTTCATGGAGGAGTTGCGCCTGGAAGACGCCTTGCAGCGTCAGCTGGACGCCCAGGCCGCCGCAGGACGGCTTCAGGACGCCGAGGAGACCGCCCAGCTTTGGGAAATCCTCTGCGGCGTGCTGGACCAGTTCGTTGAGATTTTGGGCGGCGAGCCGATGGAGCTGGAAGAATTTACCCGCCTGTTCCGGCAGGTGCTGACCCAGTACAGTGTGGGCACGATTCCCGTTTCGCTGGATCAGGTGCAGGTCAGCGGCGTAGCCCGGAACGACCGCCATGCGGTGAAATATCTCTTTCTCCTGGGGGCGAACGACCACGTTCTTCCCACCCCCAGCCAGGGCGGCGGGATTCTCAATGACGACGACCGGGACGAGCTGGCCCGCCGGGGCGTGGAGCTCGCCCCCACCGGCATGGACCAGATGTGCCTGGAACTGCAAAACCTCTACGCCGCTTTAGCCCAGCCCACCGAAGGGCTTCTGGTCAGCTATCCTGTCACGGACCTCTCCGGCGGGGAGCTGCGGCCCGCCTTTGTCATCGACCGTCTCCGGGCCATGTTTCCGGATCTGCGGGGCGAAAAGGAGGGAAACGATCGGGCTTACCGCCTCACAGCCCCCCTTCCCGCGCTGGAATCCGCTGTGCCCGGAACCGCGCTTTGGAGCTATTTCGGGTCCGAACCCGTTTTTCAAAAGAAGCTGGCCGCCATGGAACACGCGGCGCACATCACGCGGGGGTCCCTGTCCCGCCGGGCCGTCCGCGCGCTTTACGGCGACCAGATCGCCATGAGCGCGTCCCGGCTGGAACGGCTGCGCTCCTGCCACTTTGCCTACTTCATGGAATACGGCCTTCAGGCAAAACCCCGCACGCCGGCGGTTTTTGACGCGCCCCAGATCGGCTCTTTCCTGCACTACCTGCTGGAAAACGTCACGCGGGACGTTCTGGCCAAGGGCGGTTTTGCCCAGACGGACGACGAGGCCATTCATGCCCTCGTCCGGCATTACATCAACGAATACGTCGCCCGGCAGCTGCCCAACCTCCAAAGCCGGGGAGCGCGCTTCCGCTACCTGTTCAAGCGGCTGCGAAACCTGGCCTACGCTGTGGTCGACGAGGCGGCGGAGGAGCTGCGGCATTCGGATTTCGTCCCGCTGGCCTTTGAGCTTTCCTTCGGGGACGGCAAGGACATTCCCGGCGTGGTGATCTCCGAGCCGGACGGCGAACTGCGGGTTGGGGGCAAGGTCGACCGGGTGGACGGCTGGATTCAGGACGGAAAACTGTTCATCCGCGTTATCGACTACAAATCGGGCCGGAAAGCCTTCGACCTGTCGGCGGTCCGCATGGGGCTGGACATTCAAATGCTCTTGTACCTGTTCACGCTGCAAAAACAGGGCGCGGCGCGGTTTGGGCGGGAAATCGAACCGGCGGGCGTTCTGTACCTCCCCGCCAGGGATGAAATCCTGACGGCGGAACGAAATGTCCTGCCAGAAACGCTCCAGAGCGAACGGGAAAAACAGCTCCGGCGCACGGGGCTGCTTCTGGCGGAACCGCAGGTGCTGCAAGCCATGGAACACGAGGCTCTGCAAGAGCCCCATTATCTCCCCGTCCGGGTGAACCGGGACGGCAATCTCTCCGGCAGTCTGGCCTCTGCCGCGCAGCTGGGGAAGCTGGGGCGGTATGTGGAAACCCTCCTGCGGGATATCTCCCAGGAAGTCCGTCAGGGCAACATTGACGCCGACCCCTGCTGTCACAGCGAGGAGGACAGCTATTGCCGCTTCTGCGGCTGGGCCGCCGCCTGCCACTTCCAGAACGGGCGGGACGGCGACCACTTGAACTACATCCTTCCCGTAAAGGCCGAGGAATTCTGGAAGATGCTTGACGAACAAGAGGAGGACGGCACATGAAATTAACGGATCAACAGCTTGCCGCTGTGGAGAACCGGGGCGGGAGCCTTCTGGTGTCCGCCGCGGCCGGTTCGGGCAAGACGAAGGTTCTTGTAGAGCGTCTGTTCCGCTACATCACGGAGGAACACTGCAATGTGGACGACTTCCTCATTATCACCTACACCCGCGCCGCGGCGTCGGAGCTGCGGGGCAAAATCGCCGCCGAGCTCTCCCGCCGCACCGGCGAGGACCCCGGCGACACCCACCTGCGGCGGCAGCTTCTGCGGGTTTATCAGGCGGACATTAAGACGGTGGACTCCTTCTGCACAGCCCTGCTGCGGGAAAATACCCACCTGTTGGCCCAGGAGGGCGACCAGCACGCCCTGACGCCGGATTTCCGCGTCCTGGACGATGACGAGGCGCTGCTTCTGCGCCGTCGGGTGCTGGACCGGGTGCTGGAAACCTTCTACGAGAGCTTTACCCCCAACCAGGAGCAGCTGGCCGACACACTGGGGGCCGGACGGGATGACCGCGCCCTAGTGGAGCTGGTGCTGGAATTCTATGAGAAACTCCAAAGCCATGCCTCGCCGGATGCCTGGCTGAACAAGAGCCGGGAAACCTGGGCGAATCTGGACGGCGGCTTTGACGAAACCATCTACGCCCAGGAGCTTTTACGCGCCGTCCGCCGCTGCGCCGCCCACTGGGCCGCACAACTCCGGCAAGGCGCGGAATACATGGAGGGAGATTCCGGCCTGGAAAAGAGTTTTGGCGCAAAGTTCTGCGAGCTTGCCCAGCGGCTCCAGGGTTTGAGCCTTGCCGGAAACTGGGAGGCCGCCCGGCAGGCGGCGAATCTGGTTGTGTTTCCCCGCCTTGTCGCGCCGAAGGGACGGAAGGACGAACCGGCCGTCGTTTCTCTGCGGCAGATCTGGACCGGGTGTCAGGGGGACCTGAAAAAAGTGCAAAGCTGGCTTGACGTGAGCGGCGAGGACGCTATGGAGGACCTCCGGGCCGTCGCCCCGGCGATGCTGGCCCTGCTGGACCTGACGGCGGACTTCTCCGCCGCCTGCCGGGCGGAAAAGCTGCGGATGAACGCCGCGGATTTCTCCGACCAGGAACACAACGCCTTACGGCTTCTCGCCGGTCCCGACGGCACGCCTACCGAACTGGGCGAACAGGTCGCGGCGCGGTATGTGGAAATTCTGGTGGACGAGTACCAGGACACCAACGAGGTCCAAAACGCCATTTTCCGCGCCGTGTCGAAGAATGGGAAAAACCTGTTTACCGTCGGAGACGTGAAACAGAGCATTTACCGGTTTCGTTTGGCGGACCCCACGATTTTCCTGGATAAATACGCCCGTTTCCAGGCCGCCGTGGACGCCGCAGACGGCGAGGACCGCAAAATATCCCTTTCCAGGAACTTCCGCTCCCGTCAGGAGATTCTGGACGCGGCGAATTTTGTGTTTGCAAACATTCTCTCCACCGAAATGGGCGAAATGGAGTACGACGCCGACGCGGCTCTTTACTTCGGCGCGGAGTATTACCCGGCCCGTTCGGACTGCGGAACGGAATTCCATCTGGTGGCGGCCCGGATGAAGTCGGTGAACAACCCGTCTCCCGTCAAGAAGCTGACGGCGGAAGCCCGATTCGCCGCCCTGCGCATCCGTCAGCTGTTGGACTCGGAATTCCCCGTCACCGGTTCCGACGGCGTTCTGCGGCCCTGCAAGCCAGAGGATATCGTGATCTTAATGCGTTCTCCTGGAAGCCGGACGGTGGCTTTCGCCGCTGCGCTGGCCGAGCGGAACATTCCCTGTTCCTTCCAGGAGAACAGCGGCTTTTTTGACACCATGGAGGTTTCCACCGTTGTCGCGCTTCTGGAACTGATTGACAATCCCCGGCAGGATGTGCCTTTGATTTCGGTCCTGCGGTCGCCGGTGTTCGGCTTCACGCCAGACCGTCTGGCAGAGCTGCGCAGCGCGAGTCCCGGCGGCGATTTTTACGATGCCGTAACCGCCGCAGGCGGCGCGGACTGCATGGAATTCCTGGAAATTCTCGACAAGCTGCGGCAGGCGTCCCAGGACATGAGCGTCCACCGTCTGGTGTGGCACATCTATAATGCGCTGAATCTGCTGGGCATTTTCGGGGCTATGGACTGCGGCCTGGAGCGGCGGGAAAACCTCATTGCCCTGGCCAGGCAGGCGGAGAAATTTGAAAGCGGCGGTTATCGGGGGTTATTTGCCTTCGTGACTCAGCTGCGGCGTTTGCTGGAAGCAGGCAAGGCCCCGGAAGCCTCTGGCGCGGCGGCGGTGAACGGCGTGCGGCTGATGAGCATTCACAAATCCAAGGGTCTGGAATTCCCGATTGTTTTGCTGGCGGACTTGGATCACGCCTTTTCCCGGCAGGATTTTGACACGCCGGTGTTGGTCCACCCGGAAATGGGCCTTGGTCCCCAGCGGGTGGATTTGCAGCGAAAGATTCGTTATCCGACCCTGGCGCGGCTGGCGGTGGAAGAAAAAATCCGGCGGGAGAATCTGGCGGAGGAACAGCGGATTTTGTATGTGGCCATGACCCGGCCCAAGGAGAAGCTGATTTTGATTCACTCGCTGTACAGCGCGGAAAAACGGCTGCAAAAGCTGGCGTCGGCTGCGGCGTGTCCGGTTCCGCCGGAGAGCGTGGCGGCGGGACGCTCCTTTGGAGACTGGCTGCTGCTGCCCCTGCTCTGCCGTCCGGAGGCGAACGTACTGCGGAATTTTGCCGGGACGGAAATGGACGCTTTGACCGTTGGCGGCGCGCCCTGGACGGTCTTTGTGCATGACAGCGAGGAATTTCGCAACCCGCCCAGCTTCGTTGGCGCGGAGGAAACGGAGATTCGGCCGGAAATGTCCTTTGAACCAGAGCTTCTGTCGTTTGTCTATCCGTACCGCCTGGAAACCCAGCTTCCTGCCAAGCTGACGGCAACCCAGCTGAAGGGCCGTCTCCTGGACGATGAAATTTCAGAGAACGCCGCGCATACGCCTTACATACGGCCCCTGAGCCAGCCAAAATTCCGGCGGGAACACAAGGGCCTGACTCCGGCGGAAAAGGGCACGGCCATGCATTTGGTTTTGCAGTACCTGGATTTCCATGATCCGGACGCAGCGGCCCAGGTGGCGGCGTTGCGGGAGCGGAACCTTTTGACCCCCGAACAGGCGGAGAGCGTGGACGTTTCGGTGTTGGAGCAGCTGCTTGCCTCGCCGCTGGCGGAGGAGCTGCGGGCTGGACGGAATCTTCTGCGGGAATACCGGTTCACGCTGCTGGTAGACGCCCGGACCTACGACGAAAACGCCGCAGGCGGGGACACGATTTTGCTCCAAGGCGTGGTAGACTGCTGTTTTGAAACGGATGCGGGTTTGACGGTGATTGATTTCAAAACGGATCATGTTTGGACGGTGGATGAGATTCAGGCGCGGGCAGAGCACTACCGGCCCCAGATTGAGGCATACAGCTTGGCTCTGGAGCAGGTTTTGGAAAAGAAGGTGGCCCGGCGGATTCTGTATTTCCTGGCTTCCGGCAAGGCGGTGGAGCTGTAAGCGGAATACTTGTGCAGAAAACGGCAAAAAATTGCATATTTCTGCCGGAACGTATAAAATTCGAGTTGCAGGAAACGCTATCGTATATCCCAGCCTGACGGCAGGAATGGAGGTTAACCAAATGATGGTTGATAAAATTGCGATTCTGCTGGCCGTGATCGGCGCGCTGAACTGGGGCGGCGTAGGTCTTTTTGGCTTTGATACCGTGGCGTTTCTCTGCGGCGGACAGCTTGCGATTCTGTCCCGGATCATTTACGCGCTGGTCGGTCTGGCGGGCCTGTGGTGCATTACGCTGCTGTTCCGCGGGAATGAAGAAACCGCTCCTTCGGCGGCGTAACTACAAGCGAAAACCAGGATACGGCCTGTGGTTTCAGACAATCCTGACTGGAAAAGACGGACGCGGAACGCGTCCGTTTTTCTCCTTTCCGGGCGGCGTTTGGAGATTTCCTGGCATAGGGCCAGGCAGGAAAGAAAAAAATTTTTGTTTTTCCAAAATTGGGGTTGACAGAGGAGACGGAATGTGGTATCCTAATTTCTGCCGACAAGTTGCCGGTGTGGTGGAATGGTAGACACAGGAGACTTAAAATCTCCCGGTAGCAATACTGTACCGGTTCGAGTCCGGTCACCGGCACCACAAATTTTATATCGCGGAGTAGAGCAGTTGGTAGCTCGTCGGGCTCATAACCCGGAGGTCGCAGGTTCAAGTCCTGTCTCCGCAACCACCAATCCCTAGAGCCGCAACGGTTCTAGGGATTTTCCATTGACTGTTTTCCGTTTGCAATTGCGTTTGCCCAAAGAGCCTATCACGAAATTTTCTCAAATCGTGTCCCGCATGAAAGAGTTCCTCCTGAAATTCTTCTTTTGATGTCCCTGCGGCGCTCACCTAAAGTTTTTGCAGTAAAGTAGGCACCGCCGCAAACTTTTCAACTGGCCTTTTCAGGCCGCTTCTTTTTGTCTTCCTGTTCCGAGAAGTCCGGCAGCTCGATTCCGGCGAACTTTCCCCGCTTCTTCGCCCCGTTGAGCTGCGGCGCGGCCTCCAGCCGGGACATATCCAGGCGGTCTGTCATGCTGGCTATGGCCTCCCGCTCCGTGTCGGCGTTCTTGTGGAGATACTTCCGGGTTGTCTCGATAGAGGAGTGTCCCAGGATGCCCTGCACGATGTTCAGCGGCATCCGATCCTCCACCAGACAGGTGGCCAGGGTGTGCCCTTATGGCATAATAAGGACAAATCGGAAAACCCTTGCGTTGCAAGGAGTTGACTGGTTTGTCCTAGTTCTTTTTCCAGCTAAATCCCCTGCAAAAAATAGGCATAACGAGGGAAGCCAAAAGCGAGGTGTAACGTAAAGGTCAAATACCGTGTATAGCATCCAGCCGGGAGCGCACAGCGTCCCGGCTGGGTGCTTTTTACCAGCAGGGGACAGGACGGTGAGCCTCACGGCGGGCCTTGTGCCTGGGACTGCTCAGGTGAACCGGCGCGGGTTAGTTTGTGCGCCTCATGCGAGTGATGAAGCTGTCCCCGTTCCGAGCACCAGCGAGGAACGGCGCACTTCTATACATAGCCTGCGGCAATGTATCTGTGCGCTCTGCGAGGCCGCTGCCTGGATCGCTGACTTGTCACCGCCCCGGGTAGCTTGCATCGCTTCGCTCCGTACAAGGGGCACGCCCCTTGCGCCGCTCTGCGGCTATCCCCATGACGCTGCTGTGTCACTTTCTCCCTGCTGGTCATGCGAAGCATGGAGCCGCACCGACAGGTGCGTTCGACTGGACGCAAAGCGGCCAGTCCGGGGCTTGGGGGAACCCCAACAAGCTGCATCGGAATATCGAAAACGATATTCCGATGCCCTGCTTGCCTGTTCTAACACTTACAGCTTGAACCGGCTCTCTGCGTGTGCTATACTGTACCCAGAAACAACCCAACAAATTGCCAGTTTATAGAGGTGATGTATATGGCAAAACATGAGTTTGGAATTATGATAGATGCTCCCCAACCGGGTAAAAGATATGACGAGTACGAACCGTGGAAATATGCTTGCATTTCTGTTGATGATGACTATTTAGAAGGAGTTGTTGAAAAGCTTACCTTCATTGATTTCTATTGGCATACGCTTTCTGCAAAGGGTAAGGGGCTTGCATATTGTGGTATTACACTTGTTCCACCTTGCTCGCTAAAAGCATTTACTGATGTTATTGCTGATATTCCTGAACTGTACGAACTAAAGAAGCTGTTAGAAAAGGCATTGGTCGAAAATAAATGGGTCATTCATTACGGACTCTGATTAAGCAACAATTTCCAGTTTATCAAGGAGACCGGCAAACAGGATATACTCCGATGCGCTTGGATACATGAT
>CAJUTB010000006.1 GCA_910589315.1 uncultured Oscillibacter sp. | reverse complement strand
ATGTTTTGCCGGTTTCCTCGTCCACTTCATCTTTGACGGGTTCTTTCACTACATATTGAATAAAAGGGCAATTTGCAGAAAAGTACACGTTTCTGCAAATATGCCCTCTTACAATAACTTGACCTTTTCGTAAATCTCTGCCCGGTAGCGGAAGGTGGTGCGTTCATTCGCTGCCACAAAGGACAACACTTGCAGGACAATATCGCTGAGAAATGTCCCCATCAGGTCTTTTCCCCGGCGGGTGTCCAGCAGGGACATATCCAGCGCCACGATGTCGATGCTTTTGATGTAGAGTAAATCGTCTTTTTTCAGCTTCCGCACCAGCTTTTTGTACTGTGGCCGCTGAAAATCCTTGCCGGACTGCTTATCCGTGATAAGGTTTTCTTCTGGCACCGCCATTTCTCGGAGAGCGATAAACTGCCGATCCTCGTTCTGTTCCCTGGTGCTCACTCTGATATAGCCATAAACCATACTCGTACCTCCTTAAAGTAAAAAGGGGCCAGTCTGTACAATAAACGCAGACTGGCCCCTATGTAAAGAGGTCGCATACTTGAAAATCCAGGCCTAACGACACAAAATAACTTATTACATCCTTCCTTGAAAAAGCGGAGACACCCTGACAGGTGTCTCCGCTTTGATATGTGTCCGCAAAGTCCGTCCATCATCAGAGGGTCGCCACGATAGCGATAGGTAAGAGTTTGATGCAATCTCCGTCTTTTCCCCCGCTTCACACCGTGCGTGCAAGTTTCCCCACACATGGCGTTCCATCATTACGAAAGAATTGTTAAATTGATACGAATTTCAAAGCGTAAAACTGCACTGATTAGATTTTCGGGTTTCCTGCCATAACACGCAGGGCGTTGAGTTTAGCCAACGCTTTTTTGTCAGTCTGTATCAGATTTAGGTACATCGCTATGGTTTCCGGCATCGTTGTGTGAATTAGCCGGTGGACATTTTCATGAACAATCACAAGATTTTCGTATTTATCACTGCCGCCCATGTGAACATGAGCAATCTTCTTGACCTGTTCAATGAGTTTGTCCTTTTCTCTTTGGATTGCCTTTGCTGTCATGTGCGACTTCACAACATAACTCTTTCTCTTTTTGACTGCTTTGATTTCAAACCCTAAAAATTCAGAATAGTGCCTTTTCAGATTGATGATTTTCGACTTTTCTTCACTGACCTCCAGCTTGAGCCGGTCATAGAGCCATTGCTTTCCAGCAATAAAAATCTTCTCTGCGTTGCTCCGTTTCCGGCAAAACAGCTTGAAGTCCTCTGTATAGCGGATAATGTACACCTCTTTGAGCTTGATGGTATTCCGAAAAGCGCCATAGATGGATGATTTATTTTTGGTTTCGTTGGGCCAGATTTCACATTTGTACTCATAGCTGGTGGGCATATTTTCCCATTGAGAAGCAATCCACCAGACCAACTCATTCAACATAATGTTGGACAGCAGGGGTGATAAGATACCGCTACCACAAAATACAGGTGTTGAAGCGGTATCATTTTATAGCACTGTACGATAGCGTTCTCAGCGGAACGGTTGGGCCGAAAGCCATTGTTTCTCTCAAAGAATTTGGCTTCACAAATCGACTCCATGACCTGCAAAATACATTGCTGTATCAGCCGGTCTATTATTGTTGGGATGCCAAGAGGACGCATTTTGCCGTTGGGCTTTGGGATTTCTACCCGCACCGCCTAAAGCGTTATGCTGTTTTCCACGTTCCGATAATTCTATCTGTTCATATATACTTAGGTGCTTGCTCTGAGCCCGCCAGTCCAACAGCGCCTGTAACGCTGTAAGGTGTTTCGTAACTGCCATTTCTACTAAACCTCGCTGGCTGTCATTTTTCAGACCGGCGCACATTTCTATACGCTCCTCGGTTTAGACCCTTACATTCGCAAGTTCGTCAGTCATTGTGACATTCTCACCTTATATACTTTATAGACCCCCGGTGTATAGGCCACAGCATCCACCTCTGGATACCTTTCGTTTGCGTTGTTCCCCAGCCGCAATTATGGTAGCTCTCCGCCGACTTCATCAAGCTTCAGGCCGCATTTCTGCCGCCTGTCGGAGTATCAGGGTAGGCATTTCAGGGCGTTACCCTGTCATTCTACCTATCGAATTATCAGTTCTATGAAGTTGTTTTGCGGCTCCTTTTTGTATTGGGAATATAAGTATGTGTTGCAGGGTCAGCAAGCTTTTGGAGTTCTGGTTTTCCAACCAGCTTCTGCCTTTTCTGGAACAAGGAACCGTGATTGTGATGGATAATGCGTCGTTCCATTCCCAAAAGCGGCTGCTTTTTGTTGCCCCAAATGCCGGGTGCAGACTTCTCTTTCTTCCACTTGAACATTTCTGGGTTTGGCTAAAGCGCTTTTTGAGGAAAATCTTTCCCTGCCTCTTCCTTTGATAATGCCTTTTCTACCGCTTTTCAACTGTGGTGACTATAGTGTGTGAAGCCCTCCGTTCACCACTGCCAAAGGCAATTGCAAAACAGCCCTCATAAAACATCCATACACTTCCTAAACCTGATATGCAGAAGTCCCCTACCGCCACAGCCGCGGCATATTCGCTTTCTTTTGCCTACTTTTCTTTCTCGAAAGAAAAGTAGGCAGATTGCGACGGATTTCTTTCGTTTTATACGGTAGAATGGAGAGAACTTGGAAAGGAGGCGTTCTCATGGATGGAAGGGACGAAAAGCGGGTGCTGCGCTTGCCAGTGGACGAGTTGCGGCCCAACCCCCGCCAGCCCCGGCAAGTCTTTGATGAAACCGCTCTGCGCGAATTGGCGGCCTCCATCCGCCGTCATGGTATCTTGCAACCCCTCACTGTCCGCCGCCGTCCCGACGGCTGGGAACTGGTCGCCGGAGAACGGCGGCTCCGGGCCGCCCGGCTGGCCGGTTTCGAAACCGTCCCCTGCATCGAGGCCATCGTGGACGAACGGGAATCCGCTTTGCTCGCTCTTGTCGAAAATTTGCAGCGTCAAGACCTCCACTACTTTGAAGAAGCTGCCGCCATTGCAGACTATCTCCGCCGCTCCGGCTCCACTCAGGAGGACGCCGCCGCACAACTGGGCCGTTCCCCCTCTGCGGTGGCCAATAAGCTCCGGCTTCTGCGGATGTCCCCTTCCTGCCGGGAACTCCTCATCTCCCGCGGCCTTACCGAACGCCATGCCCGCGCCCTCCTGCGCCTGGAAGACGAGGAAGAACGCCTCGCCGCCGCCCGGCATATCGCGGAACGTCACCTCAACGTGGCCCAAACGGAGCAATACATAGAACGCCGTCTCACCGCCCTGCAAACCACGCCTCCTGCCGGACGCCGCACCTTTATCATCAAAGATGTCCGCCTGTTCCTCAACAGCATTGACCGGGGCCTTCGCATTGTACAGGAAGCCGGGATTGACGCCCAGTGCCGCCGGGAGGACACAGACGATGAAATTTTCCTCACCATCCGCATTCCCAGAGGAAAAAAATCTTAAATCATTTCCAATGCAGGAAACCGTAACCAATTTTTCCCGATTGTAACTACATTGTAATCTCTTTTTTCGACAGATTGTGCTACAATAACCAAGGAGACCATGTGTGGCGGTCTCAAATTCCATAGCGGCAGCAGGAGGGGACTTCATGGAACAAACAAAAGGTGAAGTCAAAATACAGAAGGCGGGAGGGTCCCGCATAAAAAAAGGCGGTAGTATGCCCTGGATTATCCTGGGCGTGGCGGCAGCCGTTCTGGTGGGCGTCTACGGCGGCTTGTGCGCTGTGGCCACTTACGGCGGAAGCCTCTGGCGCGGTACGCAGATTCTGGGGCAGGATGTGGGCGGCATGACGCCGGAAGAAGCCGTCGCCGCCGTGGAAGCCTCCCTGGAAGGACGGGAAATCGGCCTGTACCTGTACGACAGTACGCTGGCGGCTCCCCCGGAACGGAGCGAAACGCCGGATGCATCCATCTCCTTGGAAGACCTGGGCGCGGAAATCGACGTGCCCGGCCTGGTGGAGCTGGCGGAGCAGCAGAACCGAAACGGTTCCATTCTCACCTCCGGCTGGCGTTACCTCACCAACCAGGGAAGCGCCAGCTATGGTCTGGGAAACCATTTGCAGGTGGACACCGCCAAAACCGCCGCGGCTGCGGAAACGGCGGCTAACGAGCTTTCCTGGGACGCTCAGGACACTACATATACCCTGACCGACGACACCATTGAGGTCAAAATGGCCCAGGATGGACGGAGCGTCCGCGCAGGGGAAATTCAGCAGGCTCTGACCCGTGGCGACTGGGATCTGAATATGGGGCTGGATGTTGGCTATTCGACCACTTCCGGGCAGAATCAGACGGCCCAGCAGATTCACGACCAAGTTTCCGGCGAGATGAAAAACGCCCGGTATGATATCGAAACCAGCAGCATTGTTCCCGAACAGACCGGCGCGGATTTTGATATCCCAGCGGCACAGAAGGCGCTGGACGCCGCCGCGCCCGGCGAGACTGTCCGCATTAAGGCGGAGATTCAGTTCCCGGCCATCACGGCGGAGGAGCTGAAGGCCGTTTTATTCCGGGATGTGCTGGGCGAATGTACCACCATCGCCGGCGGAACCGGCGGACGCCAGACGAACATCCGGCTGTCCTCCAACGGAATCAATAACTATGTGATGAACACCGGCGACATCTTTTCCTATAACGATGTCCTGGGCCAGCGGACGGCGGCCAAGGGCTATCAGCTTGCCTCCGCCTATATCCAGGGCGAAACGGTGGACACCATCGGCGGGGGCATCTGTCAGACATCCTCGACGCTGTACCTCGCCTGCCTGCGGGCAAATCTGGAAATCACCGAGCGTTACGCCCACCGTTATACCCCTTCCTATATTGATTGGGGCATGGATGCAACCGTCTCCTGGGGCGGCCCGAACTACCGGTTTACCAACAATACCGATTATCCGATTAAAATTGTGACCTCTTATCAAAACGGCAAGCTGACGGTCAAAATCCTGGGGACAAATGTGGACGGCAGTTACGTGAAAATGACGAATAAGGTTATGTCCACTACGCCCTTTGAAACCGTTTATGAGGACGATGAAACCCTGCCTGCCGGAACGCAGCAGGTAAAAACGACGCCGTATACCGGCCATACCGTGCGGAGCTTCCGGAACGTTTACAGCGCAAATGGAGAACTGCTTTCCAGCGAGCTGGAAGCGGTAAGCAATTACAAGTCCCGAAACAAGGTGATTCTGCGCGGACCCGCACCGGCGGCGGCCCCCGAGGAAATCCCGGTCGAAACCCCGCCGGCTACCACGCCGCCCGCGGATACCGCCGCGCCTCCGGCCAACCCGTCCGAGCCGCCTGCGCCGGTGGTGCCCGAGCCGCCTGCCGACGTGCCCGCCAACAATCCGGCGGACATTCCCGCAGAGCCTCCAGTGGTGATTCTCCCGATTCAGCCGGAAGAACCGTAACGATTTCCCTGTGAAAAACCCCCTTTCCCGCTTCTTTCCAGAAGCGTCGGGAAAGGGGGTTCGCTTTGCTTTCAGCAGCGGATTTCCGCGCTGCTGCCACCGGAGCGGCCTTTTTTTATCAGGATTTGCCGGTCAATTCGTCCCTTCAGTTCGCTGACATGGGAAATGATTCCCACCAGCCGTTTGCCTTCGCTCAGGTCGTTCAGAACCCGAAGGGCCTGCTGTAAGGACTCCTCGTCCAAAGAGCCGAAGCCCTCGTCCACAAACATGGCGTCCAGCTCCACGCCCCCGGCAGAGAACTGAACCTCATCCGACATTCCCAATGCCAACGCCAGCGACGCCATGAAGGACTCGCCGCCGGAAAGCGTATGCACGTCGCGCACGGACCCGTTATAGTGGTCAATGACATCCAGGTCCAGGCCGAACTGGCTGCGCAGGTTGTCCGCAACCTTGCGGCGGGTTAACAGATACTGTCCTTCGCTCATGATTTGAAGGCGGGTGTTGGCCTGTTCCAGAACCCGGTCCAGATAGGCCGTCTGTACAAAGGTTTCCAGCATCAGCTTTTCCCGGCCGTCGCCCACTTGACCGTTTGCCGTCCGTGACAGCTCGCTGATCCAGATCAAGCGGCCCTCGGCTTTGTCCAGCTTCGCGCTGTCCTGCCGCAGATTTTTTTCGGCCTCTCGGTTCGCCGCCAGACGCTCCCAGAGCTTTTTCTGCACGCGTTCCAAACGCGCTTGTTTTTCCCTGCACTGTTCCAGCGCGGCGTTAACCGCCTCCATGTCGACGGCTTCCCCGGTCTCCAGCTGCTTCCGGTAGGTCCCGATCTGACTTTCCAACGACGTTTTCTGGGCTTCTAACATCTTTTGCTGGTTTTTGGCGTTCTCAATCTGCGTTTCCCAAAGTTTTGCCTGCTGCTTCAGGGCCAACAGCTTTGCCTGGACGGCCTCGCGGCTTTCGCCGGGAAGCTGCTCCCGCTGAGCGGCGATCTGCTGTTCCAGTCCGGCGCATCGCGTCTGCAAGCTGGTCCGCTCGTTTTGCAGCGTTTCCACCAGTTCCGCCTGCGTCCGTTCCTGCCGCTCGCGCTGCGGAATCGTTTCTTCCAGCCGTGCGGCCATGCGCTCTCTTGCCTCTGCCTCCTGCTTCTGCCGGTTCGTCTCCTGAAGCCGCGCTTTCTGTTCAGCCGCGGCGCGGGCAACCTCCTCCGGTTCCGGCAGCGTATGGGGCGGACGTTCGGGGAACAGGGCCTCGGCCCGCCGGATCAGCTCTTCCTTGAGCTTCCGGCCCTCGCCGTTCAGACGGCCCGCCTCGGTGCTGGCATTCACCTCTTTTTGGTGGGCGGCGTCGGAGGCCGCTTTCGCTTGTTTCAGCGCAGCTTCGCTGGGGGCCTCCTGCGCGGCCTGCGCCGGGGCCGGATGGTGCGGCGAACCGCATACCGGACAGGGAGTTCCTTCTTGGAGGTCCCTCGCCAGAATTCCCGCCTGGGCATCCAGAAAGGCTCTGTTCATCCGCTCCCAGGCCCTCCGGCGTTCTCCAGCCGCCTGGGATGCCGCCTCGTATGCCTCCTGCGCCTGCTTCCACTGCCGGCGAAGCGTTTCCAAGGTGGCGAGGTCCGTTTTCAGACGGGCGAGGTCGTCCAGGGTTTTTTGCAGGTTTTCCGCCGTATGCCGGGCTTTCTCCACGTCCGCCGCCGCGCCGCTCAACGCCTGCTGCTGTTCTTTTTCCTGCCGCAGAGTCTCCCGCAGTTTTTGCAGGGCCGCAAGGCTCGACTCCTTGGCACTGGTTTTTTCTTCCAGGTCCTTTTTTGCGTCGTTCAGGTTCCGGAGAAGGCCGTCCAGGGCGTCGTACTGCGGCAGCCGGCTTTCCAGCACGGCGGTTTCGGAACGGTTTTTGTCAATATCCGGCTGACGTGCTTGGGCCTCCAAGACGTTCTGCGCGGCGTCCTGAAGTTTTGGCGCATGGTCCTCCAACGCCCGTTCCGCCGCGGACAGGCCGTCGGAAATCTTCTTTCGTTCCGCGCCCCGCGCGGCCTGCGACGTCAGGGCGGAAAGCTCCTGATCCAGCGCGGCTTTTTCCTGCTCCTGCATCTCCTGACGTTTCTGGTCGTCTGCGATCAGGTCCCCCAGCAGCACAAGAACTTCCCCCCAAAGCATCTGCCCCGCCCTGGCCCGTTCCGCCTCCGCCTGCCGGGGGTCGTCCTCGGCACAGAGAATTCTGGCGGCGTACTGGCGGAGCATCGTCCGGAGTCCGGCGCATTCCTGTTCCAGTTCCACGGCGTCCGCTTTCAGCGTCTCCTGCAATTTTTGGTAGAAACCGGTATTGAAAATCTCCCGGAAGATTTCCCGCCGGTTGGGCGTTTTCGCCAGCAGGAGCTTCCGAAACTCGCCCTGGGCAATCATGGCCAGCTGGGTGAACTGCCGGCAGTCCACGCCCAACAGAGTTTTTATGGCGTCTTTGGACTCTGAAACGGAATAGTCCACCGTTTTTCCGTTCGGGTAATGCAGGCACGCCTTTGCGGGTTCTTTGGTAAAGCCTTCGCTCCGCAGCTTGGGACGCATATACTCCGGAGACCGCTGGATCTTGTACAATTCTCCCCGGCAGATGAATTCCAATTCCACAAAGGTCGGCGTTTTCGGGTCGGCGTATTTGCTGCGGAACATTTTGGCGTCCCGGTCCATGCCGCTTGCTTCGCCGTAAAGAGCGTAGGTTATGGCGTCAAAGATGGTGGTTTTGCCCGCGCCGGTGTCGCCGCAGATCAGGTAAATGCCATGTTCCCCCAATTTGTCCAGTTCCAGGGTCACACGGCCTGCGTAAGGACCGAATGCGGACATGGTCAATCGTACCGGCCTCATGGCTCCTCCTCCTTTATCTGCTCGATTTTTCCCGCAAGATACTGCGTTTGTTCCTCCGACAGCGGGACGCCGTTTTGCTGTGCATAAAAGGCCGCGAACAAATCCAGCGGGGATTGCTGGGCAATACAGCCTGTGTGGACGCGGGGTCCCCCGCCCCGTGTCCGCTGGTTGTCGTAATCCAGGCCCATCACATTCGGGTAGACGGTCCGCAGCTTGTTCATAGCGTCGGGGATGATGCTTTCATCCGTGAGGATGAAATGGATGTAGGCGTCCTGATCCTGGGGAACCCGCTGGGTGAGGAAATCCTGGAAGCAGCCGCGGCGTTCCACCATATCCCGGCGGGGCGTCAGGGGGACGGTACGCACCGTACGCTGGCCTTTTGCACTAAGTTCCACCAGCGTGACGGATTTCTTTTGCCGGGACTCGGAGAAGGAGTATTTCAGCGGCGTTCCACAGTAGCGGATTCGGTCGTCTCCGATGTTCTGGGGGCCGTGCAGGTGGCCCAGGGCCACATAGTCAAAGGGCGCAAAAACCACGGCATCCACGTCGTCGCTTCCGCCGACGGAGACTTCCTCTGAGTCGCAGCGTTCCGCACCGGTGACAAATTGGTGGGTTATCAGCACGTTCCGGCGGCTGGGGTCCAGGTTCATATGGGACACCGCGCAGGCCACAGCTTCCGTATAGCTTTCGACGGGTTCTTCCGGGAAGCAGCGGCGGACATGCAGCGGTTTGAGAAACGGCAGCAGGTAGAAATCGACGGGACCATATTCGTCCTCCAGCGTCACGGGCGTCACGGTTCCGTTATACACGGGGGAGATGAAAATTCTGCTCTTTTCCAGGAACTGCGCGCCAAAGGCCAGACGTTCCGGCGAATCGTGGTTTCCGCTGATGAGCAATACCGGCAGGCCCCGTTCCGCCAGGGAGACAAGGAAACGGTCCAGCAGTTCCACCGCTTCCGTGGACGGGGTGGCCCGGTCGTAGACATCCCCAGCGATCAGAACCGCGTCGGGGCGTTCGGCGTCGAGAATTTCAAGGATGGCTTGCAGGATGTATGCTTGGTCCTCCAGCAGCGGGAAATTCTTGATCCGTTTTCCCAGGTGGAGG
The DNA here is from genome assembly GCA_910589315.1 of uncultured Oscillibacter sp. Classification (GTDB taxonomy): domain Bacteria; phylum Bacillota; class Clostridia; order Oscillospirales; family Oscillospiraceae; genus Oscillibacter. The sequence continues at coordinate 90,108 of CAJUTB010000006.1, read as the reverse complement.
TCCGAGAGATGCAGCAGCTTCATGCGACACTTCCTTCCTGATAGTGTGAGGGCTCTCTTTGTATTTTATAACAACTGTTCGCACTCCGCAAGCCTCTTTTGCATTGCTTGGATATAAATTCAATGAGCTGATGTATCCGCACAAGGATACCGGAAACCGTTCCTTCCCATTTTTACGATCATAACACAAGCTAACGATTACCATAGCGGGGCCGCCTTTCAATACATAACATGTGCTCACGCCGGCTTTTGCCGGCGTGAGCACATGGTTTTGACTTTGCAGGCTTGCGTTTACTCTTCTTCGAAATCCGATCCGCCCTCCACATCGTGCTCCGAGCCGCTTGCCGAGTTCGACCCGTCCAGCCGGATGATGGTCAAGGAGGCCCCAGCTCCGCCGCCTACCAGGATGGCAGCCCCGGCAAGCGTGAGCGGGTACATCTGAAGGGAGATGGTGGAGTTTGCGGGCAGTTTAACTGTGATCTGATTCTCAAATCTGGAGGTGGGAACCACGGGGGCAATAGTGGAAACGGCATTGTTGGTGCTGTTGATCACCAGCCGGGTTCCCATCAGAAGCGCCAGCGTCGTATTCACATGATAAGAAATCTGATAGGTGCCCGCCTCGGCCACAGTAAATACCGTGTTGCCGGAATTAGCGGTGATATCAGGCGGCAAAACCTGAGCGTTGGGCAGCATGACGGGAGTGCCGCCCAACGACACCGAGAGGGTGCTTCCCTGGGTGTTGGCGGCAAATGCGGCGGTAAGGCCGGGACTGGTGGCTCCGGTGGGACCTGCGGGACCGGTGGCGCCTGTGGCCCCCGCGAGTCCTGCCGGTCCGGCCGCGCCAGCGGGGCCAGCCGCGCCGTCCGGCCCAGTGGGACCGGTGGGGCCGGTGGGACCCATTTCGCCCGGCGCACCGGGATTACCCGTAACGCCCGTCACGCCTTGAGGGCCTTGAGGGCCAGTGGGGCCAGCGGGACCCACTGCACCGACGGGACCTTCCGCCCCGGTGGGACCGGTGGGGCCGGTGGGACCGGTGGGACCTTCGGCGGGACCCGTCGCGCCAACAGGACCGGCAGGTCCGGCGGGACCGGGAAGAACCGGGGCCTTCATGGCCGCGCTCAGTTTAGCGGTCAGCAGCGCCTGCTGCTCCATCACATCGGACAGGGTATCCTGTACGCTCCGATTGACGTTCATAACCTCCTCAAAGGCGGCGGCATCTTCCAGGCCCGGCAGGGTACCCAGGACATATTGCAGCTTTTCACCCTCGGCGTTGAGGATATGGCTCAGGCTGAGTTCCTCCGCCGCAATGGAGGAGATGATCTCATTGAGGCTCCCCTCCCGGGTCAGCGGGGGATCTATCTGGGGAAACGTAGGCATTGACATGAGACATCCCTCCTCAGCTCAGGCGGGTGATGGACAGGGTCGCTCCGGCAGCGCCGGGCAGCAGCGTGGCCGAGCCAAGAATGCCGAACATCTGCAAGGAAACGGTGTCTCCCGCAGCCAAGTCCAGTAAAATCTCGTTAGAGAAGTGGCTCAGGGACAGCGAAGGCGCAACGGTGGAAGCCTGATTCGCCGTGCCGTTGATCAGCAGCCGGGTGCCGCTTGCCAGGGCTGTGGAGGTGTTGAGCGTATAGGCGAGCCGGTAGCGTCCCGGGGTGTTCACAGTGAACACGGTGTTTGCCGCGTTTACCGTAATATCCGGAGGCAGTACCTGGCTGTTCGGCAGGGGAACCGGAACGCCCAACAAAACGACAGGCAGAACCGAGCCGCTGGTGTTGGCGGCAAAGGCGGAGGTGGAGGTGACGCTGGGTCCGGTGGGACCTGCGGGGCCGGTGGCTCCAGTAGGTCCAGTGGCTCCCGCCGCACCGGCAGCTCCCGCCGCACCGGCAGGGCCGGTAGCTCCCGCCGCACCAGTGGGACCGGTGGGACCCGTGGGGCCCATGGGACCGGTGGCTCCGGTTGCGCCGGCCGCTCCGTCAATACCCAAAGAACCTTCCGGACCGGCAGGGCCCGTGGCTCCAGTTGCACCCGTCGCGCCCGTCGCACCCGTTGCGCCCGTTGCGCCCGTCGCACCGGCAGGACCGCCGGCAGGGCCTGTGGGGCCGGTAGGACCAGTGGGACCGGCGGGACCCTGCATGGGAGACGCCGTCAGCGCGCCCTGCATTTTCGATTTCAGGAAAAGCTGATTCTGAACGGCGGTCTCCAGCATACTGCGGACGCTCTCGTTGGCGGCCAGCACGTCGCTGACTGTGGCAGGCGGACCGCTGAGGCCCGGAATAGTACCCAGAATATATTGCAGTTTCTCGCCTTCGGCGTTGAGAATGTGGCTCAGGCCCAGCTCCTCCATGGCAATGGAGGAGAGGATCTGGTTAACCGCATCCTCCCGCTGGATGGCCGGGTCATTCTTGGGAAAACTTGGCATAGACATAAATGATGTGTCTCCTTTCAAGTTTTAGGCATAGGTCAAGGCGTTTCCTGTTGTTTCTGGTATGGGGCAAAAACTCGCCCCAGCAAAACGCCCACAGCATCTTATGTCTCTGCCAAGCGTTGAGTTCCAGCGGTCACAGGCCGGTTTCGGCCGCATAAGATGGAACGGCGGCAGGGTCTTCTCTGCCGCACAAACCCTTCCCGGCCACAAGCCGGGTAACGCTATGGAGTATCTCATATGTCTATGCCTTCTTTTCCCCCAAACGGGGCAGACCTGACGCAGGAAGAAGCCCTGACGATGATCATTGCTTCTATTGCCATGGAAGAACTTGCTCTGAGCCATATCATCAACGCGGAAGGCGAGAAGCTGCAATACATTTTGGGCGCTCTGCCGGGGACAAATCCCTGTGCCACGCCCCAGGATGTGCTGGCGGTGAACAAGAGCGTAGCTTCCCTTCTGGATGTAGTGGCACAGAACCAGATGCTGTTGAAAAGCAAACTCGAGAAAGTGCTGGAGGTCTGCCCGCTTCCTCCCCCTCCTCCGCCGTGCAGACCGAAGCCATGTCCTGATCCCCCGCCGTATCCAACGCCCCCCAGTGTCCCGACCTGTCCTCCGCAATGTCCAGGCCCCAGTCCTTTTCCACGTCCGGTTCCATGTGCGCCGCTTGGCGAAAAAAGCGCGCTTCAGCTGGCGGCCCCACAGGAAAAAATGCTGTGGATGCCAGACTGCCGCCTGCCCTGGAGACAGCGGAACCGCTCGGGGAAAAACATCTGCTGGGACAGACATGATCCCGCTCAGATTCAGCTGAATTCGGGAAAAACCTATCTGGTCCAGTACACATTGAATATCTGCGACCGATCCTCATCCGGGAAAACAGGCACAATTCTTCTCAGGCAGTCGCCCTGTGGTGCATTTACAGACGCGCCGCCTTTGTGCTTTTCTTTGGAATGTCTGACACATGGCGCACAGACCTTGCAACACGTCTCCGTGCTGCATCCCTGTACAAACAGCGGCTGTATGGCGGAACTGTCCCTGGTATTGAACGCTAAAACCCCTCTGTGCGTTGAATGGGCAATGATCGATATTGTAGAGCTTTAGCTGAAAACCCTCAAAGCCTTGATACGTCAAGGCTTTGAGGAAAAACAAGTCTGCGCGGCAAAATGGCCGGCAGTCGCTTGTGCCGGTTCGTCATGTTGTGTACCCAGCACGGGCATAGGAAAGGAGAGCCGAACATGGAAGTAATCATTAACGCAAATACACTGATTATGCTGGCGGAACTCTTGACCGCACTGGGCGTAATTGGCGGCGTAATCCTCTGGTGTTTCAAGTTTATCCAGCGGAGCAGGCGGCAGAATGAAGAACTGAAGGCAATCCGCAAGGAGCAGACCCTGATCTGCTATGGACTGCTGGCCTGTCTAAAAGGGTTAAAGGAGCAGGGGTGTAACGGTCCGGTTACTGAAGCCATGAACAAGATAGAAGATCACCTTAATCAGGCTGCACATGATGAGGAGACATGAATGATGGAAAGGAATGGTCATCATTATGAATAAGATCGACTGGAAACGCAAGCTGGGTTCCCGTAAGTTATGGGCGGCAATCGCGGGTATCGTCACCGGCCTAGCTATGGTCTTCAAGCTGGATGAGAGCACCATCAGTTCCATAGCGGGCGCTGTGGTGTCGGTAGCCTCCGTAGTGTCCTACATCATTACCGAGGGCAAGGTGGATGCGGAGAGCGTCAAAAAGGCCGCGGAAACGAAGGCGAATCGGCCCAAAGATCAAAAAGGGGCTGGATTGGGTTATATCCAAGGCACAGCAGAGACGGTATGGGATGAATAAAAAATATGGGAAATAGAAGGAATAAAAGAAAAAACTGATTTCCCCCAAAAACTTGAAATCAAATTATTTTACCAAGAACCATCGGCCCAAATTGTAAGAAATCTGTAAGAATTTTGTCAAGTTGTTTGTAAGAATTACCTGTTATCATAGGGACATCAAATCGAAACGGAGATGGTCCTTATGAAAAAAATACCCTTGTTTCTCGCCGGGCTGTTCCTTCTGACACTGAACGGCTGCGGCGGCAGTCCCGGCGGCCTGAACGCCGGAACGATCTGCCGGAGTCCGGAGGCGGTCACGTCTTCCCTCATGGACGACCCAAATGTAGATGCCGGCTGGGGGGATTTTCGCTGCGCCGACCTTCGGGAAACCGATTTTTCCGGCCTGCTGGACGACTTGTTCGCCTGCGACTTCGACACCAAAACCCAATGGCCCGCCAATCTGCCGGAAGACTTCGATCCGGCCGCCCTCATGGAACTGGGCAGGGACCCTGGTCTTGGCGTCCGCGCACTCCACGCCCAAGGCATTACCGGCAAGGGCGTAGGCATTGCGATTATTGATCAGGCTCTGTTGGTGGACCACCAGGAGTACGGAGACCGCCTGCGGCTTTACCAGGAATACCACTCCGCCGCAAAGGACAGCGCGTCCATGCACGGTCCGGCGGTGGCCTCCATCGCCCTGGGGGAAACGGTGGGCGTGGCCCCGGAGGCCCTTCTCTACTATATTGCCGACGACCTCGGAACCGGCACGGAGAAAAATTTCGTCCGGGATATGTCCTACTACGCCGCTGATATTGACCGCTTTATTCAGCTCAATGAAACCCTTTCGGACGGCGAAAAAATCCGTGTGATCTCCATGTCCGTGGGATATATGCCGGACACCAAGGGCGCGGAGGAAATGGACGCGGCCATTCAACGGGCCAGGGCCGCGGGAATCGCCGTTGTCTGGGTCGGCAGTCATGACCCGCTGATGGAACCCTGGATGGGCATGGGGCGGCGGCGTTACGGAGACCCCAACAATCGCGGGGATTTTCGCCCTGGAGCCTTTTGGGAAGACTTGCTGTACAGCGGCGAATTCCGCGGGGCGGAGGGCTCTTTGCTTTTGGTCCCGATGGACCGGCGGACCACGGCCTCCCCGGCGGGACCGTCGGAATACGCCTATTTTTCAGAAGGCGGAACCAGCTGGACGGTCCCCTGGATTGCGGGGCTGTACGCCCTGGCGTGCCAGGTGAAACCGGATGTGACCTTTGCGGAGTTCCTTGACGCGGCCCAGGCCACCGCAGAACCCATCTCCATCTGGCGAAGTGAAACAGAGGAATTTCCTTATGGCAAAACCGTCAACCCGGCGGCGTTGCTGGAAGAGCTGAACACATAAGAAACCCGCGTTTCTGCCTTGAGCAGAAACGCGGGTTTTCCTTATTCTTCCGGTTTACTCTCCTTCGGCAGTTCCGGCTCCTCCTCCGGGTTCTCCGACGGGTTCGGGACCTCCGCAGACGCCTCCTCCGCGGCCGGTTCCGGAGCCTCGATTTTCTCCGAAATCATATGCACCTTCTTCGCCGGAGCTTCGATTTCCGCCGGGCGGGTGGACGCATACGGATTCTCCACCAGCTCCGGGTCCCGGCCCTCGATGATCGCCACCATCTCCGCACCGGTGATCGTCTCTTTTTCCAGCAGGTACGCCACAACCTTATCCATGTCGTCCCGGTTCTCCCGAATAACCTGCACAGCCGTCTCATAGCACTCGTCCAGCAGAACCTTTACCGCCTTGTCCATCGCAGCGGCGGTGTCCTGGGCGCAGTCCATGCCGTAACCGCCATCCAGGTATTGACTGCGCCGGGAAGCCAGGGCCATCATGCCGAATTCTTCGCTCATGCCGAACATCGCCACCATGTTCCGGGCAACGTTCGTCGCGTCCTGAATGTCCTGGGACGCGCCGTTGGTCATGGTGTCCATCACCACTTCTTCCGCGGCCCGGCCGCCCATGGAAACGGTAATTTTCGCCATCAGCTCGTCCTTGGTCCGCAGCTCGGTCTTGTCCTCCTCGGGCATCAGCAGCGTATAGCCCAGAGACCCCTGGGTATGCGGTACGATGGTGATTTTCTGCACCGGTTCGGTATTCTTCTGCTTATACGCCACCATCGCATGGCCCACCTCATGATAGGCCACCAATTTCTTTTCAAACTCCGTCAGCACACTGCCCTTTTTCTCTGTGCCGGCTATCACCAGCTCGAAAGCCGCCAGCAGATCCTCCTGACTCACCAGCTTCCGTCCCTTGCGGACAGCCCGCAGAGCCGCCTCGTTCACCAGGTTCGCCAGGTCCGCGCCCACGCAGCCCGCCGTCGCCAGGGCAACTTTTTTCAGGTTTACGTCCTCGCCCAGACGGATGTTGCGGGTATGGACCTCCAGCGTGGCGATACGCCCCGCCAGATTGGGCCGGTCGATGGTAATGCGGCGGTCGAAACGGCCAGGACGGAGCAACGCCTGATCCAGCACCTCCGGGCGGTTCGTCGCCGCCAGGAGAATGACGCCCTTGGTTGGGTCAAAGCCGTCCATTTCCGCCAGAAGCTGATTCAAGGTCTGTTCCCGCTCGTCGTTTCCGCCCATACGGTTATCCCGGGATTTGCCAATGGTATCAATCTCGTCGATGAACACGATACAGGGCGCAACCTTACTCGCCTCTTTGAACAGGTCCCGGACGCGGCTCGCGCCCACGCCTACAAACATCTCCACAAAATCGGAACCGGAGATGGAGAAGAACGGAACTCCCGCCTCTCCCGCGACAGCCTTGGCCAGAAGGGTCTTGCCAGTGCCCGGAGGGCCGACCAGCAGCGCGCCCTTTGGCAGTTTTGCGCCAATCTCGGTGTATTTCCCCGGATTGTGCAGGAAATCGATAATTTCCGTCAGAGATTCCTTGGCCTCGTCCTGTCCCGCCACGTCCCGGAACGTCACGCCGGTGGATTTTTCCATATATACCTTTGCGTTGGCCTTGCCCACGCCGCCGATTCCGCCCATGCCGCCCATGCCTTTTTTCGCCATCCAGCTCATAAGCAGCGACATCACCAGAACGATAATCAGGAAGGGAGTCAGATTGATGAGAAACAGCAGAATGGGACTGATCGGAGGCTGATAATCCTCATTGATCCGGATATCCGGGGCTGTTTCCTGCAAAAAGGTAATGGTTGCATCGTTGCTTTGCAGCTGGACCGTGAAAAAATCCAGGTTGGTTTTCTGCTCCTGTCCCTGCTCGTCGGTGAAGATGAAGCCCTCAAAGGGTTTTTCTCCTTCGTTTTCTCCGGCCTGGGTGACTTTCGTATAAACCGTCCCCGCGCCGTCGGTATAGGTGTAGCCGTCGGCGGGCGTGATGTTCAAAATCGCTTCATCCGTGTCAAAGTCCACGGCGGCAACCTGTCCGTCCTGGACCATCTGAATAAAATCGCTGTATTCCAGTTCCACCGAGGAAGCGTGCTTCCCCGCGCTGGTCATGTAGTTTCCGGCGTAGCTGACGGCAATCGCCAACACCAAGGCCCATCCGATGAGATAGACAAAATTGCGCCAGTTGTTTCCCTTATCCGGCTTTTTGTTTTTGTTGTTTTGATCCATATATGAAAAACTCCTTCTTTTCAGAGGTGAGGCAGCGCGGCGCGCGCCGGGGCGGGCATAAAACATAAAGCAGTATAACACAGAAGTTCCCAGCCCACAAGGACAAGGTACAATTTTTTCATGAAGTTTCTGTAAATTCACCTTCCCAGGCTTCCGTATCTGTGTTATACTCTGGTCAGACAGGAAAGCCATCTCGAAAACAGACGACAGATAAGGGAGCAGCTATGGATAAAATAGAACGAAACGACGCCGGGACTGACGGCGTGATTGAGGGCAGAAACGCCGTTCTGGAAGCCCTGCGGGCCGGTACGGCCCTGGATAAAGTCTACCTGCAAAAAGGCGAGACGGACAAAACTCTGGGGCACATCGCCTCCAAGGCCAGGGCTGCGGGAGCCGTCGTGGTGGAGGCCGACCGGCGGAAGCTGGACGCCATGAGCCAGACCCACGCCCATCAGGGCGTGATTGCCCTGGCGGCGGCGCGGGCCTACGCCAGCGTGGAGGACATTCTGCAAGCCGCGGCAGACAAAGGGGAACCGCCTCTTTTGGTCGTCTGCGACGAGCTTTCGGACCCCCACAACCTGGGAGCCGTCATTCGGACGGCGGAATGTGCCGGGGCGCATGGCGTGATTATTCCCAAACGCCGCAGCGCGGGCCTGACGGCTGTGGTCGCCAAGACCTCCGCCGGAGCTGTGGCCCATGTGCCCGTTGCGCGGGTGCCGAATCTGCCGGCGCTCTTGAAGGATTTGAAAAAACAGGGATTATGGGTCTTCGGCGCAGACGCCGGCGGCAGTACCCCGCTCTATGAAGCGGACCTGAAAGGTCCCGCCGCAATTGTGGTCGGCAGCGAGGGCAGCGGCATGAGCCGTCTGGTGGCGGAGACCTGTGACTTTTTGATCAGTATTCCCATGCGGGGAAAATTGAATTCCCTGAACGCCTCTGCGGCGGCGGCCATTCTTCTATATGAAGCGGTCCGGCAGCGTCTCGGCTGACGGGCGGGAGAATCGCCATGGCAAACGAGAAAGAAATCACCCCGCTGACCGGCATGGATACGGATGTCCTCCCGGAGGGTGACTTTTCCCTGGAGGAAATCCTTGCCGAATACGGCGGCGGATTGGAACGCCAGCTTTTTCAGGAGGCGGAAGACACTCCAGCTGAAGAGACAGGCGAACCTTTGCCGGAAGAATCCCCAGCGGAAACCCCGCCGGCGGAAGAACCCCCGGCGCAAGCCGTTCCAACAGAAGAAGCGTCCGCCGTCCCGGCGGAAGCGGAAATTCCACAGCCGGAACCGGAACCTCCCGCGCCTTCCGAGGCGGAGGAACCCGGTGAAGAACCGGAACACACCGTCGAAAGCATCCTCCAAGAACTGGCGGACGAGCCAGACCCGCCGGTTGAAATTCCTCCGGCGGTTCCAGGGGGCCCTGCCGCGCCGAAGGCCGCTCCGCCCATGGTGGACGTGGAGCAGCTGAACGTCCCCAGTGCGCCCCGGCCCGTGCCGCTGGAAACCGTGGTGGAACATACGGTGGAAGCCGTGATGTACGAGCAGCACGAGGAGGCCATTCATGAACAGCTGGCCCCGCCTCTCCCCTCCCGGTTGTTCAAGCGGCGCAAGCCCATGGAGGACACCGAAGAAATTCCCCTTCCCCCGGAACCCGAACCCGAACCGGACCCGGAACCCATTGGCCCGGAACCGGACCTTTGGACTGCGGCCATGCGCCATCACAAAGCCTTTGCCGTCCGAAGCCGGACGCGGTTTGCCGCCCTGCTGGCGGCTTTGCCGCCGACGCTCCTTCTGCTGGCTGAACAGAAAGGACTGAGCATTCCCCTCTGGTCCGGAGACCCGAAATTTCAGACCATCGTCCTGCTGGCCTGTCTGTCCCTGACGGCAGTTTTCAGCCGTCACGTGTTTGCCAAGGCCGTCCGAATGCTGTTTCGGGGCCGCTGCGTCTGCGAAGCGGCCATCTCGCTCTCCGCTCTGGTTGCCGCGGCGGACTGCGGCTTCCGGCTGTTCTCTTCCGCGCGAAGTCCGGCGGACCCCTATGCCGCGGTAGCCTGTCTGTCGCTGGCGGTGGCCCAGTGGGGCGTCAGCTGGGAGAGTCAGGGCACTTACGATATGTACCGCGCCGCAGCGGTGGACAGCAATCCCCCTTACCTCGTCGCCAACACCGGACGGGGAGCCTGCAAGCAGCGCGGGTCCATTCCCGGGTTTTACACCACCGCTTCCCGGGACGACGCCGCCACGATCTGGCAGGCCGTTCTCCTGCCGGTCTTTCTGGTGGCTACGTTTGTATTTGCAGGACTCAGCTCCTTCGGGCAGGAGCGAAAGGCCGATTTTCTTTTGAACTGGTCCGCCATTCTGGCGGCTGCGGCCACCTTCTCCATGCCTCTTTGCTGGAGTCTGCCGTGGTCCAAGCTGTCCCGGCACCTGCAAAAAACCGGCTGTGCCGTGGCCTCCTGGTCCGGCGCGCAGAAGATCAGCGCGAATCGCTGTATGATTTTAACGGACACCGACCTCTTTCCGCCGGGGACCATCCAGCTCAACGGCCAGAAATTCTACGGCGAGGAACCGGTCAAGGCCATTGCCTACGCCGCCGCCATGACCCGCGCCGCCGGATGCGGTCTGGCGCGGTTTTTCGAGGATTACCTGAAAGGCGAGGGCGGCCGCCTGGAACTGGCCGTGGATTTCAGCTTTTACGAGGAGGGCGGGTATGCCGCCACGATTCGCGGCGAAACGGTGCTGCTGGGCACGGCCTCGTTTATGCGTAAAATGGACATCCGGCTTCCGGGAAATCTGAACCTGAAAACCGGCGTTTATCTGGCAATCGAACACCATTTGTCGGCGGTATTTGCAGTGAAGTACGAACCGTCGGACAATGTGGATTTTGCTTTGAAGATGATGCGGCGGAGCCGCTTGACGCCGGTTCTGGCCTCCAGGGACCCCAACATCACCCCCGCCCTTCTGCGGCGGAAGTTCAACAAAAATATCCGCCTGGAATACCCGGACCTGACGGAACGGGTGGCGTTAAGCGAGGTGGAAAACGACCAGGGCGACCTTCCCCGCGCCCTGCTGTTCCGGGAAGGGCTTCTGCCCTACGCGGAAGCCGTGGCGGGCAGTCTGCGGCTGTGCAAGGCCGTCCGGCGGGCGGCGGCGTTATCTCTGCTTGGAAGCTGGATCGGCACGCTTCTGACCTTTTACCTCGTCTCTCTGGGGCAGTATGAACTGATGAACCCTCTGGCCCTGGAACTCTTTTTGTTTCTCTGGACCCTGCCGGTCCTGCTGATGGCGGACTGGACGGGACGCTATTAAAAAACACGCCCTCACGCGGGCGGAAAGGACACAGGATTATATGGAGCCTATGAATCATCCGGAGCAGCCGGAAACCGAAAAAAAGCCTTTGAACCGGCAGCAGCTTATTATGATTGCCGTTGCGGCGGCAGTGGTACTGCTGGCCTGCGGCTTCGCTTATCAGAGCTGGCAGATCTCCCGGCTGCGGGAACAGAACGCCTCCTCTGTTCTGGATGCAGGAACCGGCGCGCCAAGCGGGGCGGTCTCTGCGGAAAAAATCGCTCTGATCAAGGAAATCCTGAGGCTGAACGATACGCTGGACGACAAGGCTCTGGCAGAGCTGTCAGAGGAAGAATTGGAACAGCTTCGGGCGGCGGGCGCGCCGGGGATGCCAATCGGACTGAGCACAGCCGCCTTTGCTGTGGAGGAATTCGCCGGGACGCTGGAAATTGACGCCGTTACCTGGGACGGGGAAGCGCAATTGGGCGAAAACCCGCCGTACTATCAAATTCATCTGCACCATGTCAGCTTGGGCGATTTCCATTACAAAGTGGATGCTTTCACCGGAGATATACTCTCTGGAATGGAAAACATCCTGCAAACGGAAGGCTATCCGGTACAAACCCCTGACGGAAGCCCGCCCCCCAACAGTCCCGTATCCAGCCCAAGCAATGCGGATGTTTCGGGAAACAGTGACGTTCCAAACGGCATCAATCGCGTTCACGCGCTGAAAAACGCCCTCTATGACGCGGGTCTCTCCGAAGAAGATACCGAATACAGCAATGTCCAGCTGGAATACGATGACGGACTTCCAGAGTACAAAGTGGAATTTTACGCAGACGGTGTGAAATACGAATACAAAATTGACGCCTATACCGGCGGCGTCCTGCAAAGCAAACAGGAAAGCGGCTATACTCCTCCTGCCCCCGCGCAGAACACGCTCACGGCAGAACAGGCCGCTTCCATTGCCTATGCCGACGCGGGCGTAAAAGCGGACAGCGTTTCCAACCTCCAGACCAAGCTGGATTGGGAGGGAAACATCCAGATTTTCGAGATTGAATTCGTCTGCGACGGCACAAAATACGAATACGAGCTCAACGCCGCGGACGGCGCTATCCGCAAATCGGAACAGAAAACCGCGCCTCAGACATCCGGAAACCCATCTGCCTCCGGCCAGCCTGAAAGCTATACCTTCATCGGTGACGCCGCTGCAAAGGAAATTGCGTTCCAACACGCCGGGGTCCGCGCCGGGGATGTTCGGGAGTTGGAATTTGAACTGGACCGGGAGCATGGTCTTTACTTCTACAAAATCGAGTTCACGGTGGGTTCCAGGGACTACGAATATGAAGTCGACGCGGTGACCGGCATGGTCATGAAAGCCGAGGCGGATTGAGCCGCTTGCAAAATTACAAGAAATTTGGTATACTTTTTGTGGAAGGTTCTGCTATGCGGAGAAATTCCACGCTGCGGCATATACTATAAAAAACGGCGGCGGCCTGTCCCCGGCGGACAGGTCCCACATGGAGGTTAACATGGAACAGTTCAAGCCGGTGACAAAACAGGACGCGTCCAGGCTGCGGAAATATTACAAAGCCTGCAACTATGGCCTGTGCGAATACTCCCTGGGCACCAAGCTGATGTGGCGTCCCGTACTGCATCCGGCCTGGACGGAGGCCGCAGGGTGCTTGATCATACGAAACGATCACAACGGCGGCTGGGTGTTTGACTACCCCGTCCCCGGCCCCGAGGGCGACGAGGACGCCGCTTTGACGTTTATTGAATCCTATTGTCTGGAGCAGGGCCGCCTGCCGGTGATCTCCGTTGTACCCGAATGCAAGGCGGCCCGGCTTTTGACCCGTTATCCCTATGTGCGGGTGAGCGATATCCGCACCTGGCGGGATTATGTCTACTACCGGGAGGATTTGCAGTTCTTTACCGGACGGCGGTACTCCGGACAGCGAAATCACATCAACAAATTTCGAGCCCAGTGGCCAGACGCAAGCGTCCGGCCGCTGACGGCAGAGGACGCGCCGGTCATTGAACAGTTTTGGCGGGACTTTGAGGCGGAATTCCCCAAGGGCAGCAACGCCAAGGCTTTGGAAGAACTGAAGCAGGCCAAGAAAATGCTGAAAATGGCAGGCAGGCCCTGGTTTGTCACCGGGGGAATGTTTGACGGAGAAAAGCTCATTGCCCTCTCTCTGGCGGAACGCTGCGGCGACACGCTGATTATTCACATCGAAAAGGCGCTCTACTCCTATACCGGCATTTATCCCACCTTTGTTCAAGCCTTTGCGATGGCCTTCGGCGGCGATTGTCAGTGGCTGAACCGGGAAGACGACGCCGCGGACCGGGGTCTTCGGACCTCCAAGCTCCAGTACGGCCCGGCAAAACTCGCCTCCAAATACTGTTTTGAGCCGATGAATGAGCTGATGCGCTATATTTCCGAGATTCCGAACCTGAAAACGGAACGCCTTACCCTGAACGCCCTGACAGAAGCGGACATCCCCGCCTATAATGCGCTTGTTTTGGACCAGGAGCGCAACCGCTGGTGGGGGTATGACGACGTAGGCGGCCTGGGCGGTCCGGTAGAGGAACGCAGCTTTTTCAATGTCGCCCAGCGGGACTTTGCAAACCGTTTCGCGGTTAATTTTGCGGTGCGTCTGGATGGAAAGCTGATTGGCGAGGCGGTCCTCTACAACTTCGACTGCCGCGGCGGCGCGGAACTGGGCTGCCGCATTGACAAGGCGTATGCCGGAAACGGCTATGGCACGGAAGCCTTTGCCGCCGTGGCTGAATGGGGGCTTTACCGGCTTCACCTTGGCCGGGTGTTCGCCAAGTGCTTCAAGGAAAACCAATCCTCGATACGGATGCTTTCCGCCTCCATGCGCCGGAACGGGGAGGATGAAACCTTCTACTATTTTGAAAGACAGGTTTGAATAAAATATGTGCGGCTCAGAGCAAACATCATACGCACACAGAAAAACGGCACTGCCTGGGAGTTTATCTGAGGTAGTGCCGTTTTCTGTTCCATCTGATTCATCCTTAACTTTCTTTTGCCAAAATCAGCTCATACTGCTGTGTGTTCACTCCAAGCAGTATGAGCTGATTTCTTTTACTTCATTATGAAGTTATTCTGCTAAACTTCTGCCGCGCCTTCATCTTCCGAACCAAATGCCTTCACGGCCCGGGCGGTTTCCGCCCGTTTTTCTTCCAGGGACTCCTTCAAAATCATATCCTTGACCTTCATCAGCCGGACGGTGGTTGCACGGTCATTCTCGTCCAGCTTCATGTTGATATACCGGATTGCCTCCTGGGTATTCGGAATCATGACGTATTCCAGCGCGTTTACCCGGCGGCGGGTCTTCTCGATCTCCTCCGCCATCAGCTGCGCCGACTTCTCAATTTCCGCCAGCTTCAGCAGCTTCCGAAACACCTTGCCCAAGGCATCTACTGCGGTGTCCAGCTCGCCGGAGGTCGCCGCGAAGCCGTAAGGATAAATGTCCGAATCCGAACGGGTCTGGGTCTGGAAATCATACACCGGCACATTCACCGACATGATATTCTGGAAAGTCATGGTCAGTTCCACGCTCTGTTTCGGATAGACCAAAGCCTGTTCCAACGCCTCCGAACTCATGAGAGCCGAAGCAACCGTGAAAGCCCCATGGACCCTCATCAGTTCCTCCTCCACCTCCGCCCGGAGGGCGCGGACCTCCCGCACCGTATCCAGAAACTGCTTCATCAGCTCATCCCGTTTGTCCTTCAGCAGCTTGTGGCCCCGCTGGGCCGTCCGCAGCTTGCCTTTCAAACGGGTAAGCTCCATTCGGGTAGGGCTTACCGTGATGTTCGCCATGGCTCACCCCTCCTTACCGCTCGTCTTTTTTCGGCCAATACCGCTCGATCAGCTCCGGTTTGATACGTTTCAGCTCCGCCTTCGGCAGAATGCTCAAAAGCTCCCAGCCCAGATTGAGGGTTTCCTCAATGGACCGGTTTTCCTCATAGCCCTGGTTGACATAACGCCGCTCAAACTCATCTGCAAACTTTGCGTACAGCAAATCCGTCGGCGTCAGAGCCGCTTCACCCAGAATGGACATCAATTCCTTGTTGTCCTTACCGGTGGAATACGCGGCAAAGAGCTGGTTCATGGTGTCTGCATGGTCCTCCCGGGTCTTGCCCTTGCCTACGCCCTTGTCTTTCAGACGGCTCAGGCTCGGCAGCACGTCCACCGGCGGGTGAATTCCCTGGCGGTACAGTGCACGGCTCAGGATGATCTGCCCCTCGGTGATATAGCCCGTCAGGTCGGGGATGGGGTGGGTCTTGTCGTCTTCGGGCATGGTCAGAATGGGGATCATGGTGATGGAACCCTTTTTGCCCAGCTGCCGGCCGGCGCGCTCGTACATCTGCGCAAGGTCGGTATAGAGGTAGCCGGGGAAGCCGCGGCGGCCCGGAACCTCTTTTTTCGCTGCGGAAACTTCCCGGAGGGCTTCCGCATAGTTCGTGATGTCGGTCATGATAACCAACACGTGCATATCCTTCTCAAACGCCAGATATTCCGCGGCGGTCAACGCCATACGCGGCGTGGAAATACGTTCAACGGCGGGGTCGTTCGCCAGGTTGGAGAACAACACCGTACGGTCAATGGCCCCGGTGCGGCGGAACTCGCTGACGAAGAACTCGGATTCCTCGAAGGTAATACCGATGGCCGCGAACACGACGGCGAAGTTGGCCGCCTCGTCGCCCAAAACCTTCGCCTGACGGGCAATCTGCGCCGCCAGATTCGCATGGGGCAGGCCCGAGCCGGAGAAAATCGGCAGCTTCTGGCCCCGGACCAGGGTATTCAGGCCGTCGATGGTGGATACGCCGGTCTGAATAAACTCGTTCGGGTAATCCCGCGCAGCGGGATTCATCGGCAGGCCGTTGATGTCCCGGTATTCCTCCGCCAGAATGTCCGGGCCGCCGTCGATGGGCTGGCCCATGCCGTTGAACACGCGGCCCAGCATATCGCCGGACACGCCCAGCTGCAACGGATGACCCAGAAACCGGACCTTTGCGTCCGCCAGGTTGATGCCGGCGGCGGCTTCAAACAGCTGGACCACCGCAGTGTCTCCGTTGACTTCCAGCACCTTGCCCCGGCGAACAGAACCGTTGCCCAGCTCCACTTCTACCAGTTCGTCATAGGTGACGTTTTCCACCATGCGGACCATCATCAGCGGGCTGACGATCTCCTCTACGGTTTTATATTCACGAATCATCAGTTCTCACCTCCCTGGGCCGCGATGGACGCGATCTCCGTCTCCATCTCGCCCTCGATCTGCTCGTAGACCGCGACATATTCCTCGGCAGGTACGCTCTTGGCGCGGCCGATCTTCTCACGGGCGGGGATTTCAAACAGTTTCATGACGTTCGCGCCCTTGGCAATGGCGTCGCGGCACAGCGTCTCGTAACGCAGAATCATAGCAAGCAGCTTACCCTGCCGGTCGTAGCTGGAATAGCCGTCGATGTCCGTAAAGGCATTCTGCTGGAGGAAGTCCTCCCGGACCATCCGGGCCACTTCCAGCGTCAGCTGGTCGGAGGGAGACAGGGCGTCCTTGCCAACCAACTGCACAATTTCATTCAGGCTCGCTTCGTTTTGCAGAATGCTCATGGCCCGGCTCCGGTCCTTCATGAACTTCTCACCGAAGTTTTCGTCAAACCAGGGCTTGAGGGTATCCAGATACAGGGAGTGCGAATTCAGCCAGTTGATGGCGGGGAAGTGGCGTTTATAAGCCAGGGATGCGTCCAGCGCCCAGAAGACCTTGACGATACGCATGGTCGCCTGGGAAACCGGCTCGGACAAGTCGCCGCCCGGAGGCGACACCGCGCCCACGGCGGTCAGAGAGCCGCGGCGTTCGTCGCTGCCCAGGCACTCCACGGAACCGGCGCGCTCATAGAACTGCGCCAGACGGGATGCCAGGTAGGCGGGATAGCCTTCTTCGCCGGGCATTTCTTCCAGACGGCCCGACATCTCGCGCAGAGCTTCCGCCCAGCGGGAGGTAGAGTCTGCGATAACCGCCACGTCATACCCCATATCGCGGAAATATTCCGCAATGGTAATGCCGGTGTAGACGGACGCTTCCCGCGCCGCCACGGGCATATCCGAGGTATTGGCAATCAAAACGGTCCGCTTCATCAGGGACTCGCCGGTCCGGGGATCCTTCAGCTCGGGGAACTCCCGCAGAACGTCGGTCATCTCGTTGCCGCGCTCGCCGCAGCCAATGTAGACCACTATGTCTACGTCGGACCACTTGGCAAGCTGATGCTGCACCACGGTTTTGCCCGAACCGAAGGGGCCGGGAACCGCGGCGGTGCCGCCCTTTGCAATGGGGAACAGGGTATCAATGATCCGTTGTCCGGAGCAAAGGGGCTTGACCGGGGGATATTTTTTCTGATAGGGACGGCCCACGCGGACGGGCCATTTCTGAATCATGGTCAGAGGCACGTCCTTGCCGTCCTCGGTGGTCAGCGTGGCTACGGTCTCCGTCACGTTGTAGGAACCGCTCTTGATGGCCTTGATGGTGCCCTTCAGATGCGGGGGAACCATGATTTTATGCAGCACCACCGGCGTCTCGGGAACCGTGCCGATCACGTCGCCGCCCACCACCTTGGCTCCGGCCTTGACCGTGGCGGTAAATTCCCACTTCTTCTCATGGTCCACGGCGGAGACTTCCACGCCGCGGGTGATGTTCGCGCCCACTTTTTCCACGATTTTTTCCAGCGGACGCTGAATGCCGTCATAAATGCCCTCGATCATGCCGGGGCCAAGCTCCACGCTCATGGGCGCGCCGGTGGTCTCCACCACCGCGCCGGGACCCAGGCCTGAGGTCTCCTCGTAGACCTGGATGGAGGCTGCGTCGCCCTTCATGGTCAGGATCTCACCGATCAAACGCTGGGGACCGACCCGAACCACGTCGGACATATTCGCGTCCGACAAGCCCGTAGCCACCACCAGCGGCCCGGAAACTTTAACAATTTTGCCGCTCAAATTTCAGTACCTTCTTTCTGGATAGATTTGCCAGAAGGATTCCAAGGGCGCAGCCCTTGGCCCTCCCCGCGGGAGGGAACGTTTTTCTAAAAGCACGCGCTTGGGGCCGCGCTGAGGCACCGCCTCAAAACTCCGCCAAAGGCGCAGCCGCCTTCCGCGCCCCCGAAGGGCGCGGCGGGCAAAACGCTTTACAGGATATCCGCGCCTACGGCCCGCTCAATGGCGCGCTGGATGTTATTCCGGCCAATGCCCAAGACCCCTTGCCGCCCCGGAATCAGGATGATTGCCGGGCGCAGCTCGTCCTTGTAGCGGGACAGTACGTCGTCCATGCCCTGGGCCAGCTGCTCCGTCAGGTAAATGACCGCGCAGTCCGCCTTTGCCAGCTCGCGGATCTTCTCTTTCGCCTCCGCCACGCCGGACACCGGGTAGGTATCCAGCCCCAGGGCGCGGAAGCCCATCACGGACTCCCAGTCGCCGACTGCGGCGATTCGATAGGTTGTTGCCATACTCTCACCGCCTTACACATAACCGGCCCGCAGCCGGGAACGAATCACATCGGCGGGCAGCCCCGCGCTCCGGCCCATGAGCAGGATGCGGATATTGGTATATTCCGTCTCCCGCGCCGCCAGATAGCCCAGCAGGGGAGCTTCCCCGAAGGGCACGAACTGCGCCCCCGCCAGATAGTCGCTCACCGCGTCGTCACAGAGCTTTTCAAATTCGGTCAGCGTGCCGCCCCGCAGAGCTTCCGCGCCGGATTCCGCCGCCGCCTGCAAGCGCGTGGGACCGTAAAGCTCGCCCAGCGCGCCGCCGCCGGACATTCCCGCCGCCAGCACGGCGTCCGCGTCGATTTCTCCGCCGGACAGCAGTACCGTCCGCAAAAAGTCCATGCTTTTGCCCATACGAAGGGTCCGCACCAGAGCGCGGAGATTCGCCGCGTCGATCTGAATACGCACATAGCCTGCCAGGAACGCGCTTCCCGTGGCCGCAGCCACGTCCATCATTTCCCGGTAGCACCAGCGGTCCAGCACGATGTCACTCAGCTGCGGGTCCCGGGTGGTATCCAGAATCTCCTTTGCCTCTGCGGCGGCTGCGGCCAGACCGGCGGGCAGGTTTTCCATCCGTCCCGTCTGCACCGCTTCTTTCAGCTCCGCCGCCGGGATCCGGCCCATGTCCATCAGCATGGAGTCCGCGCTGGTATTCATGGCCTCGGCCTTGAGAATGGCCTTTACATTATGATAGTCGTATTTCAGCTTGAAAACGTCGATATACCTGGGGTCCGGCGCGCCTTCCGCCAGGTCCGAAAGGGTTGCCTCACGCGCCGCGGACAATGCGCCGTCCATTGCCTCCGGGTCCTTCGGGTTCAGCTCGGGATACCCGCACTCCTGGAGGATTTTCACGGCCTCCTCGTCGCTGCGGGCCTCCAAAACCTGCTCCATCCGCTCCCGTGTCAGCAGTCCGGTTTCCATCGCCTTGATGCGGGCGGAGATGGACAGGTAATCGGTGTCCTTGATTTTATTTGCCAAAAGTGACACGCTCCCTCCTCGTCATCCCTCCGGGAACAGCTTTTTCGCCACCGCTCCCGCAGTCTCCGCTTTTTGCAGGCGTACCAGGGTATCAAACGCGCAGTTAACCTCCACGTTGCCGGACCGCAGGATGAAGCCGCCCTTGATGGGCCGGGTTTCCTTAGAAAGCGTCAGCTTTTTTCCGCCGTTCTTGTTGGCTTTTTCCACGGCGGCCTTTCCGGCCTTCTTCTGGTCCTCGGGGGAGAAGATAACCTCCTCATTCCCGCTGGAACAGGCTTCCGCCAGCAGACCCGCCAGCACGTCCGCGTATTTCTCCGCGGGCATGGAGCACAGCTTTTCCAGAGCCAGCGCGTAAGCCTTTTCCACCATTTCCTGTTTGGCGGCCAGCAGGGCCTTCCGGGCCTCCATCTGGGCCGTGCCTGCCAGACGCTCCTCCCGCTCGGCGGCGGCCTTCCGGTTCTTCGCCGCCAGATCGGCCGCTTCCGCGTCCGCCTGGGCCTTGTACTTTGCGGCAATCTTCGCGGCCTCGTCCCGGGCGTCCGCTAAAACGCGGTCAATTTCCGTCTGAGCGTCCGCTTCGATGCGCTGGGTGATTTTATCAATTCCGTTCATGTCAAATCCCCTTTCTTCGGGGCCGGTCAGGAGATGTTGATGATCATCAGCATGGAAGCCAGCAGGGAAAGAATCGCGTAGAATTCCACGGTGATGCAAAGCACCATGCCTTTCGACCAGTCGTCGGGCTTCTTGGCCAGGATGTTGATGGAGCCAGCCGCCACACGGCCCTGGGCAATGGCGGAGAACAGGCCGCCGAGAGCCATGGGCAGGCAGGCGCAGAAGTACTGAAGGCCCTGAGACACGCTCATACCGGAGGCGTCGCCGCCCAGAAGGCCCATGGAGAAGATGGCGAAGAACCACACCACCAGTCCGTACAGGCCCTGGGTGCCGGGGATCACCTGAAGAATCATAACCTTACCGAACTTGCTGGGGTCCTGGCAGAGAAGCCCGGTGCCCGCTTCGCCGGCGATGCCGGTGCCCTTGGCGGAACCGATGCCGGGGAGAACCGCCGCCAGACCCGCGCCCAAAAGGGCCAGGGCCAGACCGCCGAACGCGCCCAGGAAGGACTGTGCCGCCGCATTTTGCTCAATTGCCTGAATGATGCTCGTATCCATAGTGTTGTTCCTCCTAAGATAATTTACTTTGTGACATCCACATATTTGGTATTGATTTCCAAGGGACGGAAGGGCTTGCCGCCGTCCTCATAGAACTTGCCGAAGTATTCCAGGCATTGCAGGCGCAGGTCATGGACATAGCAGCCCAGCAGATTCAGCGCGAAATTCAGCGCGTTGCCCGCCAGGGAGATGACCAGGAACACCGGCAGAATACCGGGAATCGCGCCCAGCGTGTTAAACACCTGAGCAATGACGCTGCCCGCCAGCATCAGAGCCATCAGACGGGCATAGGAGAGAATGTCTCCGAAGTAGCCGGTTACGTGGTTGTACAGCGAGCCGAAAATGCCCATGATCTTTCCGAGGCCCTGCCCGGTGATCAGCGGCCCGGCCACGATCAGCACAATTCCCGCATACAGCACGAGATTTGTAATGCCCGCCGCCATCAGGCCGATGCCCGCGAACACAATCCACCATGTCACTTCCTCGAAAACGGCGTCCAACGCCTTTCCGGCCCGGATCTTCCGTACAAAGCTGATGGCCATGCCGGTAACAATCTGCACCAGACCCAGAGCCATCGCGCCGACGAGAATCATCAGGGTGTCATTCAGAGGCGTGAACAGGGACGGCAGCGCAAAGTCTCCGCCGGTGGTGAGCTTCACCACTTGCGTCAGGAAATCTCCGAAGAAGCCGCCGGTCAGCGCGCCCCAGATAAAGGTGCTCACGCCGCAGAGCTGAAGCAGGCCCATCATATGGCCCATAGTGCCCTTTGGACGGTACTTCTTCGCCACGAGGGTCCCCGCCAGGAACATCAGAATTCCATAGCCCATATCCGCCATCATGATTCCGTAGAACAGGATGAAAAACGGGGCCATCAGCGGGTTTGGGTCCACATTGTCGTAGGCCGGCAGAGAATACATCTCCGTCACCATGTTCAGCGGCTTTGTGAACCAGTTATTCTTCAGCTGCACCGGCACATTCGGAATTTCCTCCTCCGCGGGGTCCGCGGCCTCCCAGGCGCAGCCGTACTGCTCCAAGACCGTCTGTACCTGCGCCAGCTGTTCCGCCGGCGCCCAGCCCTCAAAAAAGAGGACGGTGCCGTCCGTCAGCAGACGTTCCGCGTTGGCGTGCTTGGCGTTTTCCGCGGTCAGACGGTCTGCGTAAACCTGCAAGGCGTCTTTCTGCGGACCGCAGGCTGCAATCGCCGCCTCCGCCTCCTGACGGGCCTTTTGGTTCGCGGCCAGCTCCCGGTCCAGCGCGCTCACGTTTTCCGCGGCGGTTCCTTCCAGCCCCTGGAATGCCGTTACACTGAATCCGTAGGGCCGCAGCAGCTCCAACGCCGCTTCCTCGTCCGCCCGGTGGCAGGCCAACAGGCAGTACCGCTGCTGTTTGTCGCCGCTCACCTCATACAGCTCCGCCGCCAGATCCGCGCCGGCCAGCTCGCTGCACACCGCGCCAATTTCCACCGTTCCGGGGAAAACGCCCTGGCGGAAGGCCGCGTGGGCGGTTCCGTTCATCTCCAGAGGCATATCCAAGGAAACCCAAGGCTCCAGTCCCGCCCGGCGGGACAGAAGGCGGCCCTCCTCCCCCTGGAGCCGGGCGATGTCCTGCAAGGCCGTGTTGATCCGTCCGCTGACTTCCCGCGCCTCACGGACCGTTCCGTCTCCCAGGAACTCCTCCTGGCCAATGGGACGGCGTTGGATGAACAGGCCGTCCTTAACCCCGGCGTAGCGTTTGAGCGCGTCCAGGGCGGAATTCGCCCGGGCCAGTTCGCTTTTCGCCTCCGCCAGGGCGGAGGTCTCCCGCCGGAGCAGGGCCGACCAGGCAGGGTCCGCCAGCTTGCCGTCCGGCTCGCTGATTTCCACGCAGCCCAGCCGCAGGAGCTGGTCCAGGAGTTCTTCCCGGCGGTTGGCCATCGCCAGAACGCGGAGCTTTTTCATTTTTACAATGGCCATTTCAGTGCTTCACAACCCTTCCCACGATAAACTCTGCGGCCTCCTCCAAATGGCTTTTCGCCTTTTTTTGCAGGTCTGCGGCGGCGGCTTCCGCGGTGCGGCCGGTTTCCGCAGCGCGGGCAGCGGCCTTTTCCTCCGCCTGCCGCAGGAGGTTTTTTCCCTCCTCCGCCGCGGCGGACCGCGTCTGCTGCAAGAGCGCAAGGCCGTCGCGTTCCGCGCCGGAGAGAATCTGGCGCGCCTCTGCCTCCGCGGCGGCTCTGCGCTCCTGTGTTTCGCGTTCAACCTGTGCGACCTTTTCAATTGCTTCCAGGGACATCCGTTTTCACCTTCTCTCTTAGACATACAGAAACCAAGCGGTCCAGGCAATTCCCGCCGGTTCTGGCGGGCGTCTTCTTCCTTGGTCGGACCGCAAGGCCGTCTCTTTCGATATTATAGCCTAGCTGCGTCCTCTTTGCAAGGCATTTTTTTCATAAATTACCAGAGAAACCGGAGAAAAGCCTTTTTTTCTGCGCAAAACAGGCAAATTTTGCACTTTGGCTTATTTTCCGAAGTTTTGGCCCCTGGAAAGCGGGGCGAAATGTTTTTTCGGACTTTTCGCGGACACGTTTCCGGATTCCCGTGTCGGTTTTCTCCCGTTTGTCCGGAGGCTCCAACCCCCTTTCGCATCAAACCGCATCCTCCGTCCGGAATGGGATTTTATGCTCCAGAAACGGAAATCTTTTGCAGGTTTGGCATTTGTTTGAATTTTAACGGAAAGTGCCTTTCATTGCCCTTTTTCGTTAAAACGTGTCTCCTGTGTCGCTGGAAAGTAGTAAAAACGCTTTTAACGCAGTTTCTTTCCCCTCCGGTTCCCGGCACGAAATGTATAAAATATAGTTGACAAAGCGGGGATTTTTGTTAAAATGATTAAAGTTCAAAAGGTGTACACCTTTTCCCTTCTGGTTTCCTCCGGAAACCAGAAGTAATCCATCCTGTACGCCCGGCGACACAAATTTTTAGGAGGTTTATAATGAAGAAGTTTCTCTGCGCACTGCTGACGCTGGCTTTGGTTTTCTCCCTCGCGGCCTGCGGCAGCAACAACGACCCCACCCCGCCCGCATCCGGCGGAAACGACCAGCCTGATCAGTCTCAGACCGGCGGCGACGATTCTAATGACACGTCCGGCGGCGAGACCGGCGGCGATTATCACATTGGCATCATCACCGGTTCCGTCTCCCAGTCCGAAGACGACCGCCGCGGCGCGGAAGCCTTCCAGGCGCAGTACGGCGAGGACCGCATCAAGCTCGCCATCTATCCCGACAACTTCACGGAAGAACTGGAAACCACCGTCCAGACCATCGTGAATATGTCCGACGACCCGGATATGAAGGCCATCATCGTCAACCAGGCCGTTCCCGGCACGACGGAAGCCTTCCGCCAGATCAAGGAACGCCGCCCCGATATCATCTGCATTGCCGGCGAGTCTCACGAGGACCTTCCCGAGATCGGCTCCGCGGCCGACCTGGTGTGCAACAACGACTTTGTGTCCCGCGGATACCTGATCATCCGCACCGCTCACGAGCTGGGCTGCGACACCTTCGTGCACATCTCCTTCCCCCGCCACATGGCCTATGAGACCATGAGCCGCCGCGCCGCTATCATGGAGGAAGCCTGCAAGGATCTCGGCATGACCTTCGTTCAGGAGACCGCTCCCGACCCCACCACCGACGTGGGCATTCCCGGCGCGCAGGCTTATATCCTGGAAAAGGTTCCCGAGTGGGTTGGCAAATACGGCGAAAAGGCCGCTTACTTCTGCACCAACGACGCCCATACCGAGCCCCTGCTCAAGCGTCTGCTGGAATACGGCGGCTACTTCATTGAAGCCGACCTGCCCTCTCCTCTGATGGGCTATCCCGGCGCGCTGGGTCTGGACCTGACGGAAGAAGCGGGCGACTTCGCCAAGATTCTTGCGAAGGTGGAATCCTCCATCGCGGACGCCGGCGGCGCGGATCACTTCGGCACCTGGGCTTATTCCTATGGCTACACCCTCTCCGCCGGTCTTGCCCAGCACGCCATGAACGTCATCGACGGCAAGAGCGACCTTCAGGACATGGACGACGTGGCCGCGGCTCTCCAGGTCTACTCCCCCGACGCGGAGTGGAACGGCTCCGGCTACACCAACGCCACCACCGGCGTCAAGTCCGACAATGTGTTCCTGATCTATCAGGACACCTATATCATGGGCAATCCCGGCCACTATATGGGCAACGCCCAGGTGGAGGTCCCCGAAAAGTTCTTCACCATCAGCTAAACCCAACGCGTAATTAAAAAAAAGGGGGGAAATTGGAGGGTTCTGATTTTCTCTGAAAACCGGAACCCTCCTCCCTTCTATACAGAAAAGAGAAATTTCAGGAGGTTCATCATGAAAAAGTTTCTCTCCATGCTGCTGGCCCTGGCAATGGTTCTCTCCCTCGCGGCCTGCAGCGGCGACAGCAATCCCCCCGCGTCCGGCGGCGGCGATCAGTCCCAGCCCAGCGGTGACGGCGGCGGCGAGGATGCCGGCGATAACTACCACATCGGCATCATCACCGGCTCCGTCTCCCAGTCCGAGGACGACCGCCGCGGCGCGGAAGCCTTCCAGGCCAAGTACGGCGAAGACCGCATCAAGCTCGCCATCTATCCCGACAACTTCACGGAGGAAATGGAAACCTCCATTCAAACCATCCTCAATATGTCCGACGACCCGGACATGAAGGCCATCATCGTCAACCAGGCCGTCCCCGGCACGACGGAGGCCTTCCGTCAGATCAAGGAACGCCGCCCCGACATCATCTGCATTGCCGGCGAGCCCCACGAGGACCTTCCCGAAATCGGTTCCGCGGCGGATCTTGCCTGCACCAGCGACTTTGTGTCCCGCGGATATCTAGTGATCCGCGCCGCTCACGAGCTGGGCTGCGACACCTTTGTGCACGTCTCCTTCCCCCGCCACCTGGCTTATGAGAGCATGAGCCGCCGCGCCGCTATCATGGAGGCAACCTGCGAGGAGTTTGGCATGACCTTCGTTCAGGAAACCGCTCCCGACCCCATCACGGATGTGGGCGTCCCCGGCGCACAGGCGTTCATCCTGGAAAAGGTTCCCGAATGGGTCGAAAAGTATGGCCAGAACACTGCGTTTTTCGCCACCAACGGCGCGCATACGGAACCGCTCCTGAAGCGGCTGATGGAATGCGGCGGCTACTTCGTCGAAGCCGATATGCCCTCCCCCCTGAAGGGCTATCCCGGCGCGTTGGGTCTGGACCTCACTGAGGAAGCGGGCGACTTTGAGAAAATTCTTGCCAAGGTGGAAGAAGCCATCGTAGCAGGCGGCGGCGCAGGCCGTTTCGGCACCTGGGCTTATTCCTATGGATATACCCTCTCCGCCGGCCTTGCCCAGCACGCGATGAACGTCATCGACGGCAAGAGCGAGCTTCTGGATATGGACGACCTCTCCGCCGCGTTCCAGGTTTACACCCCCAACGCGGAATGGAACGGCTCCGGCTATGTCAACGCCACCACCGGCGTCAAGTCCGACAACGTGTTCCTCGTCTATCAGGATACCTACATCATGGGCGATCCCGGCTGGTATCTGGGCAACGCGCAGGTGGAGGTCCCCGAGAAATATTTCACCGTCAGCTGACAACACAAGACTTCAAATGCAGGGGGAGGCAGACCTCCCCCTGATTTTCTTAGGTAGGGTGCAGTTATGGAAAAACAAGGTACTCCCCTCTTGCAGATGCAAAACATTAAAAAGGATTTCTTCGGAAACCAAGTCCTCACCGATATCAACTTCACCTTGGGCGCAGGCGAGGTCCTGGGCCTGTGCGGCGAGAACGGCGCGGGCAAGAGTACGCTGATGAAAATTCTTTTCGGCATGGATGTCATCCGGGAAACCGGCGGATACAGCGGCGATATCCTCTTAAACGGAGAGAAGGCCGTTTTCAATACGCCCTTTGACGCGCTGGCCGCCGGAATCGGCATGGTCCACCAGGAATTCTCCCTGATCCCCGGCTTTACCGCGGCGGAAAACATCGTGCTGAACCGGGAACCGGTCAAAAAGACCCTTCTTTCCGAGGTGTTCGGCGAGCGGCTGAACACGCTGAATTACAAGACCATCGCGGAGACCTCCGCCAAGGCCATTCAAAAAATGGGCGTGCAGATTGACGCGGATATGCGTATCAGCGATATGCCCGTTGGCCACAAGCAGTTCACGGAGATTGCCCGCGAATTGAGCAAGGACCAGCTCAAGCTGTTGATTCTGGACGAGCCGACGGCCGTGCTGACCGAAAAAGAGGCCGCCGCGCTGCTGGACTCCATCCGCAACATGGCCGCCCAGGGCATCGCCGTCATCTTCATCACCCACCGTCTCCAGGAGATCCTCTCCGTGTGTGACAAGGTGGTGGTCATGCGGGACGGCTATGTAGTCCGGGACGTGCCGGCAAAAGAAACCAGCGTCTCCGACATCACCAAATGGATGGTCGGGCGGAACGTGGAATCCTCCGCCGCTCCATCGGAAAAGGCCGCCGCGGCAGAGTCCGGCGGAAAAACCATCCTCTCCATCCGAAATCTCTGGGTGGACATGCCCGGCGAAACCGTCCGCAACGTCAGCCTGGACGTGCGGGAAGGCGAAATTCTCGGCATCGGCGGTCTGGCGGGCCAGGGCAAGCTGGGCATTCCAAACGGCGTCATGGGCCTTTACGACGCCGGCGGACACGTGGAATTTAACGGGAAGGAAATTCCTCTCAACAGCCCGAAAGTCTGCCTCAACGCCTCCCTTGCCTTCGTCTCCGAGGACCGGCGGGGCGTGGGCCTGCTCCTGGACGAGAGTCTGGAATGGAATATCGCCTTTCCGGCTATGCAGGTGCAAAACAAATTCCTCAAGCATTTCGGTCCCATTACGCTGCGGGATGAAAAGGCCATCCATGCGGTGACGCAGAAGTATATCGACGAGCTGATGATCAAATGCACCAGCTCCCAGCAGAAGGCCCGGGAGCTCTCCGGCGGCAACCAGCAGAAGGTCTGCCTGGCCAAAGCCTTTGCGCTGGAACCGAAATTCCTCTTTGTTTCCGAACCCACCCGCGGCATTGACGTGGGCGCGAAGTCCCTGGTACTGGACGCGCTGAAGAAGTTCAACCGGGAACGGGGCGTCACGGTGGTGATGATTTCCTCCGAGCTGGAGGAGCTGCGGCAGACCTGCGACCGGATCGCCATTGTCTCCGGCGGAAAAATCGCCGGGATTCTCCCGGCGTCGGAATCCTCCGAGGAATTCGGTATGCTGATGGTCAGCCAGGTGAAGTAAGGAGGGAAAACGATGTATCAAGTAGCATATGCGGACGCCTTGCGCTATTGGCTGGGTAAAATGGGCCTTCCAAGGCTGATTATCGCAGGGTTTCTGATCCTGCTCTATATTGTAGCCCCCTTTGTGGGGGCGGACTTCGCCACGCAGATTACCAACACGGTCAACCGCTTCAGCTGGAATGCCATTCTGGTGCTGGCCATGGTGCCCATGGTTCACTCCGGCTGCGGCCTGAATTTCGGGCTGCCTCTGGGCATTATCTCCGGCCTTCTGGGGGCAACTCTTTCGATTCAATTTGGATTTACCGGAGCGTTCAGCTTCGTAATGGCCATTGTCATTGCCACGCCCTTCGCCGTCGTTTTCGGCACCGGCTACGGCGCGCTTTTGAACAAGATCAAGGGCGGCGAAATGATGATCGCCACTTATGTGGGCTTCTCCGCCATTTCCTTCATGTGCATGATGTGGCTGCTCCTGCCCTACACCAGTCCCACGATGGTCTGGGGCCTGTCCGGCTCGGGCCTGCGCCCCACCATCTCCCTGGAGGGCTTTTATGACCAGGTGCTGGCCAAAATTCTTCACATTAAAGTCGGAAACCTGGAAATTCCCACCGGTTCCCTGCTGTTCTTTGTGCTGCTGGCCTTCCTGATGTGGCTGTTTCTGCGGACCAAGACCGGCACGGCCATGACGGCGGTTGGCTCGAACCGGGTCTTCGCCCAGGCGGCGGGCATCAATGTCGACCGGACCCGTACCCTCTCCGTCATCCTCTCTACCTGGCTGGGCGCGGTGGGTATCCTGGTTTACCAGCAGGGCTTCGGCTTCATTCAGCTCTACACCGCCCCCACGAATATGACGCTGCCCACCGTCTCCGCCATCCTGATCGGCGGTGCGTCGGTGAACAAGGCGTCCATCCCCAACGTGATCATCGGTACAATTCTCTTTCAGGGCATGGTCACGATGACGCCCACCATTGTCAACGCCGTGATTCGCATGGATATCAGCGAGGTCGTCCGCGTCATCGTCACCCAGGGTATGATCCTCTATGCTCTGACCAGAAAGACGGAGGGTACAAAATGAACACGAAGCAAAACAAAGCCGTAAACTTTCTGCTCAACAATATGGTGCCGATCATGTTCGTCATCATCTGCGCCATTCTGCTTCCCCTCTCCGGCTTCTCGCCCGGGTATCTGCTCAACGAGATCATCACCCGTATGGGACGGAACACGTTCCTGGTTCTCTGCCTGCTGTTTCCGATTATGTCGGGCATGGGCCTGAATTTCGGTATGACGCTGGGCGCGATGGCGGCGGAAATCGCCATCATCTTCGTGGCGGACTGGCAGATCTGGGGCATCCCCGGCATCGTCCTGGCCATGATCATGTCCATTCCGATTTCCATTCTCCTGGGCTGGTTCTGCGGCACTGTGATGAATATGGCCATGGGCCGGGAGATGATCACCGGCTATATCATGAACTTCTTCATGGGCGGCGGCATCTATCTGCTGGTTGTGCTGTATATGATGGGACCCGTCATCCCCATCATTCACAGCTCCATCAAGCTCCCCCGCGGCTATGGCATCCGCAACACCGTCAGCCTGCTGAATATGCGCCAGGCTCTGGACGACCTGCTGGCTGTCCGGATTGGCGGCGTGAAAATTCCGGTGCTGACCTTCCTCCTCATCGGACTGCTGTGCCTGTTTATCGTCTGGTTCCGGCGGACCAAGCTGGGACAGGATATGCGGGCTGTGGGCCAGGATATGAATGTGGCCCGGGACGCGGGCATCAAGGTGGAGCGGACCCGCGTGATCTCCATCATCATGTCCACCGTGTTCGCTGGTTTTGGCATGGTGATCTACCTGCAAAACATGGGCAACCTCCCCACCTACACCGCGCATTCCCAAATCGGCATGTTCTGCATTGCCGCGCTGCTGGTGGGCGGCGCGTCGGTGGACCGGGCGTCCATCGGCAACGCTTTCCTGGGCGTGACGCTGTTCCATCTGATGTTCATTGCCGCGCCCGCCGCTGGTACGGCGATCATCGGCGACTCCATGATTGGCGAATACTTCCGCGTATTTGCGTCCTATGGCGTTATTACGCTGGCGTTGATCATGTATGAGATGAAGAAGCACAGAAACAAGAGCCAGATGGGCCAGATGCTGGCTCAGGCCCAGCGAGAGGAGGGCGGCGCGTCGTGAAATCGAAACGGAGACTGCTGATCTGCCTGCTGTCTGTGGCGGTACTGATTGTCATTGCGGCGGCGATGATGGTCATTGGCCGGGGACACACGATCTATGTGGACAACCGCAGCGTGGAATATAACGGTCAAACCTATGAAACCCCGTATAAAGTGACCGTTTACGTGAAGAATGAGCAGATCGCCAAGCTCTATGACTCGGAGCGCGGCATGTCCACCTGGATTGGCCAGAATTTCAAGATGACGCTGGAAGTCATGGAGGAAAAGGGCGGCGACGAGGTGCTGCAAACGATTCAGCTGAACCTGCCCTACAGCATGGACGGCATCATCGTAAACATCCCCGCTGTGCTGGCGGGTCTGCCCGAGGAGGCGTGGCTGACGGAGTTCATTCCCACGCCGACGAAGGAAGAAGACGAGGAAGAAGTTCCCGGCGAGGGCGATGAGTTCGGCATGACGGACGATATGGGCCTTGGCGGCGATATCTGATTCCCGGAATTCTCAAAATTTCATCAGACATACAGCTCATGCTCTTGCATGGGCTGTATGTATAAGGAGGACGCTTATGGCAGTTTTATCGGAATTGAATCCCAAGGATGTATTTGCGTATTTTGAAAAGCTCTGCGCCGTTCCCCACGGCAGCGGCAACACCAAGCAGATCAGCGATTTATGTGTAGGCTTTGCCAAGGAGCTGGGGCTTGCCTGCCGCCAGGACGCGGCTAATAATGTGGTCATCTGGAAACCGGCCTCTCCCGGTTATGAAAACGCCGCGCCGGTCATTTTACAGGGGCATTTGGACATGGTCTGCGCCAAAGAGCGCGGCTGTTCCAAGGACATGGCCGCCGAGGGTCTGGATCTCAAGACCGACGGCGAATGGGTCTGGGCGGACCGGACCTCTCTGGGCGGAGACAACTGCATAGCCGTTGCAATGGCATTGGCGGTTTTGGCGGACGGCTCCCTTCCTCATCCGCCGCTGGAAGCTGTTTTCACCACCGAGGAGGAAGTCGGTATGGACGGCGCGATGGCGTTGGACTGCTCGGACTTGAAGGGACGGCAGCTTTTGAACCTGGACTCCGAGGAAGAAGGCATTTTTACCGTCTGCTGTGCCGGCGGCCTGCGGGCGGACTGCATTCTTCCCGGCACGCTGGAACCGGCGGACGGTGCGGCCGGATTTGCCGTGACGCTTTCCGGGCTTCAGGGCGGGCACTCCGGCCAGGATATCGACAAGGGCCGCGGGTCTGCAAACCAGCTGATGGTACGCACTCTTTTCAACGCCATGGAGCGGATTCCTGGGCTGCGTCTGACGGATATCCGGGGCGGCCGGTTTGACAACGTGATCTGCCCTCAGAACGATGCCATTGTGACGGTTCCGGCAGAACGGTCGGAGGACTTTCAGACGTTTATCCGGGAGTTTGACGGCGTGCTGAAAAATGAATATGCAGGCTGTGACGAAGGGGTTTCCCTCTCCTGCGCCCCGGCGGCGGCAGAACGGGCTTTGTCTGCGAAGGCTACCTCGGACGCACTGCACACGCTGCTGGCGCTGCCTCAGGGCGTCCAGGCCATGAGCGTGGATTTTCCGGGCATGGTACAGACCTCTTTGAATCTTGGTCTGATTGCCCTGGAACAGGATGGACTGCACTTTTCCTTCTCTATCCGTTCCAGCATTGCGTCCCAAAAGGAGATGCTGTTCCAGCGGATTCGGGCAATTGTGGAATTCGGCGGCGGCACGGTCTCTCAGCGAAGCAGTTATCCCGGCTGGCAATATGTGCGGAATTCCGCCGCGCGGGAACGGCTCTTGGCGGCTTACCGCGACCTCAGCGGACAAGAGGGCGTGGTGATGGGAACCCATGGCGGTTTGGAGTGCGGATTGTTTATTGAGAAAATTCCAGGCCTGGACGCCGTTTCCTTTGGGCCGGAGCTGCATGACGTTCACTCTCCGCGAGAGAGGCTCAGCGTGCCCTCTACCGCCCGGGTTTATGAGCTTGTATGCGAATTTTTGAAACGGAGCAACGTTTGCCAGTGAATGATCGGGATTTGCTGCAGATATAGGTTTTTCTATACTGGGCGCAGAAATGCAAAAAGCCGTCTGGTTTCTTCGCCAGACGGCTTTTGCCAATCCATTTGACAGCAAGCAGAACAAATAATAAGAACATAAATTATCCAACAAAATACAGAAAATGGACAAGAGAATCCCGAAAAAACACAACGGCGAGAGACCCAATCAAAGGGCTGGTCTTTGGCGGCTGCTTATAAATTTTGTTGTTTTTCAATAGTTTTTTACAAGTGCACATTCCATAGTTACATATTAGCCGGAGAGCATTTTTTTGCTCTCCGGTAATTTTTTATACTTACTGTCTTTTCGCCTCTGGTTCACAGTTTTCCAAATATTTTACAGAATTCATGGCGTCTGTCATAAAAACAGGATAGTATGATCTTTTTGACAAAATATGCTATTATAATCAATATTTTACCCAATTTCGAGAGAAATACTGAAAAAATCCCGTATGTGGGATATACTTATAATCATAGGAAACCGCTCGGCTTTGATGCAGTTTCCTGCACAATATCAACATGGAAAACAATCCGGTTCCTGTTAAGGATCGCAGCGATATATCTGTGAGAACCGCATTCTATAAACAGATGATGAAACAGCACAATCTTTGAAGGACGGCTTTATTCACAATCATTTCATATACAAAAGGAGATGAATTTACAAACCTATGAACATCTACGGCTATATCCGGGTCAGCACCCAAGAGCAAAATGAAGACCGGCAGCTGGACGCTTTGCAAAAAGTGAACGTTTCCGCAGAAAACATTTTTATGGACAAGCAGTCCGGCAAAGATTTCAACCGCCCGCATTACAGGCGGCTGGTCAAAAAACTAAAGCCGGGCGACCTGCTCTATATCAAGAGCATCGACCGGCTGGGGCGCAATTATGAAGAAATCCAAAACCAATGGCGGATTTTGACGAAGGAAAAGGGCGTGGACATCTGCGTCTTGGATATGCCGCTGCTGGATACCCGGCGGGGCAAGGATTTGGTCGGCACATTCCTCAGCGACATTGTTCTTCAAGTGCTCTCCTTTGTGGCAGAGAATGAGCGAAGCAATATCCGCCAGCGGCAGGCGGAAGGCATTGCGGCAGCAAAACGCAGAGGCGTGCAGTTTGGACGGCCCTCCCTGCCGCCGCCGGAGAATTTCCCGGAAATTGTAGCGGCCTGGGAGGAAGGATGGATCTCCTTTCAGGAAGCGTTATACCGCAGCGGTTTCAGTGAAGCGACTTTCTACCGCCGGGTAAGGGAGCTTCGCCTTTTACGGAAAAATAAATAGCAAAAAACTATCAAAAAGTGTACCTTTTGATAGTGATTATATCAATATATAAAATACCACAAATCCTCTATATATTCAAGAGCATCTTGAGTAAATTGGACAAAAAATTTAGAAAGATTTTCCGGCGCGTTCTCTCATCCAATAAATGTCAAAAGGTACACTTTTTGGCAGTGGAAGGAGTGGGTGCGAAATGGCGGCGTCTCATGACCGAACTGGCATCCCGGAAGCCGGAAAACCGCGCAGGCCGCAGATCGGCGCCGGCTGCCGGGTTGGACGGCTCGTG
Organism: uncultured Oscillibacter sp.; assembly: GCA_910589315.1. GTDB lineage: Bacteria > Bacillota > Clostridia > Oscillospirales > Oscillospiraceae > Oscillibacter. Next base: position 56,196 of record CAJUTB010000006.1, on the reverse strand, counting down.
GTAGCGGCCTCAACCAGCCAGCGGAAAAACGGCTATACCGTCTGGCTCTGCCGCTGCGACTGCGGCGGGGAAATCCTGCTGGACACCCGCTGCCTCCAAAGAGGAACCGTCACAGACTGCGGCTGTGTCTCCAAAGTAAAGCCGGGCCGCAGAGACGTCTCCGGAATGCGCTTCGGCAGGCTGGTCGCCGTGGAGCCCACCGGCGAGAGTATCGGCGGTTCCGCAGTCTGGCGGTGCCGGTGCGACTGCGGCGGCGAAGTCTGCGCCCCCCTCCACCAGCTGACCGCCGGATACCGCAAAAGCTGCGGCTGCCTCAGCCGCCCGCCCCGAAAGGACTACGTCGGAAAACGCTTCGGACGCTTAACGGTAACGGCTTATGCCGGGAAACAGGCCGGTATGCACCGCTGGAAATGCGTCTGCGACTGCGGAAAGGAAACGGTCGTGGGACAGACGCTGCTGCAAACGGGAAAAACGAAAAGCTGCGGCTGCCGCCAGTCGGAGACCTGCCGGGAAAACCTGAAACTGATCGACGGCACCTCCGTCACCATGCTGGTGGCACGAAAAAACCGTCTGAACGCGAACAATACCAGCGGATATACCGGCGTACACCGGGACCGGAAGCAGGGGAAATGGATTGCACAGATTTGCTTCAAGGGCAAAACCTACTATCTTGGTTCCTTCTCCCGGCAGCAGGACGCCATTCGCGCCCGCAGGCAGGGCGAAAAAATACATGACGAATTCCTGCGGTGGTACTACGCGGCTTGTGCGCCTGACAAGGTAAATTCAACATAAAACAACGGGCGGAGGCAGGCAGAAAGCCCGGCTGTTTTGCCGGAGGTGAGAAAATATGGAAGTAGAGGAGCGGGAAGCCGGTACGGCTGTACAGCAGGAAACTGCTCATACCGCCGTCCAAACCCCGCCAATTCTGCGCAGGCGTTTGTATCTGCTGGTGAAACGAACGCAGGATATTTTGTTGTCCCTTCTGGCGCTGACGCTTCTCTCGCCGCTCCTGCTGCTGATTGCTTTGGCCGTGGTCATTGACGACCCCCACGGCGGCCCGATTTTCACGCAGGTCCGCTGCGGCCGGGGCGGAGAGGCGTTTCATCTCTATAAATTCCGGACCATGTGCATGAATGCGGAAGCGCAGCTGGACGCGCTGCTTCCTTACAACGAAATGACAGGACCGGTGTTCAAAATTCGGAACGACCCCAGGATTACCCGCCTGGGGCGGTTTCTCCGCGCTGCGGGGCTGGACGAACTGCCCCAGCTGATCAATATTTTAAAAGGAGAAATGTCCATTGTGGGACCCAGACCGCCCCTGTTTCGGGAAGTCGTGAATTACACCGCCTATCAGCGGCAGCGTCTGGCCGTTACACCGGGACTCACTTGCTTCTGGCAGGTGCATCCCGCCCGAAACAGCCTGAGTTTCGACGCCTGGGTAGAATTGGATCTCCGTTATATCCGGGAACAGAGCTGGCTGCTGGACTGGAAGCTGATTTTTCTGACCGTAGTGGCAGTCATCCGCAGAGAGGGCCAGTGAACGGCGGAAGGAAACCTGACAGGGAGGCTGAAATATGCAGACACAAACCATCAAGAAGGGGAACGACAGGACTGCGGAGGACTCAAACTGCCTGCGGAAGCGGCGCAGGCGTGTAATTTTGTGCGTATTTCTTGCAGCAGCCGCATTGCTGCTGGGAGGACGCCGCCTCTGTTCCAACGAGCTGGAGATTACCCGCTATCATTTATATTCCCCCAAAATAATCGGAGCCGAGAACATCCGCGCCGTCGTTCTGTCGGACCTGCACAACCGGGAATTTGGACCTGAAAACCAAGACCTGGTGGAACAGATCGCGGCCTTAAAGCCGGACCTGATCGCCGTGGCCGGCGACATGGTAAACGCGGACGACGAAAATCTGAATGTCATTCTAACCTTGTGCGGCAAGCTGGTGGAAATCGCCCCCGTTTATTACAGTCCGGGAAACCACGAAAGCAATCTGATGTATGAGCAGGGAAGCCCTCTGGAAAGTCTGCTTGTGGAGCTGGGCGTTCATGTTCTGGTCAACCGGGCGGAGGAAACCACCATACATAGGACGCCTTTTCTGATCGGCGGACTGCCGGTGGATGTTGAAGGCTTTGAGGAATATGGTTCCGAATTTTTCCAGGAGTATGAAAAAAGCGCGGCCTTCAAGCTGCTGATTGCGCACTACCCCAGCCTCTATTATGAGAAATTGGCCGGTGCGGAGATTGATTTGGGCATTTGCGGCCACTACCATGGCGGTCAGGTCCGGCTTCCCTTCCTTGGCGGACTGTACCACGGAGATACCGGATGGTTTCCCCGATACAGCGGCGGAATCTACCGCCTGCCTCACAGCACCATCTTTGTTTCCAGGGGGATGGGCGGGCACAACGGCTTCCCCCGCATCAACAACCGTCCGGAGCTGGCGGTAATTGACATCAACGGCCGTCAGGACACCAGCTTTTCCTGAGACGGCAAAGGAGTGAGTTCAGCATGATTTTTGTAAGCATGATCGTACCGGTATTGATTTTGTGCGCGGCGGTTTCCTATGCGGTTTTGATACGGCGTTTTTTCCTCATCAAGTCAAAGCTGCCGGTCATGGGGCTGCGGGGCACGCTGGGCCGCACAAAGGGCAAGCGGCGGAAACTGGCCGCGCTGGGCGCGGCGTTCTTCGCCGTCTGCTTTGCCGCGCAGATGGCTTCCGGGATTTGGTCTCCCGGTATGCTGCTGGTATTCAACTACGAGGAGGCGGCCCGGGGACAAAACCCGAATGTCACCCGGTTCAACGAATCCAACATCCTCTCCGACAATATTCTTGAGCAGGTGATCCAGCGGGGCGGTCTGGAAATCAGCGTGGAGCGGCTGTCCGATCTGCTGACGCTCTCGACGCCTCTGGACGCGGAAAAGCTGGATGTCACCCAGGAATCGGACCTGAAGATTTCCACGGAATATCAGGTTCATTGTTCGGGAAAAGTGTCCCTGTACCATACGAACCCCAAAGACGTATTAAATCTTCTGGCAGACGTGTACTGGGAGGATTTCGTACTTCATTACGCGGAAAACGACAGCATTTTAGACCTGTCCTTTGCAGAGCTGGAAGGAATGGAATATCTGGACGTGACGGATTTTCTGGAAATGCAGGCGCGGAAATTAAGCAATTATCTGCCCCATTACAGCAGCGAGAGCAGCAGCTTTCGTGCGGCGGAGAACGGGGAGACCTTTTCCTCCTTGTCCCAGAAGATCGAAAACTACATCGGCATTGAGCTGGAGCGATACAAGGCGTTCATTCTGGAAAACGGCCTCTCCCGAAACCGGTATACCTATCAGTCCCGGATGCAGTACGCTAACCGCCTCCTGGAAACGGAACGGCGGAAGGATATGGCGGCCCACGATGTCCGCATTGAGGCAATCAATCTCTACAATGCCTACATGACCCGCTTTGTCCTTATCCCCACTTATGATACAAACAAGGAATTTTATATGTCCAAGACCAAGGTCGGCGTGGATTATTTTGCGGACGAGGCAAAGGAACACCTGGAATCGGCTACGAAGCTGGTGGAGGAAATCGCCCATAACGCCTATGCCGCCGGACAGGCCGGCAGTTCACAGGCGTCTTCCGCCGCCTATACGCAGGCAGACGGGAAGATTGAGTTGCTGAAAGCGGAGCTGCTGAATCTGGCGTCCCAAAGCCGGACGTTATGCAGCGCATACGTCAGGGAAAAACGGGACGGCTATATTCAGGTATGCTTCACCTCGCCCTCCGTTATGGGCGAAGCGGCGTCCGCGCTTCTGCTCACCGGACTGTTTGTCATTGCCCAGAGCGGAAACGCCGTATTGGAGCCGTTTTATCGGGAGTACCGCGCCGCTGCGGCGAAGCCGGGAACGGAGAAAAAGAAAAAAGACCGGAAAGGGGCTTCGTCATGAAAGAACTGGATGTTTTCCGCTATCTAAAAAAATACCGCGCCGTCATTGCGGGCCTGTCGGTTCTGGCAGGCGTTGCGTTCTATCTGGCTGCCCAGCTTTACATTCAGCAATATACCGCGGTTACGGTGATCGAGTATACCGGGAGCCGCGCCGAAGAAGGGTATTCCCCGGACGGTACGGAAATCGATACCACGGAAATCTATGACACCAATCTGGTGGCCCAGGCGATGGAAACGCTGGATATTCCCTACTCCGAGGCAACTACCGACGATATCCGCATGAATATTCATGTAGAGCCTATTATCACGGAAGAAGATCTGCTGATTCAACAGTCCAAGCTGGACAACGGGGAAAAGGATTACGAGCTGAATCCCACCCGCTACGTGGTGTCCTTCAACTGCGGCGTCGGCAACGGCAAGGAGTATCCCCGCAAGATTTTGAATCAGATTTTACAGGAATATGCCGTCTACTATGGAAAAACCCATATCAACACCTCCCTGGCGGCAAACCCGGTGAGCGACATCACCACCAAAGGCTACGATTATCTGGAAATGGCGGAGGTTATGGACGATACGCTGACCAACATTGCGGATCACCTTGCCGACAAGGTTACATGGAACGGCGAATTTCGTTCCAGCCGGACGGGCCGCAGTTTTCAGGATCTCAAGGATGAATTTGAATTTATCCGGGACGTGGAGGTCCGGCAGTTGTTCTCCGAAATTCTGGCGGGCCGGATTACCAAGGACCGGGACCTGCTTCTGGAAAAATACCGGAACTGGAACAATAACCTCACCATTGCCAACGACGCCGCCTCCTTTGAAATCGAGCGGATACGGGGCATCATCACGGCTTATGAGAACGCCATGGGAGAATTCAGCGTCCCGGTTGTAAACGAAGACGGGGAAAACCAGGGGGAAGTCCTCCAAAACAACGTGCTGCCAGACGTTTACGACGACTGGAACAAGGACGAGGACGGAAACTGGACGCCGGTGGACCGAACGGCAGAGTATGACCAGCTTTTGATGAAGTACATCGAAGACCGGACCCTTTATGAACACAACGTGATTGACCACGATTATAACGATTTTGTGCTTCAGGTGTTTGCCGCTGCTCCAGCCAGCTCGTCCCAGGCGGACCAGCAGAAGATTCAGGCGGAAATTGCCCGTCTCGCGGAGAAGATCAACGCCCTTCAGTCCGTCTATTATGAGACGAACGACGAATACAACGAGTATCTGGGGGCCAAAAACATTGTCATGCTTTCCAGCGTGCGGGTTACAGAACGGTTCCCCATCCTGATTTTTACGATTTTGATCGTGGTGATTTTCGGTGCGCTGGGCTGTGCCGGAGCCGCGCTCTTTGGCCGGATTGAGGACTTCATTGAATACTATGCTTTCACAAACAAGGTGGACGGCCTGCCCAACCGGGCAAAGTGCGACCAGTTTATTACGTCCCGGGAAAAGCGGCCCATTCCAGAGGAGTTTGCCTGCATTGTGTGCAAGCTGACGAATCTGCAAACGGAAAACGCCCGGCTGGGCCGGGAGGCCGGAGACCGGATGATCAAGGATTTCGTAGAAATCCTGACCTCGGTGTTTACGCCCTCTGCCAAGATGTTCATAGGCAACAACGGCGCCGGACAATATCTGATTTTCGCAGAGTCCATGGATCGGGAAACGGTTGCGGCGGCCTTGCGGCAGATTGGCGCGGTATTGGAGGAAAAATCCAGGGACCGCGGCTATCAGATCCATTTGCAGCACGGCTTTGCCTGCGCGGGCGAGGAACGCTGCGCGTATATCCGGGAACTGCTGTCCATTGCCATGAAACGGGTTGGAAGCGGCGAGGCGAAAAAAACAGCCGGGGCCGCGCTGGTTTGACCGAGACGCTTACCGCAGGAACGGGGGAAAATGAAGCATGATTTCCGTTATGTATCTATTGCTGGCGACGGCAATGTTTGTTTTGCAGGACGCATATTTCCCGGTGGGCGGCATGGAACTCAGCCTCAAAAATCCCTGTGCGGCAGCGATTCTGTTTCTCGCGCTGTTCCATTTCACCGCCACCGTGCGGCTGGACCGTGCCCTCCTTCTGGTGCGCCACACGCTGGTGCAGATGCTCCCCTGTCTGGTTCCCCTGTTCTTCTCCGCAGTGATCTGGCTGGCTTCCGCTGCGGACAGCGCGGCCATTACAAACGGCGTCGGCATGATTCTCCCGCAGCTGCTGTCGGTTCTTGTCGCCGCCGCGACGCTGTATCTGTTCGGCGGACGGGGAATCTGGTACTGTCTTGCGTCCATGTGCGCGGCGAATTTCATCAGCGTCCTGGCGGTGATTTACCAAGGCGGACTGGATGCTTTTTTGCAGGAGTTTTACACGCTGCTGGTTACGTTCAGCGGAGAGACCGGCCCCCTGATGCTGCAATTGGAGAGCCATGACCTGACGTTTGCTTTCGGTCCTTTTCTGCTTTACCTGTTTCTGAACTGGAAAAAATCGCCCCATCCGCTTCTTTGGACGGCAATCGTATTCCTCTTTTTCCTGACCGGCTTGAAACGGATTGCCTTTCCAGCCGTAGCCCTGGCGTTTCTGACCGCGTCGCTTCTGCGGCGGCTGCCGGAAAAAGCCGCGCGGCAAACCGCGCTTTGCATAGCCGCCGCAATGATGGCGGTCAGCTTCCTGTATATCGCGGGAATCCGATACGGCCTGTTTCAATATCTGGAAGAACGGCTCCTGCTTGACACCAAGGGGCGGGCAACGCTTTTTGCCAACGTCGCGCCTTACTATGACATCAGCATCACCTTTCTGGGGCGGGGAACGGGGTTTGAGCGTTATGTGGAGTGGTTCAGCGGCTTGGAATCCTCTGCGCCGCTGCGTACCCAGACGCAAATCCATAACGATTTTCTCCGCATGTATCTGAATATTGGCTTTCTGGGATACTGGGTCTGGATTTGGAGCTGGCTGACGGTCCGTCTGCGCTACTGGTTCCGGCAGGGCGGAAAAGACGCCGGGTGTCTGTTTCTGGCAGTCTGCATCTACTGTTTTGTCCTGTATGCCACGGACAATACGATTTACTATCCATACACAATAATTGCCTGTTCTCTGGTTCCCATGTCCTGCAATTTCGACGCGCTGGCAAACGCCGCGCTGGCGAAACGCTGCGCCCAGTGGAGCGCGGCCGGGCAGGAAATCCCCTGCCCTCCCCAAAATCATACGGAAAGCGGGAGTTGATCTGTTTTGAAGAGCGGTAAAAAACCCAAGCTCTGTTTCGCCGCGTCCTCCGGCGGGCACCTGGATGAGCTTCTCATGCTGCTCCCTTTAATGGAGCGGTATGAGAGCTTCCTCGTGACAGAAAAAACGTCGTACCAGCCGGCCGCAGGAACCATACGACGCTATTATCTGCTTCAAGTCAACCGGCGTGAGAAATCCTGTCTGCTCAAAATGTTTGCAAATGCCTGCCGGTCGTTCAAAATCTGCCTGACGGAGCGTCCGGATGTGACGGTCTGCACCGGCGCGCTGGCAACGGTTCCCTTATGCCTGCTGTGCAAGGCGTTTGGGAAAAAGCTGGTGTTCATCGAGTCCTTTGCCAAGGTAGAAACGCCCACGCTGACCGGAAAACTTCTCTACCGCTTTGCGGACCGGTTTTATATTCAATGGCCGCAGCTGCGGGAGCATTACCCGGAGGCCGTATATGAAGGCGGCATATATTGAGGTGAGGGCATGATATTTGTGACGGTTGGTTCCCAAAAGTTTCCGTTTGAGCGTCTTTTGAAAAAGGTGGACCGGTTGATTCAAGACCAGGTGATTACAGAAGAAGTTTTGATGCAGACGGGAGTAAGCGATTATGTTCCCAGCTGTCCATATCAGGCGTTTTATGAACGGGACGCCTTTGCCGGGCATCTGGAACGCTGCGACGTTCTGATTACGCACGGCGGGGCCGGCACCATGGTCCGCGCGGTCAGGCAGGGGAAGAAAACCATTGCTGTCCCCCGTCTGGCCCGGTACGGAGAGCACGTGGATGACCACCAGCTGGAACTGGCAAAGCAGTTTCAGAAAATGAACCTCCTCTGTGTCTGTCTGGATATGGACCTGCTGCCAAAAGCGCTGCAAATGGTCAGGACGCGCCAATATAACGGCTTTCTATCCAATACAAAGTCCTTCATCGCATCGCTTGACGGCTTCCTCGGTTCGCTGTAATGAGGAGAGAACGTATGAAAATTTTACAGATCGGCCCCAGTGAAACCCGTTCCCGCGGCGGGATGGCGGCGGTTATCCGCGGAATCCGGGAAAGCAGGACGCTGAATTCGGAATTTGAGATCGAGAGCTTCCCCTCCTACATAGACGGAAGCCTACCCGTCCGTCTGCTCTACTCCGGGTACGGCTATCTCCGCTTTTTGCTCTGTTATAAAAAATACGACCTCTTTCACATCCACACGGCGGAGCGGGGCAGTACCTTCCGTAAAAACCTCTATCTGCGAACCATCAAACGGGCGGGGAAAAGGGCCATTGTACATATCCACGGAGCGGAATATTTGACGTTTTATGACCGTCTGAACGGCCGCAGGAAGAAAACGGTCGACCGTTTTTTCCAACGGGCGAATCTGGTAATCGCGCTGTCGGACAGCTGGAAGCGGGAGCTGGAATCCCGGTTTTGCATGAATGCTTGTCAGACGCTGTATAACGGCGTCAGCCCGGAAGCGTTTCAGGAAGCGGCTGTGGACCCGGCGAAACACCGAAATGCGTTTCTCATGCTGGGCAGGCTGGGGGAACGAAAGGGAACCTATGACCTGATTGACGCGGTGGAGCTGGCCGTCCGGCAGAATTCAGAGCTGACCGTATATCTGGCGGGAGACGGGGAAACGGAAAAGGCGAAGGCGTTGATTGCCGAAAAAAAGCTGGAAAAGCACATTATCGTCATGGGCTGGATTGACGGAACGAAAAAGCTGGAGCTTTTGAAAAACACAGCTGCGGTGATCCTCCCCTCCTATAACGAAGGGCTGCCTATGGCCATTCTGGAAGGAATGGCGGCTGGAAAAGCCATTATCAGTACAAGCGTGGGCGCGATTCCGGAGGTCGTCACAACGGAAAACGGAATTTTGATAGAGCCCGGCAATGTCTCCGCACTGGCGGAAGCCCTGCTGCGGTGCAGCCGCGACGTTGAGATGCTCCGAGAGATGTCCCGGGCAAATATGGAAATGATTGAGCGGAGATTCAGCGTCCGCCGGATGCATGAACGGCTGGCGGATTATTACAGAGAAGTCATGAAATGAGGAGGCGTGGGCTTGGAGCGGGAAAAACCGTTGATCAGCGTAATTGTCCCCGTATACAATGTGGAAGCCTGTATGGAACGGTGTCTGGATTCCATTTTGGCCCAGACCTATCCGTCTGTGGAGGCAATCCTTGTGGACGACGCTTCCACAGACAACAGCGGCGCAGTCTGCGACCGTTACGCCGCCTGTGACGCCCGAATAACCGCGATCCATTTTCCGGAAAACCGGGGGCCGTCCGCCGCCAGAAACGAAGGCATCCGGCAGGCTCAGGGCGCGTATATTTCCTTTGTCGATTCGGACGACTACATTGAGCCGGATATGCTGGAAACGCTCTATCAAAGCATGGTGGATCATGGGACGGAGGTCAGTGCCTGCGGCGCTTTCGGCATCGCCCTGAAAGACGGCCCCGCCGCAGTTTATTCCCAGGCGGAGGCCGTCCGGCGGCTGGCGCAGGGAACCCCGTTCAACCACGTGCCCTGGGGCAAACTCTACCATGCGGAACTGGTAAAGAAGCGTCCCTTTGACGAAGGCGTTTATTACAGTGAGGACCTGTTGTTTCTCTATCAGCTGCTCAAGCAGGCCCGGCGGGTCAGTTACGTGCCGGACCGGCTTTACCATTATGTCCAGCGGGAAGGAAGCCAGGTACAGAGCGGCGTGGATGCGCGGAAATGTACCGCGCTTTCCGCGCAGGATGCCGTCTGTCAGGACGCCTCTATCCACTTCCCGGAGGCGGCGGCGGATTTCCGTCAGCTGGCCTTGGAGGTGGACCGGAGTTTAGCTGTGCTGGCTGTGAAGAAAGGCGCGCAGGAGGGAAAAACGTTTGCCTGTCTGAAACGGATTCAGAGGAACGTCCGGCGGCATTTCCGCTGGAAGTCGCTGTCTCTTTGCCCGCGCAAAAAGGATGCGGCCATGATTTTAACGCTGTACGTCAGCGCGCTGATTTTTTGGGCCGCCGCTGCGGTTCATTGCAGGTTCCGCCGCCGGAAGGAGGGAGAAAATGGAGCGTGAAACGCCATTGATCAGCGTCATTGTGCCGGTGTACAATGTGGAGGCTTATGTGGCGGACTGTCTGCGCTCCCTTGCGGCGCAGACATATCCACGCATTGAAATTATCGTTGTGGACGATGCGTCCACTGACGGCAGCGGCAGGATCTGCGATGCCTGGGCGGCTGAGGAAGACCGGATACGGCTGGTGCGCTTCCCGGAGAACCGCGGGCTTTCCGCCGCCAGAAACGAAGGTGTCCGCCGGGCGGGCGGCGCTTTTATAACATTTGTCGATTCAGACGATTTTGCAGAGCCGGAGCTTTTGGAAAAGTTATACCAGAGTCTGCGGCAGTCCGGGGCGGATATCAGCATTTGCCGGGCGGAGGGCCTGAAAGTGAAAAACGGTCCAGGCGGGACGTATTCGCGGGAGGAGGCGGTGAACCGTATGGCGCGCCGCTCCTGTTTCCTTTGGACGGCATGGGGAAAGCTCTATCCGGCGGAGCTGGTGCGGAGGCATCCCTTTGACGAGCGGGCCGTGTGCTGTGAGGACCTCCTGTTTTTTTATCAAATGCTGAAAGCAGTGGAAACGGTGAGCTTTCTGCCGGAGCCGCTGTATCATTACCTCTGCCGGGAAGGCAGTCTGATTAACAGCGGCATTGACCGGCGGAGATGTACGGCGCTTTCCGTTCTTGAACGGATTTGCGAAGATGCTTCCGGCTGTTTTCCGGCGGCGGAGGCGGGCTTCCGGCAGATTGCCCTGAATACCAGCGTACGGCTGGCTATGCAGGCGGTAGAGGGCGGCGCAAAGGATGGACGGCTTTTTGACTATCTGAACGAATTTCAAAGAACTGTCCGGCGGCATTTCCGCTGGGAGGCGTTACGGCTTTGTCCGGAGAAAAAGGATGCGGCGGCGGAACTGCTGCTGTATGCCGGCGCGCCGCTCTTCTGGGCATTTGCCTCCGCTTACCGGCAGATGAAATCCTTGCAAAAAAACAGCGGCGGCAGGATGGAGTGACGGAACGGGATGAACCGGACAGAATACCTTGCCAAAAACGTAAAATTCACCATGGCGGGCGAACTTTTGCTGGCCCTGCTGAAGTTTGTATCCCGCCGGGTGTTCGTTGTTCTTCTTGGAAAGGAGTATCTGGGGCTGAACGGACTGTTTGCCGATGTACTTTCTATGCTCTCCGTGGCAGAGCTGGGAGCCGGCGTTTCCATCACATACAGCCTTTACCGTCCGGTGGCGTGCGGGGACACGAATATGATCAAGTCCCTGATGCAGCTCTACCGCAGGATCTATCGAATGGTCGGCGCGGCTGTTTTGGCAGCGGGTTTGACCCTGACGCCTTTTCTGGATTTTTTTGTGAAGGAAATGCCGGAGAACATTCCGCACATTCCTCTTATTTATGTATTGAACCTGCTGAATACCAGCATTTCTTACTTTTTTATCTACAAGTCCACTCTGCTGTATGTACACCAGAAAAAATATGTAGAAACTGCCATTCGCGCCGGTGTAACGCTGGCCGCCACTGGGGCGCAGATTGCAGTCCTGCTGCTGACGGGAAATTATCTGTATTATCTGCTTCTTTCAATTGGAGCTACGCTGATACAGAACACGGTGATTTCCTTCAAAGCAAACCGGCTCTTTCCCTATCTGCGGGAGAAGAACAGCAGCTCTCTGCCTGCGGAAACCATGGAAGAAATCCGCCGCAACGTGAAGGCAATGCTTTTGCATCGTGTGGGGACCATAGCGGTGTTTCATACGGATAATTTGCTGATTTCAAAATTTGTGGGAATAGTAACAGCGGGATTATATTCCAATTACACGATGATACGGAACTTTTTAAGCATTCTGATTACTGCGCTGTTTGACGCGGTTACTCCTGCCTTGGGAAATCTGACCGCTACGGAAAGCCAGACGTGTAAGCAGGACGCTTTCTGCCGTCTTAACTTTTTTTCGGCATGGCTGTTTGGGTGGATGAGCATTTGTCTGTTTTTTCTTTATGACCCGTTTATGGACCTTTGGCTGGGCAGCGGCTACCGTCTGCCAAAACCGGCCGTTTTGCTGATCGTATTGAATTTTTATGTTAACAGTATGCGTGTCCCGGTGACCAGCAGCAAAAGCGTTTCCGGCTTGTTTTGGGACGACCGCTATAAATCCATCCTGGAAGCGATTCTCAATCTGCTGGTTTCCGTGCTGCTGGCGCAGCGGTGGGGAATTACCGGCATTCTGCTTGGGACCCTGATCAGCACATCCGCGCTTCCATTTTGGATTGAGCCGCTGGTGCTTTTCCGCCGGGGGCTGAATCTGCCCGTCAGCACATATTTTTTTCGCTACGGCGTCTATCTGTCGGTGACGGTGCTTGTTGGTCTGATCACTGGGGCATTGTGTCAGATGACCAGTGAATCCGTTTGGGGGTTTTTGGTAAAAACGCTGCTCTGCTCAGTTGTGCCGAATATTCTTTATATAGCTGCTTACTGCCGGACGGACGAATTTCATTTTCTTCGAAGCTGGGTTGTCCATATGGTAAAGAACGTGTCGGCTAATTAGAGCCTGATTCAATGAACTGCGGACTGCTTTTTCACAGCGCAGTATCATATTTTTTATGGTCCTCTTCGAAAATCTCGAGGGAAACCATCTAAACTGTTTTTGTATCGCAAACAGAAACACAACTGCAATCACTATTTTTAATGATTGCAGGTGTGTTTTTCCCATATACCGTCTCTTTCATCAACCATTTTTTCCCTTATTCTCAAGCACAGACAGAACGCTTCCATTTGCCTTTCCAATTTTATCCCAACAGCGTTTCCAGCTTGTCTAAGACTTGCCACAAACGCTCACATATGGTATAATTCAAATGTCATCCGGCCATATCGGATACCTTTGTGTGTATTCACCGGCAAATGTCGAACCCGACTGCGGCGGAATATCCAGCGTCTGCACAGCACACAGAAATTATTTTTGTATAGCCGCGCGTAAGGCCAGGGTTCTTCTCCCCCTGTCTATGCCTTGCGGCGCAGCAGAAAGGCATGGTCACAACATGAAAAAGGCAATCAACCAATCTACGCTGACAACGATTTTGAATGTCGGTTCCATTGTCGCGCTGCTGTTTATGCTGCTTCTTCTGATTGCATACAGCAGCGTGAGCAGCCGCCTGGATACCGCCAACGAAAACCGCTTTGAACTGACCTATAACGCAAACCGTTTCATGAATGGCTCCGCCTATCTGACCAACGAAGTCCGGGCTTACGCTGCCACCGGCAGCCAGATACACTATGATAACTATTGGAACGAAGTCAACAATCTGAAAAACCGGGATATCGGTGTAGAAGCTATGCAGGACATTGGCATCACCTCCAATGAACAGGGCATGATTGACAGTATGTACGCTCTTTCCAACCAGCTCGTCCCTTTGGAGGAGCAGGCTATGGAACAGGTTCAGGCCGGCAGGCAGGAAACGGCTGTCAACTATGTGTATGGAGAAGAATACAGCAATTCTATCGTTCAGATCAACGCCTTGAAGGAAGATTTTCTGGAAACGCTCAATAACAGAACGCTCCACGAAGTGGAATCCCTGAACCGCGCCAGCCTGCTCATCCGCATTTTAATGGCCCTGGATTTGATGATGGTGGGAACCTTTCAGGTCCTCAGTATGCGGGTAATCCGCAAGCGGATCTTGCGTCCGGTCATCGCTGTGCGGGACCAGATGGGCGAAATCTCCCAGGGCAACCTCTCGGCAGAGTTCCGCTGGGAGCCTGACTCCTCGGAACTCGGTATGCTGGTCGCATCGATCCACGAAACCAAACAGGAACTGAAAAAATACATACACGACATTGACCACACGCTGTCCCAAATGGCTCAGGGCAATATGAATCTTACCATCAGCGACAGTTACCGCGGGGAATTTCTGCCGATTCAAAACGCCCTCCGTCAAATACTGGATGCATTAAACGACGCGCTCCGCCACATTCACCGGACGGCCCAGGATGTGTCTGACGAATCCGAACGGGTCTCCTCCGGCGCGCAGACCTTGTCGGAGGGCGCAGTCCGGCAGGCGTCCACGGTGGAGGAACTTTCCGCAGGCATTCAGGACATCTCCGGCGAGGTGAACCACACCTCCGCAGACGCTGACAAGGCTCGCCAGTTCTCTATGGAGGCGGAAGTTCAGCTGAAAGTGTGCAGTCAGAAGATGGACGCTCTCTCGAAGGCAATTTCCGATATTTCGGAATCCTCCCGCCAGATCAACGGCATTATCCGAACCATTGAGGACATCGCTTTCCAAACTAATATCCTGGCGTTGAACGCCTCCGTAGAGGCCGCCCGTGCCGGGACGGCGGGCAAGGGATTTGCGGTTGTAGCGGACGAGGTGCAGCGTCTGGCCAGCAAGAGCGCGGAATCTGCCAAAAATATTACCGAATTGATTGAAAGCTCGGTCCAGCTCGTTCAATATGGGACTACGCTGTCCGACGAAACCACGACGGCACTTTCTCTGGTCGTTTCCAGTGCGCGGCAGTCGGCGGAGCTGGTGGAACAGATTGCAGAATCTGCCCAGCAGCAGTCTGAATCCTTGCGGCAACTGACCGAAGGCATGGAGAGTATTTCGGATGTGGTTCAGACCAACGCCGCCACGGCACAGGAGTCGGCTTCCTCTGCGGCCGAGCTTCATCAGCAGGCGGAAAAGCTCAAAATGTCGATTCAGCGATTCCAACTCCGGAATTGAACCAATAAAAGCTACGCAGCTCCTTCCGAACTGCGTAGCTTTTTCTTCGCCTGCGGGATTATTTCAGATTTCCTAAATAACATACATCCATCCCCTTCATTTCAGCACAAATTTTCTGTAATGCACCACACCTTTTTATACAGTTACTACAATTTCCAATTTTCCGCCCCGATTTGAAAAGGCTGTGCCAAAACTTCTCTTGACAATTCTGGAAGTTGTTGATATACTAAAAAAGCCGCTTTGAATGGGCCAGAAGCGTCCCTCCAGGGACCGCCCCCGACAGCGAGCCCGTAATGAAGGAGTTGAAAACAGAGTATGAACGCAATTATTGTGACCGGAGGCAAACAGTATAAGGTGGCCGAGGGCGATGTGGTCTTTATCGAAAAGCTGGACCAGGAAGCCGGCGACACCGTGAAGTTTGACCGCGTTCTGGCCGTCATCGACGGCGACAACGCCACCTTTGGCGCACCCGTCGTGGAGGGCGCGTCCGTGGAGGCCAAGATCGTCAAGAACGGCAAGGGTAAGAAAATCCGTATTTTCAAGTACAATCCCAAGAAGGGCTACCGGAAGCGTCAGGGCCATCGCCAGCCTTATACCAAGGTTGAGATCAGCAAGATCTCCGTCTGAGTATGACCCGCGTCACCTTTTATACCGACGGCGCACGGATCACCGGATTTGACGCCGCCGGACACAGCGGTTACGCCGCAGCCGGAGAGGATATTCTCTGCGCGTCTGTCAGCGCAGCCGTGACTTTGGTGGAAGCAACTGTCAACGACGTGCTGGGCCTCGCTGCCGCCGTGAAAGTGGACGAGGCCGCCGCATCAGTCTCCCTCCGGCTTCCTGGAGGTCTGGACGAGGTGTCGGAAACCGCCAGTCAATCCCTTTTGACAGGGTTGATGCTCTATTTCACCACGCTGCACGACAGCTTCCCCGAAAACATCGAAGTCCTGGAGGCGGACGTTCCCTGAACGGCTGAAACTGCCTCCCCTACTTTACAGAAAGGATGGTCCGTAATTATGATTCAGATTGGTTTGCAGTTCTTCGCTCACAAAAAGGGCGGCGGCTCCACCAAAAACGGCCGTGATTCCAAGGCCAAGCGTCTTGGTCCCAAGCGTGCCGACGGCCAGTTTGTCCTGGCTGGTAATATCCTCGTTCGCCAGCGCGGCACCCACATTCACCCCGGCAAGAACGTGGGCCGCGGAAGCGACGATACCCTTTTTGCCACTGCCAGCGGCAGAGTCCGCTTTGAGCATCTGGGCAAAGATCGGAAACAGGTTTCTGTCTACGAGGCGGAGTAATGCAGAATAGCCGCAAACATACTGTTTGCGGCTATTTTTCTTACGAATCAACTAATCTACGCGTCAAACGGTTTGCGCTATGGTTCTCTCTGCGCCCGCCGTGCGAAAACGGTATATTGGGACAGCCGCAGCGGCCTGGAGAATTTACCTGGGCGCGCTGTCCCATGCGGAAAAATCATCTGTGCAGAAATGGATTCTATCGAGACCGGCGAAGTTGTGACAGCAACCGGTACGAAGTGAAAAAGAGGGTATATGGCTTCATCATTCATCGACAAAGCCCGGATCTCGGTCCGGGCCGGAAACGGCGGAAACGGCGCGGTGTCGTTCCACCGGGAAAAATACGTGGCGGCAGGCGGCCCTGACGGCGGCGACGGCGGGCGGGGCGGCTCCATCATCCTGCAAGTGGACGACAACCTCTCCACGCTGATGGACTTCCGCTACAAACGCAAATACACCGCCGGAACCGGCATGGACGGCCAGGGGAAGCGGAAATTCGGCAAAAACGGCGAGGATTTGATCATCAAAGTCCCCCGCGGAACCCTGGTGCGGGACGCCGAAACCAACGAGATCATACAGGACATGAGCAGCAGCGAACCTTTCGTCCTCTGCCGGGGCGGCCGGGGCGGCTGGGGCAACAGCCACTTTGCCACGCCGACCCGCCAGGTGCCGCGCTTTGCGAAAGCCGGCCTGCCCGGCGAGAGCCATGACGTGATCCTGGAACTCAAGCTGCTGGCGGACGTGGGCCTGATCGGCTTTCCCAACGTGGGAAAATCAACGCTGTTATCGGTCGTGAGCAAGGCTCAGCCCAAAATTGCCAACTACCACTTTACAACCCTGTTTCCCAATCTGGGCGTTGTGTGGGTGGACGAGGGCGTCAGCTTTGTCATGGCGGACATTCCCGGCATCATCGAGGGAGCCAGCGAGGGCGCGGGCCTGGGCCACGATTTTCTCCGGCATATCGACCGGTGCCGCCTTCTGGTGCATCTGGTGGATGTCTCCGGCAGCGAGGGCCGGGACCCGGTGGCCGACTTCGACGCAATCAACGCCGAATTGCAGCAGTACAGTCCCGCCCTGGCCGAACGGCCCCAGATTGTCGCGGCCAATAAAACGGACATCCTGGAAAACCCGGAGAACCTGGAACGCCTCCGCGCCCACGCGGAGGCCCTGGGCTATCCCCTTCTTGAACTGTCCGCCGCCACCCACCAGGGCACCCGGGAGCTGGTGCAGCAGATTGCCCAGCGGCTTCCGGTGCTGCCGCCGGTGCGGGTATTTGAGCCGGAGTATATCCCGAAGCCTCCCGCGCCGGGCGACGCCGCGTCCCTGGACATTCAGCATGAGGACGGCGTCTGGCTGGTGGAGGGAGCTTGGCTCCAGCGGCTTATGGCGAATGTCAACTTCTCCGACTATGAAAGCCGGATGTGGTTTGACAAGGTTCTTCGGGATGCCGGCGTATTCCAGCGTCTGGAAGAATTGGGCATTGCCGACGGCGACACCCTCTCTCTGGACGGCTTTGAGTTTGAATATCAAACATAATTCCCTCCAAGGGAAACGAAACATTCGGACGGTCTTTCTAAAAAGGCCGTCCGAATTCGTTTGTCTTATTTTTCCCGCCACTGCTCCATGGAATCGTTGCACCAGATCACCCGGTTTCGTCCATAGCGTTTTGCATCGTACAGCATGGTATCCGCAATTTTCAGATAAGTCTGATACACGTCGCCATTCTTCGGCAGAACGGTAATCCCGCCCACGCTGATCGTCACCCATGGGGACTCCGGCGGCGAATGAACGATGTGAAGGTCCTCCACCGCCTGGCGAATGGTTTTCAAATGTTCAAAGGAGGTCTGTGCGTCGCCGCCCTGGATGATCGCCACAAACTCCTCGCCGCCATACCGGGCCACAAAATCCGTCGTCCGCCGCAGGTACGCCGACAGCACCCCCGCCACGGCGGCTATCACCTTGTCGCCCGCCGGATGGCCGTATGTGTCGTTGTAGACCTTGAAACGGTCGATGTCAAACATACAGACCGAAAAGGGAATTTTTAAGCGTATGGCGTCATTCCACTTCTGGATGCACTGCTTGTCGTAATGCCGCCGGTTCGCAAGGTTTGTCAACTCGTCCACCATGGCCTCTTTTTCAATCAGGGCACGGTAGCGGTACAACTTGACATGGGTATTCACCCGCGCCTTGACCACAAGAGGATTAAACGGCTTTGTAATATAATCCACCGCGCCCATAATCAGGCCCTGTACCTCATGTTCCACGTCGGTCAGGCTGGTGATAAGGATGACGGGGGTGCGCTGTGTCACGGCGTCCTCCTGAAGCTCTTTCAGTACGGTAAAACCGTCCGTGCCCGACATGATCACGTCCAGCAGAATCAGGGAATACTGCCCGGTCTTTGCAATCTGGAGCCCTTCTTCCGCCGTATGCGCGGTGGAAACCTCATAATCCTCTTTGATAATGGAGCGCAGGACATCTGCCTGAACGATACTATCGTCGATAATCAATATCTTTTCCATATGTACTCCTTTCGCCCAGAGCCGCAGAAACGACCGGCTGCCGGCTGGCTGATCAAATACAGCATACGCCTCGATCATATAGTAAAATTTAGAAAATAGCAAGCCTTTTTTGATAGCGTTTACACAAACTGGAAATTATTTTGAAATTTTCCCGTTTGCGCCATGGCAGAACATACCAGCTGGACAGACGCTTCGCCCAGCCGGTACGGTTTACGCTTCGTTTCCAAAGCCTGCGGTTTTACGGCTCGCGCTCCTCCCCTGCCGCACAGAGTCTTGTCCCTGTCAACGCCATTGCGAACACAAACCAGAAAATGCACATCACCCGCGGATAATTCCACAGGTAATCCGCCAGGCCGCAGACCATCGCGCCGCACAATGCCGCCGCCGCGCCGCAGGTCAGGGTCCGGGCCTCGGAGCTGCCGCAGTGCCGGACCGTGTGCGCCGCCCGCTTGATGTTCCACAGCATCGCGCTTACAAAGCCCACAAGGCCCAGGAATCCCGCTTCAATCCAGACTTGCAGGTAGATATTATGGGCGTGGACAAACGGGGCGCGTCCCCAGTACAGCCTGTACCGCTTCACAAAGGACTGCACCGCCGCGGTTCCCAGGCCCGCGCCTGCAACCGGCGACCGTTTAATGATTTTCAACGCCGTCTCATAAAGCGGGATGCGGCTGGCCGTCGAAGTGTCCTCCATATTGGTTATCGTCAAAATCCGATTCCAGATGCTGGCGGGCAGGAAGGGAACTGCGGCAAGGCACAGCAGGAAAAACAGCGGCATCAGTCTCGGCCGCCACAGGAACACCATCACCGCCATAGCGCAGGCAAACCCGATCCAGCTGGCCCGGCCATAGGTCATGCCCAGAGCGATCATGCCTAATGCCATGGCTCCAAAGGCCGCCAGTTTTCCCAGCGTACTCTTGCTGCACAGCACTAAGGCAATAGTCAGCGGCAGGAGCAGCATCAGCACTTCGGCATAGGCGTTGGGGTTGTCAAAAAAGGACATCACCCGGCTGGGCATATCGGCGTTCAGTTTCAAATCCACATAGGATTTGTTGACCTCCAGTCCCTGCGCCCTCTGCATGACCGCATAGAGCGACGACACCGCCACGCAGACGCTTCCTCCCGCCGCCAGACGCTTCAAATCCCGGGCCGTATGCACCGCGCTCACCGTCACCAGGACGCACAAAGCCGCCGCGATATGGTACACCAAAAACCGCGCAGACTGCGACCGGGTGTAGGAAAACGCCACGCCCAGAAACATCGCCCCAAACAGCGCCAGCGGGTAAAAGCCGATGGTTTTGACATCCAGACGGTACGTTTCCCGGCGCATGGCCCCGGCGCAGAACAGCAGCAGCAGAAACACAAACCCCATCAGCGTATAGGCATTGTTCCAATACTCGTAGGGAATGCACCAAAGGAGCATGATCAGCCAGGACTGGACAACAGCCGTTTCCTCGCCCACCGCGAACGCCAGCCGGGCAAAAAAACTGTCCTCAAAGGTGGGCTGCAAGAAACGGTATAAAGCGCGGAGCAGGGTTATCGGAATATTTGCCCAAAAGGCCAGCAGGCGGCAGAGCAGGCTGTCCGCCCATCCCCTGGCCACATACCCTTCCCGGCACAGAGGCCGCAGGAGGGCGCTGGTGTCAATCTGACCGCCGCACCACTTGCCAGCCTGGACAAACAGCCGGTGCAGCGCGCTCTCATGATAGGCGGCATAGAGCATCCGCCAGAGCCGGTAGAGAAAACTTTCACGGTAAAGGGTCATATCGGTCCTCGATTCTTTTGAAATCAAATCCGGTTTTTCAAACGGTATAACTGCGTCAGAATGAAGAAATGCTTCCCCCGCACGAGGTTTGCAACCATCTGCTTGTTTTTGCCAAGGCCCTCCGGCCGGAGCTTCGCAATGGCGTCCGCCATGTCGGGACGCTGGCAGAGCGTCTCCACCGCCGCCTGACGCTGCCGGATGGACGCCGGGTTTCCCCTAGCGTACTCGTTGCCAATGGCAATCAGAAGCCCCGCCCAGTTGGAATTCTCCCGCCAGAGAGGACGGGCTTCCGCCAGGCCATAGCGTTGGACCACCGCCGTTTTCCGCTCCATGAAGCGGTCAAACACCTGCTGGAAATCCTTCATGTATTTGTGTGTGGCAGAGTTCAGATTCAGAAGGTAACGGTACAGCGGTTCTTCCGTCACGGCCAGCTTTCCGGCGTTGCAGAAGTATTCCATGAGGAAAATCTCATCCTCCAAATACGCGCCCTCAAAACGAATCTGCGCATCGCGGAGTATTTGGGCGGAAAACAGAAACCGCCAGATAAAACCGTTGAACACCGGCGCACGGAGGCGGTCGCCCAGCAGCGGATAGACAATGGCTTCCCGTATGGACTCCCGGTCATAGACGCCCGCCGGAAGAAGCTGCTCCGGCGAGGCCCCGGCGTCGGAAACGTTCCAATGCGCGCACCCGGCGGTATCCGCACCGCTCTGCGCCCGGAGGTTCCACAGCTCTTCCAGCGTCTGCGGTTCCAGCTGGTCGTCTGCGTCCAGAAACGCGATGCACTCGCCTCCAGCCTTGTCCAGTCCCAGGTTGCGGGCCTCGCTGACCCCCCGGTTTCCAGGCTGGTGAAATGCCCGAATACGGCCGTCCGCTTCTGCGAAACGGTCGCAAAGGGCTGGAGAAGCGTCCGTACAGCCGTCGTCAATCAGCAGCAGTTCCCAGTCTGCGAAAGTCTGGCGGGTTACGCTTTCCACACATTGGGCGAGAAATTTTTCCGCCTGGTAGACGGGTACAATCACGGAAATGCCGGGCACAAAAAAACCTCCTCCGGATCTTAAATATCCTGCCGCCCTTCCAGGGCGCGCATCAGCGTTGCGTCGTCGGCGTACTCCAGGTGGCTGCCGACCGGAATTCCATAGGCAAGACGGGTAACGCGCACGTCGAAGGGCTTCAGCAGACGGGCAAGATACATCGCGGTCGCCTCGCCTTCGGTGTCGGGGTTGGTGGCCATGATGACCTCCTCCACCCCGCCTTTCGCCACCCGCTCCACCAGCGGCTTAACCGCAATGTCGTCCGGGCCTACGTGGTTCATGGGGGAAATGACGCCGTGCAGGACATGGTAATGTCCATGATATTCCCGGCTGCGTTCAATCGCAACCACATCCCGCGGGTCCGCCACAACGCAGATGGTATGTTCGTCCCGTTTGGGAGACGAGCAGATTGGGCACAGGCCGCCGCTGGTGAAGTTCTGGCAGACAGGACAACAGGTGATGCTGCGTTTTGCATCCAAAATGGCATCCGCAAACTCCTGCGCGTCCTGTTCCGGCAGGCCCAGGACGAAAAAAGCCAGCCGCTGGGCGGATTTGCCCCCGATTCCAGGGAGGCGGGCAAACTGCTCCACCAACTTTTCCAGGGGCACGGGAAAATACTCCATATCGGGTCAGGCTCCTTTCTCTGGATTCTCCGGGAGCGGCGCACGGCCTGCAAGCTGGTCAATGGCTACGCCATAGAAATCAGCCAGCGCGTATGCGATGCTAAGAGAAGGTTCCCGCTCATTTTTTTCATACCGTTCATAGCTCTTAGCGGAAATATGAACCGCATCCGATACGACTTGACGGCTTAACCCTCTCGCTTTTCGGAGTATTATCAAATTTTCTGCAAATATATCCATAATATTTCCCTAAAGTCTTGACAGACCGTTTGGTATAAATTATAATAAGTTTATACCAAACGGTATAAATCAAAAAGGAGTTGATTGCATGGAAACTTTACTCCAAGCCCTGGAAGAATACGCAGAGGAAACCCTTGTCTGCGAACGGCTCCCACGTTCGGAACACCATACGCTTGGTTCCAATATCTGCCAGCATTGGGAGACCTTCCGCGCTACGCTGACGGAGGCGCAGATATGCGAATTAGACGCTATCCTGCGGGAAGAAGCCTGTTTCCGTCGTTTGGAGGATGCGGCGTATTTCCGGGCCGCGCTCTCCATCGGCCTTGAACTCTCCAGATTTTAACCCATGCAGTTCCGCAGGGCCGCAATCCGTTCGGGAATGTTTTCCGCCTTATAAACCGCACTGCCCGCAACCAGCACATTCGCGCCCGCTTCCACGCAGGTCCGGCAGGTGTTCAGGTCTACGCCGCCGTCAACTTCCAGCTCACAGCCGGGATTTTTCCCGTCGATCATGGCCCGCAGAGCGGCCACCTTCGGCATCATGTCCGGCATGAACTTCTGGCCGCCGAAACCCGGCTCCACCGTCATTACCAGAACGATGTCCGCCAGCTCCAAAAACGGCGCGGCGGCTTCCGCAGGCGTCGCCGGTTTCAGCACCACGCCCGCCCGCTTGCCCTTGGCGCGGATCTTCCGCAGAGCTTCCAGAATGTTCTCCCCGGTATCCGACTCCACGTGGACCGTCACCAGGTCGGCTCCGGCGTCGCAGAACTGCTCCACATACCGTACCGGCTGCGTGATCATGAGGTGTACGTCCAGAGGAAGCTCCGTGGTGGGCCGCAGGGACTGCACGACCGGAATTCCAATGGAGATGTTGGGCACGAACATGCCGTCCATTACGTCCACATGAACGTAGTCGGCGGTAGAAATGCGCTGGATATCCCGCTGTAAATTTGCAAAGTCCGCAGCGAGGATGGACGGTGCTATTTTTATCATGAAAAGTCCTCCTTTTTAGCCTGTCTGCCGGAAAAACGGCCCAGACAAAGCGTACAAGTTCGGTAGCACGGCGAACGGTTCCCGCATAGGTTGAAGTAAGCGGTTGAGCCGAAGCGATTACACCGCGCAGCGTCCGCCCCCGTACAGGCGCGACCGCTTTTTTGAATAGAGGGAGCCGGCGGGTTTGCCGGCTCCCGTTTGGTTTAGTCTACCAAACATTGCCCTCAAAATCAAGTCACTTTTTTACAACGCTGCCCCAAAGACGGAAAGCCTTTTGTCCGCTTTTACCGGCGGGCCCTGCCGCGCGGATTTTGGCTGCGGCGGAAGCCGCTGTTCCCGCAATGCGCCTGCGGTCTGGACGTTCCGCCAAAACGGGGCGTTCTTTTTTGGGACAAGCTCCAAAAATGCAAAGGAGGAGGCGGAAAAGATTGACAAAATTGCACATTGCTGTATAATGGACAAAAAAGGTACATATTAAGGAGGTGGGGACGCTTGCTGGTGACACGGGAAATGGATTATGCCCTTCGGATTCTCCGGACGCTCCACCGGGACGGTCTGCTTTCCGCCTCCTCCATAGCGGAGCGGGAATATCTGCAAAAGGCGGTGACGCTGAAAATCCTCAAGCGGCTCCACGCCGCCGGGATCGTCTCCAGCCGCCGGGGCCCCGACGGCGGCTACCTTTTGGCGCGGGACTGCAAAGAGCTTACTTTGTATGATTTATTTTCCGCACTTGGGGAAACCATAGTCGTAAACCGCTGCCAGCAGCCGGGCTATCGCTGCGAACACCCCGGAAACTGCAATCTCTGCCGGGAGTTCCGCCGCGTCCAGTCGGCGCTGGACAGGGAACTTCAGCGCACGCCCCTCAGCCAACTGTTTTAGGCGCAAACCCTCTGGACCCGCCGGGCATGGCCCTAGCGGGATGCGGCGCAGGCCGCCAGCCGTCAGGTCTCGCAAAACGCCGGGAATTACACAGCAATTTTTGACGTTTGCATTCAATAAATCAAAGGAGGCACAAGTATGCTGTATCAAACCACACAAGCCCACGAAGAACTCCGGGCAAAGGTACGGGAATTCGCGGAGAGGGAAGTCAAACCGATTGCGTTCATGCTGGACAAAAACAACGAATTTCCTCACGAGGCGGTCAAGAAACTGGGGGAAATGGGCCTTTTAGGCATTCCCTATGAGAAAAAGTATGGCGGCGCAGGTCTGGACGCCCTGAGCTACGCCATCGCGGTGGAGGAGCTCGCCCGCGTCGACGGCGGCACCGGCGTCATCCTCTCCGCCCATACCTCTCTAGGCACCTACCCGATTGCCGCCTTCGGCACGGAGGAGCAGAAAAAGAAATACCTGCCGGATCTGTGCAGCGGCAAAAAGCTGGGCGCGTTCGGTCTGACCGAACCCAACGCCGGTTCCGACGCAGGCGGCACGGAGACCGTCGCGGAGGACATGGGAGACCACTACCTGCTCAACGGCGAGAAAATTTTCATCACCAACGGCGGCGAAGCCAGCACTTACGTCGTCTTTGCCGTCACCACGCCGGGCATCGGCACCCGCGGCATCAGCGCGTTTATCGTAGAAAAGGGCTGGGAGGGCTTCACCTTTGAGGAGCATTATGACAAGATGGGCATTCGCTCCTCCGCCACCTGCCAGCTGAATTTCAATAATGTGAAGGTGCCCAAGGAAAACCTCCTTGGCAAAGAGGGCCAGGGCTTCAAAATCGCCATGTCCACCCTCGACGGCGGACGCATCGGCATTGCGGCGCAGGCGTTGGGCATTGCCCAGGGCGCGTTCGAGGCGGCGGTGGAGTATTCCAAGGAGCGCGTTCAGTTCGGCCGCCCGATCTGCCAGCAGCAGATCATCGCGTTTAAGATTGCGGATATGGCGACGAAACTGCGCTGCGCCCGTATGCTGGTATACAGCGCGGCGGAGATGAAGCAGGAACACGTCCCCTACGGCATGGAATCCGCCATGGCGAAGCAGTACGCCTCCGACATCGCTCTGGAAGTCACAAACGACGCCCTGCAAATCTTCGGCGGCAACGGCTACCTGAAAGGCATGGAGGTCGAACGCTTCTACCGCGACGCGAAGATTACGACGATTTACGAGGGCACCAACGAAATCCAGCGCGTAGTCATCGCCTCCCACATTCTGGGCAAGGCGGGCAAGGCCGACAACGCCGCTCCCCTCCAGGCCAAGGGACCGGAGACCGGCGCGCGGAAACGTCAGATTTTCAAGGACGGTTCGGCGCAGGAGCAGGTTGAAGCGTTGGTGGCGAGTCTCAAGAAGGACGGCCACGACTTCACCGTAGGAATTCCCATGGACACGCCCATCACCCAGGCGGAGCGCGTCGTGAGCGCGGGCCAGGGCATCGGGGCGAAAGAAAATATGAAGCTCGTCGAGGACCTGGCGAAAGCCGCGGGCGCGGCGATTGGCTCCAGCCGTCCGGTGGCGGAAACGCTGAAATATGTGCCGCTGGACCGCTATGTTGGCATGTCCGGCCAGAAGTTCAAGGGGAATTTGTATATCGCCTGCGGCATTTCCGGCGCGATTCAGCATCTGAAGGGCATCAAGGACGCCGCCTGCATTGTGGCCATCAATAAAAATCCCAACGCAAAGATTTTCAAGAACTGCGATTACGGCATAGTCGGCGATGTGATGGAAATTCTGCCGCTGCTCACCGCCGCGCTGGATACCGGCGAGAAGGCTCCTGCGCCGCCGATGGTGAAGATGAAGCGGGCCGTTCCCAAGAAGGTCACGCCGCCGCGGAAGCTGTATATCTGCAACGGCTGCGGCCATGAGTACGACGTGCTGGCAGGCGACCCGGAGAACGAGGTCAAGCCCGGCACCGCCTTCAAGGATCTCCCCGAAGGCTGGACCTGCCCCCACTGCGGCGAGGGCGTGGACGCGTTCATTGAGATTGAGGTGTAATCCTGTATGGTAACGAAAGAGCAGATTACGGCCGCCTGCGAGAGCACCAAACTGCCCTGTATCCACATCGCTCCCACGCCTGATGAGACTCCTGGACCTACAGTCAGCAAATTCGGCGGAGAATTTTACCTCCCCGCCGGGGCAAAGGCCCCTGACATGGAATTCCTGGCCCAGATTAACTTTGCCCAAGTCCCCCACTTGGAGGGCTTTCCGGAAAAGGGCCTGCTGCAATTCTTTCTGACGACGGAAGAAAGTGCCGTTGAAGTCTTTTTTGACGAGGCGGTTTCCTGGAAACAACCTGCCGGCTTTTTCAAAACCATCTTCTACCCGGAACCCCCTGCGGACGCCGCCGCCCAGGAAAATGCTGTGCCGGAGAATCGATGGGGGTTCCTTCAGGACTTTGCCGCTGGCGGAATGCGCTTCCAGCCGGGGGAGGAAATAGCCACAATTACCCTGGGAGATATGGGATTCCTGACGGATATGGGCTTTGAAGAAGTTTCTGAAACGCTTAACGCGCTGTTTATGGCGGCGGAAGACGAGGACGAGGCGGATGAGGACGAAGATGACGAAGACGACGAGGCGTACGAGGGCTACGATCTGAGCTTATGCGACGATACCGACCAGTTCTGCCAGGATTTTGGCAATTGGGGTTTCAAGCTGGGCGGACATCCCTCCTTGCGTTCGAGCGACTGCCGTCTGGACGACGAGAGTTTCCAGGCCTACTCTGTCCTGCTGTTTCAATATGATCTGACCGTCCCGGACCCTGAAAACCCGATGGACCTGGAACAGGACACTTTCTGCTTTTTCATCAAGCCCGAGGACCTGAAAGCCAGCCGTTTCGACGACATCTTGATGATTCATCACAACTACTACTAATGGACGGGCTGGGCCGGGATGGAATCGAAGCCGCTTTTGTGCTGGAGTGGGACATTCCCTATAAATCTAAATACGGCCCTTTTCTTACTGAACCCGATTATTGGAGACAGACGTATCAGATTCCCTGGGAACAGCTTTCGGAGGGGTACACCATCCAAGGCTGGTTTCAGCCCGCTTCTACAACCATTGACGGATTGTTATATAATGGTGCGTTAAGAAAATTTCGCTGCACCTACAAATTCCATTTTTGAATCATTATCCATTACAAACTGAAGGAGGCAACTCTATGTATAACTACCGGAAAGTAACCGACGACCTGTATTGGGTCGGTGCAAACGACCACCGTCTGGCCCTGTTTGAGAACATCCACCCCCTGTATCACGGCGTGAGCTATAACGCCTACGTCCTGCTGGATGAAAAATCCGTCCTGTTCGACACCGCGGACTGGTCCGTCAGCCGGGAATTCCTGGCGAACGTCAAGGCCGTGCTGAACGGCCGCCCGCTGGATTACATGGTCATCAACCATGTGGAGCCGGACCACGCCGCCTCCATTGAGGAAATTCTCCTCCGCTGGCCGGAGGTGAAGATCATCACCACCCCCAAGGCCGTGACCCTTCTGAACCAGTTCGGCTTCGACCTGGACCCCAATAAGGTCGACGAGGTGAAGGAAGGCGACAGCCGCTGCTTTGGCAGGCATACGATTGCCTTTGTCTACGCGCCCATGGTCCACTGGCCCGAGGCTATGGTGTCTTTCGACACCACAAACGGCGTCCTGTTCTCCGCCGATGCCTTCGGTTCCTTCCGCGCCTTGGACGGCAAGCTCTTTGCCGACGAGTTCGACTTCGATCGGGAGTGGATTGACGACGCCCGCCGGTATTACACCAACATCGTGGGCAAGTACGGCCCCCAGGTGGTGGCTCTTTTGAACAAGGCCGCTTCGGTTGTGGGACTGGATAACATTAAAATGCTTTGCCCCCTCCATGGTCCGGTCTGGCGGAAGGACCTGGGGTATATCATCGACAAATACACCCACTGGGCCACCTACGAGCCGGAGGAAAAAGGCGTCATGATCGTCTATGCCTCCATGTACGGCAGCACGGAGAACGCGGCGGAGGTGCTGGCGGCAAAGCTGGCCGAGCGCGGCGTGGTCAACACGCGGCTGTACGACGTATCCAGCACCCATGTGAGCTATCTGATTTCCGACCTGTTCAAATACAGCCATATGGTTCTGGCGTCTGTGACGTATAACCTGGGGATTTTCCCGCCGATGCACAACTTCCTGGCGGACATGAAGGCTCTGAACCTCCAAAAGCGCACCGTGGCGTTACTGGAAAACGGTTCCTGGGCTCCGCGGTCCGGGGCGTTGATGCGGGAGGCTCTGGAAGAACTGAAGCACATCGACATTCTGGACGACGGCCTGTCGATTGCCTCCTCCCTGCGGGAGCAGAACATCAGCGAGATGGACGCCCTTGCCGACGCCATCGCCGCCAGCGTGCAGAAATAAGGCCCCTGCCGGAGAAAAAACGGACCGTTTACGGTCCGTTTTCTCCTTTATTGGGTTTTTCGTCCTTCAAAGGACATAAAACGCCGCAGCCGCCGCAAGCGCAGCCGAAAAGAAGCCTTGCAGGACTTTCCCCCAGAAATAGGAACGCAGCCGCAGTCCGCTTCCGTCCAGCACGGAAGCCGTCTGGCACAGGATGGAGATTCCCCCAAATCCCGCGCAGGCCGCCGCAATCACAAACCCCAGGCGGTTTGCGGGCAGAAGCGGCGTCAGTGAAAACAGTTCCACGATGCCCACCAGCAGCGGTCCCGCCGGGGCTGCCAGCCGCGCCAGGGGACTGGCTAAGATGTAGAAAAACACGATAAACCCGCACACCGACAGCATCGACGACACGGACCCCTGCACCGCTTTTACAAACGCCGGCGCAAAGGAAATCTCCTGCGGGGCAAAGCGGATTTTGGGACGGATTTGGCATATTTCCGCGGTCGTTCCGCGAAAACACAGCCCCGTCAGCAGGGCCGACAAAATATGAATCAGCCACAGCCACACGCCTGCGCGGAAGCTCCCAAACAGCCCGGTTCCCAATACGCTGATCAAAAAAACCGGGTTGGAGTTGTTGCAGAACGCCAGCAGACGCTCCGCCTCTCCGGCGGTCAGGAGCTTTTTTTCATAGAGTCCCACCGCTGTCCGCGCTCCAATCGGATACCCGCCGATCAGGCCCAGCAGCACCGCCGGACTCGCGGTTCCCGGCAGGTTAAACAGCGTCATCCATCCCGCGAAATGGGGGGAAATCCATTCGCCAAACCCCATCGAAATCAACAGCGCGGACACCGCCATAAAGGGAAACAGCGCGGGAATTACCGAATTTGCGCACAAAGCCAGGGCCTCCCCCGCCGCCGCCCGTATTCTCCCCGCGTCCGCCAGAAACCAGATCAGCACGCCGCATAAAACCAGACAGGCGTCTGTGCGCCAGCGTTTTTTCATCGTCATCACCCGTATCACTTCTATGCGTCCTTCCCCGCAGTCATGCGTGGACAGGCAATATCTGGCCCTCTGCCGCATATAGCTTGTTTGAGGTGAGAGCATGGAGCGAAATCGGAAAGGACACGACGGCGGCCCCCTGGGCGCGATCGCCGAGTTATTTGACCTGCCCGCCGACATCGTGGCGGGGCTTCCCCGCCTGGAAATGGTCGGCGGACGGCAATTATATCTGGAACATCACACCGGCCTTCTGTCTTACAGCGACACGCAGATTGACGCCAACACATCTGCCGGCGTGCTGCGGGTGCGGGGCGAACGCCTGACGCTATTGGCCATGACCGCAGGGGAACTGCGCATCGGCGGCAGTATCGCGGCGGTGGAATGGGTGGGGGCGGACGAATGCTGACGGGTATCATTCACGCTTTCCAGGGAGAGGTGCGCATTCGGGCAGAGTGCGCCTTCCCGGAACGGGTTCTGAACCTCTGCGGGGCCCGTGACCTGGCCTTCTGGGATCTGAAGTGGGAGTCCCCCACCGCCTTTACCTGCCGCATTTCCCGAAGGGACTGGCGAATTCTGCGGGAAGCGGGACAGAATCTGGACTGTACCTTCTCCGTCGTAGGGCTGGAAGGCATTCCCTATTTCCTGTTTCGCTTCCGTCACCGTCAGGCCCTGGTGACGGGTCTGGCGGTCTGCGCGCTGTGCATATTTCTAAGCTCCTTTTTTGTATGGGATTTCAGCGTTGAGGGAAACGCTGCGGTCCCCACCGAAAAAATTCTCCGGGCCCTGGAGCAAAACGGCGTCAGCCGGGGCACCTTCGGCCTCACGCTCAACAGCGAAATCATCCGCAATCACGTCCTTCTGGACGTTCCGGAGCTGAGCTGGATTTCCGTAAACGTCTCCGGCTGCCGCGCCAGCGTGACGGTACGGGAGCGGATTCCCGCACCGGAGCTGATCGACAAACGAGTTCCCACAAATCTCGTGGCGCGGCGGGCGGGTCTGGTGCGCAGCATACAGACGATGGGCGGCGTGGCCTGCGTGCTGCCTGGGACGGCCGTGACCGAAGGACAGCTTCTCATTTCCGGCGTGGAGGACACCGACACCGTGGGCGCGCGCGTCCTGGGGGGTATCGGGACCGTTCAGGCCCGGACCTGGTACACACTGCGGACATCCGTCCCCCTGACGACGGCGGAAAAACAGTATACCGGCCTGGAGAAAACCGGCTTTTCCCTGATTTTTGGGACCCGCCGCATAAAATTCTTTTCAAACAGTAGCATTACACAGGGAAACTATGATAAAATAACCAACAGATACCCGCTGTCGCTGTTCGGCATCCCGCTGCCGCTTACCATCGTGCGGGAGCAGTGGCGGTTTTATGACACCGTTCCCGCAGTCCAGTCCCCCGCTCAGGCGGAAGCCGCCATGGAGGCCATCCTGACCGAACAGCTTCACCATATGGTAGACCCATACGGCGCGGTACGGTCTACGCTGTGCTCCTCCCGGCAGAAGGGGGACACGCTGACGGTCACCCTCTCGGCGGAGTGCGAGGAACAGATCGGGGAATCCATCCCGATTTATTCGGAAACTACCGAAGACCCAGGCAGTTAACGCCTGAATCATACAAAAGGGGTAAGCAAATTGGAACAACGAATCAGCATTGAGCGGCTGGAACAGGCCGTCAATATCTTTGGGTCCTTTGACGAAAATATCCGGCTTTTGGAGCAGGAATTCTCGGTTACGGTCGTGAACCGGGAGGGCGAGCTTCGTGTGGAGGGCGAGCCGGAAAACACCGTTCTCGCCTGCAAGTCCATCCAGGCTTTGCTGACGCTCTCCTCCCGGGGCGAGGCCATCGGGGAGCAGAACGTCCGGTATGTGATCAATATGGTCCGGGCGGGGAAAGAGGAGAAAATTGCGGAACTGACCGGCGATGTGCTGTGTATTTCCGCCAAGGGGCGGCCCATCAAGCCGAAAACCGTCGGGCAGAAGGACTATATTGCCTCCGTGCTGAAAAACACGGTTACGATCGGCGTAGGGCCGGCCGGTACGGGCAAAACCTATCTCGCCGTTGCGGCGGCGGTTATGGCGTTCCGGGATAAGCAGGTGAACCGCATTATTTTAACCCGCCCCGCCGTGGAAGCCGGGGAGCGTCTGGGCTTTCTGCCGGGAGATTTGCAGTCGAAGGTCGACCCGTATCTTCGCCCGCTTTACGACGCGCTCTTTGACATGCTGGGCGCGGAAACTTATCAAAAATATCTGGAACGGGGAAACATCGAAGTCGCGCCGCTGGCGTATATGCGGGGACGGACTCTGGACGACAGCTTCATTATTCTGGACGAAGCCCAAAACACCAGCCGGGAACAGATGAAAATGTTTCTGACGCGTCTGGGGTTCGGGTCAAAAATTGTGATCACCGGCGATGCAACACAGATTGACCTGCCGGACGGCAAAACCTCCGGTTTGAAAGAGGCGATGAGGGTTCTGCGGAACGTCGAGGGAATTGGAATCTGTGAGCTGACAAACGCGGACGTGGTCCGTCATGTGATGGTCCAGCGAATTGTGCAGGCCTATGAAGATTATGAGAACCGCAAGGACCGCCGGGACCGGGACAAGGGAAAGTGGAAATGAGCTGGGATGTCTATTTGTTAAAAACCCCGACAAATCAGGAAAAGGACTTGAGCGAGGTCACGGAGGCCGCGCCCATGCCCTGCTGGCGGGAACTGCGGCAAATGCTGCACTGCCGGTTTCCGGATCTGATCAGCGGCTACGCCCGGTTGGACAGCGGAATCCAGTTCCCGGTTTTGAGTTCTCCGGATTATGCTCTGGAATTTAATCTGGCGGTGGACAGCGAGGAAGAACCTTTGACAGGGATCATGTTCCACCGTCCCGGCTGCGGAGAACGCTGGGCCTACCCGCTGAAATTTCTCTGCGGCTTGCTGGACGCCCGGATTATTGACTGCGGGAGCGGTGAATTTTGGGACTGGGACCATTTGCCCGACTGGATTGCCAAAGGGCTGTAAAGAGAGGAGAGAACACATGGCAAAACGGCACTATCTGCCGGTAACATCGGACGTACCGGGCGTAAGCGACGGGCAGAAAGCATTTCTCCGGAAAGTGATTCGGGAGACGCTGAACGCGGAGGGCGTAGACTTTCCGTGTGAGATTGACGTAAGGCTGACGAATGATGCCGTCATACAGGAGATTAACCTTGAGATGCGGGATGTTGACCGGCCCACGGACGTTTTGAGTTTTCCGGTTTTTGAGCTTCAGCCGGGAGAGCTTCCGGATGAAAGCGACGCAGACCCTGGAACCGGTTTGGTTCCATTAGGGGACATGGTGATTTCGATGGAGCGCGTCGCGGCACAGGCCAAAGAGTATGGGCACGCAAACCGGCGGGAGCTGGCTTATTTAGCGGTACATTCGGCGCTGCATCTGCTGGGTTATGATCATTTAGACGAAGGTCCGATGAAAGCGCAGATGAGGGCCAGAGAGGAAGCCATTTTAGCAGAACTTGGCATCGCACGGGAATAACGGCAATCGAAAGGCAACAAACCCCAAAGATAAAAGCCCATACAACCACCAGCAGCAGCGGCAGCGGGGTTAGGCGCAGAGTCAAGTCGATTTGGACTTCCCGTTTCAGTTCCGCCAAGCCAAAGGTTTCCACCGGGCTCTCAAAACGCTCTTTTCTCTTTGGACCGTGAACGGCCCGTTTCTCTTTTCTCTCGGAGAGAAAAGAGAAATGGGGGGTTCAAAAAGGACCAGCCACTCCAAATGGCTGACCACCGCCCGCGCCGCAAGGCGCGTCCCTCGAGTTGGAATAACCTCGGAAAAGCCCTTCGGCATAGATTAAAACGAGGTGATTCAAAATGGGATTGATACAAGATGGCGTGATTTCATTTCTGGCGGCGGTGGGCCTGACTACCATCGTGTGGATCGTCGGCGGCGCGGTTGTCCACGCCGGGCGGCCGGCCATTCCCGGCCTGCTTCTGGTACTGCCCCTGCGCGGCGAAGCCCTGGCCATGGAATCCGACGTACGCGAACTGCGCCGGCTGCAAGGGCGTCTGCCCGGCTCCAAAATCATCCTGGAAGACCACGGCCTGACCAGCGACGCCCGCTGTCTCGCCCAATACCTGGCCGACCGGGAACCAAACGCCGTACTGGAAACCGCAAAAGACCGTTAAAAACCTTGAACCGTATTTGGAAAGAGGACGTTTATGGAAGAATTAACCTGCCGCGGCGGAACCGTACATAGCCTGATCTTTCAAAACCCGGAGAACGGTTATACCGTTCTCCGCCTTCTGTGCGAGGAGGGCGACGTCATCACCGTCGTCGGCTGCATTCCCTGCGTCGCGCCTGGAGAACGCCTGACCGTCTCCGGCGTCTGGGAACAGCACCCCCAGCACGGCCAACAGCTCCGCGCCGTGGAGCTGGAGCGCAGTCTCCCCGAGGCCGAGGAAGAAATTTACAGCTACCTCGCCTCCGGCATCTGCAAGGGCGTCGGTCCCGCTACGGCGCGGAACATCGTCGACCGCTTCGGACTCAATACCTTCGACATCCTCGAGCGGGAACCGGAACGCCTCGCCTCCGTCCGGGGCGTCACCGCCCGCAAGGCCCAGGAAATTGCCGACGGCTTCCGCCGCCACATGGGCCTTCGCCGGCTTATGGCCTTCCTCGCACAATACGAGCTGCCGCCCGTTCTGGCCATGCAGCTCCGCCAGCGTTACGGCGACGCCGCTTTAGACATGGTACGGGAAAACCCCTACCTCCTCTCCCAGGACGAATGCGGAATCGCCTTTTCCATCACCGACGAAATCGCCATGAGCATGGGCTTTGCCGCAGGCTGCTCCCAGCGGCTGCAAGCCGCCGTAACTTTCGAGCTGGCCCACAACGAAAATAACGGGCATGTGTTTCTCCCCCGCAACAAGCTGATTGCCGCCACGGCGCAGCTCCTGCAATGCGACCCCGACCTTCCCGAAGCCGCTCTGGACGCCCTGATTGAAAACCGCCAGGTGGTCCAGGAACGGGTTGCCAACGTGGACGCCTGCTACCTGCGCCGTCTCTGGGAAGCCGAAACCTCCGTCCGGGAACGCCTGGAAGCCCTTTTGTCCGCCCCAAGCGACACCAGCTTCCAGGCCGCCCAAACCGTAGACGACCTGGAACGCCGCCAGAACATCACCTACGCCCCCCGCCAGCGGGAAGCTGTGGAGCTGGCGGCCCAGCAAAACGTCCTGATTCTCACCGGCGGGCCGGGCACCGGCAAAACCACCACCGTCCGGGGCATCGTGGCCCTTTTCCAGAAAATGGGCCTGGACATCGTTCTCGCCGCGCCCACGGGCCGCGCCGCCAAGCGCATGAGCGAGCTGACCGGCGTGGAGGCCCAGACGGTCCACCGCCTCCTCGGCATGAGCTGGAGCGAAACCACCCGGCAGGTGACATTCGCCAAAACCGAAAAGGAACCCCTCGAAACCAACGCCGTGATCGTGGACGAAATGTCCATGGTGGACCTGCTTCTTTTTTCCGCGCTGCTGCGGGCCCTGCGGCCCGGAACCCGCCTCGTCCTCGTGGGAGACGCCGACCAGCTTCCCTCTGTCGGCGCAGGAAACGTATTTTCCGACCTCATTCGCAGCGGACGAATTTCAACGGTGTTTCTGCGGGACATCTTCCGTCAGGCGGAGCAGTCCGCCATTATCCGAAACGCCCACGCCGTCAACCAGGGACAGCCGCCCCAGCTGGCAAACAACCAGGGCGATTTCTTCTTCCTCTGCCGCCGGGACCCGGAACGAGCCGTCTCCACCGTGGTGGAGCTTTGTCAAACCCGTTTGCCGGACAAGATGGGTATTCCCGCCGGACAAATCCAGGTCCTGACTCCCACCCGCAAAGGCCCCAGCGGCACCGTTAACCTGAATCGCCGCTTGCAGGA
The DNA here is from genome assembly GCA_910589315.1 of uncultured Oscillibacter sp. Classification (GTDB taxonomy): domain Bacteria; phylum Bacillota; class Clostridia; order Oscillospirales; family Oscillospiraceae; genus Oscillibacter. The sequence goes on along the minus strand of CAJUTB010000006.1, from coordinate 20,633 downwards.
GGCTCTGAACCCTCCCGAAAAAGGCAAACGGGAATTTCTCTGGGGCGAGCGGCTGTTCCGGGAAGGCGACCGCATCATGCAAACCCGAAATGATTACGATGTTCTGTGGGAAAAAACCGACGGAACCGTTGGAACGGGAATGTTCAACGGCGACGTAGGCCGCATTACCCGGATTGACCCTTCCGGCGACTGGTTAGAGCTGGATTTTGACGGACGCATAGCGGTCTATGGCGTGGAGCAGCTCAACGAACTGGATCTCGCTTATGCCCAGACGGTCCACAAGGCCCAGGGCAGCGAGTACCGGGCGGTAATTCTGGCAGCCATGCCCGCCGCGCCGTCTCTCATGGTGCGGGGCGTGCTGTACACCGCCCTTACCCGTGCGCGGGAACTGCTGATCACCGTCGGGGACGACGCCGCCATTCGGGCCATGGCCGAAAACGACCGCCAGCAGCGTCGTTATTCCGGTCTGCGGTGGCGTCTGGCCCGGGCATCCCGTCAAACATAACGTAGGGACCAGGCTCTGTCCCGGCCCGTTTTCCAGTCCGCTCGGATAGCCCATATATCACAAGCGCCAGCGTTTCGGGACCGCCCCTCCGCCGCCATGGAGTCCGCAAAAAAACCGCCCCCGATTCGGGGGCGGTTTCCGTTTTTTCAAGGGGTTTATCCGCCGCTGTTCCACATTCCTTCCCACCAGTCGCCGTCAGTGCCCGGGTCTTGGGGCGGGGACGGTTCTGCCGGCGGCGTAGGTTCCGGCGGGTCCGGCGTGTCGTCCGGCACCGGCGTCACAAGGGGCGGCGAGGTGGTTGTGCCGGGGTTCTCCGGCGTTTCTGGATTATTGGGCTGCGTGGGAGTTGTAGGCTGCGTGGGGGGCGTCGGGGGGATGACTGTTCCCGGATCGGTTCCAGGCGCCTCCGGATTCTCCAGATCCACGTCCGGGAGGTCCGGCTCGTTCGGATCCACAAGACCCTCTCCCGTGTGGGCCGGACAGCCCGCCGCCGCCGGGTTGACGTTCCGCAGCAAATACGCGTCGTCCGAGGCCGAAACGCCGTAATCCGGACGGTCATAGTCCAAATACGCCTGCTCCACCACCGATTCCTCCGGACAGGTTTCGCCCGCCAGACAATGGCCGTCGACGCAGTACCTCACCACCGTATGAAGGTTGCAGGCTTCCGACGGGCCGGACCCCGCCGCCGCCAGATAACTGGCTGCGCGGTTTCCCCTGGGATCTGCGCCGCACGCGGCGGTAAGCTTCAGGCCGCTGTCCCGGCAGACGGTGATGGTCTCCAAGCCTGTGGCCGGCTTTTCAAACTCCTTGTTCGGGAGGCCCTCATGAACCTGCTCCATCACCTTTTTCCACATGGTCACGGCGGGGTTGCCCTGATAGTTGATTTTTGCGTTATATTTGTAACCCGTCCAAACCGCGGCAACGTAATATGGCGTATAGCCGACAAAATACCGGTCATAGTTGTCGCTGGTAGTGCCGGTTTTTCCCGCAACGGTCATGCCGCTTATGCGGGCGGGCCGGCCGTTTCCGTTTTCAACCACATTTTGCAGCATATTGGTCATCAAATAGGCGGTGTTTTCCTTCATGGCCACGTGACTTTCGCTCTCGTTGTCCAGAACGACCTCCTCCACGCCGTCCGCATTCATGCGCGTCACACGCACATACGTCCGGGGCGAATTGTAAATGCCGCGGTTCATAAACGGCACATAGGCCGCCGCCATTTCCATTGTGTTCAAGCCCCGGGTCAGGCCGCCCATGCCCAGGGATGCCAGCGCGGCGTCCTCCGGTTCCAGATTCAGCCCCAGGTTGTCCGTGGCAAAGGCGAAAGCCGCTTCAATGCCCACCGTTTGCAGCGTGCGGACCGCGATGGTGTTGACGGACTCCTGAAGTCCATAGCGCACGGAGGTAAAGCCGCTGTATCCGGCGGGGGTATTTTTGGGCCAGGGATTGTTGTTCAAAAGCTGAACCGGGTAATTATCAAACGCGCTGCCGGGGGTGATCATTCCCGCGTCCAGAGCGGGGGCGTAGGCCGTCAGGGGTTTGATGGAGGACCCCACCTGCCGCCGGTCCATGGCGTAGCTCATGATCAGGTTTCCGGTTTTCTCCCCGATATCGCCTACGGTCGCCACAACGTTTCCGGTGGTTGGCTCAATAATCGTGATGCCCGACCGGATGGGCTGGCCGTCCCGGCTGGTAACGTCCAGATTGCTGCGGTCCTCGTAGACGGATTCCGCAATGTTCTGGATGCGCGGGTCCAGGGTGGTGTAGATATGAAAACCGCTGTTGTACATCCGCAGGCGGGCTTCTTCAATACCGATGCCGTATTTTTCAGCCAGGTCCGCGGACACGTCCCGGATAACCTGGTCCACAAACCAGGAGTTGATTTCCACCGCGCCGGCCGTCTTCTCCACGATTTCCTCGGCGGAGGTGGAACCGTCGGAGAATTGCAGGATCTCCGCCTTGGCGGCGGCGGCTTCCGCCTCGGTGATGAAGGTTTTGCCGGTTCGGGGGTCGATGACAGAGGCCATCTTGTCCAGGATGTCTTTCTGACGCCTCTTGTTGGCCTCCCGGGGCGTAGTGGTGGTGCCGTCTTCCCGCGTAATCGTGATGTTGTACATCGGGCCGTACATGGACGGATTGTTGGTAATGGCAATCAGGCTGGCGCACTCGGCCAGACTCAGTTCCGAAACGTCCTTGCCGAAGTAGAACTGGGCCGCCGTCTGGACGCCATAACAGCCCTTGCCCAGATAGATGGTGTTCAGGTACAGTTCCAGGATGTCTTCTTTTTCGTAATTCTTTTCAAATTCCAAGGCCCGGAAAATCTCCCGGATTTTCCGGTTGATATAGGGCTGTTTATCCTTGGTCATGTTTTTCAAAACCTGCTGGGTGATGGTGGAACCGCCCATGCTGCTGTCACCGCCCGCCACTTCCAGCACCGCGCGGGCCGTGCGCTTCCAGTCCACGCCCTGATGGCTGAAAAACCGTTCGTCCTCAATGGCAACGGCGGCCTGCCACAAGTAGTCGGGAATCTGGTCGAAGTCCACAAGGATACGGTTTTCCGTGCCGTGGACGCTCTGGAATTCCACCCATTCGCCGGTTTCCTTGTCCTGATAATATATGAAGGAACTGAGGTTCATGGTATAGTCCTCCGCCCGGACTTCCAGGGACGGAGCCAGCGTGGTCTCCACATATTTTTTGAAAAAACTGAGCATCAAAACAGCCGTGCAGACTCCGATCAGGAGCAGAGTCCATATGGTGAGGAAAAAACCGCCGAGGATACGCAGAAATGGATTTCTGCGGCGTTTTCTGCGGCGGGCAGGCTTTTCCGGCGGCTGCGTCGTTCTCTCACGATCCAAAATTTGGCGCCTCCTTACAGTTGGAATTTTGCCTTTCCCGTTGGAAAAACAGGAAAAAGCTATGAAATTATAGCAATATATTTCATTATAGCACTGTCTGTCAACACTGAAAATGTCGGATTTTTGCGAAAAAAAGTACAGAAAACGCATGGTTTTCAGGAATCTGGGCAGGCTAGTTCCAGCCGCAGGGCACAAGATTTTATCTTTTTCATGAATTCTGCTCTTGCAATCCTGCGTCATTTCGTGTACAATAACCTGGAAGCAGCCGGAGAGCGGAACAAGCATCCCCGGCGGCGCGAATACGGCGGCAAGGAGGTCCGAGATGAGCGACGAATATGGTCCGACTTTTCTGACGGTCACAGACGACGACGGAAATGAAATCGTCTTGGAATTTGTGGACGCACTGGAGCATAACGGGCAGGTCTATCAAGCCTTTTTTCCGGCGGAGGTCGAGGACGCGGAGGAAGACGCGGACAGCGGCCTGGTGATTTTGAAAGTCCTGCATGAAAACGGCGAGGACCTGCTCTCGACGCTGGATTCAGACGAGGAACTGGAAACGGTCTACGATTTGTTTATGCAGACGCTTTTCGACGAAGAATAAACGGCAGAGGAACAAGCTGCCGCTGCGTCCCGGGTTTTCTCCGCGCCGTGCGGGAGACCGGCGGAAGCGGAGCGGAGTCCGGCTGCGCCGGACGGAATGGAGCGCAGTTTTTGACGGCGCGCCCTGCGGGGTTCGTGATAGATCTTTTTTTAACCCACATTTCGTTATAAGGGATGCCAGATCAATGCGTGGTTTGCAGGCCTCCCGGCTGCCGTTCGCGGCTGGAAGTTGGAAGCAATAAAGCGTGTTGGAGGCAACCCACCTGTCCTAAGAAGGTGCAGGTTATAACGGGTCTACACGGCTCATGCGGGGCGCGTTTCAGATTGTTTTCAGCTGCGGCAGGTATCGTTTCTGCCGCAGGCATTTTTCTTTTCAACGCTGTTTTTCCCCCAAAAAACCAAAACCATCGCATTTTCCACTTGCACATTTGCCCGCTATCCGCTATAATAGGCAAGTGCGTAAAATCTGCAAAATACGGGTATCCGAATACTTGAGAGGACTGAAACAATAACATGAGCGCATCAAGAGAAAAGCAAAACCGCCAGGCCCAGCCCGGACAGGCCGGTCCCAAGACTGCACGCGAAGCCCAGCAGCGTAAGGAACAAAAACGCAGCAATCTCCTTTACGGCTTGATTGCCGCCGCGTTTTTGATTGTCGTCATTCTCTCCGCCGTCTGGCGCACCAACCTCATCCCCAAGATGGCCCCCGCCGCCAGCATTGACGGCCAGAACTACAACGCCGGCGAGATCTCCTATTACTACCAGAGCGCGTACCGGAATTTTGTGAATAACTATTCCTACTTCGTCAGCTACCTGGGCCTTGACACCAGCCTTCCGCTGAAAGGCCAGGAGATCAGCCAGGAAACCGCCCTCATGCTGGGAATTGATACCGGCGATGCCGGGGAGGAAACGCCCGCCGGGGACGAGGATGCCGCGGCTCCTGCCGAGGGGGAAGACGGCGAAACGCCCGCCGAAGGCGAGGACGCCGCCGCGCCCGAGGATACCGGCACCGGCATGACCTGGCACGAGTATTTTCTTGACCAGGCTCTGAACAACATGGCCACCATTCAGGCCGGTCTGAAGGCCGCCGAGGCCGAGGGCTACGCCTTCTCCGACAGCATCCAGGCCCAGCATGACGAGACCATGGATTCCCTCCGCTCCGCAGCGGCGGCCAGCGGCGTGTCTGTCTCCCAGTATCTTTCCGCCAGCTTCGGCGGCGGCATCACCGAAAAAATTTACAGCGATCAGCTGCTGCGTACCCTGCGTTACAGCGATTATTCGACCGCTTACGTCAACAGCCTTCAATATTCCGACAGCGACCTGAAAGCCGTTTACGACGGCGACCCCAACACCTACGACCACGTTTCCTATGAGACCGTCTCCTTCTCCGGCGCGGCGGAAAGCACCACCGACGAAGACGGCAACACCGTTGAACCCACCGAGGAGGAATCCGCCGCCGCCCTGGACGCCGCCAACGAAAAGGCCGCCGCGGTTGTGGCCGCCATTCAGGAGGGCGGAAACCCTGAGACGCTGGCGGATGAACACGAAGGCACCTACAACAAGACGGAAAGCGGCAGCTATACCGCCGGTTCCGCTTTGAGCGAGTGGCTGTATAATCCTGCGCGTGAGCCGGGCGAAGCGGCGGTCGTCACCGACGGCACCAACCTTTATGCCGTGGTGTTCCACGAGCGTTTCCGCGACGAGTACAACACCGTAAACGTCCGTCACATTCTGATCGGCAAGGGCACGGCCACGCTCTCCGAAGAAGACGAAGGCTACGCCGAGGAACAGGAAAAACTTACCGCAGACGCCCACGCCAAGGCCGAGGAAGTTCTGGCCCAGTGGCAGTCTGGCGAGGCGACCGAGGATTCTTTTGCCGCCCTTGCTCTCACCGAATCCACCGACCCCGGTTCCCGCTTTAACGGCGGCCTGTACCAGCGGGTGTATGAGGGCCAGATGGTTGAGACCTTTAACGACTGGTGCTTCGACGCCTCCCGCAAGTCCGGTGACACCGGTCTGGTGGATACCGACTATGGTACGCACGTGATGTACTACGTGGGAACCGACCTGCCCCGCTGGCAGGCCCAGACCGCTCAGGTTTTGGAGAACGAGGATTATACCGAGTGGGAAACCGCTCTTACGGCGAATACCAATATCGAACGCCATGACTTCGGTATGAAATTTGTTGGTTGATTTCCCGTAATTCCGGGGCTGGCTTTCACGCCAGCCCCTTTTTTTGACACTTTTTCAAGACTGTTAGAAAGCGAGTTGCCTGTTATGCTCACTGGAACCCTTGTCAACACCGGCTCTGTCCTTGCCGGTTCGGTTATCGGCCTGTTTTTGGGCAATCTTCTCCCCGAACGCCTTCGGGATACCGTGATGAACGGCTTGGGGCTTTGTACGCTGTTCATTGGCATTACCGGGATGCTGGGGGGCGAAAATCCCCTGATCATCATTATTTCCGTGGCTGCTGGCGCAGTGATCGGAGAACTTTTGGATTTGGACGGGCATCTGAACCGTTTTGCGGAACGCCTGGAAAGAAAATTCCAGAAAAGCAGCGGAAAAACCTCTCTGGCTGAAGGCTTTGTCACCGCCTCCCTTGTGTTCTGCGTCGGGGCTATGACCATTGTCGGCGCGCTGAATGACGGCCTGACCGGAAACCATGAAATGCTGTTCACAAAAGCCGCCCTGGATTTTGTCTCCTCCATGATCTTTGCATCTTCTCTGGGCATCGGCGTTTTGATGGCGGCGGTATCCGTGCTGGTTCTGGAAGGCGGCATCGCGTGTCTGGCCAGCCTTGTGGCCCCTGTCCTCCAGCAAAACGCGTCTACAATTCCCGAAATGACCGTCGTGGGGTCGGTGCTGATTATGGGATTGGGCATCAATCTCCTGGGCATCGCCAAGCTGAAGGTCATGAACTACATCCCCGCCATCTTCCTCCCCATTCTCTTGTGTCAATTTATGTGACAGCCTGCCGAAAGGAGTGTTTTCATGTACGCACTTGACGAACAAATCCGGCGCGCCTGTCAAAAGCTGGACGCCATGCGCCGGAGTTTTCCCACGCTGATTGGTCTGGACCCGCCCGTATCCCAGGGATGGCTGGCGTCCTTTGAAGCCTCCTGCGGCGTCGTCCTGCCGCTGGATTACGCCAGAATCATCACCCAGGCCGCCGACGGCGGCTATATGCCCTCCTTCCTGACCCAGCGTTACTGGCGAAGTTTTCACATTCTGCACAGCACCCACAAGAATTTACGGCAGACCTTTCCGCTCACGGAGAGTTTTATACAGGACGACGGCGCGTTTGATTTTCAAAACCTGCCGGGCCAGTGGCTGTTGATGGGCGGCGCGGACCTGGGCTGGTCCCTGATTCTCAACGGTCCCTTCCGGGGCGAAGTCTGGACGATGGGGACCTTCGGCGCAGTCCGTGCGCCTGCCTGTTCTTTCTCCCAGTGGCTGGAATTGGTGCTTGACGGAACCCTGGGGGACTATTTGCAGTTTTGTCTGACGGGCGTGGAACAGCCCGCGCCCATTTTCCAGCGGTTTCTGGACCTCTTCCGGCGCGGTCCCGTCTGGTCGGAGGACCCGGTATTCAAATGCGCCTGCTGGCTGGACCGCCACCGCAAGCCCCTCCCGAAAGGCGGGACCGGGGGAAGCGAACCGGAATTTCACTACACCAGTCCCAGAAGGAACAACGGAAACTATCTGTATGACCGTTTGGTTTCGGCTCTCCGGCCCCTGCCGGAAGAAAGCAACCCGGAGCTTGCCGCTTTGCGGGCGGCCCAGTCCTCCCGCTTCTGGCGTTGGGGACGGCGGAAGGAGGATTGGATTTCCTCCCAGGCTCTGCGGAATCAGCTGAATAAAAACCGGGTCCATTGGGAGGACCCGGCGGAAATGCGGCGTTTGAACGAACTGGCCCGCGCCGTTCTGGCAGGCGATCCGGAATCGGTTTCCGTTTCGCCGGAGGACGCGCCGCTTCTGGCCCAGGCCATCCGGCTGACGGAGAAAAAGTATTTCAATCAGCTGGACAGCAGGATTCGGGATTTGTGCTTTTTGGACGGGCTGACGAATTTACGGCAGGTGGATTTCCGCCGGAATGACATTGAAGATTTGACACCGTTGGCGGGTCTGCCGCAGTATAAGCGGCTGGGACTGTCGTTCAATTTGATTTCCGATCTCTCCCCTCTGGCAAAGCTGGAGCAGCTTTCTGCCCTTTCGCTCACCGGAAATCGGGTGGTCAGTCTGGAACCCCTCCGGGAGCTGCGAAATCTTCACGAGCTGGACCTTCGCGGAAATCCGCTGGAGCCCGGTGCGCTTGCCTGTCTTCGCAAGTGCAAGCGTCTGGGGATGCTGGATTTGAGCAACACGGGCATCACGGACCTGAGCGATTTGGAGTTCTGCCGTGCCTGGAATCTGGATTTGTATGGAAATCCGAATCTCACCGGTCTGGAAGTTCTTGCGACTATGAAGAATCTCTCCTGTCTGTATTTGGATACGGTGGTTTCCCAGCGGTATGATATTCCCGCCCTGGTACCGCGGTTTACCGAGTACGCTGAGCTGGGCGGAATTACACTCTACATCTGGCCGGAAGAATATTATAAGTAGCGGCCCCCCTTTTTCTCGAAAAAGGGGCAAAAAGGACCTACTTTTTCTCGAGAGAAAAAGTAGGCAAAAAGAGCTTTCATGATGTGGACTCCAGTCCGCGAAACAGGACCGTTCCATCTGGAAGCGTGAAATCTTCCAGCGTTGGTTCCGTCTCGTCCAGCGACGGCGCGCCCATGCGGTACACGGTATTTTCTCCCGCCAGCCGTTCCGCCGCAATCAGCAGTCCCGTCTCCACGCTGACCCAGAAGCGCATGGTATGGCCCTCCCGCTCGGCGGTTTCCACGTAGATGCAGCGGATGTTCAGCAGCATCCGGTAATCGGCCGTCAGGATGTCCTCTGTGGGAAGTTCCAGAATGTCCTCGTACGTAGGCATAAACTGCTCCGTATCTGGCGGTAGGTTCCCCGACGGAGCCGCATAGACGGCGTCTTCGCCGTCATACCAGATATAGATGTTTTGGCCGTCGGTGATGGTATGCCGGGCTGGGCCGTTGGGGAAGGTGCGGTCGGTCCGCGTCCAGTTGCCGCTGACGGCGGCGTAAATTTCATAGATGCCGCTGCCGCCGTTCCAGATCTGCTCCACAGTCACGGTCCGGCGGTAGCGTTCCGGACGGTACAGGCTTTCAATGGCGGCCTGTACCGTTTCCGGCGTGATTTCCACCACCGTCAGCACATTGTCGGCGAAGGGGTCCTCCTCCGCCGCCTGGCTCGTGCCGGCGCCCGGCGGGGGAAGGGTGATGTGAGAACTCCGGCGCAGGCTTCCGCTCAGCATCAGCCCCATCACGGTAATTCCCAGAAGCAGGAAGCCCCAGGTGACCCAGTTCAAATTTCGTTTGTCCATACGCTCCTTATGCCTGATAATCCTCCGGGTATTCCGGCCGCAGCCCATACCGCCATTCAATGGCGTCCGCGATTCTCCGGCAGGCGTTTCCGTCGCCGTAGGGGTTCGCCGCATGGGCCATCGCCTCATAGGCTCTCCGGTCAGTCAGCAGGCGTTCCGTCATGGTTACGATATCATCCTGCACAATTCCTGCCAGCTTCACGGTTCCGGCGGCTACAGCCTCCGGACGTTCCGTCTCCCGCCGCAGCACCAGCACCGGTTTTCCCAGAGCCGGGGCCTCCTCCTGCAAGCCGCCGGAGTCCGTCAGAACCAAGTAACAGCGGGCCATCAGATTGTGCATTTCGCCGGCGGGCAGAGGGTCGATCAGATGCACCCGGGGCGCGCCCCGCAGGTACTGGTCCACCGCCTCCCGCACCACCGGGCTCAGATGCACCGGATACACCAGCTCCACATCCTGGCGGCTCTCCGCGATTTGACGCAGAGCCATCAGGATATTTTTCATCGGCTCGCCGTAGTTCTCCCGCCGGTGGCAGGTGATCAGCAGCACCTTTTTTTCGCTGTACGGCAGTGCGTTCAGCGCCTCGGTGGAAAAATGATAGTCCTTTTGCACGGTGGTTTTCAGCGCGTCAATCACGGTATTGCCGGTAATGAACAAATTGCGCCTGTGGCCCTCTTTGACGAGGTTTTCCCGGTTTCCCGCCGTGGGGCAAAAGTGCATATCCGCCAGATGGGAGGTTAATACCCGGTTCATTTCCTCTGGGAAGGGCGAAAATTTGTCGTAGGTCCGAAGGCCCGCTTCCACGTGTCCCACCGGTATTTGATGGTAAAACGCCGACAACGCCCCCGCGAATGTGGTGGAGGTGTCGCCATGGACAAGAATCAAGTCTGGTTTCAGCCGCTCAACGGCCTCGTCCATCCCCACAAGACATTTGCTGGTAATGCTGGAAAGGGTCTGCCGGGGCGTCATGATATTCAGGTCACAGTCCGGCTTTACGCCGAAGACCTCCAGTACGGAATCCAGCATCTGCCGGTGCTGGGCCGTGACGCAGCAAAGGCTTTCGATCCCTGGCCGCGCCGCCAGCTCCTTCACCAGCGGGCACATTTTGATGGCCTCCGGGCGCGTGCCGAACACGCTCATAACCCGCAGCATGGTCACTCCTCCTTTTCCGCGCCCTGGGGCGGCTCGACGGGTTCCGGCTTTGGATGCTCGGAACGTTCCGTCAATTCTTCCACTTCCTCTTGTATTTCCATATGGAGTTCTTTCGGAAATACGACCCGCGCCGCCACAAAGGCCACAATACAGAGCGCAGCGAAAAACAACATAGCTTTTTGTTCGCCTCCCGTGGTCAGCACCACGGCAGACAGGCCCAGAATGGCGGAAATCACATACAGCGTCGCCACAGCCTGTTTCTGGTTCAGGCCCATATCAATCAAGCGGTGATGAATGTGGCCCCGGTCGGCGTGCATCGGACTCTGACCGTGGGCAATGCGGCGGATAAAGGCAAAGGACGTATCAAAGATCGGCAAACCCAGAATCAGGAACGGCACGGCGAAGGAAATCACGGCGTAGAACTTGAACAGGCCCTGGATGGACATGGTTGCCAGAATATAGCCCAGAAACGTCGCGCCGGTGTCGCCCATGAACATTTTCGCAGGGTTCAGGTTGTAAGGCATAAAGCCCACGCAGGCCCCTACCAACGCCGCCATAACGATAGCCACCTGCGCCTCCGAGGCCAGGAGTGCGATCACCAGCATCGTCGTTGCGGAAATGGCCGAAACACCGTTGGCCAGACCGTCCAGGCCGTCGATCAGGTTCACGGAATTGGTGATTGCCACAATCCAAAGCACCGTAAAGGGAACCGAGAGCATTCCCAGCACCCAGTAAGGGTTGTCGGAAAAAACGTTGGGATTGGAAAACGCCTGAATCACCACGCCATTCAGGGCGGGAATCAATGCCGCAATAATCTGCACCACAAATTTCAGCATGGCGGGCAGGGCCATGATGTCGTCCACCACGCCCAGGACCACGATGATCACGGCTCCCAACAGAATGCTCTGCAACTGGGCGTTTCCGCGAATGTCCACCAGCAAAAGGATGCTCACCATAAAGCCGATGAAAATCGCCAGCCCTCCCAGCCGGGGAATGGGGATCTTGTGCATCCGGCGGCTGTCCTTGGGCACGTCCACCGCGCCGATTTTATAGGCGAAGGTTTTCACCACGGGAGTCATTAAAAAACTGACCATCAGCGCCGCCAGCAACGCCAGTACCACATATCCGATCAGCTGCGTTTCGATTACCATTTTCGTTCTCCTCAGCGGGACAGCAGGCCCACTTTTTTATACGCCTTGCCCAGCGTCCGGTTTGCAACCTGCGCAGCCCGCTCCGCGCCGGAACGGTATACGGTTTCCAGATACGCCTTATCCGACAGAAGGCGTTCGGTTTCCTCCCGGATGGGGCGCAGCAGCTCCACCACCGCCTCGCCTACGGTCTTTTTGAAATCGCCGTATCCCTTTCCGGCAAATTCCGCCTCAATGGCCTCGAAGGTCCGGCCCGTGGCGGCGGCGTAAATCTGCATCAGGTTGGACACGCCGGGCTTTTCCGCCGGGTCATAGCGGACGCAGGCGTCCGAGTCCGTGACCGCCTTTTTGAATTTCCGGAGAATGTCCTCCGGCTTTTCCAGCATATAAACGCACCCGCTGGGGTCTTTGTCGGACTTGGACATTTTATTTTCCGGCGAAGTCAGGCTCATGACCCGCGCGCCCACCGGCGGGATATACGGCTCGGGGATTTTGAAGGTCTCGCCGTAAATGCCGTTGAACCGGTTTGCGATATCCCGGCAAATTTCTACGTGCTGCTTCTGGTCGCCGCCCACCGGCACCAGGTCGGCCTGATAGAGCAGGATGTCCGCCGCCATAAGGGCGGGATAGGTGAACAGGCCCGCATTGATATTGTCGGCATTTTTCGCGGACTTATCCTTAAACTGCGTCATGCGGGAGAGTTCTCCGAACATGGTGTAGCAGTCCAGAACCCAGGCAAGCTGCGCGTGGGCCGGGACGTGGGACTGGACAAACAGCACATTTTTTTCCGGGTCCAGACCGCAGGCAATCAGGGCCGCCACCTGCACCAGCGTATGGCGGCGCAGCTCCGCCGGGACCTGCCGGACGGTCAGGGTATGGAGATCCGCCATCATGTAGTAACAGTCATATTCCTCCGCCAAAGCCGCCCAGTTCCGAATGGCTCCCAAATAAGAGCCAAGGGTCAAATCGCCGGAAGGCTGAATTCCGCTCAGGATTCTTTTCTTCGTATTTTCCATTTTGTATACCTCGATCTTCTGTCCCGGCGCGCCGGAACGCAATAATACTCTGTTATCCTAGCACAAACGGAAGAAAAGTGCAATCCACGTTTTTTCTGGAGCTTCGAGAATTTCGCGCGGCGTCCGATTAGCTGGCGTAGCAAAACCGCCGGCGCATTCCGTGAGACTGGAGCAGTCTCCCGGCACGCCGGCGGTTGTTTTTACTGTATGGCATCCTCGTCGGGAGGGTCCACTTCTTCACGGCTTCCCATTTGCATCTCCTGCCACTGGGCGCGTGTGATCAACACATCCCTGGCCTTGGAACCGACATAGGGGCCGATAAAGCCCTGCTGTTCCATCTGGTCGATCAGGCGGCCCGCCCGGTTGTAGTGAATCCGCAGGCGGCGCATCAGCATCGAAACCGACGCGCTTCCCGCCTCCAGCACCACTTCCACCGCCGCAGGTAGCAACTCGTCATGGATCTCCTTGTCCGGTTCCGCCGACGGGCCCTTGCTGCTTCCTCCGCCCTTCTCCTGAACGGATTCTTCAATTTTCGCAAGCACCTCGTCCGAATAATGGACCTCGCCCGTCTGCTTTACGAAATCAACCACCCGCTCGATTTCCTCCGGCGAGATGAAGCAGCCCTGCACGCGGGTATGGCGTCCGGCCCCCAGGGGCGCGTAGAGCATATCGCCCCGGCCCACCAGCTTTTCCGCGCCGGTTTCGTCCAGAATGATCCGGGAGTCCACCGACGACGCCACCGCAAAGGCAATCCGGCTGGGGATGTTGCCCTTGATTACGCCGGTGATTACGTCCGTAGAAGGCCGCTGGGTGGCAATCACCAAATGAATTCCCGCTGCGCGTCCCATCTGTGCCACGCGGTAAATGGAGTCCTCCACTTCCTTTCCGGCCACAATCATCAGGTCCGCCAGCTCGTCGATCACTACCACCACGGCGGCCATATGCTCCATGTCCTCCCGGCTGTCGGCCAGGCGGTTGTACTCCTCCAGCTTCTTTACGCCCAGTTCCTTGAAGGTGGAATACCGCTTGTTCATCTCAAAAACCGCCCATTGCAGCGCGCCAGCGGCTTTTTTGGCGTCCGTCACCACCGGAATCAGCAAATGTGGAATCCCGTTATACGGGGCCAGTTCCACCTGTTTGGGGTCCACCATGATAAACCGCACTTCGTCCGGCGTGGACTTGTATAAAAGGCTGATAATCAGCGAGTTTGTACAGACGGATTTACCGGAACCCGTCGTACCGGCAATCAGGACGTGAGGCAGGGAGTTGATATCCCCCACGATGTTCCGCCCGCCGATGTCCCGTCCAATGGCAAAGGCGGTTTGAGACGGGTGCTCGATAAATTCCCGGGACTCGATCACATCCCGAATCAAAACGGGCGTCACCTGCTTGTTGGGCACCTCAATGCCCACCACGGAACTCTTGTCCGGCACCGGAGCAATCCGCACCCCGGACGCGCCCAGGGCCAGCGCGATATCATCGGATAAATTCGTAATTTTCGACAGCTTCACGCCCCGGCTCAATACGAATTCATACCGCGTAATGGACGGGCCGTGAATGACATCTCCCGGCGTTGCGTCCACGTTGAAGCTCGCCAGGGTTTCCGCCAGGCGGCGGGAGTTGTTCCGCAGCTCCGCACCGGCTTCGATGTGATTTTCCCCTCGGTTTTCCTTCAGCAAATCCACCGGCGGGAACAGGTAATCCCCGTCGCCGCTGGCCAGCTTCCGCTGGATTTCTGCCGCTACGGCGGCCGTCTGGGCCGCGACCTCCCGGGCCGTCTCAGCCTTGCTTCCCCGGAAGCCCGCAGGTTCCGGGAGAATGATGGGGTCCGGTTCCGGGTCCGGCGCAGGAGGCGGCGGCTCCGGCGCGGGAACGGAGAGTCCCGGTTCCGGCATGGAAGGCTCTGGAATGGCCCGTTCCGGGGCAAGGGGTTCGGGCGCAGGCGGTTCCGGCGCGGCGGACGGCTCCGGGTCCTTATGGCTGGAGGCCGTACGCAGCGGGCGGGTCGTATCCGCAAGCGGCGGATACGGCGGCAGGCGTTCGGCCTTTTGGACCGGCGGTTCCGGGTCGGGCGGCTCCTGGGGCGGCGGGGGGGAGAGAACTTCGTCCGGCGTCCGCTGCTGGTCCGACTTATGGCGGAAGAAGCTGGTAAAACGGCCTGGTTCCTTTTTGGGCGGCTTCGGTTCTTCCTCGCCGTCCAGAGGAATGTCAATCTGTGCTTTGGGACTTCCGCGGCGTTTGGGCGCGGAAGCCTGCTCGGTATAAGCGTCCTCCCACAAGTCCTCCTCGTACTCATACTGCGGACGCTGGCGGCGCTTTTCCGCTAGCAGAGCCAGCGCAAGACGCAGGGCAATCAGCAGCAGCGTCACAAACAGCACTGTAAACAAAATCACGGACGCCAGCTTGGAAAAAACGGCCACGCAGGCATTCGCCAGCACGCCCGAAACCACTCCGCCGGACTTCAGGGCAATGCCGTCGTTCCAAATGCTTCCCAGCATTTTGAAAAACGACGGCTCATAAAGCTCCTTGCAGAACGCCATATGGACCAGCGAGCCAAACAGCGCCGGCAGCAGCAGCGAGCACGTCACTCGAAGCTGCACGGGACGGCCCCGGTGAAACAGCAGAATGAGTCCCGCCAGCAGCAGCGACGGCCCTGCAATCCAGTAGCCGTAGCCGAAAAGGCCCTTGAGCAGTTTAGCAAGCCAGTCGATAAACAGCGCGCTGATGCCCAGGTAGCTGACCAGAATGCACAGCGTCAGCACAAAGAGCACGCCGGCCCCTACCTCCCGGCGGATGGGCTGTTTTTGCGGGGCCTTTCTTGCGCCGCCGGATTTCGATTTCCCGGCGGCAGTTTTCTTTCGCGATGAGGAAGCCACGGTAAGTACCTCCTGAATGATTGAAATCTATGAAATATCACTTACTTCTGGGTAAAAATCAACGCCATGGTGACAATTCCGGCCAGCCAGCAATAATAGGCGAAGAAGCCGAATTTCCCCTTGCCGGCGACGAATTTCAGCAGCCGGATACAGGCGTATCCCACTACGGCGGACACCAGCACCCCCACCAGATACACGGGCACTTCCTCCCAGAGAACGCCCGCTTCCAGCGCGTCCTTCAGGCTCAGGATATTTGCCCCCAGGATGGCCGGAATGGACAGCAGGAAGGAGTAGCGGACGGCGAATTTTCGCTCAAAGCCCATAAAACAGCCTGCCGTAATGGTTGTGCCGGAACGGGAAATTCCGGGACAGGTGGCAATCGCCTGCCCTATACCTACCATCAGCGCATCCAGCATGGAGGCGGATTTCTCCGTTTTACGGCCCCGGCCCACGTGGTCGCTGGCGAAAAGCAGACAGCCCGTAATCAGCAGCGCCCCTGCTACAAAGTACATATTGTCCCCCAGGCCGGACACCGTGTCCTTGATTGGCAGCACCGCAAAAAGCGGAAGCGTGCCCACGATGATCAGAAGAATCATCCGCCGGGCAGGCGGAACCGGAACCGGCGTCGAGCGGCGGGCCAGATCGCGGACGCCCAGGAAAAATTCCAGAATCATGTCCCGGATGTCGTCCCAGTAGGCCGCGAACACCGCCGCCAGCGTGCCCAGGTGCAGCAGCACGTCAAAAAACTCAGGCACTTTCGACGCGTCGGAAATGTTCAGCAAATGTTCCGCAATCGCCAGATGACCGGAGCTGGATACTGGAAGGAATTCCGTTATGCCCTGAATGGCTCCCAGCAGAATGGAGGAAAGCAGCGTCAAAGATCTCACGCTCCTAAATTTGAATTCGTTTTGCCTGTCCAGACAAACTTGTTTTAAGAGTATACCACAGACAAGCTGTAAATTCCAGTCATTTTCTTTTTTTCCGGAAAAACGGCGGAGTGTGAAAACTAATTCCGAAAAAACGCTGGGTTTTTGCGCGAAAAATGCAAAAAGCAACCAAGAATTCGACAAAAATTCTTGGCTGAAAATGCTATGATACCAAAAAAGGCAGCGGCTGGATTCCTGTGTCCGGACAAGCCTGGCGCACCGGCCGTCATCTGGGAAAAAGGGGGAATCTCTATGGAAATCCTGGCAAAAAGCGCAGACCGCAACCTGCTCCTGGAGCTGAATGGAGAACTGGACCACCACGGTGCGCGCAACGCTCTCCGGGAACTGGAAATGGCTCTGGATGCCGCGCTTCCGCGAAAACTGGTGCTGGATCTGGAGGGCGTCACCTTTATGGACAGCAGCGGCATCGCCCTGATTCTGCGGGCACAGCAGCGGATGCAGCTCCTGGACGGCAGCCTTCTGGTGCGTAACATCCCGCCCCAGGCAAAACGGGTTCTGGATGCGGCCGGCGTCAGCCGGCTGGTGACAATCAAGTAAGGAGGTTTACATAATGAAAACCAAGGCAGCCAACGAAGTGGTCATGGAGTTCCCCAGCCAGAGCCGGAACGAGAACTTTGCGCGGTCCGCCGCGGCCTGCTTTGCCGCCCAGATGGACCCTACTCTCAATGAGCTGGAAGACATCAAGACCGCCGTCAGCGAGGCCGTGACCAACGCCATCGTCCACGCCTATCCGGACAGCATCGGCAAAGTTCTGCTGAAAATCCGAATCTGTCCGGAGAACGTATTAGAACTGACCGTCCGGGACCATGGCCGGGGGATTCCGGACGTGGACAAGGCCCGGCAACCCATGTACACCACCGGCGGTCAGGAGCGCAGCGGCATGGGCTTTACCATCATGGAGAGTTTTATGGATCAGGTAATGGTCCGGTCAGTTGTGAACAAGGGGACAACGGTGGTCATGAAGAAAAAACTCTCGTCCCGCATCCGCGCGCCAAAATGAGCGCGGCATTGGAGCTGCTCCGGGCGGCGCAGCAGGGGGACCGGGACGCCTGCGAACAGGCCGTGATTGAAAATAACGGCCTGATTTGGAGCGTGGTCCGGCGTTATTACGGCCGGGGCGTGGAGCCGGACGACCTGTATCAATTGGGCTGTCTGGGGTTTCTCAAGGCGGTGCAGGGCTTTGATTTCAATTACGGCACCTGTTTTTCCACCTATGCCGTCCCGAAAATCGCGGGAGAAATCCGCCGCTTTCTCCGGGACGACGGAGCCTTGAAGGTGGGCCGCAGCATCCGGGAACAGGCCCAGACCCTGTACAGTGCGCGGGAACGCCTGCGCCATACGCTGGGCCGGGAACCGGCCTTGTCCGAGCTTTCGGAGGCTACGGGCCTGACGCCGGAGGAAATCGCCCAGACGGACCTGGCCACCGACGCGCCGGAGTCCTTGCAGCAGGAGACGGCGGACGGCCTGACGCTGGAAGGCGCGCTCGGCACGGAAGCCCCGGAGGAGAGTCTTGTGGAGCGCATCGCCCTACGGGAAGCCATTGACAAGCTCCCGGAAAAGGAGCGCATGACCATTCTTCTGCGGTATTTCAAGGGGCTGACGCAAGAGCAGACGGCCCGGATTCTGGGGGTGTCCCAAGTGCAGGTATCGCGGTTGGAACGCCGGGGATTGCAGCGTCTGCGGGAGGCGTTCGGGGCTTGAAGTAGTCCTCGCCCTGGAATTCCGTCATGGTGTTCCAATAGCGTTTGGGCATATTGGTCATGCGGCAGCGGGGATTGTATCGCTCTTTGATGGCAACGGTGTCATAAAAACGCTTCCAGAGAGTGCGGTAATGGGCTTCCGTCTCATCCGGCTGCGCCATTTGGAAATGGTCCAGGGGCTGAATGACGGCTTTGCCTTCCGCATAGAAAAGGGCCTCTTTGTGGGTGCGGTCGTAGAGGAAAAAGCGTTCGTTGTGATAGCGGGCGCAGAAGTGGCCCCGCAGAAGGGGCAGAACCTGGTTTTTTGGCTCGATTTCGCCGCCCAGGACGCCGCCCAGTTCGGAAAAGCGGACAAAGCCCTTGAGCAAATGCACCTCGCCCAGCAGGTGCTGGACGGCCCGTGCAACGGGAAACAGGGTTTCGTCCGAGCGGTCCCGCAGGAACCCCGGCCCATCCCGCAGGAGCTTTGCCACAAAGCGGTAAAGGTACTGTTCTTTTTCCGGCAGGCAGGTGAGAAAGCCGTGCCAGAGCAGCCGCCCCGCCTCCGGCGCGCAGGCGGAAACCTTCCGCAGCACCCGCGCCGCGTGGTCCCGGTCGGACGCTACCGCCCGCGAGGCAAACAGCGTAAACGCCTCCTCCTCGCCGCATTGTATTGCGGCGGGGATTTCTTTATATAGGTAGCTGTCGAAGATGCAGCAGAGAAAGCCCTCGAAACTGCCGTCGTATTGATAGATGACTTCCATAAAAACCTCCGGGACGCTTACGCGGTGGCTGGGTCGAACAGGGAGAGCTGCACGCAATCCGGTTCCGGCAGCAGCGGTTTTTCGGCGGCAATGAGGCCCCGCAGAAGGCTGTCGGGCGTAAAGCGCAGGCCGTCGGCCATGCGTCCGGAGGCGGTGAGGAAATACTGCGCCCGTTTCATCACGACGCCTAATTTGGACAGCTGGCTGGTATGGAGAGGCCCCAGCCGCCGGGCGGACAAAATCCGTTTTGCCGATGTGACGCCCAGGCCGGGAACCCGGAGAAGGGCTTCATAGTCCGCCGTGTTGACCTCCACTGGGAAAAAGTCCAGGTGCGCCAGGGCCCAGCTGCATTTCGGGTCTACGCGGGTGTCAAAATCGGGATGGGCCTCGTCGAGAAGCTCCTCTGCCCGAAAGCCATAGAACCGCAGGAGCCAGTCGGCTTGATAGAGCCGGTGTTCCCGCAGGAGGGGCGGTTTGACATCCTTGGCCGGGAGCAGGGCGTGTTCCACCACCGGCACATAGGCGGAGTAAAAGACGCGTTTGAGCTGGTAGCGGTCATAGAGGCCCTGCGACAGCCGGAGAATGTGAAAATCGGTGTCGGCGGTAGCTCCTACGATGAGCTGGGTACTCTGTCCGGCAGGCGCGAAGCGGGGCGCGTGGCGGTATTTGACCAATTCCTCCCGGCTCTGGCGGTTCCGGCTCTGGATCTGCCGCATGGGGGTTAAAATGGACCGTTTGCTTTTATCCGGCGCGAGGCTTTTCAAGCCGTTTTCGGACGGCAGTTCGATATTGACGCTGAGGCGGTCTGCCAGAAAGCCCAGACGCTCGATCAATTCCGGGGATGCGCCGGGAATTGCTTTGGCATGAATATAGCCGTTAAAGCGGTAATGTTCCCGCAGGAGCGTAAGGGTCCGAATCATTAGCTCGGTGGTATAGTCTGGACTGCGAAACACACCGGAGGAAAGAAACAGGCCCTCAATATAATTGCGGCGGTAAAAACTAATGGTGAGGTCGGCCAGCTCCTCGGGGGTGAAGGCGGCGCGTTCCGCCTCGTTGCTCCGCCGGTTGACGCAGTATTTGCAGTCGTAGACACAGCGGTTTGTAAGGAGGACTTTGAGCAGCGTGACGCAGCGTCCATCGGAGGAAAAGGAGTGGCAGCAGCCGGCGGGGGCGGAAGCGGTGTTGCCGATGGCTCCTTTTTTGGCGGTCCTCCGCGCACCGCTGGACGTGCAGGCCGCATCGTATTTGGCGGCGGCAGTGAGGATGGTTAGTTTTTCCAGAACGTCCATAGTTTTTCCTTCAGTTTTTCCAGGAGTTGGAGCTTTCCCTGGAAAACGATATGTTCTTTGGACGACCGTTCGATAAAATCGACAAAACGAAAGAGCTGGGCCGTGGTAACGGCTACACCGGTAAATGTGAAAAAGAGGGTCCAATTTGACATCAAAACTACCTCCCTGCCGCCGAATGTTTGGCGGGTTATCGCTCTTGTGTTCGATCGTCATTATAACTCGAACAAGGTTTCTTGTCAAGAAGAATTTTTTTCATTGCTGCCAGCAATGGCGGGCGCGCCTCACGGCGCGGGGGCAAGACAGCCATTCGCAATGGCTGGTCCAAAATTGAACCCCCCATTTTCTTTTCTCTGGCGAGAGAAAA